>NZ_JBVKDS010000009.1:141342-176332 GCF_055633695.1 Kitasatospora sp. NPDC114501 | reverse complement strand
TTTTCTCTGCCGGCTCCCCCCATCTCCCTCCCCCCCCCCCCCTCCCTGTCTCTGCGTCCGCTGTCACCCCCCCCCCCCTCCTGTTGTGAGCCCGCCTCCCCCCCCCCCCCCCACGGCCCCGGGCCGAAATCGCCCGGCCCGGATGCGGACAGCACCGGGCCTGGTCGCCTATGTTGGCGTTGTATAGGGTGCCCGCACCCGCCTGGCCGTCACCCTCGGCAGCAAGGCACGGCGGACGGGGACGGCGGACTTCTTTCGGTCCGTCGCACATCAACTGTGGACGACGGACGCGCGCCGCCCCGGCGCGGGCGCGACGTCATGTGGAGGACGCGCTATGAGCAGCGACCCGTGGGGCCGTGTGGACGAGCAGGGCACGGTCTACGTCAGGACGGCCGACGGTGAACGCGTCGTCGGTTCCTGGCAGGCCGGCTCGCCCGAGGAGGCCCTCGCCTACTTCGAGCGCAAGTACCAGGGCATCGAGGTGGAGATCGGCCTGCTGGAGAAGCGGGTGCGCACCACCGACCTGGCCGCCAAGGACGCCCAGGCCGCGCTGGAGCACCTGCGCGCCCAGGTCGTCGAGGGGCACGCGGTCGGTGACCTGGAGGGCCTGGCCAAGCGGCTGGACACGCTCGCCGGCGAGATCGAGAGCCGGCGCGAGGAGCGCAAGGCCGCCCGCGCCAAGGCCCAGGAGGAGGCCCGCGCGGCCAAGGAGGCGCTGGTCGCCGAGGCCGAGCAGCTCGCCGAGTCCACCCAGTGGCGGGAGGCCGGCGACCGGCTGCGCGCCCTGGTGGACACCTGGAAGGGCCTGCCGCGGCTGGACCGCAAGAGCGACGACGAGCTGTGGCACCGCTTCTCGCACGCCCGCTCGGTCTTCTCCAAGCACCGCAAGGCGCACTTCGCCACCCTGGACGCCGAGCGCGAGAGGGCCCGGCAGACCAAGGAGGCGCTGGTCGCCGAGGCCGAGGCGCTGTCCTCGTCCACGGACTGGGGCAGCACCGCGGCCTCCTACCGCGACCTGATGGCGCGCTGGAAGGCCGCCGGCCGGGCGCAGCGGGACATCGAGGACGAGCTGTGGGCGCGGTTCCGCGGCGCCCAGGACGTCTTCTTCCAGGCCCGCTCCGCGGTGTTCAGCGAGCGGGACGCCGAGCAGGTGGAGAACCAGAAGCTCAAGGAGGCGCTGGCCGCCGAGGCCGAGGCGATCCTGCCGATCACCGACCTCAAGGCCGCCAAGGCCGCGCTGCGCGAGGTGAACGAGCGCTGGGAGGCGATCGGGCACGTGCCGCGCGACGTCCGTCCGAAGCTGGACGGCCGGCTGAACGCGGTCGAGCGGGCCATCCGCGAGGCCGAGGACGCCGAGTGGAGGCGCTCCAACCCGGAGGCCAAGGCCCGCGCGGCCGGCATGGTGGGCCTGTTCCAGGCCAAGGCCGACAAGATCCAGGCCGACCTGGACAAGGCCCGCGCGGCGGGCAACGCCTCCCGGATCGCCAAGCTGGAGTCCGAGCTGGACGGCGTGCGGACCCTGCTGGAGCAGGCGCACCGGAGCCAGGAGGAGTTCAGCGGCTGACCTGCTGACGCGCTGGACGACGAAGGCCCCCGGGACCGCTCCCGGGGGCCTTCCGCGTACCTGCCGCTCCCGCGTACCCGCCGCTACTTGCGGGCGGAGGTGACGCGGTAGACGTCGTACACGCCCTCGACGCCGCGCACCGCCTTGAGCACGTGGCCCAGGTGCTTCGGGTCGCCCATTTCGAAGGTGAAGCGGCTCATCGCCACCCGGTCCCGGGAGGTCTGCACCGCCGCCGACAGGATGTTGACGTGCTGGTCGGAGAGCACCCGGGTGACGTCCGAGAGCAGCCGGGAGCGGTCCAGCGCCTCGACCTGGATGGCCACCAGGAAGACCGAGGACTGGGTGGCGGCCCACTCGACGTCGATCATGCGCTCCGGCTGCTGGCTCAGCGCCTCCACGTTGACGCAGTCGGCGCGGTGCACCGAGACGCCGTTGCCGCGGGTGACGAAGCCGACGATCGGGTCGCCCGGCACCGGGGTGCAGCATCGGGACAGCTTGACCCAGACGTCCTCGACGCCCTTGACGATCACGCCCGGGTCGCCCTTGGCCCGGCGGCGCGCCGCGCGGCGGTTGTCGTGGGTCGGGGTGGCGGTCTCCGCCAGGTCCTCGGTCGCGCCCTCCTCGCCGCCGAGCGCCTGGACCAGCTTCTGCACGATGTTCGGCGCGGCGACGTGCCCCTCGCCGATCGCGGCGTAGAGCGAGGAGATGTCGGGGTAGCGCATCTCGTGGGCCAGGGTGACCAGCGAGTCGCCGGTCAGGATCCGCTGGATCGGCAGGCCCTGCTTGCGCATCGCCCGGACGATCGCCTCCTTGCCGTGCTCGATCGCCTCCTCGCGGCGCTCCTTGGAGAACCAGGCGCGGATCTTGTTGCGGGCGCGCGGCGACTTGACGAAGCCCAGCCAGTCCCGGGACGGTCCGGCGTTCTCCGCCTTGGAGGTGAACACCTCGACGGTGTCGCCGTTCTCCAGGGTCGACTCCAGCGGCACCAGCCGCCCGTTGACCCGGGCGCCTATCGTCCGGTAGCCGACCTCGGTGTGCACCGCGAAGGCGAAGTCGACCGGGGTCGCGCCGGCCGGCAGGGCTATCACGTCGCCCTTGGGGGTGAAGACGAAGACCTCGTTACTGGCCAGGTCGAAGCGGAGCGACTCCAGGAACTCGCCCGGGTCGGCGGTCTCCTTCTGCCAGTCCAGCAGCTGCCGCAGCCAGGCCATCTCGTTGACGGCGCCGGCCTTGTCGTCCTTGCGGACCTGGGTCGGGGTGTCGGTGCGGACCTTGGACGCCCCGGCCACCGCGCGCTGCTTGTACTTCCAGTGCGCGGCGATGCCGTACTCGGCCCGCCGGTGCATGTCGAAGGTGCGGATCTGCAGCTCGACCGGCTTGCCGCCGGGACCGATCACCGTGGTGTGCAGCGACTGGTACATGTTGAACTTGGGCATCGCGATGTAGTCCTTGAACCGCCCCGGCACCGGGTTCCACCGCGCGTGGATGGTGCCCAGCGCCGCGTAGCAGTCGCGGACGGTGTCGACCAGGACCCGGATGCCCACCAGGTCGTAGATCTCGGCGAAGTCCCGGCCCCGGACGATCATCTTCTGGTAGACCGAGTAGTAGTGCTTCGGCCGGCCGGTGACGGAGGCGGTGATCCGGGCGCCGCGCAGGTCGGCCTGGACCTGGTCGATGACGGTCGCCAGGTACTCGTCCCGCTTGGGGGCGCGCTCGGCGACCAGCCGGACGATCTCGTCGTACATCTTGGGGTAGAGGATCGCGAAGGCGAGGTCCTCCAGCTCCCACTTGATGGTGTTCATGCCCAGCCGGTGCGCCAGCGGGGCGTAGATCTCCAGCGTCTCGCGGGCCTTCTTCTCCTGCTTCTCCCGCTTGAGGTAGCGCATCGTGCGCATGTTGTGCAGGCGGTCGGCCAGCTTGATCACCAGGACCCGAGGGTCCTTGGCCATCGCCACGACCATCTTGCGGACGGTCTCGGCCTGCGCGGCCTCGCCGAACTTGACCCGGTCCAGCTTGGTGACGCCGTCCACCAGCAGGGCCACCGAGTCGCCGAAGTCCTTGCGCAGGGTCTCCAGGCCGTAGTCGGTGTCCTCGACGGTGTCGTGCAGCAGCCCGGCCATCAGGGTCGGGGCGTCCATGCCGAGCTCGGCCAGGATCGTCGCCACGGCCAGCGGGTGGGTGATGTACGGGTCGCCGCTCTTGCGCTTCTGCCCGCGGTGCCACTTCTCGGCGACCGCGTACGCCTTCTCGATGTCGCGCAGCAGCGCCGGGTCGGCCTTGGGGTCGTTGGCCCGGATCGAGCGGAACAGCGGCTCCAGGACGGGGTTCAGCACGCTGGAGCGCTGGCCGCCCAGCCGGGCCAGCCGGGCCCGCATGCCGCCGGTGGAACCGCGGCCGGAGGGGCCGAGCGAACGCGAGGAGGTGGGCGCCGGGCGTGCCGGGGTGGCCCCCGAGGGCGTGGGACGGTCTTCGGGGGCGGCCGCTGCGGCCGTGGGCACAACCTCGTCGGGCAAGGACAACTCCTCGGGGCACCGGGCCGACCCCTGCCGAGACCCGAACGGTCGGGTACAACCGGGAGGGGATGAATCTTCATGGTACCGAGCCGGGCGCCGGGGTGTTCATCCGGCCGGGCCCGGAAACGGGAGGACGGCGGTCGGATGTTCCGACCGCCGTCCTCCGAGAGGTCCCTCAGACCGTGACCAGCGTCTCCAGCGGAGCGCCGTCCAGGTGCCCGGACAGCCGCTCGCGGCCGTCCAGGAAGCCCAGCTCCATCAGCACCACGACACCCGCCAGCCGGGCCCCGGCCTCCTTCACCAGGTCCAGCGAGGCGCCGATGGTGCCACCGGTGGCCAGCACGTCGTCCACCACCAGCACCCGCTCACCGGGCGCGAAGGCGTCGCACTGCACCTCCAGCGTCGCCGAGCCGTACTCCAGCTCGTACGAGCGCCGGAACACCTCGCCGGGCAGCTTGCCCTGCTTGCGGATCGGCACGAAGCCGAGCCCGGCCGCGAAGGCCGCCGGGGCCGCCAGCACGAAGCCGCGCGCCTCCAGGCCCACCACCTTGGTCGCACCGAGCTCCTTGGCCCGGTCCGCCAGCGCCCGGGTGAGGGCGCCGAAGGCCTCGGCGTCGGCGAGCAGCGGTGCGATGTCCTTGAACAGCACACCCGGCTTCGGGTAGTCCGGGACGTCCCGGATCCGGCTGTTCAACAGCTCGGCCAGTGCGGTGTCGGCGGTGGTCACGGTGGTGTCCTTCACGGTCTGGTGGGGCCTCGGGGTCAGCGCTTGGTGGACGGACGGCCCTTGGCACGGCTGGTGCCGGCCGAGCGGCCGCGCTGTCCGACCATACCCGCGGGCTGCTCGTCGCCCGTCGGCTCCCCGTCCTGCGCGACGCCGTCCGCCGCCTCGGCCTTGGCGGCCGCGGCGCGGTGCTGGAGGACCCGCTTGCGCAGCGCCTTCATGTCCGGCTGCTCCTCCTTGAGCTGCGCCAGCAGCGGGGTGGCGACGCAGATCGAGGAGTAGGCACCGGCCGCGAGGCCGATGAACAGCGCGAGCGAGATGTCGTTCAGGGTGCCGGCGCCCAGGAGGCCGCCACCGATGAACAGCAGCGCGGCGACCGGCAGCAGCGCCACCACGGTGGTGTTGAGCGAGCGCACCAGGGTCTGGTTGAGGCCGGCGTTGGCGGCCTCGCTGTAGGTGCGCCGGTTCTGCTTGGTGAGCCCCTTGGTGTTCTCCTTCACGGTGTCGAAGACGACCACCGTGTCGTAGAGCGAGTAACCGAGGATGGTCAGGAAGCCGATCACCGTACCCGGGGTGACCTCGAAGCCCACCAGGGCGTACACGCCGATGGTGATCAGGAGGTCGTGGATGAGGGCGACCAGGGCGGCCACCGCCATCCGCCACTCGAAGGCGATCGCCAGGTAGACCGTCACCAGGATCATGAAGACGATCAGACCGGTGAGCGCCTTCTGGGAGATCTGCTTGCCCCAGCTGGGGCCGATCACCTGGGCCTCGACGGTGTCCAGCGGCACCTCGAGCTTCTGCGAGAGCTCGGTGCGGATCTGGTCCGAGCTCTTCGCCTCCTCGGTGCTGACCTGGATGCGGATCTTGCCGTTCTCGGTCGACTGCACCAGCGGGTGCGAGGAGACCACCCCGTCCGCGGTTTCCTGCGCCTGGGAGACCGTCAGGCCGGGCTTGGCCACGGTGTAGACCGAGCCGCCCTTGAACTCGATGCCCAGGTGCAGGCCCATGGCCAGGCCGATCGCCGCGACCAGCACGATCACGCCGGAGATGGAGTACCAGATCTTACGGCGCCCGACGAAGTCGAAGCTGACTTCGCCCTGGTAGAGCCGGTGGCCCAGGTTGGAGAAGCGTGACACGGTGTCAGGCCTCCTTCACGGCGGCAGAGGAGGGGCTACGGCGACGGCTGCTGCGCAGCGGCGGGCGGGCGCCCAGCCGCTTCGGGTCCAGGCCGGACCACGGGTGGCCGTCCAGGAAGAACTTCCGGCGGGCCAGCAGCGTGATGAGCGGCTTGGTGAAGAGGAAGATCACCACGACGTCGAGCGCGGTGGTCAGCCCCAGGGTGAACGCGAAGCCCTGGACCTTGCCGACCGAGACCACGTAGAGCACGGCGGCACAGAGGAAGGACACGAAGTCCGAGACCAGGATGGTGCGCCGGGCACGCGGCCAGGCCCGCTGGACCGCCGGGCGCAGCGGGGCGCCCTCGCGGACCTCGTCGCGGATGCGCTCGAAGTACACGATGAAGGAGTCGGCGGTGATGCCGATCGCGACGATCGCACCGCAGACCGCCGGCAGGTTCAGCGCGAAGCCGATCGCGTTGCCGAGCAGGCTCATGATCGAGTAGGTCAGGGCCGCCGAGACGAGCAGACCGGCGATCGAGACCAGGCCGAGGCCGCGGTAGTAGACCAGCGAGTAGGCGACCACCAGGATCATGCCGATCGCGCCGGCGACCAGACCGGCCTTGAGCTGGTCGCTGCCGAGCGCCGGGGAGACGGTGGTGATGTCGCTCTTGCTGAACTCCAGCGGCAGGGCGCCGTAGCCCAGCACGTTGGCGAGGTCCTGCGCCTCGGCCTGCGAGAAGCGGCCGGTGATGACCGCGTTGCCGCCCGGGATCGCCCCGTTGACCTGCGGGTGGGAGACGACCTGGTTGTCCAGCACGATGGCGAACTGGTTGTTCGGCGGGGCCTGGGTGGCCAGCTGGCCGGTGACCTTGGTGAAGGCGTCGGTGCCGGTGCCGTTGAACTGGAGCTGGACCTGCCAGCCGGCGCCGGTCTGGGTGTCGATGGTGGCCTGGGCCTTGGAGACGTCCGAGCCCTTCACGGCCACGGGGCCGAGGGCCAGCTTCTCGTAGTAGCCGTTCTCGGCCTTCTGCGAGCAGGCGACGACGGCCTTGTCCTCGGCGCCGGTCTGGGCGGCGCGGACGTCGGGCTTGGAGCAGTCCAGGGCGGCGAACGCGGCGGCCAGCTCGGGCGGCACGCTGCCCTGGGTCATCGCGGCGCTCAGGTCGGCGGGGTTCGGCGTGGCCGCGGCGCTCGGGGCGCCGGTGGCGGCCGGGGCCGCGCTGCCGGTGGCGGCGGGGGCGGCGCTCGCGGCGCCGGTGGCGGCGGCGGTCGGGCTGGCGCCCTCGGCGGCCAGCGCCTCGCTCGCGGGGCGGCCCTGCTTGGTGGCGCTCGCGGTCGCCGACGGGGTGCCGGTGGCGGTGGCGGACGGGGTCGCGCCCGGGGTGCCGGTGGCGGCCGCGGACGGGGTGCCGGTCGGCGCCGGGGCGCTGATGCCGCTGGGGGCCACGGCCAGGACCGGGCGGAAGAACAGCTTGGCGGTGGTACCCACCTGGTCCGCCGCGTTCTGCCGGTCGCCGCCCTTGGGGATGTTCACGATGATCGTGTCCGAGCCCTGGGTCTGGACCTCCGCCTCGGAGACACCCATCCCGTTGACGCGGCGCTCGATGATCCCGACGGCGATGTCCATGTTGGACTTGCTGAGCGCCTTGGGGTCGGACGACTTCGCGGTCAGCGTGATGCTGGTGCCACCGGCGAGATCGATCCCGAGCCGGGGCTTGGTGGTGCCCGTCCCGAACATGAGGGCGACCAGTCCGACGGTGACGACCAGGATGAGGGCAAGCGCCCGCCCTGGGTAGCCGTCGCGCGGGCGCGACTTGGGTGTTGCCACCTTGCTCGTTTCTCCCTGTCCATGCCACTTCCCCGGCCGTACCCCCGGCCGGCGATCGTCGGGACGGGGGTACGGGCGGTTGTGCGGCCCTGAGGTCCTGTGGGCTCGCGGCACTGCGCCGCGCGGCCGGGCGGGTTGCCCGTCCGTACTACTTGCTCGCGGGAGCCCCGCCCTCGGCATCGCCCTTCTCGGCGCTGTCCTTGGTGAGCGTCAGCGGCTTGTCCTCGGCCGGCTCGGCGTCGGCGTCCTCGGCCTCCGGCTCGGGCAGCTCGTCATCGGCGGGGCGGCCGTTGATGATCGCGTCGTACTCCTGGGGGTCCAGGACGGCCGCGATGGCGCTCTTGGTGAAGTGGGAGACCACGCCGGGCGCGATCTCCAGCTCGACGGTCTCCTCGTTGACCGCCTTCACCTGGGCGTACAGGCCACCGATGGTGCGCACCCCCGCCCCGGGCTCCAGCGAGGTCTGCATGCTCTGCATCTGCTGCTGGCGCTTCTTCTGCGACCGGAACATGAGCACGATCGCGATGATCGGGAGGAGAAGGATGATGAGGTTCACTGCAGCCAGGGTCCTTTACGGGCCGCCGGCCGGCGGCCTGTGTGGTATTGGTCGGCCCGTCAGGTGAGAGGGGCGGTCCGGCGGAGTCTAGGCGACCCCGAATCGATCGGACAACGCCAAGCATCGCATCCTGCCGCCGAAAGTGGCGACCCTCCGCCTGCACTGTTTCCCCGGACTTCCGTCCCGCCTCCTCCGTGTGCCAGCACGGATGCGCCGGGCGGGAACCGGCCGGCCGGACTCACCCGTTCAGCCGATGGCGGTCAACTTTCGTCGGCGGGGAACAGCTCCGACTGGGCCGGAACGCCTCCGCGGGTGGTCTGGACCGGCGGGGTCTGCGCCGGCGGGGTCAGGCCCAGGTGCTGCCAGGCGGCGGCGGTGGCGATCCGCCCGCGCGGGGTGCGGGCGAGCAGGCCCTCGCGGACCAGGAAGGGCTCGGCGACCTCCTCGACCGTCTCGGACTCCTCCCCCACGGCGACCGCGAGTGTCGACAAACCGACCGGGCCGCCGCCGAACAGCCGCAGCAGCGCGTCCAGCACCGCGCGGTCCAGCCGGTCCAGACCGCGGGCGTCCACCTCGTAGACGTCCAGCGCCTGGGCCGCGATCGCCGCGGTGACCTGCCCGTCGTGCCGGACCTGGGCGTAGTCCCGGACCCGGCGCAGCAGCCGGTTGGCGATGCGCGGGGTGCCGCGCGAGCGCCCGGCGATCTCGGCCGCGCCCGCCGGGTCTATCTCCACGTCCAGCAGCGCGGCCGAGCGGTGCACCACCCGCTGGAGCTCGGCCGGGGCGTAGAACTCCATGTGCCCCGTGAAGCCGAAGCGGTCGCGCAGCGGCGGCGGCAGCAGGCCGGCCCGGGTGGTGGCGCCGACCAGGGTGAACGGCGGCAGCTCCAGCGGGATGGCGGTGGCGCCCGGGCCCTTGCCGACGATCACGTCGACCCGGAAGTCCTCCATCGCCATGTAGAGCATCTCCTCGGCCGGCCGGGACATCCGGTGGATCTCGTCGAGGAAGAGCACCTCGCCCTCGGTGAGCGAGGAGAGGATCGCCGCGAGGTCCCCCGCGTGCTGGATGGCCGGGCCCGAGGTGATCCGGATCGGGGCGCCCAGCTCGGCGGCGATGATCATCGACAGGGTGGTCTTGCCGAGCCCGGGCGGGCCGCTCAGCAGCACGTGGTCGGGCGCGCTGCCGCGCTGGCGGGCCGCCTGGAGCACCAGTGACAGCTGCTCGCGCACCCGCTCCTGGCCGATGAACTCGTCCAGCAGCTTGGGCCGCAGCGCGGCCTCGACCGCCTGGTCCTCACCGTCGGCGGCGGCCGTGACCAGCCGGTCGGCGGGTTCCGGGTCGTACATCGTCGCGGGCTCCAGAGTCTCCGGTGTCGACAGAAGGACAGATCGTCAGGTGGTCAGCGGGCGCGGTTGAGGCCGCGCAGGGCGAGCCGGAGCAGGGCGCCGACGTCCGGCGTCGGCTGCGCCTCGGCCTCCGGGGTGACGGCCGCGACCGCCTCGTCCGCCTCGCGCGGGGCGTAGCCGAGGCCGGTCAGCGCGGAGTGCAGCTGCTCGCTCCACGGCGCCGGGCCGGCCGCGATCGGCTTCTGGGCCGGGACGGCGCCGTGCGGGGCGCCGAGCTTGTCCTTGTACTCCAGCAGCAGCTTGGCCGCCTTGGCCTTGCCGATGCCCGGCACGGCGACCAGCGCCTTCTCGTCGCCGCCGGCGATCGCGGCGCGCAGCGCGTCGGGGCTGTGCACGCCGAGGATCGCCTGCGCCAGCTTGGGGCCGACGCCGGGCGCGGCCTGGAGGATCTCGAACACGGCGCGCTCGTCGTCGTCCGCGAAGCCGAACAGGGTCAGCGAGTCCTCCCGGACCACCAGTGAGGTGGCCAGCCGGGCCGGCTCGCCCAGCCGCAGCCCGGCCAGGGTGTTCGGGGTGCACTGCACGGCCATGCCGACCCCGCCGACCTCGACCACCGCGATCCCGGAGGAGATGGCCGCGACGGGCCCTTGCACGAAGGCGATCATCGGACGGTGCCCTTCACGGAGGTGGTACGGGGAGTGGCGCGGGCGGCCCGGACGGCCGCCTCCAGCCGGTTGGTCGCCCCGCCGCGCCAGATGTGGCAGATGGCGAGCGCCAGCGCGTCGGCGGCGTCGGCGGGCTTGGGCGGCGCGTCCAGCCGCAGCAGGCGCTGCACCATGGCGGTGACCTGCGCCTTGTCGGCCCGGCCGGAGCCGGTGACGGCGGCCTTGACCTCGCTGGGGGTGTGCAGGGTGACGGGGATGCCGCGCCGGGTGGCGCAGAGCATCGCGACGGCGCTGGCCTGGGCGGTGCCCATCACCGTGCGGACGTTGTGCTGGGCGAAGACCCGCTCGACGGCGACCAGGTCGGGCCGGTGCTCGTCCAGCCACGCCTCGATGCCCTGCTCGACCTGGAGGAGCCGCTGCCCGATCTCGGCCTCGGCGGGGGTGCGTACCACGCCGACCCCGGCCATCCGCAGCGGCCGGCCCGGCGCGCCCTCGACCACGCCGACCCCGCACCTCGTCAGCCCCGGGTCCACGCCCAGTACCCGTACCACTCGCCCCGCCTCTCGTCGACCGCCGCCCGCAGGCGACCTGCGAAGGCTACCGTCCGGGTCCGACAGCCCGACCGACGACACCGGCCCGGTGGTCCAGGGACCACCGGGCCGGGCCGTGAGAACGGTCACTCGCCGTCGATCGACCGACGCCGTGTCACTCGGCGTCGAGCTGCGCGCCGACCTCGTCGGAGATGTCGAAGTTGGCGAAGACGTTCTGCACGTCGTCGCTGTCCTCCAGGGCGTCGATCAGCTTCAGGATCTTGCGGGCGCCGTCGACGTCCAGCTCGACCTGCATGCTGGGGAGGAAGTTGGCCTCGGCGGAGTCGTAGTCGACGCCGGCGTCGACCAGCGCGGTGCGCACGGCGACCATCTTCGAGGCCTCGGAGACGATCTCGAACGAGTCGCCGAGGTCGTTGATCTCCTCCGGCTCCTGGTCCAGGACGACCTCGAACAGCTTGTCCTCGTCCACGCCGTCGGTCTTGGGGACGATGACGACGCCCTTGCGGGTGAACAGGTACGACACCGAGCCCGGGTCGGCCATCGAGCCGCCGTTGCGGGTCATCGCGACGCGCACGTCGGAGGCGGCGCGGTTGCGGTTGTCGGTGAGGCACTCGATCAGGACCGCGACGCCGTTCGGGCCGTAGCCCTCGTACATGATGGTCTGGTAGTCGGCGCCGCCGGCCTCCAGACCGCCACCGCGCTTGACGGCGCGGTTGATGTTGTCGATCGGGACCGAGCTCTTCTTCGCCTTCTGGATGGCGTCGTAGAGGGTCGGGTTGCCTGCCGGGTCCGGGCCGCCGGTCTTAGCCGCCACCTCGATGTTCTTGATCATCTTGGCGAAGAGCTTGCCGCGCTTGGCGTCGATCACGGCCTTCTTGTGCTTGGTGGTAGCCCACTTAGAGTGGCCGGACATCGCCAGCTCCTTTACGTCGCCAAAGGGAAATGAACAGATGAGATCTTACCGGTGTTGTCACCGGTGAGGCGCACACGGTCAGCGCGCGGGCGGCAAGGGGGTCAGCGCGCGGCCGCCGCGAGGTGCTCCTCGACCATCCGCACGAAGTAGGCGTGCACCCGGTGGTCGCCGGTCAGCTCGGGGTGGAACGAGGTGGCCAGCAGGTTGCCCTGGCGCACCGCCACGATCCGGCTCTCCGGGCCGTCCGCGGCGGGCAGCTCGGCCAGCACCCTGACGCCCGCGCCGACCGACTCGACCCAGGGGGCGCGGATGAAGACGCCGTGCACCGGCGCGTCGTCCAGGCCCGCGAAGGCGATCCCGGACTCGAAGGACTCGTTCTGGCGGCCGAAGGCGTTGCGGCGCACCGTCATGTCGATGCCGCCGACGGTCTGCTGGTCGTCCCGGCCGTCCAGGATCTTGTCCGCCAGCATGATCATGCCCGCGCAGGTGCCGTAGACCGGCATCCCGGCGGCGACCCGCTCGCGCAGCGGGTCCATCACGCCGAACAGCAGCGCCAGCTTGGACATGGTGGTGGACTCCCCGCCGGGGATCACCAGCGCGTCGACCTCGGCCAGCTCCTCGGCGCGGCGCACCGGACGGGCGAGCGCGTCGGCCTCGGCCAGCGCCACCAGGTGCTCGCGGACGTCGCCCTGGAGGGCGAGGACGCCGATGACAGGAGTGCTCACGGTCTTCAACCTCTATCGATCGTTACGACGGACTGCGTGGCGCGGCCCGCCGCGCGCCGGGGCGCTGCGGCGGGCCGGCCCAATCTGGGCGGCGGTGGTTACCAGCCGCGGTTGGCGTAGCGCTCGGTCTCCGGCAGGGTGTCGCAGTTGATGCCGACCATGGCCTCGCCCAGGTTGCGGGAGGCGTCCGCGATGATCTTCGGGTCGTCGAAGAAGGTGGTGGCCTTCACGATGGCGGCGGCGCGCTTGGCCGGGTCGCCCGACTTGAAGATGCCGGAGCCGACGAAGACGCCCTCGGCGCCCAGCTGACGCATCAGCGCGGCGTCGGCCGGGGTGGCCACGCCACCGGCGGAGAACAGCACGACCGGCAGCTTGCCGAGCTCGGCGACCTCCTTGACCAGCTCGTACGGGGCGCGCAGCTCCTTGGCGGCGGCGTACAGCTCGTTGTTGTCCAGGGCTCGCAGCCGGCCGATCTCGTTCTTGATCTGGCGCAGGTGGCGGACGGCCTCGACGACGTTGCCGGTGCCGGCCTCGCCCTTCGAGCGGATCATGGCCGCACCCTCGGCGATGCGGCGCAGGGCCTCGCCCAGGTTGGTGGCGCCGCAGACGAAGGGGGTGGTGAAGGCGAACTTGTCCGAGTGGTTGACCTCGTCGGCCGGGGTCAGCACCTCGGACTCGTCGATGTAGTCGACGCCCAGCGACTGGAGCACCTGGGCCTCGACGAAGTGGCCGATGCGGGACTTGGCCATCACCGGGATGGAGACCGCCTCGATGATCTCCTCGATCATGTTCGGGTCGGACATGCGGGCCACGCCGCCGTCCTTGCGGATGTCCGCGGGGACCCGCTCCAGGGCCATGACGGCGACCGCGCCGGCGTCCTCGGCGATCTTGGCCTGCTCGGCGTTGACCACGTCCATGATCACACCGCCCTTGAGCTGCTCGGCCATGCCGCGCTTGACCCGGGCGGTACCGATCTGCGGCTGGTCTGCGGTGGTGGGGGTGGTGGACACGTGAGACCTCACTCGAAGATGAATCAGTGCTATCGCCCTATGGTAGGCAGAACGGGTGACCCACTCTTGCGCCACCAAGTCCAGCCCGGACGACGGGATACGACAAACGGGCCGTATCCGGGGACACCTTAAGCAGGCGCCCCTTCGGGCGTGAGGGCGGGCGGCGGGGCGTCGTCCATCTCGAACGCCAACGGGAACGGCGCCTTCCCCGCCAACCGGAAGTACCGCACCAGCCGGTGCTCGCGCACCGCCCGCGCCGCCCGGACCGCGTCGTTGTGGAACCGGCGGGCCATCGGCACCCGCCGCACCGCGGCCGTCAGCTCACGAACCGCGTCCTCGCCACCCGGCTCGGCCGTCAGCACCGCCACCTGCTCCGGCTCCTCGAACACCGCCCGCAGCGCCAGGCTCAGCTGGCTCTCCGCCACCTCGCGGTGCTCGTCCTCGGCCTGCCGGGCCGCGTGCGCCGCGTCCAGCAGCAGCAGCGAGGCCGCCGGATCCAGCAGCGAGGACGTCGCCAGCTCCATCGCCACCGCGGCCCGACGGACCAGCTGCGCGTCCAGCGCCGCCCGCGCGGCGTCGATCCGGGCGTGCAACCGGTCCAACCGACCGGCCGTCCAACTCAGGTACATGCCGAACAGCACCACGGCCACGCCGGCCCAGATCCAGGTAGTCACGGGCCGCTACGTTACCGGGTGTCACCGGGTCAGCCCCGAGCGGTCGCGTTCCGGTAGCCCTCCCGGTCGATGTCCGTGATGTTCACCGCGGTGAACAGCCTGGTCCCCGGCTTCGGCCGGACGTACTCCACCAGCAGCGCCAGCACGCCCTCGCCCAGCGCCGCCTTCGCCTCCGCAGAACGGCCCGGGAAGATCTGGAACTCCACGAACACCTGGGTGTCGGTGACGGCCCCGCCGGTGCCGACCACCAGCACCTCGCTCTGCCGGAACACCGTCTTGCAGGACTCCGGCTTCGCGTCGATCGTCGCCTCCGCCAACCGGTTGATCGCCAGACCGAGGCCCCGCCGGTCGAAGGTGCCGGCCAGGTCGGCCGAGTAGTCGACGGAGATCTGCGGCATCGTGTGCCCCCGTGGATCGCAGTGGTACGGACGCCCGACCCTAACGCCGCTCACACCGGGCCCCGCCCCCGGGGATCAGTCCCTGGCCAGCCCGAACCGGCCGCGCCGACCGCTGCGCACGTCCTCCTCGACCACCGCCGCCTCGCCCGCCGTCACCGTCTCGTACACCGCCAGGATGTCCGCGCCGACCGTCGACCAGTCGAACCGCCGCACGTGCCGCGAGGCCGCCCCCCGCAACTCCTCCAGCCGCGCCGGATCACCCAGCAGCCGCAGCGCCGCACCGGCCAGCGCGTCCGCGTCCTCCACCGGGAACAGCTCGCCCGCGTCCCCGCCGTCCAGCACCTGCTTGAACGCGTCGAGGTCGCTCGCCAGCACCGGCGCACCCGCGGACATCGCCTCGACCAGGATGATCCCGAAGCTCTCGCCACCGGTGTTCGGCGCCACGTACAGGTCCACGCTGCGCAGCAGCCGGGCCTTGTCCCGGTCGCTCACCATGCCGAGGAACTCCACCTGCCGGCGCACCTCGGGCGCCAGGCCCGCGACGGCCTCCTCCTCGTCGCCCTTGCCCGCCACCAGCAGCCGCACGCCCGGCCGCTCCGCCAGGATCCGCGGCAGCGCCGCCAGCAGCGTCGGCAGGCCCTTGCGCGGCTCGTTGATCCGCCCGATGAAGCCGATCGTGCCCGGCTCCCCCTTCGCCGCGTGGCCCGTCCAGCGCTCGTCCGGCTCGGCCTCGGCGAAGAAGCCCACGTCCACGCCGTTCGGGATCACCACCGCGTCCCCGCCCAGGTGCTCCACCAGCGTCCGCCGGGCGTACTCCGACACCGCGATCCGGGCCCGCATCTTCTCCAGCCCCGGCTGGAGGATCGGCGACGCCGCGATCATCACCCGCGACCGCGGGTTGGAGGTGTGGAAGGTCCCCACCATCGGCCCGGTCGCCGACCAGGCGGCCAGCATCGACAGGCTCGGCGCGGCCGGCTCGTGCACGTGCAGGATGTCGAAGCGCCCGTCGTGCAGCCAGCGCCGCACCCGCGCCGCCGACAGGATCCCGAAGCTCAGCCGCGCCACCGACCCGTTGTACGGCACCGCCACCGACCGCCCGGCCGGGACCACGTACGGCGGCAGCGCCTCGTCGTCCTCGGCCGGCGCCAGCACCGACACCTCGTGCCCGAGACCGATCAGGTGCTCGGCCAGGTCCCGGATGTGGAACTGCACCCCACCGGGGACGTCCCAGTCGTACGGGCAGACGATGCCGATCTTCACGGGTTCCTCAAGCTCCTTCGGACAGTCGTGCGGGCGGGACGGCGGGAACGGGTCAGGACCCGGAGGCCTCGGCCGCGGGCTCCGCGGCCGCCTCCACCCGCTCCGCGGACGCCGCCCTCACCGTCTCACGGACCGGCAGGTCGGCCAGCCAGAACCTCTGCAGCATGTGCCAGTCCTGCGGGTGCTCCCGGACGCCCTGCTCCCACACGTCCGCCATCGCCTGGGTCATCGCCCGGACGCGCTCCGTGCGGTCGCCCTCCTCGGGCACCGGCACCTCGGAGTGGATCCGCCCCCGCAGCACCGGACCGTCGTACCAGAGCGTCACCGGCAGCAGCGCCGCCCCGGTCCGCTGGCACAGCGCCGCCGGACCGGCCGGCATCCGGGTCGCCTCACCGAAGAACGACACCCCGATCCCCGCCTCCGACAGGTCCCGGTCCCCCACCAGGCAGACCAGCCGGCCCTCGCGCAGCCGCCGCGCCAGCGTGCCGACCACGTTCACCGAACCACCGGTCAGCGCCAGCACCTCCATGCCCTGGCCCTCCCGGAACGCCACGAACCGGTCGAACAGCCGCTCCGGCTTCAACCGCTCCGCGACCGTGGTGAACGGGTAGCCCTGCTGCGCCACCCACGTCCCCGCGAGGTCCCAGTTGCCCATGTGCGGCAGCGTTATCACCGCGCCCCGCCCGGCCTCCAACACCGCCCGCAGGTTCTCGAAGCCCTCCACCTGGACGTCCCGGGCCACCCGCTCCCGGCTCCACACCGGCAGCCGGAACGACTCCATCCAATACCGCAGGTACGAGCGCATCCCGGCCCGGGACAGCTCCCGCAGCCCGGCCTCGTCCAGCCCCGGACGGACCCGGCGCAGGTTCGCCTCCAACTGGAGCACCCGCTTGCCGCGCCTGCGCCACGCGTAGTCCGCCAGCCGGTCGAACAACCCCCGGGCCACCCGCTCCGGCAGGTGCTTCAGCAGCCCCCACCCCAGCGCGTACGCCCAGTACACCAGTCGGTCCGTCACCGCAGGACGCCCCCCATCAGCTCCCGGCCGCCGCTCGGTCGGCCTCGAACGCCTCCCGGCGCACGGTCAGCATCCGCTGGAACACCGTCACCAGGCTGCCCGCCGCCACCAGCCACAACGCCACCGGCAGCAGCCACTCCACGTACGGCACACCGAACTTGTGCAGACCCGCGACCCCGGCCGCCACCAGGCTGGCCACCAGCCGCTCGGCCCGCTCCACCAGCCCCGACACGTCGCACGGCAGGCCCTGGCTCTCCGCCCGGGCCTTGGTGTACGACACCACCAGACCGCTCGCCAGACAGAAGATCGCCACCGCGCAGAGCAGGTCGTCGTCGCCCTTGCCCGCGTACCACATCGCCAGACCGCCGAAGATCGCCGCGTCCGCGACCCGGTCCAGGGTGGAGTCGAGGAACGCCCCCCACTTCGTGCTCCTACCCAGCTGGCGGGCCATGTTCCCGTCCACCAGGTCCGAGAAGATGAACAGCGTGATCGTGATGGTGCCCCAGAAGAACTCCCCACGCGGGAAGAACACCAGCGCACCGGCCACCGAACCGGCGGTACCGATCAGCGTCACGGCGTCCGGGCTCACACCCAGACGGATCAGGAACGCGGCGAACGGGGTCAGGACACGTGTGAAGAAGGCACGCGCGTATTTGTTGAGCATGGCCTTCCCAGCCGCTCCGATCTCCCAGATACCCGCCTGGCGCAGCACGCGCGGCAGACGGCCGGGCGGATCAGCCCGTCCGGCGCACCCATCGTAGCCACGCCGAGGACACGCTCCGGCGCACGCACCGCCGGACGCCACCCCCGCCACCGCACGCGCACACGCGGTCACCGACCGGCCCCCACGAGACGCGGCCACCCGGACCCGACCCTAGACTGCGATGGACAGCCTCGGCGCCACGGGAGGAGACCCCGATGCCCGACCGCAGCACGGCACGAGCCGGCCAGGCACCCGCCGTCACCGGCCCGCAGGACCTGCGCAACGTCGTCCTCATCGGCTCCAGCGGTGTGGGCAAGACCACCCTCGCCGAATCCCTCGCCCTCGCCGCCGGCGCCACCGGCCGGGCCGGTCGCGTCGCCGACGGCACCACCGTCTCCGACCACGAGGACATCGAGCACCACCAGCAGCGCTCCGTCCAGCTCTCGCTGCTGCCGCTCGAGTGGAAGGGCGTCAAGATCAACCTGATCGACCCGCCCGGCCACCCCGACTTCGCCGCCGACCTGCGCGCCGCGCTGCACGCCGCCGACGCGGCCGTCTTCGTCGTCTCCGCGGCCGACCCGGTCACCGCCCCCACCCGCGCCCTGTGGCGCGAATGCGCCGCCGAAGGCATCCCCCGTGCCATCGCCGTCGCCAAACTCGACCTCGCCCGCACCGGCTTCGACGACATCCTCACCGCCTGCCACGACGCCTTCGACCTGGGCCCCGACACCCTCCGCCCGCTCTTCCTGCCCGTCCTCCACGACGGACACCCCGACGGCAGCGTCGACCTCCTCACCGGCGACACCTACGGCGACGCCGACCCCCTCCCCGACACCACCCCCGCCCACGACAGCCTCGTCGAAGCCATCTCCGGCCAGGACGACACCCTCATGGAGCGCTACCTCTCCGGCGACCCCCTCGACACCGACTCCCTCGAAGCCGGCCTGCGCCGCGAAGTCCTCTCCTGCGCCCTCCACCCCGCCGTCCCCACCAGCGAGAACGGCCTCGGCGCCGCCGAACTCCTCGACCTCATCGCGCACAGCTTCCCCGACCCCACCGAACGCACCCGCCCCGCCCCCGCCTGCGACCCCGACGCCCCGCTCGCCGCCCAGGTCGTCCGCGTCACCGGCGACGCCTACGTCGGCCGGATCAGCCTGCTGCGCCTGTACGCCGGCACCCTGCGCCCCGACACCAGGATCCACCTCACCGGCCCCGCCCACGCTGCCGACCAGAACGGCGACGAACGCGTCACCGGACTCAGCAGCCCCTTCGGCAAACTCCAGCGACCCGTCCCGCACGCCGTCGCCGGCGACCTGGTCTGCGTCGCCAAACTCACCACCGCCCACGCCGGCGACACCGTCCACGACCCCGGCCACCCGGTCGACCTCGACGGCTGGACCCTCCCCGAACCGCTGCTCCCGATCGCCGTCGAGGCCCACAGCAAGGCCGACGACGACAAGCTCTCCCAGGCCCTCGCCCGCCTCACCGCCGAGGACCCGGCGCTACGCCTGGAACAGAACCCCGACACCCACCAGCTCGTCCTCTGGTGCACCGGCGAGGCCCACGCCGAGGTCGTCCTCGACCGCCTCCGCACCCGCCACGGCGTCCACGTCGACACCGTCGAACCCAAGGTCGCCCTGCGCGAGACCTTCGGCACCGCCGCGGCCGGCCACGGCCGCCTGGTCAAGCAGTCCGGCGGCCACGGCCAGTACGCCATCTGCGAGCTCGAGGTCGAACCGCTCCCGGCCGGCTCCGGCTTCGAGTTCCAGGAGCACGTCGTCGGCGGCGCCGTCCCCAAGCACTTCATCCCGTCCGTCGAGAAGGGCGTCCGCGCCCAGCTCGCCAAGGGCGTCACCACCGGATACCCGCTCGTCGACGTCCGGGTCACCCTCACCGACGGCAAGGCGCACTCCGTCGACTCCTCCGACGCGTCCTTCCAGAACGCCGCCGCCCTCGCCCTGCGCGACGCCGCCGAGCACGCCGTCATCCGCCTGCTCGAACCCGTCGCCGCCGTCAGCGTCCTGCTCCCCGACGACTACCTCGGCGCCGTCCTCGGCGACCTCTCCGCCCGCCGCGGCCGCGTCCTCGGCAGCGAGACCGGCGGCACCGGCCTCACCCTGCTGCGCGCCGAGGTCCCCGAGCTCGAACTGGTCCGCTACCCGGTCGACCTGCGCTCGCTCACCCACGGCACCGCCGAGTTCTCCCGCGCCTACCTGCGCCACGAACCCATGCCCGCCGCCCTGGCCGAGCGCTACACCGACTGAGCCCCGCCGCTACGGCTGGGCGGGCTTCCGGTCCGGCAGCGCGCACGCCGCCGTACCCCCCGGCATCCGGTGCCGGTTGCGCGCCACCCAGCGGTAGGCGAGCCCCGCCAGCGGCCGCACCGGCGCCGCCGTCAACACGGCGCCCACGTACGCCCACACCCCGCCGGAGCGCATCAGCAGCCGCGCAACCCCCTGCGCGCCCCCGTACACCCGGCCGGTCGGCGTCACCCAGAGCACCTCGCGCTCCGCCCGCTCGGCCGACACCTCCCCCCGGCCGCCCGCCAGCGCGTCCAGCCCCGCCAGATCCGCGAACTGGAACGGCACCGCCTCCCAGCCCCCCGAGGCGAGCGTCTGCCGCAGGTACCGCTCCGCCCAGCGAACGCAGGACGAACAGAACGAACAGTCCCCGTCGAAGACCAGCACCGGATCCTTCACGGCCGCTCCCCTTTCCACGTTCCCACTGTCCATCCTGCCCCACCGCCACCACCGCCACCCCAGCGGGTATCGACCCGCCGGAAGCTGGGCATCATGCCCCTCAGGCCTCCGGTGACGGTACTTCAGACGATCATCCGCGCGGGGGTGCCACGGCACGGTAACCTG
This sequence comes from Kitasatospora sp. NPDC114501, assembly GCF_055633695.1. Lineage (NCBI taxonomy): Bacteria > Bacillati > Actinomycetota > Actinomycetes > Kitasatosporales > Streptomycetaceae > Kitasatospora > Kitasatospora sp. NPDC114501. Next base: position 155,902 of record NZ_JBVKDS010000009.1, on the reverse strand, counting down.
CCGCTGACAAGGGGAGGAGGGGACGCCACCGTGACCACACTCGACATGACCCCGGGTGCGCAGATACCCCGGACCGACGCCGGCCCGCAGACCGCCATCACCCAGGGACTCTCCTCGACCGCCTACCGCGACGGCGAGATCAAGGGCTTCGTCGACGCCGTCGCCGACGCCACGGAGAAGAAGGGCCGCTTCGCGCTCTTCCGCCCCAACCTCGGCGAGGCCTTCAGCAAGGCGCTGATCTCCCGAGCCCTCGGCGGCGACCGCAAACCCCTCGTCCCGGCCTTCGGAGTCGACACCCGCCAGGTCGTCGAACACTGCCTGGCCGCCGAGGAACTGCGCAACGCCCGCGACCGGCAGCTCAGCACCGTCTCCATCGCCACCGGCGTGCTCTTCCTCCCCGGCACCCTGGTCTGGCTCGGCGCCTTCCAGCTCCGCGCCTGGCTCAAACGGGACAACCCGAAGAACGCGGCCGTCTACGGCGGCATCGTGCTCGCCGCGACCGCCGCCCTCGCCGTCCTGCTCGCGCTGCGTCCGCCGGCCACCGGCTTCATCAGTGTCTACCTGCGCGTCACGATGTTCCCGCCGATCGTCGGCTGGTACCTCGCCCGCCGGATCGTCGAGCGCTCCGCCAAGGACCTGCGCTCCCGCTGGCAGGCGCTGGTCGAGGGCAGCGTGGTGGCCGCCTCCGTCGCCAAGGCCGTCCCCCGCGACGACCTCGACAAGAAGGCCGCCGACCTGCGCGACAAGCTCGGCCGCCTGGACGCCGAGCAGGAGACCAACATCCACCACTACGCCGGTCCCAAGGGCATCCTCGGCGCCGGCCGCCGCTGGGGCGAGTGGCGCCTCGCCGACACCCTCCACCCCGCCGAGGGCCACGTCGACTTCCGCGCCTTCCACCCCTGGGACCTGGTCCGCCGGATCTCCTCCCACCTCAAGGGCCTCGGCGTCAGCCACGTCGCCAACAGCGGCATGCCCAACGTCGCCGTCAAGCAGTGGGTGGTCTTCGACATCGGCGAGGGCGCCGACGAGATCAGCCGCCCGGCCAACGCCGACATGGACGGCGACCGGATGCGCGACTTCGCCGTGCAGAGCGTCGCCGACAAGCAGACCTTCTCCGGCGGCCCCCGGCACTACCTCGCCACCCAGTTCATCACCCACGACGGCAAGCTGGTCCTCACCTTCACCGTGACCGTCACCCTGCTCGCCAACGTCCTGAACATCACCGTGTCCGGCTACGCGCTCGGCCCGGTCAAGGGCGTCTTCTTCGACAAGCCCAAGGACAAGGAGAAGTCGGTCGCGAAGACCGTGAAGTTCTGGGAGGAGCGCACCGTCAAGCTCCCCCTGATCGACAACGACGAGGTCGTCCGGCAGGCCGTCCGCGCCCCGTTCTACCGGATGCCCGGCCTGCTGGGCTGGCTCGGCGGCGGGCTCGGCCTGCCGGAGCCGTTCGGCCTGCGGCACATCTGGGCCGGCCGGGCCTGGGAGAACCGCTCCATGGTCGACAACGCGCAGAACGCCTCCGTGCCGGTGCTCGCCGCCGTCCACGCGGCCACGCTGGAGTTCCTGGAGGAGCACGACCTGGACGCCGACCGGTTCTTCAAGAACCGCACCTCGGTCATCAAGTCCGAGGCGCAGAGCCCCCGGCCGTACGACGTCGACACCTTCAACGCCGGCTGATCCACCCGGAACACGCGGGAGGGCCCCACCGATCTCCTCGGTGGGGCCCTCCCGTGCTCTGCGGATCAGCTCTGCGGATCAGCTCTGTGGATCAGCCCTGCGGCCAGACCTCGGCCAGCATCTTCCGGGTGTCCGCCAGCAGCTGCGGCAGCACCTTGGTGTGGCCGACCACCGGCATGAAGTTGGTGTCCCCGCCCCAGCGCGGCACCACGTGCTGGTGCAGGTGCGCCGCGATCCCGGCCCCGGCCGCCGCGCCCTGGTTCATCCCGATGTTGAACCCGTGGGCCCCGGAGGCCGCCCGCAGCGCCGTCATCGCCTTCTTGGTGAAGACCGCCAGCTCGGCCGTCTCCGCCTCGTCCAGGTCGGTGTAGTCGGCGACGTGCCGGTACGGGACCACCATCAGGTGCCCGCCGTTGTACGGGTACAGGTTCAGCACCGCGAACACGGCGCTCCCCCGGGCGATGACCAGCCCGTCCTCGTCGCTCAGCGACGGGATCGAGCAGAACGGACAACCGTCGTCCGGAGACGGGCCGGTGGGCTTGTTCTCACCCTGGATGTAGGCCATCCGATGAGGCGTCCACAGGCGGCGGAAGCCGTCCGGCTCGCCGACGCCCCGCTGAAGTTCCGGCTCAGTCGTCATGCTGATCAGCATATTCGCCCGACCGTGCTTGCAAAGCCGCGCGGGGCAGACTCTTCGAGAGCCTGCCCCGCGCGCGACGGTCCTGCTACCGGATCACACCTGGATCCGGTTCTTCACCGCGTCCACGATCTCGGCGACGGCTTCCGCGACCGGCACGCCGTTCTTCTGCTCGCCGTTGCGGTAGCGGAAGGACACCGCGCCCGCCTCGACGTCGTCGTTGCCGGCGATCAGCATGAACGGCACCTTGGTCTTCTGGGCGTTGCGGATCTTCTTCTGCATGCGGTCGTCCGAGGTGTCCACCTCGACGCGGATCCCCTGCTTCTTCAGCTCGGCCGCGACCTCCAGCAGGTACGGCACGTGCTCGTCGGTGATCGGGATGCCGGTGACGGTGACCGGGGCCAGCCACGGCGGCATGGCGCCGGCGTAGTGCTCCAGCAGCACCGCGAAGAACCGCTCGATCGAGCCGAACAGCGCACGGTGGATCATGACCGGCCGCTGACGCGAACCGTCCGCCGCCGTGTACTCGAGATCGAAACGCTCGGGGAGGTTGAAGTCCAGCTGAATCGTGGACATCTGCCAGGTGCGGCCGATGGCGTCGCGAGCCTGCACCGAGATCTTCGGGCCGTAGAAGGCCGCGCCGCCCGGGTCCGGCACCAGCGGCAGGCCCTGCTTCTCGGCCACGCTCGCCAGGACGGCGGTGGCCTCCTCCCAGGTCTCGTCGCTGCCGACGTACTTGACCGGGTCCTTGGTCGACAGCTCCAGGTAGAAGTCGGTCAGACCGTAGTCACGAAGGAGGTTGAGCACGAAGGTCAGCGTGGAGTCGAGCTCCTCCGCCATCTGCTCGCGGGTGCAGTAGATGTGCGCGTCGTCCTGCGTGAAGCCGCGGGCACGGGTCAGGCCGTGCACGACCCCGGACTTCTCGTAGCGGTAGACCGTCCCGAACTCGAAGAGGCGCAGCGGCAGTTCACGGTACGAGCGGCCGCGCGCGTCGAAGATCAGGTTGTGCATCGGGCAGTTCATCGGCTTGAGGTAGTAGTCCACGCCCTCGTCGAGCTGCATGGGCGGGTACATACCGTCCGCGTACCAGTCGAGGTGGCCGCTCTTCTCGAAGAGCTTCCCCTTGGTGGCGTGCGGGGTGTAGACGAACTCGTAGCCCTCCTCCTCGTGCCGCTTGCGCGAGTAGTCCTCCATGGCCCGGCGGATGATGCCGCCCTTGGGGTGGAAGACGGCGAGGCCGGAGCCGATCTCCTCCGGGATGGAGAAGAGGTCGAGCTCGTTGCCGAGCTTGCGGTGGTCGCGCTTCTCGGCCTCGACGAGGAAGTCGAGGTGGGCCTTGAGCTCGTCCTTGGTCGGCCAGGCGGTGCCGTAGATGCGCTGCAACATGGGGTTCTTCTCGCTGCCGCGCCAGTAGGCGGCCGCGTTGCGCATCAGCTTGAACGCCGGGATGTGCCGGGTGCTGGGCAGGTGCGGGCCGCGGCAGAGGTCGCCCCAGCAGTGCTCGCCGGTCTTGGCGTCCAGGTTGTCGTAGATGGTGAGCTCGCCGGCGCCGACCTCGACGTCGGCGCCCTCGCCGGCGGTGGCGGCGGAGCCCTTGAGGCCGATCAGCTCGAGCTTGTAGGGCTCGGCGGCCAGCTCCTCGGCGGCGGACTCGTCGGTGACCACGCGGCGGGAGAACTTCTGCCCGCGCTTGATGATCTCCTGCATCTTCTTCTCGATGGCCTTGAGGTCATCGGGGTGGAACGGCTTCTCGACGTCGAAGTCGTAGTAGAAGCCGTCCTTGACCGGCGGGCCGATGCCGAGCTTGGCCTCGGGGAAGAGCTGCTGCACGGCCTGCGCCATGACGTGCGCGGTGGAGTGGCGCAGGATGTCCAGGCCGTCCTTGCTGCCGATCTCGACCGGCTCGACCTCGTCGCCGTCCTGGACGGCGTAGGCGAGGTCCTTGAGCTGGCCGCCGACGCGGGCGGCGATGATCGAGCGGTCGTCGGCGAAGAGCTCGGCGGCCGTAGTGCCCGTCGTCACCACGCGCTCTTCCCGATCGGGTTCGCGGCTGATGATTACCCGGACGTCCGTCACCGGTCTCTCCTGACGTGCTGGATTTCAGAGGACGCAACACTGCGCTGCGCGTGACGATGGTACCGAGAGCGCCGCCCCCGCCGTCCACCTACGCCCCTTCTACCCCTTCCTCCGTCCTCTCCTGGAGCGACTTCAGCAGCCGCTCGCGGTCCCCTTCCTCCCAGCCGCAGAGCTCCAGTCCGTACGGGCGGGACAGCCGGCGGAAGCCGCCGTGCCGGTCCAGGCGGCCGGAGACCCGGACCGGCAGGCCCGCGAGGTGCGCCTCGGCGGCCAGCCGGTAGTCGGGGTCGGGCAGGCGGAGCTTGAGCTCGCGGACGTCGGCGCCGGCCAGGACCCGCAGCCGCACCGAGCCCGGCCCGCCCGGGTCGGCGCGCTTGAGCCGGGTGACCACGCCGACCACGGTGACGGCGACGGCGGGTTCGATGCGTTCCAGCAGGTCGGCGGCGTCCGCCAGGGCGGGCAGGTCGCCGGGTGAGAAGTCGAGGTCGATCCGGCGGTCCCCGAAGCCGCCCGGGGTCCCGGCGGCGGGCGACCAGGCGACGCTGACCCGGGCGGCCGTCGCGTCGCGCACCAGGTCCTCGACGGACCGGACGAGCTCCCGGCTGACTCCGGCCTGGACGGCGCTCCCGAAGGCCTCGGGCCCGCCGCTGACCCGGCGGTAGTCGACGGCGTCGCGCAGGGCCTCCAGGGCGCGGACCAGGGTGGTGACGGCGGCGCGGCCCTCGGGAGCGGGGGTGTACGCGGTGAGGGCGGCGCCCTGTTCCACCAGCAGGACGCGGTCCAGGAAGTCCCCGGCGGGGCCGTCCAGCCGGGCCCCGAAGTAGCCGGCCCTGGTCCGGGCGGCCTTGGCTCCGGCGGCGAGCATCCCGCGCGCCGCCTGCCGGAGCCGCTCGGCCTCGTCCCAGGGGGTGGCCCCGGCGGGGCCGGGCGGGTCGCGGTGCCAGCGCAGTTCGTCGCCGGGGACGGCGAGGGCGAGCAGGATCGAGCGGGCGGAGGGGGTGCGGGAGCGGGAGAGCGCGGTGACGGCGTCGGTGAGGAGTTCGACGGCGTCGTCGAAGCCGTCACCGGCCGGGACGAGCAGGCTGGTGCCGGGTTCGCCGTCGGGCGGGGTCCAGCGTCCGTACCGGGCGGCCGGTCCGCCGCGGCGGACCCAGCCGTGCCGGGCGAGCAGGGTGGCCAGCACCGCCGGGTCGACGGCGGCCGGGTCGGGCAGGGGCGGGGCCGGCTCGCCCGGTCCGTACGGCGGTGTCATGGGTCCGGTTCCTCCCTGCCGGGGCCGAGCCGTCACGGGCTGCCGCCCGCACCGACCCGGGCCATGATGTCGCAGAGCGCGCGGTCGTCGAAGACCCTGCCGGTGGGCACCCGGACGTTGGTGCGCCGCTGCCCGGTGACCGGGTGGCCGGCCAGGTTGACCCAGTAGCAGCAGTGCCGCAGCTCCAGGGCGTCCGGTCGGGCCCGCAGCCACTGCTCGACCCGGCGCGGCAGCAGCATCACGACCAGGATCCGCGGCACGGCGACCCGGGGCCGGGCGAGCTTGCGCAGGTGGTCGTTGTCCAGGGTGAAGCTGAAGAACGGCCCGGCCGGGTCGGGCGCGACCTGCTGGGTGGCCTTGAGCTGGATCTTGACGGTGACCTCGTCGTCCACCTCGTGCGTCCGGGAGCCGTGGCTGACGTGCCAGTCGATGCCGTTGTCCGGGAACGGCTGGGAGAGCGAGCAGCCGGCCGCGGCGGCGACCGCGTGCAGGTAGCCGACCTGGAGGGTCTCCATGCAGGCGGTGACCGCGAGGTTCCCCCTCAGGACGTCCGCCGCCTCCTCGGGCTGCGGCTGGGTCAGTGCCATCGCCCCGCGCCTCCCCCGGTTCCGGGCCCGTCCCGGTCCGGGCGGGCCAGTCGATTCGAACGGGACGGTCAGGGGCAGGATCCCCGGTCGGGCTTGGGCCAAACGGGTTGAAGGGGCGTCAGAACCGGGTATCAACCGGGCGCAACGCTCGTCTGAGGGGCAGTCATGCAGCAGCACTGGTACACCGGCCCACTCGCCTCGTTCGACACCGAGACGACCGGCGTGGACGTGGAGAACGACCGGATCGTCTCCGCCGCCCTGGTCGTCCAGCTCGCGCCGGGCGCACCGGCGCGGACGACCTCCTGGCTCGCGGATCCGGGCGTTCCGATCCCGGACGGCGCCCGCGCCGTGCACGGCATCAGCGACGAGCAGGTGCGCGCCCACGGCCGCCCGGCCCGCACGGTGGTGGCGGAGGTCATCCGCGCGCTGGCGGCGGAGGCGCGGGCCGGGCACCCGGTGGTGGTGATGAACGCGCCCTACGACCTGACGCTGCTGGACCGGGAGCTGCGCCGCCATCACGGGCTGACGCTGGCCGACGGGCTGTCGACGGCCGGGCTGGTGGTGCTGGATCCGCGGGTGCTGGACAAGCACGTGGACCGCTACCGCAAGGGCCGCCGGACGCTGACCGACCTGTGCGCCCACTACGGCGTGGCCCTGGCGGGAGCGCACGACGCGGCGGCGGACGCGACGGCGGCGCTGGCGCTGACCCGGCGAATAGGCGCCCGCTACCCGGCGGCGCTCGGCGGGCTGTCGGCGGCGGAGCTGCACCTGCGGCAGACGATCTGGCACGCGGCGCAGGCGCGCGGGCTGCAGAACTGGTTCGACCGTTCGGGGACGCCGGAGCGGGTGGACCTGTCCTGGCCGCTGCGGCCGGCCCGGTGCGGCTGCGGGCGTCGGCTGGAGCCGGAGCACGGCTGCGAGGCGGCGGCGTAACGGGCGGCCCCCGGGGGCTCCGGTGGTTCCGGGCCCTGACACGCCACAGGCCCTGACCGGTTTCCTGGTCAGGGCCTGTGTGCTGTCCGGTGGGCGATACTGGGATCGAACCAGTGACCCCTTCGGTGTGAACGAAGTGCTCTCCCGCTGAGCTAATCGCCCGGGCAACGAGAAGAACTGTAGCACCATTCGGGGCCGGTCGTACAACTCGCCCGTTCCGGGTACCGCCGACGACTCCGCAGAACTCGCGCCCCGCGCGGAAGGTGACTGCCCCTCAGGCGATTACCGACGGCCCTCGGTGCCGTTTCCGGAAATACATGTGAGGCCCAGTCGATAATCGACTGGGCCTCACATATCACAATGCATTCCGGTGGGCGATACTGGGATCGAACCAGTGACCCCTTCGGTGTGAACGAAGTGCTCTCCCGCTGAGCTAATCGCCCGGGTGCAGGGAAAACATTACCGCATCCCGAGGGGTGCTCCGAACCCCCTCGCTGGTCGCGGCCCCTCCGGCCGGGCGGGTCAGCTCCCGTCCAGCCGCCAGGGCAGGACCAGGCCGTAGCGGGCGAAGTACCAGCCGCCCGCCCCGAGGAGGGCGGCCAGTCCGATCGCGGTGAGCGTCAGGTTGCGGCGGCGCACCCGCGGGTCCATGGCCCGGTGGGCGGCCTCGGCGACCTTGCGGCGGGTCCAGCGCAGGACCAGCCGGGCCCAGACGAACTCGGTGGACCAGATCCCCATGCCCAGGAAGATCACCAGCCAGCCGGGGCCGGGCATCGGCAGCATGACCACCCCGAGCACCACCACGGCGAGGCCGACCAGGAAGACCGCCACCTGCCAGACCCGGTGCAGCGCCGGCGAGCGGCGGACGAAGGCCGGGGCCCTCGAGCCGACCGCCCGTCCGCCGTCCACGACCGCGTCAACCGCCACGGCCGCTTCACCCGTTCTCGCGTTCCCGCCCGTCTTGTCGTTTCGCACAGTCATGCCAGGAAACTAACCAAGAAGTACCCGGGTAATGCCGGGCCCGGCCGCCGCGACGCGATTCGGCAATGCGCCGTAAGGGGTACGACTCGCGCCCGAATCGGGACAGAGGGGTTTACATCGGTCTTGGGGGTGGGATGGTCCGTTCGCCGACGTGCGATTCCCCGAGCGCACACTGAGCGAAAGGCCATGGCGCTTATGAACACCACGGTCAGCTGCGAGCTGCACCTGCGCCTCATCGTGTCCAGCGAGTCCTCACTGCCTGTCCCCGCAGGCCTGCGCTACGACACCGCCGACCCCTACGCCGTGCACGCCACGTTCCACACGGGCGCCGACGAGACCGTGGAGTGGGTGTTCGCCCGAGATCTCCTCGCGGAGGGGCTGCACCGACCCACCGGCACCGGCGACGTCCGGGTGTGGCCGTCCCGCAGCCACGGGCAAGGGGTGGTCTGCATCGCACTGAGCTCTCCGGAAGGAGAAGCCCTGCTGGAGGCCCCGGCCCGGGCGCTTGAGTCGTTCCTCAAGCGGACGGACGCCGCGGTGCCCCCCGGCACCGAACACCGTCACTTCGACCTCGACCGGGAGCTGTCCCACATCCTCGCCGAAAGCTGACCCCGCCCGGAGGCGGTCATGCCCCGCTGTCGGCGGGGCCGTACCCCCTGCCGCCATCGCAGCCGTCCTACTCGGGGGCACGGCAGCGGACTCAGCCGCGCACCACGCGGTCTCGGGGCCGGTGAGCGGGTCCGCTCCCATCGGAGCGGACCCACAGCACCACAGGCGCCCGGCATCGAGGCCGGTCATCCTCACGGGTGGCCGGCCTCGATGTCGGGCGCCGACGTCTTTCGGGGGACGCCCGCGCCGGCGGGTCCCGCGCCGGTTCGGAGACCGGTCCGGCGGCCGGTCCGCCCGGTGGGTGCCCGGTTTCGTACACCTTGCCGGACTGCGCACACGTCTTCGAAAGAAGGCGCCGCCCCAGCGGCACAAGGCCCGGTATGGTCTGGGGTAACCGTGGACGCGGGGTATCGGAGTCCCCCTGCGCGAGGAGCCCCCAAACGTGCTGATCACCCATGACACCGAGTGCGCGCTGAGCATCCTCGTGGAGCTGCTCAACACCGCACCCGAGGTGTGCGGCGCCGAGCGGCTGCCGGACGTCGCCGCGCTGGACGCCTTCGTGGTCCGCCAGGAGATCAGCGAGATCGACTCGCTGACCGAGGACGACCTGCGGCGGGTGCACGAGCTGCGCACCCGGCTGCGCGAGGTGTTCGCGACGGAGTCCACCGCGCAGGCCGCCGAGCTGGTCAACTCGATCGTCGCGGCCGCCGGCACGACGCCCCGGCTGACCGACCACGACGGCCACGACTGGCACATCCACTACTTCGCACCGCACGCCGCGCTCGGGGACCACCTGGCGGCCGAGCTGGGCATGGCGCTGGCCTTCATCCTGATGGCGGGCGAGCGGGAGCGGCTGCGCCGCTGCGAGGCACCGGACTGCGCGCGGGTCTTCGTGGACCTCTCGCGGAACCGCTCGCGGCGCTACTGCGACAGCCGCACCTGCGGCAACCGGCTGCACGTCGCCGCCTACCGGGCGCGGCAGCGGTCGGCGGAGGCCGTCCCCTCCGCCTGACCCGCCGGCCGTCCGCTCAGATCCCGCGCTTGCGGAGGATCTCCTCGATGTCGGCGAAGTCGCCGAGTCCGTCCTCCCGCTTGCCCGCGGCCGGCTTCTCCGCGGCCCTGGGCGTCGGCGCCACCGCCGGACGCTCGGGCGCCGGCCCGGCCGCGGCCGGGCGCTCCGGGGCGCCCTCCACCGCCGCGCCGCCCCGGCGGCCCGCCCAGCGGGTGGTGAGCAGCAGGGCCGCGGAGACGCCGAGCAGCGCGATGCCGGTCCACACCCGGGGGTCGAGGACCAGCTTGGTCGCCCAGTCGGCGAACTCCCGGCCGATCGTGCTCGCCAGCGGGAACAGGCCGGTCAGGTAGAGGCCGGCGGGCAGCAGGGCCACCGCGAACCAGCGGGTCGCCGACAGGAAGCGCCGCCGGTAGGCCCGCAGCCCCGCGAAGGCCACCCCGCCCGCGGTGAGGATGAAGCTGATCGACGCGCTCAGCACGGGGCCGCTCCTTCGGGTCCGGTCGTCCTGGTCATCGGTGCCTTCCTCTCGGTCCGCCCTCGGGCGCACCTCCGGCCGGAGCGGGCGCCCACTAGTGGAACACTGGGGGAATGATCGATGGTTCCCTCCCCCGCCTCGAGTTCTGGTGCGACCTCCAGTGCCCGGACTGCCACACCGCGCTGGACGACGTACGGGCGCTGCGGGCGCAGTACGGCGACGCGCTGACCGTGGAGCTGCGGCACTTCCCGCTGGAGAAGCACAAGCACGCCTACGCCGCCGCCGAGGCGGCCGAGGAGGCGTTCGCGCAGGGGCTGGGCTGGCCGTTCGTGGAGGCGCTGCTGGCCCGCACCGCGGAGCTGGACGCGCGCGGGCAGCAGGTGCTGCTGGAGGTGGCGCGGGAGGTCGGGGCGGACGTCGACGAGGTGGACACCGCGCTGATCGACGGCCGGCACATGCTGACCGTCGACGCCGACCAGGCCGAGGGCAAGGCGATCGGGGTCACGGGCACGCCGACGTACGTGATCGGCGGGAAGCGCCTCGACGGTGGCAAGAGCCAGGAGGGGCTGCGCGAGGGGATCACGGCCGTCCTCGAGGCGGCGAAGTCCTCCTGACGGCACGTCGGGTCACAGCTGCTTGCCGTAGAGGCGTTCGGTGACCCGGTAGCCCAGCGAGGTGTAGAGCCGGACGGCGACCTCGTTGCCGGGGAAGACGTTGAGGCCGAGGTTCCGCACGCCGGCGGCCAGGCACTCGCGCTCGGCGGCCAGCATCAGCGTGCGGCCGTGTCCCCGGCCCCGATGGGCCGGGGACACCTCGACCTTCATCACCCAGGCGAGCGGTTCGCCGTCCGGCAGGTCGCGCAGGCGCAGTTGCAGCCAGAGCAGGCCGTACGGCTCCTCCCCGCCCTCGGCGTACAGCCGGCGCACGACCGCGCCCGGGGCCTCCGGGTGGGAGGTGACCGGGTTCTCCCGGCCGGCGGCGGTGCGGGCGCGGGCCTGTTCCTCGGTGAGACCGGTGTCCACCATCATGCGGACGTAGTCCTCCAGGGACCGGTCGAACCAGGCCCGGAGCTCGGCCGGCCGGTCGAACGGGCGCAGGCTCAGCCCGGCGGGCAGGTCGGGGGCGGCGGCCAGGAGCTTGGACATGGCCAGGGCACGCTCGGTGTACCCGAGGGTCACGGCGAGCCCGCGGGCCGCCGCGGCCGACTCCGGGACGGCGACGTCGACCCGGGTGCAACCCCAGGTCCGCAGCACCTCCTCGGCGGCGAGCCCGCCGAACGTGCCCCGGCCCCGGCCGCGCCCCTCGGTGATCTCCAACTCGGATATCCGGCCCCAGAGTTGGGCGCCCTGCGGGTCGGCGGTGGTGCGCAGCGCGCCGACCGGGTGGCCGTTCGAGAGGATCAGCCAGCGTCTGGTGCGGCCGCCGGCCGCGGTGGGTGTCTCCGGGCCCTCGGGGCGCAGCGTGGTGGTCATGTGGTGCTCCCTTCCCGTTGCTCGGGGGGTTATCCACGCGACCGGTGTGCTGCGCGGGGGATCACGGGTCGAGGTCGTCGCCGCCGCGCTCGGTGAAGACGGCCATGGCCTTGGCGGTGACGGGGCCGATGCCGGGCAGTTCGCGGTCGTCGACGCGGGTGACGGCCTGGACGTCGCGGGTGGTGGAGGTCAGGAAGACCTCCTCGGCGTCCTGGAGGGCGCTGAGCGGGAGGTCGGTCTCCTCGGCGCCGCACCAGTCGACGACGAGCTGCCGGGTGATGCCGGCCAGGCAGCCGGAGGCGAGGGCGGGGGTGAGCAGGCGGCCGTCGAGGACCACGAAGACGTTGGAGCCGGTGCCCTCGCAGAGCAGTCCGGCGGTGTTGGCGAACAGGGCCTCGGAGGCGCCGGCGCGGTGGGCGGCGGCCAGGGCGACGACGTTCTCTGCGTACGAGGTGGTCTTGAGGCCGGCGACGGCGCTGTGCTCGTTGCGGCGCCAGGGGACGACGGCGACGGCGGTCTCGTCGGGGCGGCGGCCGATCGCGTTGAAGGCGACGACCAGGGTGGGGCCGGTGGTGCCGCGCTCGGAGCTGAGCGGGCCGTTGCCGCCGGTGTAGGTGATGCGCAGCCGGCCGAGCGGTGCGGGGTTGGCGGCGAGGACCTGGGCGCAGGCCTCGCGGACGAGGTCGTGGTCGGGGTCGGTCAGGCCGAGGCCGCGGGCGGAGCGGGTGAGCCGGTCGAGGTGGCGGGTGATCGCGAAGGCCCGGCCGTCGACCGTCTTCAGGGTCTCGAAGACGCCGTCGCCGGTGGTGAGGCCGTGGTCGAGGACCGAGACGGCCGCGTCGGTGGAGTCGACCAGGGAACCGTTGACCCAGCTCGTGGTGCGGTTGTGCATCGAGTGCTGCTCCTAGGCCTGTCGTCGGATTCGCGCCTGCGGAGTGGCGCCGGGTTCGCTGCCCGACGCTATCGCGACCAGTCGGGCCGCCTTCAGTTCGGTTTCGGCCCATTCGCGTTCGGGGTCGGAGCCCCAGGTGATGCCGGCGCCGGTGCCGAAGCGCAGGACGGGGGCGTCGGGATCCGTCCGGTCGATCCAGAAGGTGCGGATGCCGACGGCGAGTTCGGCCTCGCCGCGGTCGGCGTCGACCCAGCCGACGGCACCGCAGTAGGGGCCGCGCGGGGCGGTCTCCAGGGCTTCGATGATCCGCAGGGCGCTGGACTTGGGGGCGCCGGTGACGGAGCCGGGCGGGAAGGTGGCGGCGAGGAGCTCGGGCCAGCCGGCGCCCTCGCCGAGGGTGCCCTCGACGGTGGAGACCAGGTGGACCAGACCGGGGTGCTTCTCGACGGCGCAGAGGTCGGGCACGGTGACGCTGCCGGTCTCGCAGACCCGGCCGAGGTCGTTGCGGACCAGGTCGACGATCATCACGTTCTCGGCGTGGTCCTTGTCGAGGAGGTCGTCCTCGGTGCGGCCGGTTCCCTTGATCGGGCCGGAGGAGACGGTGCGGCCGGTGCGGCGCAGGTAGAGCTCGGGTGAGGCGGTGGCGATCTCGACGCCGTGCCCGGGCAGGCGGACGGTGCCGGCGTAGGGGGCCGGGTTGCCGCGGGCGAGGAGGCCGGTGAGGGCGTCGACGTCGCTGTGGTCCGGGTCGGGCAGCGGTGCGGAGAGCACCCGGCAGAGGTTGGCCTGGTAGACCTCGCCGGCGGCGATGTGCTCGCGGATGCGGCGGACGCCGGCGGTGTAGGCGGCGCGGTCGAGGGAGCTGTGCCAGCTGCCGGCCTCGGGTCCGCGCCAGCCGGCGCCGGAGGGCGGGACGGGGGCGGGGCGGAGCCGGTCGAAGCGGGCGCAGGTGAGGCGGCCCTCGAAGTCGTACGCGACGGCCCAGTAGCCGACGGAGTCGAGGGCGGCCGGGTCCGAGGTGACGTCGCGCAGTCCGGTGGCCAGGCGGCCGCCGAAGCGGGCGAGCGGGGTGCGGGGGTCGGGGTGGCCGGACACGGTTCTCCTGCGCGGTGGTGCTGGGGGCGGTGCCTGAAGTGTAGGTCGGGGGCGTGAACTGGGAGCTGCTCGCGCCCCCGCGCGCGAGCAGCCGCGTGCGTCGCGCGGGTGTGCGCCGGGTGGCCTGCGGATGATCGTCCGGGAGCGCCGCAGGTGGTGGCCGGTGACCGGCCGGGAGGGCTGACGGGACGGCACTCGCCGGTCATCCCCGCGCATGCTGCGGGAACGGATTTTTAGCTGGCCCGGGAATCCGCTAGAGTTCAACACGTCGCCAGGGAGCGCAGCCGAGGAAAAGCGGTGAAGGTCCCCGGGAGACAGGCGGACGTGGCTCAGTTGGTAGAGCATCACCTTGCCAAGGTGAGGGTCGCGAGTTCGAATCTCGTCGTCCGCTCGATGGAGAACAGTGTAAGATCGTTCTTCATGCGTTGCCTGGTGGAGTGGCCGAGAGGCGAGGCAACGGCCTGCAAAGCCGTGTACACGGGTTCAAATCCCGTCTCCACCTCCGAGAGGCCCCCCGGTTCGACCGGGGGCCTCCCCGCGCGATTAGCTCAGCGGGAGAGCACTACCTTGACACGGTAGGGGTCACTGGTTCAATCCCAGTATCGCGCACGTCGGACCCTCGCAGGGTCTGCTGCACGACCGCCACACCAGGCGCGATTAGCTCAGCGGGAGAGCACTACCTTGACACGGTAGGGGTCACTGGTTCAATCCCAGTATCGCGCACAGTAACGGGCCTCACGAGGCCTGCTGCAACACCGCCTCACCAGGCGCGATTAGCTCAGCGGGAGAGCACTACCTTGACACGGTAGGGGTCACTGGTTCAATCCCAGTATCGCGCACGTCGGACCCTCGCAGGGTCTGC
>NZ_JBVKDS010000009.1:94651-141243 GCF_055633695.1 Kitasatospora sp. NPDC114501 | reverse complement strand
CTGCACGACCGCCACATCAGGCGCGATTAGCTCAGCGGGAGAGCACTACCTTGACACGGTAGGGGTCACTGGTTCAATCCCAGTATCGCGCACAGTGACGACCGGGGTCGTAGTCCGTGAGGACTGCGGCCCCGGTCCTTTTGCGTGCCCGTACGGATCGGGAAGAGGAACGGTCGGGGAACAGGAAGAGCCGCGTACGGACGCCCTCACCGACGTCCGTACGCGGCGCCTCCGCCTGCCGGGGTGCTCTGCGCACCGCACTCGCCCGTCCGCGAGTCATCGCGGCCGCGGCCTCCCCGGCGGCACCGTTCCCCGTCCCCGGGGGATCGGTGCCCGTCTTCGACCGGCTCGGGGCCGGTGTCCTTCTTCCCCCTGCTCAGCGGGTGATCAGATCGGCGACGGCCTGGGCCTGGTTCGCCATCTGGTCCCACCCGCCGAAGAGCAGCACCAGGAGCACGGCGCACGGCAGGGCCATGGCCAGCGCCACGGCGGGGTGCCGGGTGGGCTGCTCGGCGGACCGGGACTGGACGAAGGCCGGCCGCCGGCGGCGGGAGGTTCCCGTGAGCTGCGGTGGCATGTCCTGGCTCCTGATCCGGTCGAGTTTGGCGCGGTGGACGGCTTACCTCGGGGGACGAGCTCCCCGTCCACCGCTGGACACAACGCTATTGGCCGGGGGGTCCTCCGGACGTCATGCCGTCGTACTGTTCCTCGGACGTCCGGGAGGATGACGAGGGGACTCGGGACCTACTACCGCAGGGGGACGGAAGTCTCGTCCGACCCCCGAGGGAACCCTGAGGGGGAACCCCGAGACGCCCCTCGACGGACCTGTGACCTGCAGGTCAGCGCAAGATCCGACAATCGCACGGTGGCTTCAGGTGTTGCGTATCAGCACACCGCAGCGGGCAGTCCGTAAGCTGTGCCGGACAGGAACTGACGATGCCCCAACCGACGGGGCCTCACCCACCGGCTGACGGGGAACGAAACATGGCGATGATGCGGCTGAGGCGTGAGGACCCCCGCATCGTCGGGCCGTACCGCCTGCACCGGCGACTTGGCGCCGGCGGCATGGGCGTGGTGTACCTCGGGTCCGACCGCCGCGGACAGCGCGTCGCCCTCAAGCTGATCCGCGCCGAACTCGCCGAGGACCAGGAGTTCCGCACCCGCTTCGCCCGCGAGATCGCCGCCGCCTCCCGGATCCGGGGCGGCTGCACCGCGCGCGTGGTCGGCTCCGACATCGAGACCGAGCGGCCCTGGCTGGCCACCGCGTACGTGCCGGGGCCCTCGCTCTACAAGCGGGTCGGCGACGAGGGGCCGATGAACTGGCCCGAGGCGGCCCGGATCGGGGCCGCGCTGGCCGACGGACTGGTCAAGGTGCACGAGGCGGGGGTGGTCCACCGGGACCTCAAGCCGTCCAACATCCTGCTCTCGCCCCGGGGCCCGCGGATCATCGACTTCGGCATCGCGTGGTCGCGCGGCGCCAGCACGCTCACCCACGTCGGCACGGCGGTCGGCTCCCCCGGCTTCCTCGCGCCCGAGCAGGTGCGCGGGGCCGCCGTCACGCCCGCCACCGACGTCTTCGCCTTCGGGGCCACCCTCGCGTACGCCCTCACGGGGGACACCCCGTTCGGGTCTGGAGCGTCCTCCGAAGTGATGCTGTACCGGGTCGTCCACGAGGAGCCCGACCTCTCGGCGGTGCCGCCGCAGCTGGCGCCGCTGATCCGGGCCTGCCTGGCCAAGGAGCCCGCCGAACGGCCCGGGGCCGCCGCGCTGCACGAGCGGCTCAGCGAGCTGGCGGCGCGCGGGACGGCGGCGGGGGCCTCCACCGCCGGCACCCGGGGGGCACGGCCCGGGCGGAACGCCCCGGCTCCGGCTCCCGCCCAGCAGGAGAACGGCCGTCAGGGCGTGCCCGCCCCCGGGCGCTCCCCCGAGCCGCCCGCCGCGGCGCGGGCCCGGGCTGCGGCCGGCCGGCCGGGTGCCCAGGCGGCCGGAGCCGCCGGACGGCGCCCGCAGGGCCCGGCCGCACCCGCCCCCCGGCCCGAGGCCACGCCGGTGACCCGCCCGCTGCGGCAGCGCCCGGACCACCCGCAGACCCCGCCCCCGGCCCGCCCCGGGCCCCGCGACCGGGTGCGTCCCCGGGACCGCCAGCACACCCCCGCCCCCGGCGGACGGCCCGGTACCGCCCGGCAGCGGCTGCTCCGGCAGCGGCTGGTGGTCTTCGTCACGGTGACCATCGGGGTGGCGCTGGCCATCGCGGCGGCGCAGGGGTGCGAGAACCGGGACGACCGGAGCGTGCGGCCGCCGACCGGGGTGGTGGCGAACGCGGGCTCCGGCAGCCAGCAGGTGGTGCCGGGAACGTCGGCCGACGTCGCACCGCAGGCCTCCGCCGCGCCGCTCCCGGCAGCCGCCCGCAGCGGTGCGGACGCCGGGCTGACGCCCCCGCAGGCGCCGGTCCCGGCCGTGGACTGGCCCAACCACAGCTACCCCGACGGGCCCGGCGGGCCCGCCATCACCCTGCAGAACGGGCACTCCGTCGGGGCCGGGCCGCAGGTCGCGCTGAGCGCGGTGCTGCCGGCCCGGTACAAGGGCCTGCCGGCCGCGGTGGTCGTCCTGCGGCGCACGGAGGGCTCGGCGCCGGTCGACCTCGTCCAGCTCTACACCTTCGCCGGGGACACGCCGGTCGCCACCACCTACCGCACCTCGGTGGCCGACCCGCAGGCGGCGGCCGGCTGGCGGCTGGAGGGCGGCACGGTCGTCCGCGAGGAACGCTCGGCCGTCACCGGCGCCGTGACCTCCACCCGCTACACCGTCCGCCCCGACGGAACCCTGGACGAGTCCTGGCCCGGCGCCACCACCCCGCCCCCGGCGGCCGCCCCGGCCCCGCCCACCTCCCCCACCGGCTGACGCCGACCGGGCCGACCGGTAGCCCGGAAGCAACCGCGCGAGAAGTCGCGTGGGCCGACTTCCGATGCGTTTCGGTGCCGGCGGCGCTGTGCACCGACGCCTCAGCGGGCGGTTCGCGAAGCGGCACGCGTGAGAAGTCGGGCGGGCCGACTTCTCGTGCGGCGCGGGGCCGGTGCCGTTGGTTACGGGGTGGGGGTGGTGACGGCGTAGAAGGCCACGGCTGCGGCGGCGCCCACGTTGAGGGAGTCGATGCCGTGGGCCATCGGGATCCGGACCGGGTGGTGGGCGGCGGCGATGGCGCGGGGGGTGAGGCCGTCGCCCTCGGCGCCCAGCATCAGGGCGGCCTTGGGCAGGCCGTGCGGGGTCAGGGTGTGGAGGTCCACGGCGGTGTCGGCGGGCGTCAGGGCGAGCAGGGTGAAGCCGGCCTCGCGGACGGTGTCGAGGGCGGCCGGCCAGGGGTCCAGGCGGGCGTACGGGACCGCGAAGACGGCGCCCATGGAGACCTTGACGGCACGCCGGTAGAGCGGGTCGGCGCAGTCGGGCGAGAGCAGGACGGCGTCCATGCCGAGGGCGGCGGCGCTGCGAAAGATGGCGCCGAGGTTGGTGTGGTCGACCAGGCCCTCCAGCACGGCGACCCGGCGGGCCCCGGCGAGCACCTCGGCGGCGTCCGGCAGGGGCTTGCGCGCCATCGAGGCGAGGGCGCCGCGGTGCACGTGGTAGCCGGTGACGGCTTCGGCGAGAGCGGGCTCGACCACGTGGACGGGGGCGTCGGCCTCGGCGATGACGTCGCCCATCACCTCCAGCCACTTGGGGGTGAGCAGCATCGACCGCATCCGGTAACCGGCGGCGAGGGCGCGGCGGATGACCTTCTCCCCCTCGGCGATGAAGAGGCCCTCGGCGGGTTCGCGGCGGCGGCGCAGTTCGACGTCGGTGAGGCCGGTGTAGTCGGCGAGGCGGGGGTCGGCCGGGTCGGTGATGGTGCGGGGTTCGGACACCCTGCGATCTTGCCAAGCCGGGGCGGGGAAGGCCAAACGGCCGAGGGGGCGGGGTGGTCCCCGGCTGGCCGTAGTGCAAACATGACCGTATGGCCCGAAATCCGGGTCGATCCTGGGCTCCGTCGGCCTCTGGCGCCACTGGCACCGCCGGCTCCCCCGGTGGGCGCCCACACGGTCGGCCACAGCTGCCGCGTGCGAACCGGCGGTGGCCGGTGTGGCACCGGTCGGTGGCGGGGCAGGTCTTCGCGCTCCAGGTCCTGGTCGTGCTGCTGCTGGTGGTGGCGGCCGCGGTGGCCCTGGTGGTGCAGTCCCGCAACGACGCCGAGCACGAGGCGCGCAACCGCTCCGTGGCGGTGGCGCAGACCTTCGCCAGTTCCCCGGGCATCGTGGACGCGCTGCGCTCCCCCGACCCGACGGCCGTGCTGCAACCGAGGGCGCAGTCCGCGCGGATCGCCGCCGGCGTGGACTTCATCGTGGTGCTGAACAACCAGGGCATCCGCTACACCCATCCGAACCCGGCGCGGATCGGCGCGAAGTTCGTCGGGACCTACGAGCCCGCGCTGCACGGGCAGGTGGTGACGGAGCAGGTCACGGGCACGCTCGGCCCGCTGGTGCAGGCGGTGGTCCCGGTGTACGCCCCGGACAACTCGGTGGTCGGGCTGGTCTCGGCGGGCGTCACGCTGAAGAACGTCAGTAGCGCCAGCGAGCGCCAGCTGCCGGTGGTGCTGGGCGCGGCGGCGGTCGCGGTGGGGCTGGCCACGCTCGGAACGGCTCTGATCAGCCGACGGCTGCGGCGCCAGACGCACGGGCTGGGCCCGGTCGAGATGACCCGGATGTACGAGCACCACGCGGCGGTGCTGCACGCGGTGCGCGAGGGCGTGATGATCGTCGGCGGGGACGGGCGGCTGCTGCTCTGCAACGACGAGGCGCGGCGGCTGCTGGACCTGCCAGCGGACGCCGAGGGCCGCCAAGTGAGCGGGCTGGGCCTGGAGCAGGCGCCGCTGGGGCTGCTGACCGCCGGGCGCCCGGTGACCGACGAGGTGGTGCTCGCCGGGGAGCGGCTGCTGGCGGTGAACGTCCGGCTGATCGACCAGCCGGGCGGGCTGCCGGGCTGCGTCGCCACGCTGCGCGACTCCACCGAGCTGGCGGCGCTGTCCGGCCGGGCCGAGCGCGCGCAGCGGCGGCTGCGGCTGCTGTACGACGCCGGGGTGACGGTGGGCAGCACGCTGGACGTGACGCGGACGGCGGAGGAGCTGGCGCAGGTCGCGGTGCCGCGGTTCGCGGACTTCGTCACGGTGGACCTGGCGGACCAGGTGCTGACCGGTGAGGAGCCGCCGCCGGGCCCGTTGCTGGGGCGGATGCGCCGGGTCGCGCTGACGGGTGTGCGGGACGACGCGCCGTTCTACCCGGTCGGCACGGTGCTGGACGTGGTGCCGGCGACCCCGCTGGCCAGGGCGTTGAACAGCGGGGAGGCCGGCTTCGAGCCGAGTCTGGCCGAGGCCGTCGGCTGGCGGGAGCAGGACCCGGAGCGGTCGACGCAGGCGCTGGCGTACGGGGTGCACTCGTTGGTGCGGGTGCCGCTGCGGGCGCGCGGGGTGCTGCTGGGGGTGGTCCGGTTCTGGCGGGCGCAGCGGGCGGAGCCGTTCGAGGCGGACGACCTGGCGCTCGCCGAGGAGCTGGTGTCGCACGCGGCGGTGTGCATCGACAACGCCCGCCGCTACACCCGGGAGCACACCATGGCGGTGACGCTCCAGCACAGCCTGCTGCCGCGCAACCTGCCGCAGCAGACCGCGCTGGACGTGGCCCACCGCTACCTGCCGGCCCAGGCCGGGGTGGGCGGGGACTGGTTCGACGTGATCCCGCTGCCGGGCGCGCGGGTGGCGCTGGTGGTCGGGGACGTGGTGGGGCACGGGCTGCACGCGGCGGCGACGATGGGCCGGCTGCGCACCGCGATCCACAACTTCTCGACCCTGGACCTGCCGCCGGACGAACTGCTGGGGCACCTGGACGAGCTGGTGAACCGGATCGACCAGGACGAGGTGGCGGGCGGCGGGCGCGCGGAGCTGGCCGGGGCGACCTGCCTGTACGCGATCTACGATCCGGTGTCGCGGCGCTGCACGCTGGCCACCGCCGGACACCCGCCGCCGGCCGTGGTGGACCCGGAGGGCCGGGTGGTGTTCCCGGAGCTGCCGACCGGGCCGCCGCTGGGGCTGGGGGTGCTGCCGTTCGAGACCGCCGAGCTGGAGCTGGCCGAGGGCAGCCGACTGGTGCTGTACACGGACGGGCTGGTGGAGGACCGGCAGCGGGACATCGACGAGGGGCTGGAGCTGCTGCGGGCGGCGCTGTCCGGGCCGCCGCGCACCCCCGAGCAGACCTGTGCGGACGTGCTGGGGGCGATGCTGCCGGAGCGCCCGCAGGACGACATCGCGCTGCTGGTGGCGCGGACCAGGGTGCTGGCCCCGGACCAGGTGGCGCAGTGGGACGTGCCGTCCGACCCGGCGGCGGTGGGCGAGGTCCGGGCCGCGGTGGCGGAGCGGCTGACGGCCTGGGGGCTGGCGGAGGCCGCGTTCGTCACCGAGCTGATCCTGAGCGAGCTGGTGACCAACGCGATCCGGTACGGCTCCGGGCCGATCCGGGTGCGGCTGCTGCGGGACCGTGCGCTGATCTGCGAGGTGTCGGACGGCAGCAGCACCTCGCCGCACCTGCGGTACGCGGCGACCGAGGACGAGGGCGGGCGCGGGCTGTTCCTGGTCGCGCAGTTCGCGGACCGCTGGGGGACGCGCTACACCGCGACCGGGAAGGTCATCTGGACGGAGCAGCCGCTGGAGTAGGCCCGTGCGGCCCAGGTGGTGGAGCGGGAAGGCGGGCCGGCCTTCCCGCTCCGGACGTGCCTACGGCCGGAAGGCCGCGGCCAGCACGTCGACGACGTCTCCGACCACGATGACCGCCGGGGGCTTGACGCCCTCGGCCTCGACCACCGCGGCGACGGTGCCGAGGGTGGCGTCCACCCGGCGCTGGGCCGCGGTGGTGCCCTCCTGGACGACGGCGACCGGGGTGTCCGCGGGCCGGCCGTACTCGACCAGCCGGGCGGCGATCGCGCCGATCTTGTCGACGGCCATCAGCAGCACCAGGGTGCCGCTCATCTTCGCGGCGGCCTCCCAGTTGGTGAGCGAGCGCTCGTCGTCCGGGCCGACGTGGCCGGAGATCACTGTGAACTCGTGGGTCAGGCCGCGGTGGGTGACCGGGACGCCGGCCGCCGCGGGGACGCTGATCGAGCTGGAGATCCCGGGCACCACGGTGACCGGCAGCCCGGCCTCCGCGCAGGCCAGCAGCTCCTCGCCGCCGCGGCCGAAGACGTACGGGTCGCCGCCCTTGAGCCGGACCACGAACTTTCCGGCCTTGGCGTGCTCGATCAGGGTGCGGTTGATCGCCTCCTGGGCCATGAAGCGGCCGTACGGGATCTTGGAGGCGTCGATCACCTCGACGTGCTCGGGCAGTTCGGCGAGCAGCTCGCGCGGGGCGAGGCGGTCGGTGACGACCACGTCCGCGTCGGCGAGCAGCCGGCGGCCGCGCACGGTGATCAGGTCGGGGTCGCCGGGGCCGCCGCCGACCAGGGCCACGCCGGCGCCGTGCGAGCGGTACTGGCGGGCGGCCAGCGAGCCGTCCCGCAGGCCGTCCACGATGGCGTCGCGCAGGGCGGCGGAGTGCCGCGGGTCGCCGGTGAGGACGGCGACGGTGGCGCCGGCGTCGCGGCCGCTGGCCGGGGTCCAGGCGGTGGCCGCGGCGGCGTCGTCGCTGCGGGAGCAGAACACCCGCTCGCGCTCGGCCTCGGCGCTGACCGCCGTGTTGACGGCCTGGTCGTCGGTGGCGACCAGGGCGTACCAGGTGTCGGCCAGGTCGCCGTCCCGGTACGGGCGGGCGTGCCAGGTGAGCTCCCCGGCGTCGGCCATCGCCTGGACGGCCGGGGTGGTGGTCGGGGATATCAGGTGCAGGTCGGCGCCGGAGGCGATCAGGGCGGGCAGCCGCCGCTGGGCGACCTGGCCGCCGCCGACCACGACGACGCGGCGGCCGGCCAGCAGCAGGCCGACCGGGTAGGGGGTACGGCCCTCGGTGCTCGGGTGCGGGGTGGGCGCGGTCATCGGCGGTGCTCCTGATCGGGGTGACGGTGTGGGGATGGTACGGCACGACACCGCTCCGCGGTCCGGCGCGCCCTCGGGCCGGTCCACGGAGCGGTGACGGGGTGCGTCAGGCCTTCTCGGTGACCCCGGCGGAGTCGAAGGTGGCTACATCGTGCATCGCCCGGGCCGCGCTCTGCACCAGCGGCAGGGCGAGCAGGGCACCGGTGCCCTCGCCGAGCCGCAGGTCCAGGTCGATCAGCGGACGCAGGCCGAGCTTCGCCAGTGCGGCCTGGTGGCCGGGCTCGGCGGAGCGGTGGCCGGCGATGCAGGCGGCCAGCACCTCGGGGGCGATGGCCTTGGCGGCCAGCGCGGCCGAACCGGCGATGACGCCGTCCAGGACCACCGGGGTGCGCAGCGAGGCGGCGCCCAGCAGGAAGCCGGCCAGGGCGGCGTGCTCCAGGCCGCCGACGGCGGCGAGGACGCCGATCGGGTCGCTCGGGTCGGGCTGGTGCAGGGCCAGCGCGGCGCGGACGACCTCGATCTTGCGGGCGTGGGTCTCGTCGTCGATGCCGGTGCCGCGGCCGGTGACCTCGGCCGGGTCGAGGCCGGTGAACACCGAGATCAGGGCGGCCGAGGCGGTGGTGTTGGCGATCCCCATGTCGCCGGTGACCAGCGCCTTGTTGCCCGCCGCGACCAGGTCGCGGGCGGTCTCGATGCCGACCTCGACGGCCTTCAACACCTCTTCCCGCGTCATGGCGGGGCCCTGGGTCATGTCGGCGGTGCCGGGGCGGACCTTGCGCGGCAGCAGGCCGGTGGCCCGGCCCTGCTGGACGGCGTCCGGCAGTTCGGCGGCGACGCCGACGTCGACCACGCAGACCTCGGTGCCGATCTGCTTGGCGAAGGAGTTGATCACCGCTCCCCCGGCCAGGAAGTTGCCGACCATCTGGGCGGTCACCTCCTGCGGCCAGGGGCTCACGCCCTGGGCGTGCACGCCGTGGTCGGCGGCGAAGATCGCCACGCAGGCGGGCTCCGGGATCGGCGGCGGGCACTTGCGGGACAGGCCGCACAGCTGGGCGGAGATGATCTCCAGCATGCCGAGCGAGCCGGCCGGCTTGGTCATCCGCTTCTGCCGGTCCCAGGCCTCGCCGAGCGCCTTGGCGTCCAGCGGACGGATGCCGCGCAGGGTCTCGGCGAGCAGGCTCTGCGGCTCCTCGCCGGGCAGCGCGCGGTTGCCGTACTGCTCCTCGTGGACGACCCAGGAGAGCGGGCGCTTCTTGGCCCAGCCCTGCTGCTCCAGCTCGGGCTCGCCCGGGAACTCGTCGACGAAGCCGACGCACAGGTAGGCGACGACCTCCAGGTGCTCGGGCAGGCCGAGCTCGCGGACCAGCTCCTCGTCGTCGAAGAAGCTCACCCAGCCGACGCCCAGGCCCTCGGCCCGGGCCGCCAGCCAGAGGTTCTCCACGGCCAGGGCGGCCGAGTACGGGGCCATCTGCGGCTGGGTGTGCCGGCCCAGGGTGTGCCGGCCGCCGCGGGTGCGGTCGGAGGTCACCACGATGTTGACCGGGGTGTCGAGGATGGCCTCGATCTTGATTTCCTTGAACTGCTTGGCCCGGCCCTTGGGCAGCGAGTCCGCGTACGCCTCGCGCTGGCGCTCGGCCAGGGCGTGCATCCGCCGGCGGGTCTTGGCGGAGCGGATCACCACGAAGTCCCAGGGCTGCGAGTAGCCGACGCTGGGCGCGGTGTGGGCGGCCTCCAGGACGCGGATCAGCACCTCGTGCGGGATCGGGTCCGGGCGGAAGCCGTTGCGCACGTCGCGGCGCTCGCGGATCACCTGGTGGACGGCCTCGCGGCCGGCCTCGTCGAAACCGGGGGCGGCCGGGCCGCGCGGCTCGGCGGGCTCGGCGGGCTCGGCGGGCTCGGCGGCCTCCTCGGGCTGCTGCTCCGGCTGCTCCTGCGCCTCCGCGGCGACGGGCTGCTCGGCGGCGGCCTGGTCCTCGGCGGGCTCGGGGGCCTCGGGGGCGTCGGTGGCCTGGTGGGCTTCGACGGCGGGCTGCTCGGCGGGCTCGGCGGCCTGCTCCTGGGCGGGCCCCTGAGCGGCGGGCTCCGCGACGGCGGCGGGCTCGCCCTCGGCCTCGGCCTCGGCCGGAGCCTCCGCCTGCTCGGCGGCCGGTTCCACGGGGGCCTCGGCCTCCGGGGCCGCGGGCTGCTCGGCGGCCTCGGCGGGTGCGGCCTGCTCGGCGGGCTCCGTGGCCTGCTCGGCGGCCTCGGCGGCGGGCTCCTCGACGGCTACGGCGGGCTGTGCCGCCTCCGCCTCGGGCGCGGCCTCGGCCTGCGCCTCGGTGACCGGCTCGGCGACCGGCTCGGCAGCGGCGGTGGCGTCGGCCTCCGCGGGCGCCTCGACGGCCTGCTCCGCGACCGGCTCGGCGGGCGCCCCGGCCGGGGCCTCGGGCTGCTGCTGCGGCTGCTCGGCCTCGGCGGCGGGCTCGGTGACGGTCTGACCGGAGGGCATCTCACCGGTGCCCGCGGCGGTCTCGGCGACCGGCTCGGCGACCGGCTCCGCGACGGCCTCCGGCGCGGTCTCGACCGGGTGGGCCTGCACGACGGCCTCGACGGCGTCGGCGATCTGGGCGGGCTCGGCGGACGCCACGGCCTCGGCGGTCGGAGCGGCCTCCACGACCTCGGCGGCCTCGGTGACCTCGACGGCCTGCGGCGCGTCGGCGGCGGCCGCTATGGGGACGGACTGCTGCGGGGCCGCCTCCTCCACGACCGGAGCCTGCTCGGCCGGCGCCACCTTGGGCAGGCCGTGCGGGGTGGGCGCGGCGAGGAAGGCGGAGATCCGGCGCGGCTGACCGGCCGGGGCGGTGGCCTCCGGCTGCTCGGCGGGCTCGGCGGCACCGTCGGTGGCAGCACCCTCGGCGGCGACGGCCTCGACAACAACGGCCTCGGCGACGGGCGCACCGGCCGCCTCGGCCACCGGCTGGACGGCCTCGCTCTCGGGCTGGGCCTCGGCCTGGGCCTGGGCCGGCTCGGCCACCACGGCCTGCGGCGCGCCCTCGGCGGCCTCGACCGCCTCGGCGCCGGCCTGGGGGGCCGTCATGTCCTGCGCGGGCTGGGCCGGGACGGCCTGGACGGCCTCCGGCATCTCCACGACCTCGATCACCTCGATCGCCCCGACCGTCTCGACGGCCAGCACGGTCTCGACCGGCGGTGCGGCCAGCGGCACCTGCTGGGCCTGCTGGAAGTCCTGCGTCGGCTGCTGCCCGTCCACGACCGGAACACCCGGGGCCGCCGGAGCGACCGGCGCCGGGACGGCCTGCGGCGGGACGGCCTGCGGCGCGACGGCGGGAGCCGGGGCGGCGGCCTCGGCCATCGGCGGCCGGCCGACCACCGGGATGCCGTGCGCGGGCGTGCCGCCCTGCGAGGGGCCCCGGTCGGCCAGCGAGCGGACCGGCACCTGGCCGGTCATCAGCGACGGGTCCGGGATCGGCGGGCCGGCGTGCAGCGGCCGGCGCGGCTGCTGAGCCTGCGTCACCGGCTGCTGCGGCTGCATCTGGACGGGCTGCTGCTGGAGGGCCTGCTCGGCGCCGAGCGCCGGCGGGTCCACCGGCGGCCAGGACGGCTCGACCGGCATGCCGTCCGGCTGCGGCGCGAGCGGCATCTGCTCGGCCGGGACGGCCGCCGGCTCGCCCCAGGAGCCCTGCGGGCCGGGCATCAGCAGCACGTCGTCCTCGTCGTCCAGGCCGTCCGGCGTGTCGGGCTGGTCGAGGAAGTGGAAGGCCGGGCGCGGGGCGCCCTGGTCGACGGCCCAGCCGTCGCCGGGGTGGCCGGGCTGGGGCACGCCGGGAACGCCGTAGCCGTGCTGGCCCTGCGGCGGGATGACGCCCGCGCCCGGGGGCACCGCGCCGGGGACTCCGCCGATCGGGGCCGCCGGGTCGGGGATCAGTCCGCCGTCCGTCGCGACGCCCTGGAGGGGTGCAACGCCCGCGACGCCCTCCGGTCCGCCGAGCGGGTCCGGCCCGGCGTGCAGGTGCTCCGGCAGTCCCTCGCCCGGGACGTGGCCGCCATCGGTCATTGTCAAAGCTCCTTCCAGGCCGCTGCCGCGCCCTCGGCGACACGATCACCGATCGCAGCGCCCATCCGCACGGGCCGAACCAGCACCGACCCGCCCCTAACCACACGCGGCCGCCGCGCCGTGGCGCTGCGGCCCAAGTCCATCCGGTGCGCTGCGGCACCCCGGTCCGGCGCGCCGCCCGTACGGGGCGGCACATCGTCTGAAACAACGACAACCCGGAGCAACCGGCACGACCGCACCGGACCCTACGGCATTCTCCAGGTCCGGCACGAGGCCCGTCGAATTGCCCACACTTCGAGCGGAACCGGATTGCACCGCGTCAAAAACGTGACAAACCGACCGAATCGGGTGGGTCGCCGACCGACGCGGCCGCCCATGACGTCACACTACCGGCACGGCGCGGTCACCTCTCGAATCGGTGTCCGGATGCGACCTGGATCACCGTCGACCCCACCGGACGGTCCCGGCGCGCGCCCACGGCCTTCACACGATCTGCTCACCCCAGAGCACCAGTGCGCCGGTTCCGCCCGCTCCCGGCGCCAGCCCGTCGCCGTCCCCCACCGGCCGCAGCGGGGTCGACTGGAGCAGCGCGCCGTCCGCCCGGTAGCCGGCCCCGGCGATCGCCCGGTGGACCTCCTCGGCCTCGGCGAGGGTCCGGGGCAGCGCGACGAACCGCTCCGGACGCCGGGCCAGCACCGCGCGCACCACGTCGAGGCCGCCGGACTCCACCACCGCCGCGTCCGGCTCCGGCAGGCCGCCCAGCACCTCGGGACCGCTCCCGTACACCGTCTCCACCTCGACGCCGTAGCGACGGGCGTTGACGGTCAGCCGGGCGCAGGCCGAGCGGGATCCCTCCACCGCGACCACGGCGGCGCCGAACCGGGCCGCCTCCACCGCGAGGGCGCCGCTGCCGGCGCCGACCGACCAGACCAGGTCCCCGGGACGGGCACCCAGACGGGCCAGCACCAGGGCGCGCACGTGGGCGGGGAGCACCTCCGGTGCGCCCGGTTCGTCCTCCGCGCGCCCGGCGCCCGCGTAGGCGTCACCGGGGAGTGCCCAGCCGCGGTCCGCGCCGGGGTAGCCGACCGGGCGGCCGGCGAGCCAGCCGGCCGCCTCGTCCACCACCGCGGCCCGGGCGCCGCCCCCGATCACCAGCACCACGTTGGGATCGCGCCACACGTGGTCGGCGATCCGGTCGGAGGTGAGGACGGTGACGTCCTCGTCGGGGGTGCCGAGGGCCTCGCAGACCACGAAGGTCCGGTGCACCCCGCGCAGCATCAGGGCGAGTTCGGCGGGCCCGGCACCCGGCGCGGTGAGCACCGCGACCTTGGGGTGGGCCCGGCAGATGTTGGCCGCGCGGCGCAGCCGTCCGCCGTGCACGCTGACCACCTGGGCGTCCTCCCAGGGCATGCCGGCCCGGGCGAAGGCCGCGGCCACCGAGGAGACGGCGGGCAGCACCTCCAGTTCGAGTCCGTACTCGGGGCGGCGCAGGGTGCGCACCACACCGAAGAAGCCCGGGTCGCCCTCGGCGACCACGACGGCGGCGCCGCGGTGCTCGGCGATCCTGCGGGCGGCCTCCCGGACGTTGCCGAGGGTGATCCGCTCGGCGGACTCCGGCACCGGGAGCGCGTTCAGTTGGTAGGGGGCGCCGGCCACCAGGGTCGCCGCGGCCAGGGCCGCGCCGGCGGCCTCGGTCAGCGGTGTGCCGTCCCACCCGATGACCGTGATCCGGTCAGCCATCTGCGGCCGTTCTCCCTCGACTCGGTGTGCCACGCGATCCGCCGTCGTGCGGTGCCGGTCCAGAGGCTACCGGGTGTGATCCCCGAGGACCCGACATCTCGCACGGATGTCCGCGCGGGGAGGACGGACGGCGCGACTCAGTCGCGCAGCACGTAGCGGTGATCGCCGTGCCAGCCGTCGTGGTGCGGTTCGGGCGTTTCCAGGTCCTCCGGGAGCAGGCTCCACAGGATGAGGTCGCTGCGGCTCTCCTCGACCACCTCGCCGGACTCCCCCCGGACTATCCAGGCGCTGCGCAGCACGCCCTCGCTGATGCCGCCGATCTTCTGGGCGACCTGCTGGGCGGCGGTGTTGCCGGCGGCGGTGCGCAGTTCCAGGCGCAGGAAGCCGCGGTCCTCGAACAGCCACTGGGCGACGCCGAGGACGGCCTCCGGGGCGTAGCCCTCGCCGCGCGCCCAGACGGCGGTGACGTAGGAGATCTCGGTGCTGCGCAACCGCCAGTCGGTGTTGCGCAGTTCGACCAGGCCGACCAGGCGCTGGGTCAGGTGCTCGGTGACGGCGAAGACGATGCCGCGTCCGGCGGCCCGGTGGGCGGGGGCGAGGGTGCGGGCGAGGTCGGCCGCGTACTCCTCGGTGAAGGGGTGCGGCAGGTCCGTCCAGGCGAGGACGAGGTCGTCGGCCATCATGGTGGCGAGGCCGGGGGCGTCGTCCTCCGCCAGGGGCCGCAGCAACAGCCGCTCGGTGCTGATGGCGGTCTCGGGGAAGCTCGCTGCCATGCCGTCTCTCCTCGCCGGGTCGTGAACACAACACCGTACGCCTCCGTCGTGCCCCGGGTGCCACGCGGTGCGCTGCCCGCACGACGGTACGTCAGAACGCGATCGGCCGGAGTGTCGCTGCTGCATACTGCCCGACCGGGCCCCCGCCGAGGTGCGGCGGGGGCCCGGTCGGGATCGGGGCGTCGAGCGGGTCGCGACTCAGAAGGCCGGGACGACCGAGCCCTGGAAGGTGTCGTTGATGTACTTCTTGACCTCGTCGGAGTGCAGCAGCTCGGCGAGCTTCTTGACCCGCGGGTCGTTCTCCTTGCCCTTCTTGACGGCGAGGATGTTGGCGTACGGGTTGCCCTCGGCCTTCTCCAGCACCAGGGCGTCGGTGGCCGGCTTCAGGCCGGAGTCGATCGCGTAGTTGCCGTTGATGACGGCGGCGTCGAGGTCGGCGACGGAGCGGGGCAGCTGGGCGGCCTCCAGCTCCTTCCACTTGAGGTTCTTCGGGTTGCCGGTCACGTCCGCCGGGGTGGCGGTGGTGGTGACGCCGTCCTTGAGCGTGATCAGCTTGTTGTCGGCGAGCAGCTTGAGCGCGCGGCCCTCGTTGGTGGCGTCGTTCGGCAGGCCGACGGTGGCGCCGTCCGGCAGGTCGGTGATCGCCTTGACCTTCTTGGAGTAGACGCCCAGCGGCTCCAGGTGCACGGGCTCGACCGACACGATGTCCGTGCCGCGCTTCTTGTTGAAGTCCTCCAGGTACGGGACGTGCTGGAAGTAGTTGGCGTCGGCCGAACCGTCCTGCACCGCCGTGTTGGGGGTCACGTAGTCGGTGACCTCCTTGATGTCGAGCTTGAGGCCCGCCTTCTCCGCGAGGTTGTCCTTGACGTACTTCAGGATCTGGCCGTGCGGGGTGGGGCTGGCGACGACCTTGAGCGGCGCGTTCGGGTCCGAGGAGGAGGACCCGGAGCTGCCGCAGGCGGCGAGCGAGAGGGCGATGCCGGCGGTGGCGAGGATGCTGGTGGACTTCAGGGCGTTGCGCACGAAAAGTGCCTTTCTGCATGGAACGGGGAGCCGCGTCCGGGGTCGGACGGGGGAGGTCTAGGAGGCGACGAGGTCCTTGTCGGGAGCCGTCGGGGTGCGGCGGAGCAGCCTGGTCCGGCCGCCGGCGCGGCCGCGCTGGGAGAGCCGCTGGACGGCGAAGTCGCCGATCAGCTGGACGGCGGTCACCAGGATCACCAGCTCGGCCACGATGACCCACATGAAGGCGGTCTCGAAGCGCTGGTAGCCGTAGTTGACGGCGAGGGTGCCGAGGCCGCCGCCGCCGACCGTGCCGGCCATCGCGGAGTAGCTGATCAGGGTGATGACCGTGGTGGTGACCGAGGCCACGACGCCGGGCAGGGCCTCGGGCAGCAGGGTCTTGCGGACGATCGTCCAGGTGCTGCCGCCCATCGACTGGACCGCCTCGACCAGGCCGCGGTCGACCTCGCGCACGGAGGTCTCGACCAGGCGGGCGAAGAAGGGGATGGCGCCGATGGTCAGCGGCACGGTCGCCGCCTGCCAGCCGATGGAGGTGCCGACCAGCCACCGGGTGAAGGAGATCAGCGCGATCATCAGGATGATGAACGGCACCGAGCGGGCGATGTTCACGACGAAGCCGATGGCCTTGTTGACGGCCCGGTTGGCCAGCAGGCCGCCCTTGTCGGTGAGCACCAGCAGCACGCCCAGCGGCAGGCCGAGCAGCACGGTGACGAGCGCGGACACCCCGACCATCTGGAAGGTCTCCTGGGTGGCGGGCCACATCAGCTCCTGCATCTGGTCCCAGGTCATGCCACCGCTCCGTTCGCCGTGCCGATGCCGTCCGCACCGAGGAGGTCCACCTGCAGGCCCTGCTCGCGCAGGTAGCCGATCGGCACCACGTTGTCCTGGTGGCTGCCCGGCAGTTCGACCCGCATCCGGCCGACCATCCGGCCGGCGATGGTCTCCACCGCGGCCCCGAGGATGTTGATGTCGATCTGGTAGGTGCGGGCGAGCTGGGAGACGAACGGCTGGGCCGAGCTGTCGCCCTGGAAGGTGATCTCCAGGACGGTGGAGCCGGCGTGGCCGGTGCCGAACTCGCTGAGCGGGAACAGCTCGCGGGCCAGCTCCGAGCCGGGCTCGGCCAGCAGGTCGGTGAGCTCGCCGGACTCGACCACCCGGCCGCCGCGCATCAGGGCGGCGGAGTCGCAGACGGACTTGATCACGTCCATCTCGTGGGTGATCAGCAGGACGGTGAGGCCCAGCTGCTGGTTGAGGTCGCGCAGCAGCTTGAGGATCGAGCGGGTGGTCTCCGGGTCGAGCGCCGAGGTGGCCTCGTCGGAGAGCAGCACCTTGGGGTCGCCGGCCAGCGCCCGGGCGATGCCGACGCGCTGCTTCTGGCCGCCGGAGAGCTGGTGGGGGTAGCTGCGGGCCTTGTCGCCGAGGCCGACCAGGTCGAGCAGTTCGGCGGCCTTGCGGCGGCGCTCGGTGCGGTCCAGTCCGATGATCTCCAGCGGGAGCTCGACGTTCTGCTGCACGGTCCGCGAGGAGAGCAGGTTGAAGTGCTGGAAGACCATGCCGATCCGGCGGCGGGCCTCGCGCAGCTCCCGGCCGGCCCGGTTCTCGCCGCCGGCCAGGGCGGTGAGTTCGACCCCGTCCACGGTGACCGTGCCGGAGGTCGGGCGCTCCAGCATGTTCACGCAGCGGATGAGGGTGGACTTGCCGGCGCCGCTGGTGCCGACGACTCCGTAGACCTCGCCCGGGCGGACGTGCAGGTCGACGCCGGCGAGGGCGGTCACCTCGCGGCCTCGGGAACGGTAGACCTTCGTCAGGTCCGTGGTGGTGATCACAGCGACTTTCCGTGGGTCGGGGGCGGGCGGCGTGGGCCGACCGCGCGACCGGTGTGCGGTCGGCGGCGGCGTTACGGCGCTGCGCCGGGAGGGTCCGGACCTACCATCCCCTGATCGTGGCCGCTGGACGGCCGGGCCGCGCGACGGCGTGGCCCTAACGAGTCACCGGCCCGCGGGTGGGCGGGCACGGCGGAGGGAGGGGTCCGGGAGAAGGGGCGCGCTCGCACGGGCGGGAGCGGCGCGGAGTCTCGCTTCGGGGCGCGAGGGGGAGGCACCCTCAGGGGGTGCCGGGGGCGGTGGCCCTCAGCAGTGACACATTCGACGACACATGGCACGCTCACCTGCCGGCAGGGTGCCGGTGGGGGTCCAGTTCGTCGTCGCAGTCATGTGAGCCAGTAAAACAGATGGGTGGTTTTCCGCCCAATTATTTGCCGGAGCTGTCCGCAATGCGGACATGCACCGCTGCTACCAGCGCGGATACGGCTCGGCGCCGCCACCGGGGGTCCGGATGGTGGCGGCGCCGGGAACCGTGCGCGGGGCGGGCTCAGGCCGTCGCGGCGAACGGCGTCGCGACGGGCTTCTCCAGGTGGACGACGCTCAGCCGGCTGTTGACCTGCTCGACCCGGGTCTGACGGTACCCCTGGCGGGCGTACAGCCGCAGGTTGCCGAGGCTGCGGTGGCCGGTGGTCAGCCGGTAGGCGCTCACCGGGCCGTCCTGGGCCATGCTGCGCTCCAGCGCGTCCATCAGCCGGCTGCCGAGGCCGTGGCGCTGCATCCGCGGATGGACGACCAGGCGCCCTATCCGGCCGACGCCGTCGGCGCCGACATGGCCGCGGACCGTGCCCACCACCTCGTCGCCCAGCCGGGCGACCAGGAAGTGCTGTTCGGACAGTTCGGCGCGCAGGCTCTCCAGGCTCTGCGTCAGGGGCTCGATCGCCCAGTCGCCGTACAGCTCGGCCTCGGGCTGGTAGCCGAGGTACTGGAGCTTGAGGATCTGCTCCGCATCCTCGGCCGTCGCGGCCGAGATGATCACGCTCATGCCCATGTGAAGGGGCCTCCCCAGTCGTCGTGCCCGGCGCGCAGAGGGTGGCGCGCTCACGCTCAGTATCCGAGTGATCGCGTCACCGTCAAGAGCTGCGTTCGCCAGCGCTCTACCCGGGGGTCAGCTCCCCTCAACCTTCGCGGGGGTGGACGTGAGGAGGGTCACCTCCCGGGCCACGAGGGTTCCGCGGGGTCGTACGGGCCCGCGCTCAGGGGTAGCGCTCCCCGTGGAGCAGCGTCCGCAGGCAGGCCAGGCAGCGGGAACGGGTGGGGCCGATCGAGCCGCGCGGCATGCCGAGCCGCTCGGCGAGCTCACGGTAGGTGGGCGGCGGGTCCTCGGCGAGCGCGGCGATCAGCTGCGGACAGCGGCCGGGCAGGGCGGCGACAGTGTCGCGGACCACCCGGCGGCGGTGTTCGGCGAGGTAGACGTCCTCGGCGGAGGGGACGGGCGGGATGGCGGTGCACACACCGTGGATGACGGTCCGGGGCGGGGCCGGTTACGCCCGGGCCGACGCGCGGACGCGGGAGGGGCGCGCCGGTCGGACCGCCGCGCCCCTCCCCCGCCGCGCCGGGGGTCGGCCCCGGCCCGCGTTCGCCGGAGGTCAGCCCCGGGCCCACTCCCGCTGCCGCGCCAGGTCCGCCTTCACCTCGGCGAGCTGGACCGCGACCGCCGAGGGGGCGGTGCCGCCGCGCCCGTCACGGGCGGCGATGGCCCCGTGGACGCTGAGCACCGAGCGCACCTCGGGCGTCAGGTGCCCGGAGATCGCGGCGAACTGCTCGTCCGTCAGGTCGGACAGCTCGATGCCCTCGGCCTCGCAGACCTTGACGCAGGCACCGGCCACCTCGTGCGCGACCCGGAACGGCACGCCCTGCTTGACCAGCCACTCGGCGATGTCGGTGGCGAGCGAGAAGCCGGCCGGGGCCAGCTCCTCCAGCCGCTCCCGGTGCACGGTGAGGGTGGCCATCATCCCGGTGAACGCGGGCAGCAGCACCTCCAGCGTGTCGCAGGAGTCGAAGACCGGCTCCTTGTCCTCCTGGAGGTCCCGGTTGTAGGCCAGCGGCAGCGCCTTGAGGGTGGCCAGCAGGCCGGTCAGGTTGCCGATCAGCCGGCCGGACTTGCCCCGGGCGAGCTCGGCGATGTCCGGGTTCTTCTTCTGCGGCATGATCGAGGAGCCGGTGGAGAAGGCGTCGTGCAGCGTGATGAAGCCGAACTCCTTGGTGTTCCAGATGATCACCTCCTCCGCGATCCGGGAGAGGTTGATGCCGATCATCGCCGTCACGAAGGCGAACTCGGCGACGAAGTCGCGCGAGGCGGTGCCGTCGATGGAGTTGCCCGCCGAGCCGCCCTCGAAGCCGAGGTCGGCGGCGACGGCCTGCGGGTCGAGGCCGAGCGAGGAGCCGGCCAGCGCGCCGGAGCCGTACGGCGAGACGGCGGTGCGGGCGTCCCACTGGCGCAGCCGCTCGGCGTCCCGGCCGAGGGCCTGCACGTGCGCGAGGACGTGGTGGGCGAAGAGCACCGGCTGGGCGTGCTGGAGGTGGGTGCGGCCCGGCATCGCGGTGTCCGGGTGCGCCTCGGCGAGGCCGACCAGGGCCTGCTGGAGGTCGAGCAGCAGGCCGCCGATGGTCCTCGCGTGGTCCCGCAGGTACATCCGGAACAGGGTGGCGATCTGGTCGTTGCGCGAGCGTCCGGCCCGGAGCTTGCCGCCGAGGTCGGGGCCGAGGCGCTCCAGCAGGCCGCGCTCCAGGGCGGTGTGCACGTCCTCGTCGGCGACGGTGCCGGTGAAGGCGCCCGCCTCGACGTCGGCGAGCAGCCGGTCCAGGCCGGCCAGCATGCCGGCCAGCTCCTCGTCGGAGAGCAGTCCCGCCTTGTGCAGGACCCGGGCGTGCGCCTTGGAGCCGGCGATGTCGTACGGCGCGAGGCGCCAGTCGAAGTGGACCGAGGCCGAGAGCCTGGCCAGCGCCTCGGACGGGCCGTCGGCGAAGCGCGCGCCCCAGAGGCGGACGTCGGAGGACTGCTCGGCGGTCATCGCGTGGCTCCTTCATGGATGTGCGGTGCGTGGCATAAGTATGCACGATGCCGTATGAAAAACAAACCCCGGCCGGACGGTCTCCGTCGGCCGGGGTCGTGGGGTCGGGCGGTGCCGCGCTCGCCGCGGCGGGGCGCTACTGCGCCTTCGCCTGGGCGAGTTGCATGAGGTGGTCGGCGAGCGCCTGGCCGCCGGCCGGGTCGCGGCTGATCAGCAGGACGGTGTCGTCGCCCGCGATGGTGCCGATGATCTCGAACACCTCGGCCTGGTCGATCGCCGAGGCCAGGAACTGGGCGGCGCCCGGCGGGGTGCGCAGCACCACCAGGTTGCCGGAGGCCGTCGCGGAGACCATGAGCTCGCCGGCCAGCCGGGCCATCCGGCCCTCGCTGGCCGACTCCCCCATCGGGGCGCGCGGCGTGCGGTCGCCGCCCTCGGCCGGGACGGCGTAGATCA
This sequence comes from Kitasatospora sp. NPDC114501, assembly GCF_055633695.1. Classification (NCBI taxonomy): domain Bacteria; kingdom Bacillati; phylum Actinomycetota; class Actinomycetes; order Kitasatosporales; family Streptomycetaceae; genus Kitasatospora; species Kitasatospora sp. NPDC114501. The sequence continues at coordinate 120,277 of NZ_JBVKDS010000009.1, read as the reverse complement.
GCGCGCCGTCCCGGTTGCGGATCTTGACCGCGCCCAGCTCGTCCAGGTCCCGGGAGAGGGTGGCCTGGGTGACCACGAGTCCGTCGTCGGCGAGCAGCTTGGCGAGCTGGCTCTGCGAACGCACGGGCTGGCGGGTGAGCAGGTCCACGATCCGCCGGTGGCGCGCGGTGCGGGTCTGCGGGACCTGCGGCGTCGGGCCGGCGGCGGATGGGCCGGAGTGGGATGCGGTCATGTGATTATTCTCCCGGACGGCGGTCAACTCGCATCGGCCGGGGCGCTCTCGCGCACCGTCCGGAGGATGCCCGGCAGCGCGGCCAGGAACGCGTCCGCCTCCGGTTCGGTGAGCACCAGCGGCGGGGCCAGCCGGACGGCGTCCGGGACGGCCGCGTTGACCAGGAAGCCCGCCTCCTGCGCGGCGGCCTGGACCTCGGCCGAGACCGGTGCGGTCAGCACGATGCCGAGCAGCAGGCCCGCGCCGCGCACGTGCGAGACCAGCGGGTCGCCGAGCGCCTCGACGCCGTGCCGCAGCCGCTCGCCGAGCTTGCGGGCGTGCTCCAGCAGGCCCTCGGACTCAATGGTGTCCAGCACCGCGAGCCCGGCCGCGGCGGCCACCGGGTTACCGCCGAAGGTGGTGCCGTGCTGGCCCGGGGTGAGCAGTTCGGCGGCCGGCCCGAAGGCGAGCACCGCGCCCATCGGCAGGCCGCCGCCGAGCGCCTTGGCCAGGGTGACCACGTCCGGCTCCACGCCCTCGTACGCCTGGTGGGCGAACCAGTGGCCGGTGCGGCCGACGCCGGTCTGGATCTCGTCCAGGACCAGCAGGGTGCCGGTGGCCCGGGTGATCTCACGGGCCGCCTTCAGGTAGCCCTCGGGCAGCGGGACGGCGCCGTTCTCGCCCTGGATCGGCTCCAGGAAGACGGCGGCGGTCTCCTCGGTGACGGCCGCGCGCAGCGCCTCGACGTCGCCGAACGGGACGTGGGTGACGTCGCCGGGCAGCGGGCGGAACGGGTCCTGCTTGGCGGGCTGGCCGGTCAGCGCGAGGGCGCCCATGGTGCGGCCGTGGAAGCCGCCCTGGAGGGCGACCAGGTGGGTGCGGCCGGTCCGCCGGCTGATCTTGAAGGCGGCCTCGTTGGCCTCGGCGCCGGAGTTGCAGAAGAACACCCGGCCGCCGGGGCGGCCGTCCAGCTCCAGCAGCCGCTCGGCGAGCGCGATGGTGGGCTCGGCCATGAAGAGGTTGGAGACGTGGCCGAGGGTGGCGATCTGCCGGCTCACCGCCTCGACGACGGCCGGGTGGGCGGTGCCCAGGGCGTTGACGGCGATGCCGCCGAGCAGGTCGGTGTACTCCTTGCCGTCGGCGTCCCAGAGCTTGCTGCCCTCGCCGCGCACCAGCGGGATGCGGGGGGTGCCGTAGTTGTCGGTGAAGGAGTGCTGCCAGCGCTCGGCGAGCTGCTCGTTGTGGGTCGCACCAGTCCCGCCAGTCATGCCAGTCATGCCAGTCCCCCGGTCACGGTCGGTTCGTCGTCCGGCACGACCATCGTGCCGATGCCCTCGTCGGTGAAGATCTCCAGCAGCAGGCTGTGCTGCACCCGGCCGTCCAGCACGCGGGCGGTGCCCACGCCGGAGCGGACGGCGCGCAGGCAGCCCTCCATCTTGGGGAGCATGCCGCTGGCCAGGTCGGGCAGCAGCTCCTCCAGCTCGCTCGCGGTGAGCTGGCTGATCACGTCGTCGGAGTTCGGCCAGTCCTTGTAGAGGCCCTCGACGTCGGTGAGGACGACGAGCATCTCGGCGCCGAGCGCGACCGCGAGGGCGGCGGCCGCGGTGTCGGCGTTGATGTTGTAGACGTGGCCGTCGGTGCCGCGGGCGATCGAGGAGATGACCGGGATGCGGCCGTCGGCGATCATCGCCTTCACCGCGCCGGCCTCGATGTTGACGATGTCGCCGACCAGGCCGATGTCCACCTGCTCGCCGTCCACCACCGCGTAGCGCTTGACGGCCGTCATGGTGTGGGCGTCCTCGCCGGTCATGCCGACCGCGAACGGGCCGTGCTCGTTGAGCAGGCCGACCAGCTCGCGCTGCACCTGGCCGGCCAGCACCATCCGGACCACGTCCATGGTCTCCGGGGTGGTGACCCGCAGGCCGTTGGTGAAGCTCGACTCCAGGCCCAGCCGGTCGAGTTGGGCGCTGATCTGCGGGCCGCCGCCGTGCACCACGACCGGGTGCAGGCCGGCGTAGCGCAGGAAGACCACGTCCTGGGCGAAGGCGGCCTTGAGGCTGTCGTCCACCATGGCGTTGCCGCCGAACTTGATGACGACGGTCTTGCCGTGGAAGCGCTCCAGCCACGGCAGCGCCTCGATCAGCGTCATGGCCTTGGGCAACGCGGTGTTGTTGCGGGCCTGTTCGCCCTTGGGTGCGATCTGCACGGGATTCCCTCGTCGGAACGGATGTCGCGGATCTGGCGTCGCGGACCGGGTGTCGCGGATCCGGTCCGCGGACCGGGTGTCGCCGCCCAGGGTGTCGCGGACGAAGTGACGCGGATCAGGTCGAGTAGGCGCTGTTCTCGTGAACGTAGTCGGCCGTCAGGTCGTTGGTCCACAGCGTGGCGCCCGCCGTACCGGCGTTGAGGTTCGCGGTGATGACGACCTCGCGGCCCTTCATGTCCACCAGGTCGCGGTCCTCGCCCACGCCGCCGGCCCGGCAGACCCAGACGCCGTTGATGGCGACGTCCAGCTCGTTCGGGTCGAAGGCGGCGGAGGTGGTGCCGATCGCGGCCAGCACCCGGCCCCAGTTGGGGTCCTCGCCGTGGATGGCGCACTTGAGCAGGTTGTTGCGGCTGATCGTCCGGGCGACCTCGACCGCCTCGTCCTCGGTGGCGGCACCGGTGACGTCGATCCGGATCTCCTTGCTCGCGCCCTCGGCGTCGCCGATCAGCTGGCGGGCCAGGTCGGCGCTGACCGTCCGGACGGCCTCGGCGAACTCGGCCTGCTCCGGGGTGACGCCGGAGGCAGCGGAGGCGAGCAGCAGCACGGTATCGTTGGTCGACATGCAGCCGTCGGAGTCGATCCGGTCGAAGGTGGTGCGGGTGGCGCCGCGCAGCGCGGCGTCCAGGGCGGCGCTGTCGACGGCGGCGTCGGTGGTGAGCACCACCAGCATGGTGGCGAGGCTCGGGGCGAGCATGCCCGCGCCCTTGGCCATACCGCCGACCGTCCAGCCGGCCGGGCTGGTGAACTGGGCGGTCTTGTGCACCGTGTCGGTGGTCTTGATGGCGATCGCGGCGGCCTCGCCGCCGGCCTCGCCGAGTTCGCCCGCCGCCAGGGCGACCCCGGGCAGCAGGATGTCCATCGGCAGCCGCACGCCGATCAGGCCGGTGGAGGCGACGGCGACCTCGCCCGCGTTGAGGCCCAGCTCCTCGGCGGCCTTCTCCGCGGTGGCGTGGGTGTCCTGGAAGCCGAGCGGGCCGGTGCAGGCGTTGGCACCACCGGAGTTGAGCACGACGGCGGAGACCCGGCCGCCCTTGAGGACCTGCTCGGACCAGAGCACCGGCGCGGCCTTGACCCGGTTGGCGGTGAAGACGCCGGCCGCGGCGAGCGAGGGGCCGTCGTTGACCACCAGGGCGAGGTCGGGGGTGCCGGAGGCCTTGATGCCGGCGGTCACACCGGCGGCACGGAAGCCCTTGGCCGCGGTCACTCCGACGTTCACGCTGTTGCTCACGGTGCGACTCCGTTCACGGGAAGGCCCAGCTCCTCGGGTAGGCCCAGGGCGATGTTCATGCTCTGCACCGCGCCGCCGGCGGTGCCCTTGACCAGGTTGTCGATCGCGCTGATCGCGATGATCCGCCCGGCGGCGGCGTCCAGGGCGACCTGGACCAGGGCGGTGTTGGCGCCGTAGACGCTGCTGGTCTGCGGCCACTGCCCCTCGGGCAGCAGGTGGACGAAGGGCTCGTCCGCGAACGCCTCGGTGTAGGCGGCGCGCAGGCTCCGGGCCGTCACCCCCGGCCTGGCCTTGGCCGAGCAGGTGGCGAGGATGCCGCGCGGCATCGGGACGAGGGTGGGGGTGAAGGAGACGGTGACCGGCTCGCCCGCGAGCGGGGTGAGGTTCTGCGCCATCTCCGGGGTGTGCCGGTGGACCCCGCCGACGCCGTACGGGCTGACGCTGCCCATCACCTCACTGCCCAGCAGGTGCGGCTTGGCGGCCTTGCCGGCGCCGGAGGTGCCGGAGGCGGCGACCACCACGGCCTCCGGCTCGGCGAGCTGCGCGGCGTACGCGGGGAACAGCGCCAGGGAGACGGCCGTCGGGTAGCAGCCGGGCACGGCGATCCGGTTGCTGCCCTTCAACGCGGCGCGGTGGCCGGGGAGTTCGGGCAGGCCGTAGGGCCAGGTGCCGGCGTGCGCGGAGCCGTAGAACTGCTCCCAGTCGGCGGCGGCCCGGAGCCGGAAGTCCGCGCCGCAGTCGATCACCAGGACGTTCGGGCCCAGCTCCTCCGCGACGGCGGCGGACTGGCCGTGCGGCAGCGCCAGGAACACCACGTCGTGGTCGGCCAGCACCTCGGGGGTGGTGGCGTCGAGGACGCGGTCGGCGAGCGGGAACAGGTGCGGCTGGAGCGCGCCCAGCCTGGTGCCCGCGTTCGAGCCGCCGGTCAGCGCCCCGATCTCCACCTCCGGGTGGTCGAGCAGCAGGCGCAGCACCTCACCGCCCGCGTAACCGCTCGCGCCGGCGACGGCGACTCGCAATGCCATGGCGTTCCTCCTTCGACTTGGCATGAATATACGCGTGGCGGAAAATTCATGCAAGGAGTTCATGCCGGGACCCGGCGGGGCGGAGCCGCCCGGGTCAGCGCTTGACGGCCCGCAGCACCACGAACTTGGGGTTCCCGGCGACGAGTCGGCAGTTGCCGAAGAGGCGGCGCAGCTTGACGTGGTAACCGAGGTGGCGGTTGCCGACCACCCAGAGTTCGCCGCCGGGCCGCAGTGCCCGCTTGGCGCCGGTGAACATCCGCCAGGCGGTGGCGTCGGTGGTGGCCTGGTGGGAGTGGAACGGCGGGTTGTTGAGCACCAGGTCCACCGACCCGGCCGCGACCACGTCCGGGGCCAGGGCGTCGGCGGCCAGGAACTCGGCCGGGGCGTCCGGGCCCAGGTTGGTGCGGAAGGTCTCCTCGGCGGAGGCCACCGCCTGGTGCGACTCGTCGACGAACAGCAGCTCCGCGCCGGGCCCGGCCAGCGCCGCGGCCGTACCGACCACGCCGTTGCCGCAGCCGAGGTCCACCACCCGGGCGCCGGGGGCGGGGACGGGCAGGTGGGCGAGGAGGAAGCGGGTGCCGATGTCGAGCCGTTCGGCGCAGAAGGTGCCCGCGTGGTTGACGACGGTACGGCCGGAGGCCGGGCCGATGTCCGGCGGCAGCGCGTAGCGGTGCGGCCACGGGCTGGGGCCGGGGTCGAGGGTCCGGTCCGGGGTGCAGAGGATCAGCCGGGCCTTGCGGACCGCCAGCGAGGTGCGGGTCGGGCCGAGGATCCGCTCGAACAGCTGGAGCGTGGAGGTGTGGATCTCGGTGACCATGCCGGTGCCGATCACCACGGTGCCCTCGTGGACGGCCGGCGCGAGCCGGTGCAGCTGGTCCTCCAGCAGGGCCAGGCTCTTGGGGACGCGCACCAGCAGCACGTCGATCCGCTCCGGCACCGCGTCCCGGGTGGTCAGCAGCCGCGCCTCGTCGACGGCGGCGCCGGCCCGGGCCAGGTTGGCCAGGGTGGCCTGCCGGCCGAGGTGGGAGTCGGTGATCTGGAGGGGCCGGTACTCGGCGAGCGCGGTGGTCAGCGCACCCCAGCGGTCACCGAGGACGGCGACCGTTCGGCCGGCCAGGTCCGTCGCGGCGCCGGCCGCGCTGTCGGCCTCGCCCGCGAGGTGGCGCAGCAGGTACTCGTCGGCGGCGTCCCAGCCCCGGAGCCGCTCGCGCGGGTCCACCGGGAAGCGGGTGAGCTCGAAGGTGCCCCACGGGGTGGCGAAGGCGGTGTTCGACGGGGTCGCGGCGGGCGTGGTCTGGGAATTCATCGTGCTCTCAGGCTATCCGACGGCCCCCGGGGACGATTACGGACGGATACTGGAAGAGCCCGACCGAGAGGGGTGAGGGCGATGGAGTGGAAGCTCGAAGTCGTGGTGGTCCCGGTGTCCGACGTGGACCGCTCGAAGCTCTTCTACGAGGAGCAGGTCGGGTTCACCGTCGACCACGACACCCTGCTGCGGGACGGGATCCGGGTGGTCCAGCTGACTCCCCCCGGCTCGCCCTGCTCCATCGTGGTGGGCAAGGGGGTGATCGACTCGCCGCCCGGCTCGGTGAAGGGCCTCCAGCTGGTGGTGCCGGACATCGACAAGGCGCACGCCGAACTGACGGCGCGGGGCGTGCCGGTCAGCCCCGTCCAGCACTTCGTGACGGGGGGCCGGGTGGACGGGCACGGCGAGGCGTGGAACAACTTCGTGTTCTTCAACGACCCGGACGGGAACGGCTGGGCGGTCCAGGAGGCACCGCGTGCGGGATAGGTCTTGGGTAGGCTCCGAGGATGGCTGAACACGAGGGAAGCGTGCGGGTGGACAGCTGGATCTGGTCGGTCCGGCTGGTCAGGACGCGGGCGCTGGCGGCCGCCGCGTGCCGGGCCGGGCACGTCCGGGTGAACGGCGAGCGGGCCAAGCCGGCCCAGGCGCTGAAGCCAGGCGACGAGGTGCGGATCCGCGAGGAGGGCTACGAACGGGTCGTGGTGGTGCGCAAGCTGATCCGCAAGCGGGTCGGCGCCGTGGTCGCGGCAGAGTGCCTGCTCGACAACAGCCCGCCGCGGCCGCCGCGCGAGTTCGTCGCGGCGGCCGGGACGCGGGACCGCGGCGCCGGGCGGCCGACCAAGCGGGAGCGCCGCGAGCTGGACCAGCTGCGCGGACACTGAGGGGTACCGGACCGTTACGCGTCGGCGGTGGCGAGCACCTTGGCGAGGAAGCCGCCGAGGTTGCCCACCGTGCGGTCGATCTGCAGTTCCAGCGGCAGTGACTCGTCGGGCCGGGTGACCAGGGTGGACTTCTTCAGCCCGCGCACGTAGAGCGAGCAGGCCAGGTCGGCGCAGATGTAGGTGCCGACCGTGTTGCCCTCGCGCCCGGCCGTCCCGGCCCGGCGGGCGGCGAGCAGCGCCACCCCTGACCCGGCGTGCGCGGTGATGCACAGCGAGCACACGTTGGTCTTGGTCAGGCTGCGCCGGATCACCGGCGAGCGCAGCGTCACCCCGACCAGCTCGCCGCCGTACGGCGCCACCAGGTACGCCCGGTCGGGCGCGCCCTGGTCCCGCCAGCCGAGGAAGTCCAGGTGCTCCCAGGGCAGTTCGGCCAGGCCCCGGGGCAGGTTGAGCCGACGGGCCTCGCCCTTGGAGCAGTTGACGAAGGACGCGCGGATCTCGTTCTCACTCAGGGGTTCCATGCCGCGGAAGCTAACACCGACCCGCTCGCCCTGTCGCGCCGTTTTCACCCGGTGCGGACCGGATGGGCGGCCTGGACGGCGAGCCGCCGCGGGGCGTCCTCGCCGATCCGGGTGAGCAGGTCGTCCAGAGCGAGGAAGGCCTCCCAGCGCTCCCTGCCGCCGGCGGCGAGGAGGTCCACCACGCGGTCCTCCAGGTCCTGGACGCGCTTGTTCTTCCAGGCCTTGTCGGCGAGGCTGACCAGCAGCTCCTCGACGGTGACACCGGGTTCACCCCAGCTCGCGTGGCTGCGGGCGAAGCGGGCGAGGCGCTCGGGGACGCCGCGGGAGAGCAGCAGCCGGTGTCCGGCGGACTCGTGCAGGGAACCGGGGCCGGAGAGCTCCTCGGGGTGGACGACCTTGCCGATGTCGTGGGTGGCGGCGCCGAAGCGGACCGCCTCGCGGTCGAAGGCCAGACCCTCGCGGGCGCAGAAGTCGGCGATCTCCTCGGCCACCCGGTGCACCAGCGCGAGGTGGGCGACCAGGCGGGGCGGCGCGTCGACGGCCCGCAGGAGGTCGGCGACGTCCGGGGGCAGCGGCGGCAGGGCGGGGGTCACGGTGCGGGATGGCTCCGGAGGTGAGGGGTTGTCAGTGGGGGTCCGTAGGCTTCTGCCGTCCGGTCCCGGCGTAGGAGGGGGGCGCCGGGGCCGGACGCGACGGAGCGGGGAAGGGCTACTTCTTGAAGGCGACGCCGGCGTACGCCGAGACGTCCTGCCAGCCCTCGGGGAGTTCGGAGGTGGGCACGTGGCCGGCGGTGGGGCGCCAGAGCGGGAGCTGGACGAGCCCGGGGCCGACGAACTCGAAGTCGCCGAAGAAGGGTTCGACGCCGGAGCGCGGGCGCAGCACGAGCGGGGCGCTGGCGCTCCGGTAGATGCGGGTGCCCTCGGCGGCGCTCTCGCGGGAGGCGAAGTCGGGGCTGCCGTGGGAGAGGATCAGCGCACTGCCCGGGGCGAGCGCGTCGCGCAGGGCGCGGACGATCTGCTGCGCGCCCTCCTCGTCGCGGATGAAGTGCAGGACGGCGACCAGCATCAGCGCGACCGGCTGGGAGAGGTCGACGGCGCCGGCCAGCGCGGGGTGGCCGAGGATCGCGGCCGGGTCGCGCAGGTCGGCCTCGATCACCGAGGTGTGCCCGGCCGGGTGGCTCGCCAGCAGGGCGCGGGCGTGGGTGGCGACGATCGGGTCGTTGTCCACGTACACCACCCGGGCGTCCGGGGCGACGCGCTGGGCGACCTCGCTGGTGGAGCCGACCGTCGGGATGCCGGTGCCGATGTCGACGAACTGGCGCACGCCCCGGCCCGCCACGAACTCCACCGCGCGGCCGAGGAACTGCCGGTTGGTGCGGGCCAGCAGCGGCAGCGCGGGGTAGGCGGATATCGCGGCCTGGGCGGCCTTGCGGTCGGCCTCGAAGTTGTCCTTGCCGCCGAGGTAGTAGTCGTACATCCGGGCGGTGTGCGGGACGCCGGTGTCCAGCTCGCTCGGCGGCTGCCAGTCGTCGGCTCCGACCCAGTCCCACTCGGTGTCCGCGCCCCGGCCGGTCGCCGCGCTGTCCTCGTACATCCTGTCCGCCCCCAATGCGCCGTGCCGGAAGAGCCTGGCCACCGCCCGTCACGCGGTGCGCGGTGATCGTATCCAAGGACGATCCGCGGAAACAGCGGGAGTTCAGGTTCACGCAACACCCGGTGACGGACGGTGTCCACGTCAAAGGCCGGTACGGCCGGTCCCACCGGATCGCCCGGCCGAACCGCGCTCTTTATGCTGGCTGCCGATGACTGCCGACCGCCGCACCGTGCTGCGCACCACCGCCCGACTCGCCGCCCTCGCCGCCACCGGCGGCCTGCTCTCCGCCTGCGGCACCGGAACGCGCCGCCGGGCCGATCCGGGGGCGCTCGCCGCGCACCCCGGCACCGTGGACCCGCAGCACACCACCGACCCGGCCTGGAACGGTGGCGAAGCTCCGGCCTCCGCCGCGCCCAGCGCCCCGGCGGAGCCCGGTCCGGCCGGTGAGCCGACCGCCGCGGCCGCCGCCCAGCCCTCCGCCCCGCCGGCCCCGCCCGCGCTGCCGCCGCTGGCGCCCGGCACCCCGGTCGAGGTCGCGTACGGGCCGCGCACCGGCCGGAACGTGGCGCTCACCGTCCACGGCAGCGGCGACCCGAAGCTGGCCACCGCCCTGCTGGAGGCCGCCGAGCAGCGCGGCGCCAGGCTGACCGTGATGGTGGTCGGCAGCTGGCTCGACCAGCAGCCGCAGATGGCCCGGCGGATCCTGGACGGCGGCCACGAGCTGGGCAACCACACCCAGAACCACCTCAACATCTCGGCCATGACGCCGGACCAGGCGCGCGCCGAGATCGCCCAGTGCGCGGAGCGCCTGCAGCGGCTCACCGGCTCGATCGGCCGCTGGTTCCGCCCCTCCGCCGCGCAGTACGCCACGCCGATGGTGCGCGAGCAGGCCAGGGCGGTCGGGTACGAGCACGTGCTGTCCTTCGACGTCGACCCGCGCGACTACGGCGACCCGTCGGCCGCCGAGTTGCAGCGCCGGGTGCTGAACTCGGTGCGCGGCGGCTCGGTGGTGGCGCTGCACATGGGGCACCAGTGCACGGTGGACGCGCTGCCCGGGATCCTGGACGGGCTGGCCAAGGCGGGGCTCAAGCCGGTGACCGCCAGCCAGCTCTGCGCCTGAGGACGCGCTCAGGCCATCGGGTCGTCGTCCTTGTACGGGCGCAGCCGCAGCGTGCGGGCGTCCGCGGCGCGGATCGCGTCGGCCCGGTTGACCAGCTCCTCCAGGTTGTCCCGGCCGGCGTGGATGAACCGCCCGTGCAACCCGTCGAAGCGGCCGCGGGCGGCGTCCACGGTGACCGCGACCATGTACGGGATGGAGTTCCAGTCCTTGGCGTCCTTGAACATCGGCATCCCGGCGGTCATGTCGGTGGGCACCGCGCCCGGGCTGATGTCGAGGACGACGATGCCGTTGCGGGCGAGCGAGTCCGCCATGTTGTCGGAGAGCTGGAGCAGCGCGCCCTTGGAGGTCGCGTACGCGGTGTAGTCGCCGTCCGGCCGCAGCGCGAAGCCGGAGTTGAGGTTGACCACCCGGCCGCGCCGGCGGGCGACCATGCCGGGCAGCACGCAGCGCAGCAGGTTGTAGGGGCCGCGCAGGTTGGTCTCGATCACCTGCCACCACTGGTTGGCGTCGGTCTCCCAGAGCGGCACCTCGGCGCGGTCGACCAGGCCGGCGTTGTTGACCAGCAGGTCGATCGGTCCGAGGTCGCGCTCGACCACCCGGACCGCCTCGCGCACCGAGCCGGGGCGGGTGACGTCGGCGGTCACGGCGACGCCCCGGGAGCCGCGCCTGACGCACTCCTTGAGGGTGTCGGTCAGCGTCTCGTGGGTGCGGCCGACCAGGCCGACGGACATCCCCTCGGCGGCCAGTCCGACGGCGAGCTCCCGGCCGATGCCCCGCCCGGCGCCGGTGATCAGGGCGACCTGTCCTGCGAGCGATCCCGTCGACACCTGTGCTCCCTTCGAACCCCCGGCCCTGTCCGCTTCCGCCCCCGGCCCCGTCTGCGGCATTCTGTCGGCCGCCGGGCGGAGCCGGCCCCGGGCACACGGGTCCGGGGGTGCTCCGTCACTCGTTCGGGGGATTCCCGTTCGTGGCACCCTGCCGGGGAGGGGGTGACCTACTGGCCGGTACGGAGTAGTAACGTCGTCGGGGCGGTGACCGGTGCACCCATTCCGGTACACCGGCCCGTCGTCCAGCACCTCGCTGGGCCACCCGTAGCTGGGCGATCCCCAGCACCGTCGAAGGGCAACTGAGTGAGTGACATCGCGCGCGTCGGAGTGATCGGCTGCGGCCTGATGGGGTCGGGTATCGCCGAGGTCTTCGCCCGGGCCGGGCTGGACGTCCTGGTGGCGGAGGCCAGCGGCGAGGCGCTGGAGTTCGGCCGCACCCGGCTGACCAACTCCCTGGACACGGCGGTCAAGCGGGGCAAGCTGACCCCCGAGCAGCGGGACGAGGCGATGGCCCGGCTGTCCTTCACCGTCGACCTGTCCGACTTCGCCGACCGCGACCTGGTGGTCGAGGCCGTCGCCGAGCGCGAGGACGTCAAGGTCCGGATCTTCGAGACCCTGGACCGGGTGGTCGAGCGCCGCGACGCGATCCTGGCCTCCAACACCTCCTCGATCCCGATCGTGAAGCTGGCCGCCGCCACCACCCGCCCGGAGCAGGTGATCGGCCTGCACTTCTTCAACCCGGCGCCGGTGCAGAAGCTGGTCGAGGTCATCCCGACCCTGACCACCTCGGCGACCACCACCGAGCGGGTCGAGGCCTTCGCGTCCCAGGTGCTCGGCAAGGAGCCGATCCGCGCCCGCGACCGGGCCGGCTTCGTGGTCAACGCGCTGCTGGTGCCGTACCTGCTGTCCGCGGTGCGGATGTTCGAGTCGGGCGTGGCCACCGCCTCCGACATCGACAAGGGCATGGAGGCCGGCTGCGCCCACCCGATGGGCCCGCTGCGGCTGTGCGACCTGATCGGCCTGGACACCATCGTCTCGATCGCCGAGTCGATGTACGACGAGTACAAGGAGCCGCTGTACGCCGCTCCCCCGCTGCTCTCCCGGATGGTCGACGCGGGCCTGCTGGGCCGCAAGTCCGGCCGCGGCTTCTACGACTACACCGCGAGCGCCTGACCCCTCGCGACACCGGGAAGCCGGGACCGGCGGCCGTGATCCGGCTGCCGGGACCGGCTTCTGACCTGACGTCAGCTGTTGATGGCGTAGCTGTCGCCGTAGACCTTCCACTTCAGCGGCGGGTTGAGGTCGAAGTTCTTCGCGTTGAGGAAGACCAGCTGCTCGGTGTCGACCCGGCTGGTGTCGGAGTGCGCCTCCTCCTTCTTCATGGCCACCTTGCGGGCGTCCAGGAAGGCCTTGAGGTAGGTGGCCTCGTCGCCGCCCTGGGCGGGGGTCCTGGCCTTCTTCATAGCGGCGGCGCGGATGCCGCCGAAGCTGTCCGAGCTGTTGCCCGGACCGTGCATGACGATGGCGTCGTAGTAGGCGAACTGGCCGAGCGCGCGCAGGCCGTCGCTCTTGGCCTGGTTGACCGCGGGGTTGAAGTACACCCGGTCGCGCTCGTCGTTCTGCGCCTGCTGGAAGACGGAGTCCTTGGCGGCGGTGGCCCAGGCCTTCTCGAACGCGGAGCCGAGACCGGCGTGCGAGTCGGAGCCGTTGACCTTCTTCAGGGCCGGCAGGAACTTGGCCAGGACGTTGTCGGGCTTGAGGTCGGTGTAGTGCTGGACCAGCTCCAGCATGTCACCGGTGCCGGAGCAGAAGCCGATGATGCCGGCGGTGTAGCCGCGGCCGTCCTTGATGTCCTCGATGTACTTGTACTGGGCCTTCCAGTCCAGCGACGAGTTCTCCGCGCTGGACACCAGCTGCATCGCGATGTCCTTCTTGTGCGGGTCGTCCAGCCCGACCCCCTTGAACTGGACGGCGGCGGCCGGCGACGGGGCGGCCTGGGCCGCCGAGGTGGCCGCGACGGTCAGGGGCGCGGCCACCAGGGCGGCGGCGAGGGCGATGCGGAGGGCACGACGGGGCTGAGGGCGCATGGGACGCTCCGATTCCTCAGGGGGTTAGGAAACTTTCCTAACGAGAAAAGGAAAACGCCTCCGGCCGTGCTCCCGCAAGGGTTTTGACGGAACCTCTTCAAGAGATCTTGGTGCGGTCGGGCCCCGCGCGCCCGGCAAACGGAGAGGGCCCCGCCCCGGACGCGTGGTCCGGGGCGGGGCCCTCCTGGGGCGCTGCCGCGTCAGGCGCCGCGCAGCACCGCGCCGGTGCGGGCGACGGCCTCGGCGACGGCCGCCTCGCGGGCGGCGGTGGCCTCGTCGGCGGTCAGGGTGCGGTCGACCGCGCGGAAGCGCAGCGCGTACGCCAGCGACTTCCTGCCCTCGCCGACCTGCTCACCGGTGAACACGTCGAACAGCCGGATGGCCTCCAGCAGTTCGCCCGCGCCGGCACGCAGCGCGGCCTCGACGTCGGCGGCCGGGACGGCGGCGTCGACGATCAGCGCGACGTCCTGGGTCGCCACCGGGAAACCGGAGACGGTCGGGCCGCCGACCCGCTCGGCGCCGTCGGCGGTGAGCAGGTCGACGTCGATCTCCATGGCGGCGGTACGGGCCGGCAGCCCGAGCGCCTTGACCACCCGCGGGTGCAGCTCACCGGCGTGGCCGACCACCCGGTCGGTGCCGGCCACCACCAGCTCGGCGCAGCGGCCCGGGTGCCACGGTGCCAGCTGGCCCTGGCGGACGGTCAGCTCGACGCCGGCCGCGCGGGCCACCGTACGGGCGGCCTCGACGGCGTCCGCCCAGGAGGCCTGGGCGCCCTTGCCCCACCAGCCCGACGGCAGCCGCTCGCCCGCGAGGGCGACGGCGATCCGGCGCGGCTGGTCCGGCAGCGCGGCGTCCAGCGCGGCCAGCTCCTCGTCGCTGGGCCGGTGGTCGACCGCCGGACGCGGGGCCACGCTCAGCTCGTCCTTGGGCAGGAAGACGGTGCCGGTCTCGTAGACCGCCAGGTCGGTGTTGCCCCGGCCGACGTTGCGGCGCAGCGCGCCGAGCAGGCCCGGCAGCAGCGTGGTGCGCAGCGCCGGCTCCTCGTCGTTCAGCGGGTTGACCAGCTTCACCGTGCGGCGGCGCCGGTCGTCCGCCTCCAGGCCGAGCGCCTCGAAGGCGGCCTCGCCGAGGAACGGGTAGTTGTTGACCTCGACGTAGCCGGCCGCCGCCAGCGCGACGCCGATCCGGCGGTTGACCCGCTGGGCCTCGGTCAGGCCCTTGCCCGGGGGCACATCGGGCATCCGGGCGGGGACGTTGTCGTAGCCCTCCAGCCGGATGACCTCCTCCGCGAGGTCGTACGGGTCGGTGAGGTCGGGGCGCCAGGTCGGCGGGGTGACCTCCAGGACGTCGGCGCCGGAGACCGAGCAGCCGATCTCCTGCAGGCGCCGGGTGACGGTCTCGCGGCCGTACGCGGTGCCGGCCACCCGGTCGGGCAGGTCGGCGGCGATGGTGATGGTGCGCACCGGGTGCGGGGCGGCGATGTCGGTGACCCCGGCCTCGGCGGTGCCGCCGGCGATCAGGACCAGCAGGTCGACGGCGCGCTGCGCGGCGGCGCGGGCGGCCTCCGGGTCGACGCCGCGCTCGAAGCGCTTGGACGCCTCGGAGGGCAGCTTGTGCCGCTTGGCGGTGCGGGCGATGGCGACCGGGTCGAAGTGCGCCGCCTCGATGACCACCTCGGTGGTGCCCGGGCCGGCGGCCGGGTCGAGGATCTCGGTGGAGGCGCCGCCCATCACGCCGGCCAGGCCGATCGGGCCGCTGTTGTCGCAGATCAGCAGGTCCTCGGCGGCGAGCTTGCGCTCGACCCCGTCGAGGGTGGTGAGGGTCTCGCCCTGCTCCGCCCGGCGGACCACGATCGGGCCGTCCACGCGCTGCTTGTCGTAGGCGTGCAGCGGCTGCCCGACCTCCAGCATCACGTAGTTGGTGATGTCGACGGTCAGCGAGATCGGACGGATGCCCGACTTCTGGAGCCTGCGCTGGAGCCAGATCGGGGACTTGGCGTTCGGGTCGACGCCGACGACCGTACGGGCCACGAAGCGGTCGCAGCCGGCCTGGTCGTTGACCTTCACCAGGTAGCCGAAGGAGTTCGCCGGCGGCACGTCGAGCAGCGCCGGGTCGGCCAGCGGCAGCCCGTACGCGGCGGCGGCCTCACGGGCCACGCCGCGCATGGACAGGCAGTAGCCGCGGTCCGGGGTGACGGCGATGTCGAGCACCTCGTCGACGAGCTGGAGCAGCTCGACGGCGTCGGTGCCGGGCTCGTACTCCGGCGGGAGCACGATGATGCCGTTGTGGTCGTCGCCCATGCCCAGCTCGCGGGCGGAGCAGATCATGCCGGCCGAGGTGTGGCCGTAGGTCTTGCGGGCCGCGATCGGGAACGGGCCGGGCAGCACCGCGCCCGGGAGCACGACCACGACCTTGTCGCCGACGGCGAAGTTGGTCGCACCGCAGACGATCTCCTGCGGCTCGCCGGTGCCGTTGGCGTCGCCGACGTTCACGAAGCAGTGCCGGATCGGTTTCTTGAAGCCGGACAGCTCCTCGATGGAGAGCACCTCGCCGACCACCAGCGGGCCCTTGAGGTCCGCGCCGAGCTGCTCGACGGTCTCGACCTCCAGGCCGGCCCGGACCAGGCGCTCCGCGACGTCACGGCCGGTCTCGCCGGCCGGCAGGTCGACGTACTCGCGCAGCCAGGAAAGCGGGACGCGCATCAGATCTCCATCCCGAACGGGAGGGTGAAGCGGACGTCACCCTCGACCATGTCGCGCATGTCGGCGACGTTGTGACGATTCATCAGGATCCGCTCCAGGCCCAGGCCGAAGGCGAAGCCGCTGTAGCGGTCGGGGTCGACACCGCAGGCGACCAGCACCCGCGGGTTGACCACGCCGCAGCCGCCGAGCTCGATCCAGCCCTCGGAGGAGCAGGTCCGGCACGGCCGGTCCGGGTTGCCGACGCTCGCGCCGCGGCACACGAAGCACTGGAGGTCGATCTCCGCGCTCGGCTCGGTGAACGGGAAGTACGACGGGCGCCAGCGCAGCTCCAGGCCGCCGCCGATCAGCTTCTCGACCAGCACCTCGATGGTGCCCTTGAGGTCGGCGAAGGTGATGCCCTCGTCCACCGCGAGGCCCTCGACCTGGCGGAAGACCGGGGTGTGGGTGGCGTCCAGCTCGTCGGTCCGGTAGACCCGGCCCGGGCAGACCACGTAGAGCGGCGGCTCGCGGTCGAGCATGGTGCGGGCCTGGACCGGGGAGGTCTGGGTGCGCAGCACCACGCCGGAGTCGGCGGAGCCGTCCGGGGCCTGGACGAAGAAGGTGTCCTGCATCGAGCGGGCCGGGTGGTCCGGGCCCAGGTTGAGGGCGTCGAAGTTGAGCCACTCGGCCTCGACCTCGGGGCCCTCCGCGACCTGGTAGCCCATCGCGACGAAGGTGTCCTCGATGAGCTCGGCCATGGTGGTCAGCGGGTGCCGGGCGCCGCGCGGGGCGCGGTCGTACGGCAGCGTGACGTCCACCGCCTCCTCGACCAGCACGCGGGCGTCCCGCTCCGCCTCCAGCTCGGCCTGCCGCTTGGCGAGTGCCTGGTTGACGGCCCCGCGGGCCTGGCCGATCAGTTTTCCGGCGGCCGCCTTGGCATGCGGGGGCAGGGCGCCGATCTCGCGGTTGGCGAGAGAGAGCGCGGAGCGGTCGCCGGTGTGGGCGACCTTGGCCTGCTTCAGCTCGTCCAGGGAACCGGCGGCGGCGAACGCGGCGACCGCCTCGTCCCGCGCCTGCTCCACCACCTCGGGCTTCAGGGCCTCGACCTCGACCGGGTCGTACGACTTGTTGGGTGCCGACATCTCTATCTTTCCCGTGCTCCTGCTCGTCCGTGCTCAAGGTCTTTGGGCCAACGCCAAAGGTCGAGTGTAGTCGCAGCGGGTATCACCGCTGCCGCGAAGCCCGTCCGGGGAGCGACGTCCGACCTGCTCGGGAACCCACGGCACGCTGTGCCTGTCGTTCCTGCTCCCTCAGAGCATGAAGTCGGGTACCCCGGCGGGCAGGATGAATCGGAACCGGGCGCCGCCGCCGGGCGCGCGGTCGACGCGGATCGAGCCGCCGTGGGCCTCCACGATGCCCTTGACGATGTAGAGGCCCAGGCCCGTGCCGCCGCGCTTGGAGCCGCGCCAGAAGCGGGTGAAGACGCGCGGCATCGACTCCTCGGGGATGCCGCTGCCTTCGTCGCTCACGGTGACCGCTGTGCCTTCCACGATGCGGGGCGGGGTGCCGCCGCGCTCCCAGAGGGGCGCCTCGACGACCTCCTTGGCCGGTGCCACCTCGATCGTGACAGTTCCCTCACCGTGCCGCACCGCATTTTCCAGCAGGTTGGCGAGCACCTGGTCGACCTTGTCCGGGTCGGCCCACAGGACGGTCAGCGGCTCGGCGATCCGGATGTCGAAGCGGTCCTCGGGGATGCCGGTGGCGACCTTGCGCTCGACGTGCCGGCGCACCGCCGCGGCCAGGTCGACCACCTGCTTGCGCAGCTCCAGCCGGCCGGCGTCGATCCGGGAGATGTCCAGCAGCTCGGCGATCAGCCGGGTGACCCGGTCGGCGTCGGCGTCCACGGTCTCCAGCATCAGCCGCTTCTGCCCGTCGGTGAACCGCTCCCACTTGGCCAGTAGCGTCGCCGTGAAGCCCTTGACGCTGGTCAGCGGGGAGCGCAGCTCGTGCGCCACGGTGGCGATCAGCTCGGCGTGGCTGCGCTCGGTGCGGCGCCGGGCCTCGGTGCCGCGCAGGGCGATCACCAGCCGCTCCAGCGGCCCGCCCGGCGCGCTGCGCACGTACCGGGCGGAGACCAGCACCTCGCGCCCCCCGGGCAGCAGCAGGTTGCGCTCCGGCTGGCGGGTGCGGATGGCCAGGCCGCCGTACGGGTCGGTCAGCTGCCACCAGCGGCGGCCGTCCAGGTCCTCCAGCGGGAGGGCGTCCTCCAGACCGCTGCCGAGCGCGGCCTGCGGGAGCACGCCGGTGAGCCGGGCCGCGGCCCGGTTGAAGCAGACCACCCGGCCCAGCGCGTCGGCGACCACCAGGCCGTCCGGCAGGTCGTCCGGGTCGAGCTCGGGCCCGCTGCCGACCATGGGTTGCCTCCCCGATTACCCACCGTGCCGTTCCCCCCACCGAGGCAGACCCTAGCGCCTCCCAGGCCCGTGCAGTAGGGCTTGCAACGGGGTGATCCGGACGCGCCCCCGGGTGCGCTCGGCGGTGCGTCAGGCGTTCGAGCGGCAGCCGCCGGGCGAACGCTGGGCGCGGGCCGAGGCGTACAGGCAGACGGCCGCCGCGGTGGCCAGGTTGAGGCTCTCCGCGTGGCCGTGGATCGGGACGCGCACGACCTCGTCGGTGAGCGCGCGGGTCTCCTCCGGAAGCCCCCACGCCTCGTTGCCGAACACCCACGCACCGGGCGCGCCCAGGGTGCCCTCGTCCAGCTCCCGGTCCAGGTCCCGCTCCCCCGCGCCGTCCGCGGCGAGCACCCGGACGCCGGCCTCGCGCAGCTTCCCGACGGCCTCCTCGACCGGCACGCCGACCGCCACCGGCAGGTGGAACAGGCTGCCCACGGAGGCCCGGACTGCCTTCGGGTTGTAGAGGTCCACCGAGGCGTCGGTGAGCACCACGGCGTCCGCGCCGGCCGCGTCGGCGGTGCGCAGCACGGTGCCGGCGTTCCCGGGGTCGCGCACGTGGGCGAGGACCGCGACCAGCTTGGGACGGGCCTTGAGCACCTCGGCGAACGGGGTGTCGATGAAGCGGCAGAGCGCCACGATGCCCTGCGGGGTCACCGTGTCGCAGATCTCGGCGATCACCTCGTCGGTGGCGGTCAGCACCGGCAGCCCCTCGGCCAGGGTCGCCTCGACGATGCCGGCGTGCCGCTCGGCGGCCTCCGGCGTCACGTAGACCTCGACCACGGCGTGCTCACCGGTGCCCGGCAGCCTGCCGAAGGCCACGGCCTCCCGGACCGCCTGCGGGCCCTCGGCCAGGAACCGGCGCTCCTTGGTGCGCTGGTTGCGCTTGGCCAGCCGGCGGGCGGCGACGACGCGCGGCGAGCGCAGGGAGGTCAGCAGGGGGGTGTCGGTGCTCGGCATGGTCTCGTTCTCTGGAGGCGCTGAAGGAGGGGCAGAAGCAGGACCGGACCCGCAGGCGAACCTGCGGGTCCGGTCGGAGCTCAACCGATCTCGGAAGATCAGGCGGCGTCGGCGGCGGCCTTCGGGGCGTTCACGTCGGCCGGCAGCGCCTTCTGGGCGACCTCGACCAGGGAGGCGAACGCACCCGGGTCGTTGACGGCCAGGTCGGCCAGCATCTTGCGGTCGATCTCGACGCTGGCGGCCTTCAGGCCCTGCACGAAGCGGTTGTAGGTGATGCCGTTGGCACGGGCCGCAGCGTTGATGCGCTGGATCCACAGCTGACGGAAGTCGCCCTTGCGCTTCTTGCGGTCGTTGAAGTTGTAGACCAGCGAGTGGGTGACCTGCTCCTTGGCCTTGCGGTACAGGCGCGAACGCTGGCCACGGTAGCCGCTGGCGCGCTCCAGGATGACCCGGCGCTTCTTGTGGGCGTTGACTGCCCGCTTGACGCGTGCCACTTGATTACTCCTTGGGTTGGACCACGGACTACTTCACGTGGTCCGTCATTCGAATGGGTCGGGAAGGATCAGCTGCCCCGCTCGCGGCTCGCACCGGGCGGGAGGGCGATCACTTGCCGAGAAGCTTCTTGATCTTCTTGGCGTCAGCGGGGGCCAGCTCGATCGTCCCGGCCAGCTTGCGGGTCAGCGTCGAGGGCTTGTGCTCCAGGAGGTGGCGGCGGCCGGCGCGCTCGCGCAGCACCTTGCCAGAGCCACTGATCTTGAAGCGCTTGCTGGCGCCACTGTGCGTCTTCTGCTTCGGCATTTCGCCGTATCTCCTCGTCGGTCCCGTCCACGCCCGCGCGGCGGCTGCCACGCGGGCGTGAACTGGATGGATCTGCGGTGACCGGGCGGGCCGCCCCGTCACCCTGTGGGCCGGTCTCCCGGGCCTCCTGGCCGGTGAAGGCTCAGGCGCCCTGGGAGGCGGCCGGCTGCTCGACCGGAGCGTCGGCCTCGGCGGCCGGCGCCTCGGCCGGGGCGTCCTGCGCCTCGGTCACGGCGTCGTCGATCACGGCGTCATCGTCGACCGCCACGTCGTCGTCCGCGGCGGCGTCGGAGCCGGGGGTGCGGCCCTGACGCTCGGCCTTGCGGGCGTCCGCGAGGGCGCGGGCCTCGGCCATCGCCTCGGTCTTCTTCTTGTGCGGGCCAAGGACCATGATCATGTTACGGCCGTCCTGCTTCGGCGAGGACTCGACGAAGCCCAGGTCCTGGACGTCGTCGGCGAGCCGCTGGAGCAGACGGAAGCCCAGCTCGGGGCGGGACTGCTCACGACCGCGGAACATGATCGTGATCTTGACCTTGTCGCCCTGCTTGAGGAACCGGACGACGTGACCCTTCTTGGTGTCATAGTCGTGCGGGTCGATCTTCGGCCGGAGCTTCATCTCCTTGATGACCGTGTGCGCCTGGTTCTTGCGCGCCTCACGGGCCTTCATGGCCGACTCGTACTTGAACTTGCCGTAGTCCATGAGCTTGCACACCGGCGGCCGGGCGGTCGCCGCGACCTCGACCAGGTCGAGGTCGTACTCCTGCGCGAGCTCCAGCGCCTTGGCAAGCGGCACGATGCCGACCTGCTCGCCGCTGGGACCGACGAGTCGCACCTCGGGGACGCGAATCCGGTCGTTGATGCGGGGCTCGGTGCTGATGGGGCCTCCTCGGTTGCACCTTCTGCGATGCGGCCGTCGGACGGCGGTCGCACGTAGTGGACTCGACCACTGGGCGGGGCTTCATTCGTGCTGCGCTGTCCGGTGGGTACACCGCCGCACGAAAAAAGCCCCGCTCGGTACAAGCGGGGCTCCACACAACCGGGGGCGACGCCCGGTGAGGGGCGTTGCGGCGACTCGGCGCCAGGGGCGCCCGTCGCGGACCGGGACCCGTCGACCGCGAGGCCGATCAGGTGGGAGACTTTCGCGGTTGCCCTCTCGGGCCTCCTCAGTGGAGCCTCCTCTTGCTGGCCGGGGACCCTTGAGGGAGCCCGGCCGGTCAGTCTCGAAGCTTACAGCGTCGCGCCGTCGAACGCTATTCCGCCCCTCCGCAGGACCCCTTGTACGCTCCACCTGTACCCACACGGCACAACGGAACGAGCCTCCCTTGAGCAGCGAGCCCACCCAGAACCCCGGCGCTGACGACGCCGCGATCGGCTTCGACGACCTCACCCGCGACATCGCCGAGGTCCCGGCCGTCGAGGTGATCACCACCGTCGCGGTGCACCTGATGAGCGCCGCCGCCGTCAAGTGCGGTCTCGCCGAGGGCGGCGAGAAGGACAAGGACCTGGACGAGGCCCGCAAGCTGATCACCGCGCTGGCCGGGCTGGTCACCGCCGGTGCCCCGGAGATCAGCAACTTCCACGCCGCGCCGCTGCGGGACGGGCTGCGCTCGCTCCAGCTGGCGTTCCGCGAGGCGTCGATCGTCCCGGACGCCCCGGGCGCGGGCCCGGGCGAGAAGTTCACCGGGCCCGTCTACTCCTGAGACACGACGCACCAGGGGCAGTGGACCGTACGGTTCGCTGCCCCTTCGTCCTACCGCCCTACCGCTTGTGAAGCGGCTCCCCCGGCAGCTCCGCGCCGGCCGGCAGCACCGCGAGGTCCAGCCCCCGGTCCAGCCGCACCCGCAGCAACGGGTCGGCGGCCACCGCCTGCCCGACCCGCTGCGCGGCCGCCTGCAACCCGGCCTGGTCCAGCGCCGGGTCGAACACCACCGCGAGCACCCCGTCCGAGTCGTCCGAGGCCGCCAGCAGCCCGGTGACCACCTGCGGCTCGGCCGCCAGCAGCCCGCGGACCGCCTCGCGCACCTCCGGGTCCCGGACCGGCGGCAGGAACGGGCGGTTCTCCGCCAGCGCCCGCAGCCGGGCGCCGCTCAGCTGGAACGGCACCGGCCCGGCCGGGTCGATCAGCAGGGTGTCGGCGCGCTCCGCGAAGGCGACCATCGCGGCCTGCGGGGCCGCCGTCGGCGCCGGGCGGGCGTCGGCCCGCCAGCGGGTCAGCGACTCGAGCGAGGTGAAGGCCGGCAGCGCGCGGCGACCGTCCGCGGCCTCCAGCACCGGGACCGCCATGTCGCTGGTCTTCTCGTGCCGGTGCCCCTCCGGGCTCACCTCGACCTCGCCGAGGATCGCGACGATCGGGACCATCAGCCGGGTGGGGGTCAGGGCCGCCAGCACCTCCGGCTCGGCCGCGCGGTCCCGCGCCCAGCGGGCGAGAGCCTCGGTGAGCGCCGGGTCGGCGGTGCCGTCGTCGTCGGAGAAGCCGGGATTCGGGATGCTCTTGCCGACGAACGCCGGGTTGGAGAAGTCTTTGCGGTCCACCCGCCCGAGCCTATGCCACCGTGCCCCAGCCGCCCCATTCCGCTGCACGCCCCCGCACGCGGGGCATCCCCCGTTTTCCCCGCACGGGGCCTACCCACCGGTAGTGCGGTGTGGCACCCTGCGCCCATGGTGATCCTCGACGCACCCGCCGCGCCCGCCCCGGTCTCCGACCGCCTCCGGTACGACCGCGCCACCGCCCACCTGGACGGGCCGGTGGCCGTCGTGGACCTCGCCGCCTTCGACGCGAACGCCGCCGACCTGGTCCGCCGGGCGGGCGGCAAGCCGATCCGGCTGGCCAGCAAGTCACTCCGCTGCCGGGCACTGCTGGAGCGGGCGCTGGCGGTGGACGGCTTCCTCGGGGTGATGACCTTCACCCTGGAGGAGTCGCTCTGGCTGGCCCGCGCCGGCGTCCGCGACATCCTGCTCGCCTACCCCTCCGCCGACCGGGCCGGCTTCGCCGAGCTGACCGCCGACCCGGAGGCCGCCCGCGGAATCACCGTCGTCCTGGACGACCCGGCCCAGCTGGACCTGATCGACGAGGCCCGCAGCGGCGACGCCGAGGTCCGGGTCTGCCTGGAGCTGGACACCTCGCTGCACCTGCTCGGCGGCCGGGTCCGGGTCGGCGCCCGGCGCTCGCCGCTGCGCACCCCCGAGGGCCTCGGCGCCTTCGCCGAACTCGTCCAGCGCCGCCGGGGCTTCCGGGTGGTCGGCCTGATGGCCTACGAGGGGCACGTCGCCGGAGTGGGCGACCGGGTGCCCGGACGGCCGGTGCGCTCGCAGCTGATCCGGCTGATGCAGGCCAGGGCCCGGACCGAGCTGGCCGAGCGCCGGGCGGCGGCGGTCCGGCGGCTGCGGCAGGTGGCCGACCTGGAGTTCGTCAACGGCGGCGGCACCGGCAGCGTGGAGTCCACCGCGGCCGAGCGCGCCGTCACCGAGGTGGCGGCCGGCTCCGGGCTGTACCAGCCGCAGCTGTTCGACAACTACCGCTCCTTCCGGGGCCGCCCGGCCGCGCTGTTCGGCCAGCCGGTGGTGCGCCGCCCCGGCCTCGGCGTGGTCACCGTCCTCGGCGGCGGCTACCCGGCCTCCGGCGCGGCCGGCCCGGACCGCTCGCCGGTGCCGTACCTGCCCGCCGGGCTGCGCTACGACCCGATGGAGGGCGCCGGGGAGGTGCAGACCCCGCTGCTCGGCTCGGCGGCGGACGACCTGCTGATCGGCGACCGGGTCTGGTTCCGGCACGCCAAGGCGGGCGAGCTGTGCGAACGCTTCGCCGAGCTGCACCTGATCGAGGGCGACCGGATCGTCCGGACCGTGCCGACGTACCGGGGTGAGGGCAGGACGTTCCTCTGACGTTCCGTCCGTCCTTGCCCTACCGTGGTGCCGACACCGCTGACACCAAGGGGGCCGCATGGACGCCGAGATCACCGAGATTGCGACAAGGGGCGCGACCGCCCTGGCCGGCCTCATGGTCACGTCGGCCTGGGAACGGGTCAAGCCGCGCGTAGCCGCGATGTTCGGTCGGCGGGCGGAGTCGGTCTCCGAGGAGCTGGACGAAACCCAGGCGGAGTTGATCGCGACACCGGAGGACGATCGCGAATCCGCCGCTCAGAGCGCACAGGGCGAGTGGGAGCCCAAGCTGCGTCGACTGCTGGCCAACGACCCGGCCATGGTTGCCGAACTCCGGGCGATCCTCGATGAGTTCGCACCAGCTCGGTCCGAGCAGGTACTCGGCACGGTGCACAACGAGATCAGCGGGAACGCCAGGATCCACGGCAAGGTCGTACAGGCCCACACGATCAACAGTCTGAACCTCTGACCTTTCCGGAGCCTTAACGGGGCCCGATGGAACGGCTAACCACGGCCGTCCGTCGGGCCTTTGCGCTGTTCGGCGGCCTACAGTCCGTCAACAAGCGCGGCACGCGCGGCTATTGCCATCTGGTCCAGACCAATCCTACGCTCTGGCCGGGGGCCGCGCGCCGGGCCGGCGGCTCCCGAACGGGCAGGCGTGCCCGCTCCCCCACACTCGCCCGGAACGACGGTCAAGGAGTCCCCACCCCATGTCCATCAAGCGAAGTGCCCTGTCCGTCGGCGTGATCGGCGCCGCGGTCCTCGCGGTGGCCGGTGCCACCGCCGGCACCGCCAGCGCCCACGGCACGATGACCAACCCCGTGAGCCGGATCGCCGCCTGCTACGCGGAGGGCCCCGAGCACCCGGTGTCCCAGATCTGCAAGGACCTCGTCGCCGCGAGCGGCACCCAGCCGCTGTACGACTGGAACGAGGTCAACATCGCCAACGCCGGCGGCAACCACCAGGCGCTGATCCCGGACGGCAGGCTCTGCTCGGCCAACCGCGACAAGTACGCGGCACTGGACTGGCCGCGCACCGACTGGCCGGCCACCGCGGTGAAGGCCGGCGCCTTCACCTTCCAGTTCCGCGCCACCGCCCCGCACGTCGGCACCCAGACCGTCTACATCACCAAGGCGGGCTACGACCCCACCAAGCCGCTGAAGTGGTCGGACCTCGACCCGACCCCGGTGGCCACGGTGCAGGTCGACCGCAACACCGTCAACGGCTTGTACTCCTACTCCGGCACCCTGCCGCAGCGCACCGGCCGCCAGGTCCTGTACACGGTGTGGCAGCGCAGCGACAGCCCGGAGGCCTTCTACGCCTGCTCCGACGTCGACTTCGGCGCCTCGACCACCGCCGTGTCGGCGCTCGCCGCCCAGGCCCCGGCCGCGCCGAGCGACGCCCAGATCGCGGCCGACGCGTCCAGGTCCACGGTCGCCCACCACGGCCACGGCGGGGACCCTGACTCCCCGGCCGGCCAGGTGGTCCCGACCGCCGCCGCGGCCGTGGGCGGCACCACGGCCACCGGTCCGCTGCTCCTCGCGGGCGCGGCCGCGATCGGTGTCGGCTGGGCCGGCATGGTGCTCCGGCGCCGTCGCGTCGAGGCTGTTCGACGCGACTCCTGACGCCGGGCGCGGGACCGGGCCGGCCACACCCCCGTCCGGCCCGGGTCCCGTGGCACGACCCGAGCGCGGCGGCCCACCCGGAGGGGTTGCCCCCCGGGGGGGGGCCGCCGGGGTGGGAGGGATGGGGGTTGGGGGGTTGTTATCCCGGGGGCCCCCCAACAAGAAGCGAGA
>NZ_JBVKDS010000009.1:0-94641 GCF_055633695.1 Kitasatospora sp. NPDC114501 | reverse complement strand
CGGGGTTTTTCGACGCGGCTCCGGCTGCGGGGAGGGGGACCGGCCCGACCACCCCCCTTTTTGTCCTGGTTCTTGGGGTACGACCAGGGCTGGCCCCCCCCCATGGGGTTCTCCCTCCCGGGTGGCCCGCCGCCGTGTGAGGAGCGCGGGGGCTCAGGTGGTGGTGCCCCCGGGGCCCCCCGAGCCGGAGCCGGAGCCCGTCCCGGGCAGTTCCGGGATGCTCGGCAGCTTGCCCTTGTAGTCGGTGATGCCCTGGACGATGGTGTCCATCACCGCGACGTCCGGCGACTTGTCGGCGATGTCGAAGCCGAAGTGCACCGAGACCAGCGACTTCCCGTCGGCGGACGGGAAGACCACGGTCTGCACGGTCCCGTTGTTGCCCTTGGGCGCGTCCACCTTCCAGCGGACCAGGTAGCCGTCCTGGCCGTTCACCTTCACGGCCTCGGACTTGAGCTCCTGGTGCCCGGTGACGTCGCCGTACGCGTCCTTGGCCGCCGACGCGATGTCGGCCTTGGCCGCCGCCTGGACGTCGGTGCCGCCGCCGTCGATCCGGCCGGTGTTCACCCCGCCGAGGGAGCACTCGCCCTTGCCGTCCGCGCAGGTGTACGAGCCGACGCTGAGCATGGCGTAGCCCTTGTCGGTGGTGCCGGCCTCCCAGCCGTCCGGGACGGGCAGGGTGAGCCGGTTGACCACGTCGATCGCCTTGTCGGCGCTCGGGCGGGTCTTGCCGCCGCCCTTGCCGCTCCCGCCCTTGCCGTTTCCGCCGCCGTTCCCGTCGCCGCCGCCGTTGCCGGGGTCGCCGAAGTCCGGGAGGCCGCCCCACGGGCGGTTGCCGTCGGACTGCGGGGCCGGGCGGGCGCTGCGCTTGGGGCGGTCCCCGTGGCCGTCCATGGCGAGGTAGGTGATGCCCGAGCCGGCGCCCAGGCCGAGCAGGGCGGCGACGGTGGTCGCCAGCACCAGCTTGGAGGGCCTGCGCCGGGGCCCGCGCGGCGGTCCGGCGGGTGAGCCGTAGGAGGTGCCGAAGGGCGGCGGCTCCGGGTAGCGGACGGTCGGGCCGCTGTCCAGCACCTCGCCCTCCAGCACCGTGGGCTGCCCGGCCGGGTCCGCGGCGGCGGCCGGGTCCGGCTCCGGGGCGGCCGGTGCCGGGGCGTCCGAGGGGGCGGGCCGGGTGTCGGCCGTCCAGCCCCTGCCGTCCCACCACCGCTGGGGCCTCGGGTCACTGGTGGTGTCCTTGGGGTCCGGGTACCACCCGGCGGGAATCTGCTCACTCACGACAGAGAATCTAAAGGCAGCCGGATAAACGCGAAATCAGCGCAGCCGGGAATTCCCGCCGTTTTCGATGAGATTACGGTGAGAACCGGTGCGCCGGGCCGGCGGGGCCTACAGCGGCGTCACGTACGCCCCGGAGATGCCCCCGTCCACCAGGAACTCGCTCGCGGTGATGAACGAGGAGTCGTCGCTGGCCAGGAAGGCCACCGCGGCGGCGATCTCCTCGGCGCGGGCGAACCGGCCGAGCGGGATGTGGACCAGCCGGCGGGCGGCCCGCTCCGGGTCCGCGGCGAACAGCTCGCGCAGCAGCGGGGTGTCCACCGGCCCGGGCGAGAGCGCGTTGACCCGGATGCCCTCCCGGGCGAACTGCACGCCCAGCTCCCGGGACATCGCCAGCACCCCGCCCTTGGAGGCGGTGTAGGAGATCTGCGAGGTGGCCGCGCCCATCCGGGCCACGAAGCTGGCGGTGTTGATGATCGAGCCCCGCCCGTGCCGGCGCATGTACGGCAGCGCGGCCTTGCAGCACAGGTAGACCGAGGTCAGGTTGACCTCCTGGACCCTGCGCCAGGCGTCCAGGCCGGTGGTCAGGATCGAGTCGTCCTCGGGCGGGGAGATGCCGGCGTTGTTGAACGCGACGTCCACGCTGCCGCAGGTCTCGTACGCCTCGTCGAACAGCGCCTCGACCATGTACGGGTCGGTGACGTCGGTGTGCACGAAGAGCCCGCCGACCTCCTTGGCGGCGGCCCGTCCGGTCTCCTCGTCGAGGTCGGCGCAGACCACCTTCGCCCCCTCCGAGGCGAGCCGACGGGCGGCGGCCAGGCCGATGCCGCTGCCCGCGCCGGTGACCACGGCGGTGCGGCCGACCAGCCGGCGGCAGACGGTTCCGTCCTGCGCGGCGTGCTTCTCGCTCATCGGGCTGTCACTCCTCGCTGTGGATGAAGACGTTCTTGGTCTCGGTGAAGTGGCGCAGCGCGTCCGGCCCCAGCTCGCGGCCCACCCCGGACTCGCCGAAGCCGCCGAAGGGCGTCCAGTAGCGCACCGAGGAGTGCGAGTTGACCGACAGGTTGCCCGCCCGTACGCCCCGGGCCAGGCGCAGCGCGCGGCCGACGTCCCGGGTCCAGATCGAGCCGGACAGGCCGTAGCGGGTGGCGTTGGCCAGCCGCAGGGCGTCGGCCTCGTCGGTGAACGGCAGGACGGCGGCGACCGGGCCGAAGATCTCCTCGGTGACGGCCGGGACCTGCGGGTCGGCGGGGGCGACGACGGTCGGCGGGTACCAGTATCCGGGCCCGTCCGGGACCTTGCCGCGGGCCAGCACCGGCAGCTCGGGGGTGAGGTAGGAGGCCACCCGGCGGACCTGGGCGGCCGAGATCAGCGGGCCGAGCTGGGTCTGCGGGTCGGTCGGGTCGCCGGTGCGCAGGGTCTCGACGGCGGGCAGCAGCAGGGCGAGGAAGTCCTCGTACACCTCGCGCTGGACCAGGATCCGGCTGCGGGCGCAGCAGTCCTGGCCGCTGTTGTCGGCGAAGGACATCGGGTCGGCGGCGCGGGCCAGGTCGGCGTCGGTGAAGACGATGCTGGGGCTCTTGCCGCCGAGTTCCAGGGTGACCCGTTTGGCGTGGGCGGCGCAGCGGGCGGCGACCTCCTTGCCGACGACGGTCGAGCCGGTGAAGACGATCTTGCGGACGGCCGGGTGGTCCACCAGGGCCCGGCCGGTGGTGGCTCCGGCGCCGGGGACGACCTGGAACAGGCCTTCGGGCAGGCCCGCCGCGAGGGCGAGTTCGGCCAGCCGCAGGGCGGTCAGCGGAGTGGCCTCGGCGGGCTTGAGCAGGACGGCGTTGCCGGCCGCCAGGGCGGGGGCGAAGCCCCAGGCGGCGATCGGCATCGGGAAGTTCCACGGCGCGATCACCCCGACCACGCCGACCGGCTCGTGGAGGGTCACGTCCAGGCCGCCGGCCACCGGGATCTGCCGGCCGGTCAGCCGTTCCACTCCCCCGGCGGCGTACTCCAGCAGGTCCCGGACGTTGCCGGCCTCCCAGCGGGCGTTGGCGGGCAGGTGGCCGGCCTCGTCCACCTCCAGGGCGGCCAGCTCGGGGACGTGCACCTCGACCTGGTCGGCGAAGCGGCGCAGCAGCCGGGCGCGTTCGCCCGGGGCGAGCGCGGCCCAGCCGGCCTGGGCCTTCCCCGCCCGCCGGACGGCCGCGTCCAGCTGCTCGGGGGCGGTGTCCGGGACGGTGGCGAGCACCTCGCCGGTGGCGGGGTTGCGGACGGTGCTCGCGGCGCTCGCGGCGGACTCGGTCATGCATCACATCCGTCGGTCATGGGTCACATCCGTTCGAAGGATCGGTAGCGCTCCCAGTCGGTGACCGCCCCGTCGTAGGCGGCCTGCTCGACCCGGGCCATGTTCAGGTAGTGCTCGACCACGTCGTCGCCGAAGGCCTCCCGGGCCAGTTCGCTGCCCGCCCACAGCTCCGCCGCCTCGCGCAGCGATCCGGGCACCCGGGCGTATTCCTCGACCGCGTAGGCGTTGCCGAGGCAGGGCGCGGGCAGTTCCAGCTTGCGCTGCAACCCGTGCAGGCCGGCCGCGATCATCCCGGCCACCGCGAGGTACGGGTTGACGTCGCCGCCCGGCACCCGGTTCTCCATCCGCAGGCCGGGGCCGTGGCCGACCACCCGGTAGGCGCAGGTGCGGTTGTCCCGGCCCCAGGCGACGGCGGTCGGGGCGAAGGAGCCCGGGCGGTAGCGCTTGTAGGAGTTGATGTTCGGCGCGTACAGCACGCTGAACTCGCGCAGCGCGACCAGCTGGCCGGCCAGGAAGTGCCGCATGGTGTCGGTCATCCGGCCGTCCCGGTCGGCGAAGGCGGGGGCGCCCACGGCGTCGCGCAGCGAGAGGTGGATGTGGCAGCTGTTGCCCTCGCGTTCGTCGTACTTGGCCATGAAGGTGAGCGCGCAGCCGAGTTGGGCGGCGATCTCCTTCGCGCCGGTCTTGTAGACGCTGTGCTGGTCGCAGGTGGTGAGGGCGTCGGCGTAACGGAAGGCGATCTCGTGCTGGCCGAGGTTGCACTCGCCCTTGGCCGACTCCACCACCAGGCCGGCGCCGGCCATCTCGGTGCGGATCCGGGACAGCAGCGGCTCGACCCGGGCGGTGCCCAGCATCGAGTAGTCCACGTTGTAGAGGTTCGCCGGGGTCAGGCCGCGGTAGCCGCCCAGCCAGGCCTGCTCGTAGGTGTCGCGGAAGACCAGGAACTCCAGTTCGGTGCCGATGTCGGCGGCCAGGCCGTGCTCGGCGAGCCGGGCGATCTGGCGGCGCAGCAGTTGGCGCGGGGCGGCGTCCACCGGGTGGCCGCCGTGCCGGGCGAGGTCGGCGGTGACCTGGGCGGTGCCGGGCTGCCAGGGGGTGAGCCGCAGGGTTCCGAGGTCGGGGCGCATGGCGAAGTCGCCGTAGCCGGTGGCCCAGGAGGAGAAGGCGTAGCCGTCCACGGTGTTCAGGTCGACATCGACGGCCAGCAGGTAGTCGCAGGCCTCGGCGCCGTGCTCGGCGACCTCGTCGAGGAAGAACCGGGCGGCGAAGCGCTTGCCCTGGAGACGGCCCTGCATGTCGGTGAAGGCGAGCGCGACGGTGTGCACCTCGCCGGCGTCCACCAGGGTGCGCAGCCCGTCCAGGGTCAGTGGCGGCCCGGGCGGCGAGCCCGCGGCGACCTGTTCGGACCTATCGGACATTTCAGACATGGCCGAACCCTCCTCCTCGATCACTCTTCGAGATCAAGCGGTCACAGCGAACCGTACGGCCTGCGACTCGCGGGGCGGAAGAGGGCGGGTGGGTGGCGGGTGGGTGTCGGATGCCCGTGGCGCGCCGACGCGCGTGGCTGACGGAGGATCAGGTGCTCCGGGTGGAGAATGCGCGCCATGGATCGCAGGCCTTTGATCGGCGTCAGCACCTACCTGGTGGACGCGAGTTGGAGCGACTGGCGGGGCCGCCGGGTGGCCCTGCTGCCCGAGCGGTACACCGCGCAGGTCCGGGACTCCGGCGGGATCGCGGTCCTGCTGCCGCCGGACGCCCCGGAGCGCGCGCCGGAGGTGCTGGCCCGGCTGGACGGCCTGGTGATCGCGGGCGGGGCGGACATCGACCCGGCGTACTACGGGGAGCCGGCCCATCCGGCGACCGAGGTGGACTCGCCGGAGCGCGACGCCTGGGAGTTCGCGCTGCTGCGGTCGGCGCTGGCGGCGGGGATGCCGCTGCTGGCGGTCTGCCGGGGGATGCAGATCCTGAACGTGGTGTGCGGCGGGACGCTGGTGCAGCACCTGCCGGACGTGGTGCCGGTGGACGTGCACGGCGGCTCGCCCGGGCGCTACGGCACCCACGCGGTGCGGCCGGTGCCGGGGACGCTGCTCGGCGGGCTGCTGACGGAGAGCGAGCTGGAGGTGCCGACCTTCCACCACCAGGCCGTCGGCCGGCTCGGGGAGGGGCTGCGGGTGAGCGCCCACGCACCGGACGGGACGGTGGAGGCGGTGGAGGGCCCGGGGTTCGCGCTCGGGGTGCAGTGGCACCCGGAGCAGGGGGACGACCTGCGGCTGATGCGGGCGCTGGTCCGGGCCGCCACCGCGACGGTCCTCGACGCGCTGGCGCTGGGGTAGCGCAACTGGGCCCGGCAGCAGGGGACTTCGACCGTTCGGAGGGGTGCGGGGTACGTCGGGTCCGGCCCTCCCAACGGCAACGACAACGGTCACCAGTACAGCCTTTGGATCTTTGTCGATTCTGCGGTTCACTTCGGTTGCGGGGCGGTCGCAGCGCGCCCCCTTTCCCACCCGTGCGCCCAGAGAGGACCTTCATGGCCGGGCACGAGCAGTCGCACGATGATCATGGACATGACCACCAGCACTCGGGTTCGCGGTCGCACTCGCACGGGTCCGGGGGCCACTCCCACGGTTCCGGAGGGCACGGGCACGGGTCCGGAGGCCACGGCGGCCACTCGCACGGCGTCGCCGCCGACGCGGACCGCCGCTGGCTGCTCAGCGCCCTCGCCCTGATCGTCGTCTTCATGGCCGGCGAGGTCGTGGTCGGCTTCGCCGCCAGGTCCCTGGCGCTGATCTCGGACGCGGCGCACATGCTCACCGACGCCGCGTCCATCGTGCTCGCGCTGATCGCCATGCGGCTCTCCGCCCGCCCGGCCCGGGGCGGCTACACCTACGGCCTGAAGCGCGCCGAGATCCTCTCCGCGCAGGCCAACGGGGTCACCCTGCTGGTGCTGTCGGCCTGGCTGGGCTACGAGGCGATCACCCGGCTGTTCGAGCCGCCGGAGGTCACCGGCTCACTGGTGCTGATCACCGCGCTGGTCGGGATCGTGGTCAACCTCGCGGCCACCTGGTGCATGTCCAAGGCCAACCGCAGCTCGCTGAACGTCGAGGGCGCCTTCCAGCACGTGCTGACCGACCTGTACGCGTTCATCGCCACCGCCGTCGCCGGTGTGGTCGTGGTGACCACCGGCTTCGCCCGGGCCGACGCGATCGCCTCGCTGATCGTCGTCGCGCTGATGCTCAAGGCCGGCGTCGCGCTGGTCCGGGACTCCGGGCGGATCTTCCTGGAGGCCGCCCCGGCCGGGATCGACCCGGACGCGGTGGCCGACCGGATGGTCACCGAGCCGCTGGTCGAGGAGATCCACGACCTGCACATCTGGGAGATCACCTCCGGCCAGCCCGCCCTGTCCGCGCACATCCTGGTGACCCCCGGCGGCGACTGCCACGCGGTGCGCCGCCGCCTCCAGGGCCGCCTCGCCGCCGAGTACGGGATCACCCACAGCACCCTCCAGGTCGACCACGTCGGCGAGGACGAGTCGGGCGGGCTGCTCCAGATCGCCGGGCCCGGCGACCCGGCCGTCGACGCCGAGCACTGCGCCGACGCCCACGGCCCGGTCCACCGCGCCGGGCCACACGAACACTGACAAGCGCCCCGTCCGTCACCGCGGTGCGGCATGATGCTGAGTCGTGACCGCACCGCGACTGATGCTGCTCGACTCCGCCAGCCTGTACTTCCGGGCCTACTTCGGCGTACCGGACACCCTGCGCTCGCCGCAGGGCGAGCCGGTCAACGCCGTCCGCGGCCTGCTGGACTTCATCGCCCGGCTGGTCCACGACCACCGCCCCGAGGAACTCGTGGCCTGCATGGACGCCGACTGGCGGCCGCAGTGGCGGGTGGACCTCGTCCCCTCCTACAAGACCCACCGGGTCGCCGAGGCCGCCGAGGACGGCGAGGAGGAGGTACCCGACACGCTGGCCCCGCAGGTCCCGGTGATCGAACAGGTGCTGGACGCCCTCGGCATCGCCCGGGTCGGCTCCCCCGGCTACGAGGCCGACGACGTCATCGGCACCCTCACCGCCCGTGCCGCCGGGCCGGTGCAGATCGTCACCGGCGACCGCGACCTCTTCCAGCTGGTGGACGACGCCCGCGGGATCACCGTGCTCTACCCGGTCAAGGGCATGGGCAACCTCCAGGTCACCGACGACGCGCTGCTGCTGGAGAAGTACGGCGTGCGCGGCGCCCAGTACGCCGACATGGCCGCCCTGCGCGGGGACCCGTCGGACGGCCTGCCCGGCGTCAAGGGCATCGGCGAGAAGACCGCCGCCCAGCTGATCAACGAGTACGGCGACCTCGCGGCCATCCGCGCCGCCGCCCTCGACCTCGGCTCCAGGCTCACCCCGGCCCGCCGCCGCAACATCGTCGAAGGCGCCGCCTACCTCGACGTCGCGCCCAAGGTCGTCCGGGTCGCCGACGACGCCCCGCTGCCCGCCTTCGACCCGGCCCTCCCCCGCGAGCCGCTGTACCCCATGACGCTGGAGGAACTCTCCACCCGCTGGGGCCTCGGCACCTCCCTCGACCGCCTCCTGGAAGCCCTCGCCACCCGCTGAGCCGCCGTACGCCGAAGGGCCCGCACGTTCCCTGCCGGAGCGTGCGGGCCCTCGGCGTTCCTTGACGCCATGTCACTTTGCGATGCAAAGTTCATGGCACAGCAAAGCGGAAACGCGTGACAAGGGGTGGATCATGGCGTCAACACACCGGGCCGGCCCGGCCGGACTCCTCGCCGAGACGGAAGGCCTCCGGGCCCGGGCCCGGACCCGGCTGCGCGGCTCGGGGGTGCCGCTGCTCGGCTTCGGCCTGCTCGCCCTGGTCGCCGTGCCGGTCTCCGGCCAGGCCTACAACTTCGGCGCCAACGGACGGTTCGTCGCCTCGTACCCGTCCTTCGCCTACTCCGAGCTCATCGACCTCTGCGTGCCGCACGCACCGGACGGCTCGTGCCGGACCGGCGACTTCGACGGCGCCGTGCTCCGCTTCCTGGCCTGGGGCGTCTGGTACGCCCTGCTCCCGCTCGCCTGGCTGGCCGTGGCCCGCTGGTACCGGCGGCGCGGCGAGGCCCGCGGGATCGTCCCGCACCGCGACGGCTGGGTCGGCACCGCGGTCGGGATCGGCGTGCTGCTCACCGCCGTGCTGCTCGGCCTGGTCTTCGCGCGCCATGTGCCGTTCGGGCTGTCCCTGCTCGTGAACACCTACGCCTCGCCCTGGTACGTGGTCGGCATCGGCCTGATCGTCCTCGGACTGACCGAGCGCAGCCCCCTGGTGACCACCGCCGGCCTCGCCCACACGGCACTGCTCACCGCCTACCTCGCGGCCCCCTGGGAGAGCGGCTGGCTGCCCTGGCTCGACCGCGGAAACGGCGGCTGGGCCGACGGCCCCCAGCCGAAGGCCCTGCTGCTGGCGGCGGTCCTGCTGGCCGCCGGCCTGGCGCAGTGGACGGCGGCCCGCCGCACACCAGGGGCGGTATCCCGTACGGTCACCTCATGAGCGTTGCGGACGAAGCCGAGGAGCAGCACCCGACCCTGGCCCTGGACGACACCGTCCACCAGCGGGTCCGGCTCGGCATCCTGGCGATCGCCCGCGAGGCCGACCGGGTCGAGTTCGGCTTCCTCAAGGAGCAGCTGGGCGCCACCGACGGCAACCTGTCCCGCCACCTCAAGGTCCTGGAGGAGTCCGGCCTGATCGCCGTCGCCAAGGGCTACGTAGGACGCCGCCCCCGCACCTGGATCACCCTCACCCCCCACGGCGCCGACGCCCTCGACCGCGAACTCCGCGCCCTGCGCGCCCTCGTCCGCCGCCTCGACGCCACCGGGCCCGGTCGCCCCGGGGCGTAGGAAGTCGGCCGGGCCGACTTCCTACGCAACACGGTGGAGGCCAAAGCGGCGAGGTGAAGCCGAAGCCGCGCAGGGTGTGGGGGTGGGGAAGCGCAGGGGCCCGCGCGTTCCGGGGGAACGGGCGGGCCCCTGAAGGAGATGAGGGCCGCTAGCCGACGGAGGAGTAGGCGATGATGCCGCGGCGGAGGCCGTCGACGGCCTTGCGGGCGGTGCGGCGGAGTTCGGCGTCCTCGCCGGCGGCGTCCTGGATCTGGCCCAGGACGTCGATCAGCTGCTTGGTCCAGCGGACGAAGTCGCCGGCCGGCATGTCGGCGTCGCGCAGGACCTGGTCGAGGCTGTGGCCGAGCGCCCAGCGGTAGGCGACCCAGGCGAAGCCCAGGTCGGGCTCGCGCTGGCCGACGCCCTCGGCGGTGTTGATCCGGTGCTGCTCCTCCAGGGCGTCCAGGTGGCCCCAGATCCGGACCATCTTGCCGAGCGCCTCCTTGGCCGCACCCTCCGGCACCCGGGGGGCGCCGGCGTCGTCGGACTGGCGGGCCTCGTACACCAGCGCCGAGGCGCAGGCGGCGAGTTCGGCGGCGGCCAGGCCGCTCCAGACGCCCTCGCGGATGCACTCGGAGGCGAGCAGGTCGAGCTCGCCGTAGAGCCGGCCGAGCCGCTTGCCGTCGTCGGTGACGGTGTCCCCGCTCAGGTAGCCGAGGTCGGTGAGCAGCCCGCAGACCCGGTCGAAGGTGCGGGCGATGGTGTGGGTGCGCGAGCGCATCCGGCGTTCCAGCAGCTCGGTGTCGCGGTGCAGCCGGTGGTAGCGCTCGGCCCAGCGGGCGTGGTCCTCGCGGTCGGAGCAGCCGTGGCAGGGGTGCTGACGCAGTTCGGTGCGCAGCCGGGTGATCTCCGGGTCGTCGGCGGCGGCCGCGCGGCCGCGCCGGAACCGCTCGGGCTCCAGGTGGCCGGCCTTGGTGCGCAGGGCCGAGGCGAGGTCGCGCCGGGACTGCGGGCTGCGCGGGTTGAAGGACTTGGGGATGCGGACGCGTTCGATCGCGGCGACCGGGTGCGGGAAGTCGATCATGGCGAGCCGCTTGACCTGCCGCTCGGCGGTGAGCACCACCGGGCGCGGGCCGTCCTGGAAGTCGGGGTGGCGCGGGCCGCCCCGGCCGGAGCGGTCGACCGGCGGCAGGCCCGGGTCGAGGACCAGGGCGAGGCCGGCGAACTTGCCGGTGGGCACGTGGATGACGTCGCCGGGCTTGAGCTGCTCGATGGACTCGACGGCGGCCGCGCGGCGCTGGCTGCTGCCCTCGCGGGCCAGCTCGTTCTCGCGGTCCTTGAGCCGGCGGCGCAGCTCCATGTACTCGTCGAAGTCGCCGAGGTGGCAGGTCATCGACTCGCGGTAGCCCTCCAGCCCCTCCTCGTTGCGCTGCACCTGGCGGGCGATGCCGACCACCGAGCGGTCCGCCTGGAACTGGGCGAAGGAGGTCTCCAGCAGCTCGCGCGAGCGGTGCCGGCCGAACTGGGAGACCAGGTTGACGGCCATGTTGTAGGAGGGCCGGAAGCTGGACTTGAGCGGGTAGGTGCGGGTGCCGGCCAGGCCGGCCAGCGCCTCCGGGTCGAGGCCGCGCTGCCAGAGCACCACCGCGTGGCCCTCGATGTCGATGCCGCGCCGCCCGGCCCGGCCGGTGAGCTGGGTGTACTCGCCGGGGGTGATGTCGGCGTGGGTCTCGCCGTTCCACTTGACCAGCTTCTCCATGACCACCGAGCGGGCGGGCATGTTGATGCCGAGCGCCAGGGTCTCGGTCGCGAAGACGGCCTTGACCAGGCCCTTCACGAAGAGCTCCTCGACGACCTCCTTGAACCGGGGCAGCATTCCGGCGTGGTGGGCGGCGATGCCGCGCTCCAGCCCGTCCAGCCACTCGAAGTAGCCCAGGACGTGCAGGTCCTCGTCGGGGATGTCGGCGCAGCGCTCCTCGACTATCGCCCGGACGAGGGCGCGGTCGGAGTCCTTGTTGAGCCGCAGGCCGGAGCTGAGGCACTGCTGGACGGCGGCCTCGCAGCCGGCCCGGCTGAAGATGAAGGTGATGGCGGGCAGCAGGCCCTCGGCGTCGAGCCGGTCGATGACGTCCACCCGGCCCGGTGTCCAGACCCGGCCGGGACGGCCGTTGGGCATCGAGCGGCCCCGGCCGCGGCCGAAGCGGTCGCGCGGGTTGCGGTCGAGTTCGGAGCGGGCGAGCCGGACCAGTTCGGGGTTGACGGCCTTGCCGGGGTTCTTCAGGTTGTTCTTGGGGCGGCCGTCCCGGTCGGGGTCGGCGAACAGGTCGTACATCCGGTTGCCGGCCATCACGTGCTGCCACAGCGGCACGGGCCTGGTCTCGGAGACGATCACCTTGGTGCCGCCGCGCACGGTGTCCAGCCAGTCGCCGAACTCCTCGGCGTTGGAGACGGTCGCGGAGAGCGAGACGAGGGTGACCGACTCGGGGAGGTGGATGATGACCTCCTCCCAGACGGCGCCGCGGAACCGGTCGGCGAGGTAGTGCACCTCGTCCATCACGACGTAGCCGAGGCCGTCGAGGGTGCTGGAGCCCGCGTAGAGCATGTTGCGCAGCACCTCGGTGGTCATGACCACCACGGGTGCGTCGCCGTTGACGGTGTTGTCGCCGGTGAGCAGGCCGACCTTGGCGGCGCCGTAGCGCTTGACCAGGTCCCCGTACTTCTGGTTGGAGAGCGCCTTGATCGGCGTGGTGTAGAAGCACTTGCGGCCCGCGGCCAGGGCCAGGTGCACGGCGAACTCGCCGACGATGGTCTTCCCGGAGCCGGTGGGGGCGGCGACGAGGACGCCGGATCCGGCCTCCAGCGTCTCGCAGGCCTCCAGCTGGAAGTCGTCCAGCGGGAAGTCGTACAGCTGCTGGAAGCCGTACAGGGCGGTGGCCTGCTCCTGGGCCCGGCGACGGCTGGCCGCGTACGCCTCGGCGGGGCTGAGCTCCTGGTCGCCCTGGGGCTCTGGATCGGGGGTGTTCATCGCCGTCCGGGTGTGGTTGGTGTGATCTCGCATCTCAGCGAGAGGTTACCCGGGAGGACTGACATCGATAGCACCGTTTTTCCGTGCGACCGGATCGCCCCCGGGATCGCTCCCGAGGTCACCTCTCTCCCGGATCCATAGTGGCAAATGTCTTCAAGTGATCGGGGAGCGGCCACCGCGGGCGGGCGCGGGCACCGCCTAGCCGCGCAGCAGCTCCGCCAGCCCGTCCGCCAGCCGCTCGTACTCCCCCGGCCGGTTGTACAGCTGCGCGCTGACCCGCAGCACCCCGCCGCCGGCCCACGGGCGGACCGCGACCCGGGTGCCGAGCCGGTGCCACACCTCGGCCATCAGCGCCTTCACCTGCGGCTCGGTCTCGCCGCACCCGGCCGGCAGCCGGACGGTGCGCATCCACACCCCGGGCGTCGCCGGCAGCGCCGGCAGGCCGGCCCGCTCGACCAGCGCCCGGTGCCCGTACGCGGCGAGGCCGGCGTTGTGGGCGGCCACCGCGGCACGGCCGAGTCCGCGGAGCAGTTCGAAGCCGGCCGGGGCGGCCAGCCAGGGCGTGTAGTCGCAGGTGCCGCGCCATTCGACGTTCCCCGGGAAGCCCTTGTCGTGCTCCCAGGACAGCGCCAGCGGGCGCACCCGGCCGGTCCACTCGGGGCGGACGGCGAGCACCCCGGTGGCGCGCGGGGCGAAGGCCCACTTGTGCAGGTTGCCGAACCAGAAGTCGGCATTCGGGTCGATCGGGGCGGGCAGCATGCCGGGCGCGTGGGCGCCGTCCACCACCGTGGTCACGCCGCGGGCGCGCAGGTCGGCGAGCAGCGCCGGGCCGGCCACCAGGCGGGCGGTGGGCGAGGTCAGCTGGTCCAGGACCGCGACGGTGGTGCGCCCGTCCACGGCGGCGAGCACCGCCTCCCGGACGGCCTGCTCGTCGGGGGCGTCCAGCGGCACCCGGGCGACCACCACCTCGGCGCCCGTCTCGGCGGCCTTGCGGGCCGCCGCGCGGGTCACCGCGCCGTAGCTGTGGTCGGTGACCAGGATCCGGTCGCCGGGCGCGAAGGGGATGCTGTCCAGGGCGATCGCGGCGGCCTCGGTGACGTTGGCGACCAGCGCCAGCCGGTCCGGGTCGGTGGCCAGCTCGGCGGCGATCAGGGCGCGGGCGGCGGCGATCCGGGCCGGGAGGTCGGCGAAGAAGCCGTCCGGGTCCTGTTCGTGCTCGGCGCGCAGCCGCTGCTGCGCCCGCTGCACCGGGACGGGCACGGCGCCGAACGAGCCGTGGTTCAGGTGGGCGGTCCCTGGGGACACGCTGAACAGCCCGTCGGCGGCGGGCAGCGGGGCCGGGGGTTCGACGGTCCGCAGGTCCTGGATCACGGTTTCCTCCGCTGGCTGACGTACGTACTGATGGCCGACACCGCGACTGATGTGTGACATTTCACATGACAGACTACTGGCCGGGACCGGCGCCTCGCGACCACCATCGGCCCGTGACCATCACCGACGCCTTCCTTGCCCTCAGCGCCCGTACCGGTCGGTTCACCTTCGGCGCGCCGCGTGCGTTCACCCTCGCCGAGGACGGTACCCGGCTGCTGCTGCTCCGTTCGACCGGTTCGGAGGATCCGGTCGACCGCCTCCACCTGCTGGACACCGCCACCGGCGAGGAACGGCTGGTCGCCGACCCGGCCGCGCTGCTGCCCGGCCGCACCGGCCGGCGCGACGACCTGCCCGCCGTCGAACGCCGGCTGCGCGAGCGCACCCGGCTGGTCGCCGCCGGGATCGGCACCTACGCCGCCACCGCCGACCTCGCCACCGCCGTCTTCACCCTGGACGGCCGGCTGTTCCGCACCGACACCGCCGCCGGCACCAGCGACGAACTCCCGGTCGCCGGGCCCGCGTTCGACCCCCGGCCGGACGCCACCGGGCAGCGCGTCGCCTACGTCGCCGAGGACGCCCTATACGTCACCCCCGCC
Source organism: Kitasatospora sp. NPDC114501 (assembly GCF_055633695.1). Taxonomy (NCBI): domain Bacteria; kingdom Bacillati; phylum Actinomycetota; class Actinomycetes; order Kitasatosporales; family Streptomycetaceae; genus Kitasatospora; species Kitasatospora sp. NPDC114501. The sequence continues at coordinate 80,226 of NZ_JBVKDS010000009.1, read as the reverse complement.
CTCGAACCGTTCTCCCCCGCCGACGGCGCCCGCTGGGGCGTCGCCGAGTTCGCCGCCGCCGAGGAGCTCGGCCGCGCCCGCGGCCACTGGTGGCGCCCGGACGGCGGCGCGCTGCTGGCCGCCCGGGTGGACGAATCCGCCGTCCCCCGGCGGTACTTCGCCGACCCGGCGCACCCCGGCGAGGCGCCCGAGGACTTCGCCTACCCGCAGGCCGGCGGCCCCAACGCGGACGTCCAGCTCTGGGTGCTCGGCCTCGACGGCACCCGGGTCCGACTGCGCTGGGACGCCGAGGAGTTCCCGTACGTCTGCGCCGCCTCCTGGGCCTCCGCCGAGGAGGTGCTGCTCACCGTCGCCGACCGCCTTCAGCAGACCGTGCTGCTGCTGAGCGCCGACCCGGCCACCGGCGAGACCGGTGAACTCTCCCGCACCACCGACGAGTTCTGGGTGGACGACCTGCCCGGCACCCCCGCCCGGCTGGCCGACGGCCGGCTGCTGACCGTCCACGACACCCCGCAGGCCCGCGGCCTCGCCCTGGACGGCAAGCCCCTGGACACCACCGGCCTGCAGATCCGCCGGGTGGTCGGCCGGCTGCACGGCCGGCTGCTCTGCGAGACCGGCGAGGGCGACCCCTTCGACCAGTACGTCCACCTGATCGACCCGGACGGCGGCGAGCCCGAGCCGCTCACCACCGGTCCCGGCCTGCACTCGGCGCTCGCCACCGCCGACGTCCTGCTGCTCACCTCGGCCACCGCCGACGGCGTGCGCCGCGTCGTCAGCCGCGACGGCCGCGAGCTGCCGCTCACCGACCACAGCGCCCCGCTGCCCCACCGGGTGGAGCCGCGGCTCGCCCGGGTCACCGAACGCGCCCTGCCCAGCGCCGTGGTGTACCCGCGCGACCACGTGCCCGGCCGGCGGCTGCCCGTCCTGCTGGACGTCTACGGCGGGCCCGGCTACCAGGCGGTGGCCGCCGAGCCGCGCCGCTGGCAGCTCAAGCAGTGGTGGGCCGACCAGGGCTTCGCGGTGGTCACCGTCGACAACGGCGGCACCCCGTTCGTCTCCCCGGACTTCACCCGGACCATCTTCCGCCGCTTCTCCCGGGTGGCGCTGGACGACCAGGTCGACGCCCTGCACGCGCTCGCCGAGCGCCACCCGGACCTCGACCTCGGCCGGGTCGGCGTGCGCGGCTGGTCGTACGGCGGCTACTTCGCGGCGCTCGCCGTGCTGCGCCGCCCGGACGTCTTCCACGCCGCCTGTGCGGGCGCCCCGCCCACCGACTTCCGGCTCTACGACACCGCGTACACCGAGCGCTACCTCGGCCTCCCGCAGGACAACCCCGAGGGCTACGCCGACGACTGCCTGATCACCGACGCGCCCGGTCTGAGCAGGCCGCTGCTGCTGATCCACGGGCTGGCCGACGACAACGTCCACCCCTCGCACACCCTGCTGCTCTCCCAGGCGCTGACCAGGGCCGGCCGCCCGCACAGCGTGCTGCCGCTGCCCGGGGTCACCCACATGACCCCGGGCGGGCTGCTGGAACAGCTGGCCCAGGCCGAACTCGCCTTCCTGCGGGCCTCCCTGGGGTGATCCGTCCCCACCACCGGCTGACGGTCCGGGAGTCGAAGGGCGGCGCACCTGAGGGTGCGGCGCCCTTCCGCCTGCTCCCGACCCGCCTGTTCCCGACCCCTTCACGTAACCCGTGACATGTGAAATATTACCTGCGCTTCAGCTACCGATCCCGGAGCACCTCCGAAGCACCCCATCCCCCGAAAGGACCGGTCAGTTGCGCAGACTGTCCGCCGCCCTCGCCGCCGCGCTCACCACGAGCGCGATAGCGGCCACCCTGCTGGGCACCCCCGCCCAGGCCGCTCCCCCCGCCACCCTCACCGCCGCTGCGGCCGCCGACTCCACCCAGCAGGGCACCGAGGCCCCGCCCGCGCCGATGGCCCCGCAGGAGCGCGAGCGCCAGGCGCTGCGCGGCAAGGCCCTGGAACAGCTCAACAAGGGCACGCTCGACCAGGGCGCCGCCGCCAAGTCCGCCGGCAAGCGGGCTCCGGCGAAGGTGAGGATCGGCGACGACTACGTCCAACTCGCGCACCAGCGCACGGACAAGGTGTTCGTGATCCTCGCCCAGTTCGGCGACCAGGTGGACACCACCACCCAGTGGAACGGCCAGCCCCGCTACGGCGGCACCCCGGGCCCGCTCCACAACCGGATCCCCAAGCCCGGCAAGGACGACAACCACACCCTGTGGTCGGCGGACTTCGACCGCGCCTACTACCAGAAGATGTTCTTCGACGACACGCCCGGCGCCGTGTCGATGCGCAACTACTACCGCACCCAGTCCTCCGGCCGGTACGACGTCGAGGGCACCGTCAGCGACTGGGTCACCGTCCCGTACAACGAGGCCCGCTACGGCAGCAACAAGGGCCCGCAGGGCTCCGGCGCCTGGACCCAGGGCCAGGAGTTCATCCGGGACGCCGTCAAGGCCTGGTACGACGGCGAGATCGCCAAGGGCCGCCCCGCCGCCGACATCAAGGCGCAGCTCGCCCAGTACGACGTCTACGACCGCTACGACCACGACAAGGACGGCGAGTTCGCCCAGCCGGACGGCTACCTGGACAACGTCGTCGTGGTGCACGCGGGCGTGGACGAGACCTGGGGCGGCGGCGCGCAGGGCGCCGACGCGCTGTGGGCGCACCGCAGTTGGACCTTCCCGGACGCGACCGGGCAGACCGGCCCGGAGGGCAACAGGATCGGCGGCGCCCCCGTCGGCGACAGCGGCCTGTACGTCTACGACTACGTCCAGGGCGGCGAGAACAGCGGCGTCGGCCTGTTCGCCCACGAGTACGGCCACAACCTCGGCCTGCCCGACCTGTACTCCACCACCGGCGGCGACAACAGCGTCAACTTCTGGTCGCTGATGTCCTCCGGCTCCTACCTCGGCAAGGGCCCGAACACCACCGGCGGCTACCCCGGCGACCTCGACGCCTGGAGCAAGCTGCAGTTCGGCTGGCTCGACTACGACGAGGCGCAGGCCGCCACCCGCTCCACCCACGCCCTCGGGGTGAGCAGCTACAACACCGACCAGGCCCAGGCCGTCCTCGTCCACCTGCCGGACGGCACCACCCGCACCGACCTCGCCGACCCGTACGAGGGCGGCAGGCAGTGGTGGAGCGACACCGGCGACAACCTCGACAACTCCCTCGCCCGGGAGGTCGACCTGCGCACCGCCGCCGGCCCGGCCGCCCTGGACGCGGCGGTCTGGTACGACACCGAGCAGGACTACGACTTCCTGACCGTCGAGGCCTCCACCGACCAGGGCCAGCACTGGACCGCCCTCGGCGGCACCGTGGACGGCGCCCCGATCGGCAGCACCAACGCCAACGTCCCCGGCCTGAGCGGCAGTTCCGGAAGCTACAAGCAGCTGCACATCCCGCTGGACGGCTACCTCGGCCGGCAGGTCCGGCTGCGCTTCCACGTCACGTCGGACGGCAACACCCACGGCCGGGGCGTGCTGGTGGACGCCGTGAAGGCCACCGCCGGCACCGCCGTGCTGTTCGCCGACGGCGCCGAGAACGGCACGGACGGCTGGACGGCCAACGGCTTCACGGTCATCACCGGCCGCACCGCCGTCAAGCAGCACCCGCGGGCCTACCTCGCCGAGAACCGACGCTACACCGGCTACGGGGCGTTCCTGAAGACCGGCCCGTACAACTTCGGCTACACCGGCGTCGCGGGCAAGGCCAACGTGGTGGACAACTACCCGTACCAGGAGGGCGTCCTGATCTGGCTGTGGGACACCTCCTACGGCGACAACAACACCAAGGACCACCCCGGCGGCGGGCTGATCCTGCCGATCGACGCCCGCCCGGCGCCGATCCGCTTCGCCGACGGCACGCTGGTCAACGGGCGGGCGCAGACCTACGACGCGACCTTCTCGCTCAAGCCGACCACGGCGTTCACCCTGCACAAGGGCGGCGTCGCGGTGCGGGTGCCGGCCGAGCCGGCCGTCCCGGTGTTCAACGACCGCACCGGGGTGTACGGCGACGCGGCCACGCCGCAGCTGACGGTGAAGGTGCCGGACACCAACACGAAGATCGAGGTCGTCCGGGAGTCCCAGGGCGGGCGGATCACCACCGTCCGGGTGGGCCCGGCCTCCTGACGACGACCAAAGGCGCGAAAGGCCCCGGATCCCCCCGACGAAAAGGGATCCGGGGCCTGCTCGTGCGCCCCGAGGGCGGGCCGGTGCCGCTCAGCGCCCCGGGCTGCGGGCGGTGCGCGCGGCGGTGGCCACCCCGAGGACGGTGATCGCGGCGATCCCGAAGGTCATGTACCGGGCCGAGTCGACCGGGGCGTCCCCGCCCAGGTTGACCAGCGTGCCGGCCAGCGCCGAGGTCACCGAGAAGGCGATCAGCTGGGTGGTGTTGATCGCCGCGGCCGCCTTGCCGCCCTCCGCCGGGTCGTCGCTGCTGCGCATCGCCGCCACGCTCAGGTGCGGGAAGGCCAGCCCGATCCCGGTGCCGGCGACGAACAGCGCCGCCGCCCACAGCACCACCCGCGGCCCGGAGGCCTGCCCGGTCTGCGACAGCCCGTAGACCAGCAGGCCGCCGACCAGCACCAGCGGCGCGGTGCGGATCGCCAGGGCCCGGCCGCGGGCCGACTCGATCCCGACGCTGAACAGCTGGGCGGTGGTCCAGCCGGCCGAGATCGCGGCGCCGAGGAACCCGGCCACCAGCGGGCCGAGCCCGCCCAGCTGCTGGCCGAACAGCGGGATGAAGTTCTCCGCCACCACGCCCGCGCAGAGCACCGCGACGGTCAGGTAGAGCCACTTCAGCGGGTTTCCGGCCCGGTAGGTCTGCTGCGGCAGCACCGTCGCCGCCGCGCGGCGCTCGACCGCCACGAAGCCCGCCAGCAGCGCCACTCCGGCGAGCAGGCAGACCGCCGTCGGCCAGCCGCCCGGCACGGTCGAGCTGACGCTGAAGGCCGCCGCCGCCAGGGTGAGCAGCAGCAGCGAGGGCAGGGGCACCGGGCCACTGCCCTGCCCCTCGCCGGAGCGTCCGGGCAGCACGCGGCGGGCCAGCAGCGCCAGCACCAGCGCGGCGGCCAGCAGCAGGACGTACGCCCCGCGCCAGGCGCCGAGCTGGGCGAACAGCCCGCCCAGCGACGGTCCGACCAGGGTGCCGACGCCCCACATCGCGGAGACCAGCCCGGCCGCGCGGGTCCACAGCCGCTCCGGCAGGGCGCCGCGGATCACGGCATAGCCGAGCCCGGCAACCAGCCCGCCGCCGAGGCCCTGCACCACCCGGCCGAGGATCAGCGCCGCCATCGAGGGGCTGAGCGCGTTGAGCACCGCGCCGGCGCCGAACACCAGGAAGCCCAGCACGTACGCACGGGCGGCACCGAGGCGGTCCAGCAGCCGGCTGACCAGCATCGAGGCGATGACGGCCGCCATCAGGAAGCCGGTGGCCACCCACGCGTAGTACCGCTCGCCGCCGATGTCGGCGACGATCGAGGGCATCAGCGCGGCGGTGAAGTAGAGGTTCATCGCGTACAGCGCGACGCCCCCGGCCAGGATCGAGGCGGGGGCGGCGTACCGGCGGGAGAAGAGTTCGCGCCACCCGCCGGAGGCCCCCGCGGTCGGTGACTCCGACGGGTAACCATCCAGCTCGGCAACGGTGGTGTCATTCCTGACGGCAGCTGATTCGGTCACGTCCGGTACGCTAGGACTTCAACAGAACTTGAAGTCAAGGAGCCCGCCATGACCACCGCCCCGGTCGATCTGCTGAGCGTCGGCGAGGTCGCCCGGCGGGCCGGGATCGCCACCTCGGCGGTGCGCTTCTACGAGGACCAGGGCCTGATCACCTCCGAGCGCACCACGGGCAACCAGCGGCGCTACCGGCGGCACGTGCTGCGCCGGATCTCGCTCATCCTGGTCGCCAAGCGGCTCGGCATCCCGCTCGCCGAGGTCGCCGAGGTCTTCACCGGCCTGCCCGAGGACCGGATGCCCGGCAAGCACGACTGGGAGCGGATCTCCCGGCGCTGGGCCGAGCAGCTGCGCGCCCGCCGGGCCGAGCTGGAGCGGCTGGAGGACGAGCTGACCGGCTGCATCGGCTGCGGCTGCGTGTCGCTGCGCCGCTGCCGGGTGCTCAACCCGGGGGACGAGCTGGCCGCCGAGGGGCCGGGCCCTCGGCGGCTGCTGCCGGAGGAGGGCCTGCTGCCCGTCGAGGAGTAGGCCGGGGAAGGGTTGGAACCCGGTCGGACGCGGCCCTCGCAGGGTTCCCCGCCGCGTCCGACCGGGGGTCTTGTGGCGCCTCAGGCGTCCGGGAAAGCGCCTCAGGCGTCCGGGAAAGCGCCTCAGGCCTCCGGGAAGTGGCAGGCCGCCTGGCGCTCGCCGGGCCCGGCGATCCTCAGCAGCGGCCGCTCGGTCCGGCAGAGGTCCTGGGCCTTCGGGCAGCGCGGGTGGAAGCTGCACCCGGGCGGCGGGTCGGCCGGGCTCGGCGGGTCGCCGAGCAGCACGATCCGCTCCCGGTTCCGCTCCGCCTCCGGGTCCGGCAGCGGGACGGCGGACAGCAGCGCCCTGGTGTACGGGTGCGCGGGGCTGCCGTACACCTCGGCCTTGTCGCCGATCTCCACGATCCGGCCCAGGTACATCACCGCGACCCGGTCGCAGACCCGCTTGACCACCGAGAGGTCGTGCGCGATGAACACGTACGCCAGCCCCAGCTCCTGCTGGAGCCGCTCCATCAGGTTGACCACCTGGGCCTGGATGGAGACGTCCAGCGCGGAGACCGGCTCGTCGGCGATCACCAGCCGGGGCGAGGTGGCCAGCGAGCGGGCGATGCCGATGCGCTGGGCCTGGCCGCCGGAGAACTCGTGCGGGTAGCGGTCCAGGTGCTCGGGGATCAGCCCGACCAGCTCCATCAGCTCGGCGGCCCGCTTGCGCGCCGCCGTCGCGCTCCCGCCCTGGACCAGCAGCGGCTCGGAGATGATCCGGGCCACCGTCTGCCGGGGGTTGAGCGAGGAGTACGGGTCCTGGAAGACCATCTGGAGGTCGCGCCGGTGCGGCCGCAGCCGGGCCTGGGAGAGCCCGCCGATCTCGGTGCCGTCGAAGGTGACGGTGCCCGAGGTCGGGTCGAGCAGCCGGACGATCATCCGCCCGGTGGTGGACTTGCCGCAGCCGGACTCGCCGACCAGGCCGAGCGTCTCGCCCGCGCCGACGTCGAAGCTCACCCCGTCCACCGCCCGGATCGGCGCTCCGGGCCGGCCGGTGCGGCCGCGCCGGCCGGGGAAGGTCTTCACCAGGTCCCGTACGGACAGCAGCGGTTCGGCCGGTGGTCCGGTCAGTGGTCCGGCCAACGGTTCGGCCGCGCCCTTCGTCGACGGCGTGGTCATCACAGCACCCCTTCCGGCACCAGCGGCAGGTGGCAGGCGGCCTGGTGGCCGGGGGCGAGCAGGTCGAGCGGGGGGCGCTCGGCCAGGCAGCGGGCGTGCTCCTCGGCGGACGCGGCGGTGGTGCGGGCGCAGCGCGGGGCGAAGGAGCAGCCGGGGGCGGGGGCGATCAGCGACGGCGGGCTGCCGGGGATGGCCCGCAGCGGGGTGTCGTCGGTGTCGTCCAGGCGCGGCAGCGAGTCCAGCAGACCGCGCGTGTACGGGTGCGCGGGCCGGGCGAACAGCCGGTCCACCGGGGCCTGTTCGGCGGCCCGGCCGCCGTACATCACCAGCACCTCGTGGGCGACCCGGGCGACCACGCCCAGGTCGTGGGTGATCATCACGACGCCGAGGCCGCGCTCCTGCTGGATCCGGGCGATCAGGTCGAGGATCTGCGCCTGGACGGTGACGTCGAGCGCCGTGGTGGGCTCGTCGGCGATCAGCAGCTCGGGTTCGCAGGCGAGCGCCATGGCGATCATGACGCGCTGGCGCATGCCGCCGGAGAACTGGTGCGGGTACTCGTCGACCCGGCGGGCCGGCTCCGGGATGCCGACCTCGGCCAGCATCTCCACCGCCCGGGCCCGGCCGGCCCTGCGGTTGGCCTTGAAGTGCACCCGGTAGTGCTCGGCGATCTGCTCCCCGACGGTGTAGAAGGGGTGCAGGCTGGACAGCGGGTCCTGGAAGATCATCGCGATCCGGCGGCCCCGGACGGTGCCCAGCTCCCGCTCCCCCAGGCCGCCCAGCTCCTGCCCGTTCAGCCGGATCGAGCCGGTGACGGTGGCGCCGCGGTGCAGGCCCATGACGGCGAGCGAGGTGACGGACTTCCCGCTGCCCGACTCGCCGACCAGCCCGAGGGTGCGCCCGGCCCGGACGGTGAAGGAGATCCCGTCCACCGCCCGGACGCTGCCGCGCGGGGTGTCGAAGGCGACCCTGAGGTCCTCGACCTCCAACAACTCGGTCATCAGTACCTCACTCTCGGGTCGACGAACGCGTAGAGCAGGTCGACCAGCAGGTTCGCCGCGACGATGAAGAAGGCCGCGAGCAGGGTGACCCCGAGGATGACCGGCTGGTCGGACCGGGCCAGGCCGTCGTAGAACAGCCGGCCGACGCCGGGCAGGCCGAAGATCGACTCGGTGATGACCGCGCCGGCCAGCAGGCCGCCGAGGTCCATCCCGAAGATGGTCAGGATCGGCGTCATCCCGGAGCGCAGCCCGTGCTTGACGGTGACCGTCCGCGGCGGCAGGCCCTTGGCCCGGGCGGTGCGGATGTACGGTTCGGCCATCGCCTCGATCATCGAGTTGCGGCTCTGCCGGGCGTACATCGCCGCGTACAGCAGGGCCAGCGCGATCCACGGCAGCAGCAGGTTGGAGCCCCACTCCAGGGGGTTCTCGGTGAACTGGTGGTACGCGGGGTAGGGCAGCACGCCGGCCGTCCTGACGACGCCCCAGATCAGCATGATCGAGGTGAAGTAGACCGGCAGCGAGGCGGTGCCGACGGACAGCACCATCAGCGCCTTGTCGAGCGGCCGGCCCTTGCGCAGCGCCGAGGTGACGCCCGCGCCGAGGCCGAGGACCAGCCAGAGCACGGCCGCGCCGAGGGCCAGCGAGATCGAGACCGGCAGACGGTCGGTCAGCAGGTCCCAGACCGGCAGCCCGTACTCGTAGGAGTAGCCGAGGCAGGGGAAGCCGCAGTGCACCGCGCTGGGGCCGGAGCCGTAGTCGCGGCCGGCGAAGATGCCGGCGAGGTAGGCGAGGAACTGGTCCCAGAGCGGCTTGTCCAGGCCCATCGCCGCCTTGACGTCGGCGAGCCGCTCGGGGCTGCACGTCTTGCCGCAGGCGGCCGCGGCCGGGTCGTTGGGCAGCAGGTAGAAGATGGTGAAGGTGATGGCGCAGATGGCGAGCAGGATGCCCGCCACGCCGAGCAGCCGGCGGCCGAGGTAGAGGATCACGACCGGCCTCCCCGGGGGTCGAGGATGTCGCGCAGCGCGTCCCCGAGCAGGGTGAAGGCGAGCACGGCGACGAACAGGAAGGCGGTCGGGATCAGGAAGTAGGTCGGGTCGGTCTCGTAGTGCACGATGCTCTCGGCGATCATCTGGCCCCAGGAGGCGGTCGGCGGGCGGACGCCCACGCCGAGGTAGCTGAGCGCGGCCTCGGTGGCGATCATGCCGGGGATGAGCAGGGTGGTGTAGGCGATGATCGGGCCGGAGACGTTCGGCAGGATCTCCCGGGTGAGGATCCGCCAGGAGCGCGCCCCGCCGACCTTGGCGGCCTCGACGTACTCGCGGTGCTTGAGCGAGAGGGTCTGGCCGCGCACCACCCGGGCGATGCCGGGCCAGGTGAACAGCCCGATCACCAGGGTGATCAGCAGGATCCGGTTGACGTCCTTGGCCACCGACATCATCGCGATCATGAAGATCAGCGAGGGGAAGGACATCGTGAGGTCCATCAGCCGGGACAGCACCGTGTCGGTGCGCCCGCCGAAGTAGCCCGCCGCGATGCCGGCCAGGGTCCCGACGGCCACGACGACGGCGGTCGCGGTGAACGCGATCAGCAGTGAGACCTGCCCGCCGTGCAGCACCCGGGCGAACAGGTCGCGGCCGGTGACCGGCTCGACGCCCAGCCAGTGCCGGGCGCTGATGCCGCCGAAGTCGCCCCGGGGAAGACCGCCCAGGTACGGGTCGACGGCGCGCTTGTCGAACTCCTCGGGGGTCCAGCCGCCGAGCGAGCCGAGCGGGCCGGCCAGCGCGGCGGCCAGCAGCAGCACGCCGACGGTGGTCAGTCCGAACCGGGCCGAGCCCTTGGCCCACAGCTGGTCCCAGACCAGCCGCCAGGGCCCGCGCCCGGAACTCCTCTTGGCGCCCGCCGCCGTGGACTCGGCCACGGCGGCGGGCTCGGCCGTTCTTCGCTCGCCTCCGGCCGCTCCTGATCCGGTGTCGACGGTCCTCGCTCCGGCACTCGCTGCGCTCGCTCGTCGCTCGTCACTCTCGACACCGGCGTGTCCTTCGGCTTCCGAAGGTGTGGTGCTACTCATCGCTGCCGGTCCTCACTTGCCCTTGGCGGGGTCCTTGAGGCCGACCGTGGCCAGGTCGATCATGCCGGCGTAGCCCGAGTTGCCGAACGCGCCGGCCACGTTGGTGCCGACCAGCAGCGGGCGGCGCTGCCAGAGCAGCGGAACGGCCGGGGCCTTCTTCATCAGCTCCTCGTCCAGCTGCTTCCAGGCCTTGTTGGCCTCGTCGACGTCCGTCATGGCCGCGATCTGGTCCATCCGGTCCATCGTGGCCTGGTCCTTGAACTGGCTGTAGTTGCCCTGGTTGCCCTTCTCCTTGATGGTGCGGCCGTCGAAGAGGAACGGCAGGAAGGTCGCACCGGAGGGGTAGTCGGGACACCAGCCGCTGAGGGTCAGCTCGGGGGCGTTCCTGATGTCGCCGACGGTGTCGGCGAAGGCGGACGCGTCGACGGTGTTCACGGTGACCTGGACACCGGCCTTGGACAGCGACTGCTGGATCGACTCGGCGCGGGTCTTGTCGCCGGTCGAGACGGTGAGCGAGACCTTGAGGTCGGTCCTGCCCGCGTCCTTGAGCAGCGCCTTGGCCTTCTCCGGGTCGCCGGCCACCGGGATCTTCAGCGGGTCGGACTTGGCGCCGCCGGTCAGCGACGGCGGCAGGAAGGAGGTCGCCGCGTCGGTCACCGCGGGCCCGCCGAAGGCGGTCACCTGGGCCTCGCGGTCGACCGCCCACATCATCGCCTCGCGCACCTTCGGGTCGTCGAAGGGGGCCTTGGCGGTGTTCAGGTAGAGCATGTCGGTGCAGCCGGTCTGCTCGGCGACCATGCGGGACCTGACGTCCGCCTTGGGCAGCACCTTGGCGACGGTCTCGTGCTGCATCCAGGGCATGTTGATCGCGTTGGCGTCGGCGCCGTCGCTGGCGATGATCCGGTCGTCGGCCTGGCCGCCCTTGATGCCCTGGGTGACCACGACCTTGTCCGGGTAGGCCTTGCGGACGGTGTCGGTGGACTGGTCCCAGTTGGTGTTGCGGACCAGCACCAGCTGCTTGCCGCGGTCGTAGGTCTCGATCTTGTACGGGCCGGAGGAGAACGGCCGGGAGTCGTACTGGGTGCCCTTCTCCTGGGACTGCGGCACCGGGGAGAAGGTCGGCAGGGTGACGGTGTCCGAGAACTCGGCGACCGGGCGCTTCAGGTGGAAGACGATGGTCCGGTCGTCCGGGGTCTCGATGCTCGCCAGGTGCTCGCCGTTCAGCGGGCCCTTGTAGTTCTCGCCGCCCTCCATGTACTGGATCGCGTAGTCGGGGCCGCCGGTGAGGTCCGGGGAGAAGGACCGCTCGACGTTGTACTTGATGTCGGCGGACCTGATCGGCGAGCCGTCCTCGTACTTCAGGCCCTCCTTGAGGGTGAAGGTCCACACCTTGCCGCCCTCGGAGGACTTGCCCAGGTCGGTGGCGAGGTCCGGGACGATCTCACTGCCGGCCGTGCCCGGCTCGGACTTGAAGGTGGTCAGGGTCCGGTAGATCAGCCGGGTGCCGAAGTCCATGTGCGGCACCACCCAGTTGCGGGCCGGGTCGAGGTGCGCGAAGTCCTGGTTGGTCAGGACGGTGAGGGTGCCGCCCTTGGCCGGGGTGCCGCCGACGATCGAGCCGGCCGCCGCGCCCGGGCCCCTGCTGTCGGAGGGGGCGGCGCCGCTGCCGCTGCCGCTGTCGCTCTTGTCGTTCGAGCAGGCCCCGAGGCCGAGAGTGATTGTCGCCGCGAGGGCCGCCGCAAGGGCGGCGTGGGTGCGCCTGGTCATGTGCAACTCCGCTGTGGGGGGCCTGATCGTCCGACCTGGCCGCTGCGCTGTGTGACCCGTAACATAGTAATGTGAAATTGCACTGCACAAGAGGTGACGCCACCCGTTACCGAGCTGTGTCCGTGCCCCGCATCTCCCCAGCCCCGCCTAGGAGTTCACCGGTGACCCTGCCCCCGACCGGCCTCAACACCGGGAGCCACGACCTCCCGGTCTCCCCCGCCCTCGCCTCCTACATGGCCACCCAGTGGGCCGCCACCCCCCTCCCCGCGGACCGGCGCGTGCCCGGCCACGACCGCTTCCCCGGCCGCCGCGCCCGGCTCTCCGCCGCCTTCCCCGGCGAGCGGCTGATCGTCCCGGCCGGGCGCCTCAAGGTCCGCTGCAACGACCTCGACCACCGCTTCCGCCCGCACAGCGCGTACGTCTGGCTCACCGGCCTCACCGGCGAGGACCAGGCCGACCACGTCCTGGTCCTCGAACCGGCCGGCCCCGACGGCCACGAGCCGGTCCTCTACCTGCGCCCACGCTCCCCGCGCGACGGCGGCGAGTTCTACCGCGACCGCCGCTACGGCGAGTTCTGGGTCGGCGCCCGGCCCGACCTCGCCGAGGCCGCCCGGCTCACCGGGGTGCGCACCGAACACCTCGACGACCTCGGCAAGCTGCTCACCGGCCCGCAGCCGCCCACCCGGGTGCTGGCCGGCACCGACCCGCTGGTCGACGAGGCCACCGGACGGCCCACCGGGGACCACCGGGACGGCGAACTGGCCGCCGTGCTCTCCGAGTTGCGCCTGGTCAAGGACCAGTGGGAGATCGGACAGCTGCAACTGGCCGTCGACCACACCGTCACCGGCTTCGAGGACGTCGTCCGCGCCCTGCCCACCGCACTGCGCCACCACCGCGGCGAGCGCTGGATCGAGGGCGTCTTCGACCTGCGCGCCCGCGCCGAGGGCAACGGCACCAGCTACACCACCATCGCCGCCTCCGGCGCCCACGCGTGCGTACTGCACTGGATCCGCAACGACGGCGCCCTCGACCCCGGCTCCCTGCTGCTGCTGGACGCCGGCGTCGAGACCGACACCCTGTACGCCGCCGACATCACCCGCACCCTCCCGCTCAGCGGCACCTTCACCCCGGTCCAGCGCCAGGCCTACGACCTCGTCCTCGCCGCCCAGAGCGCCGGCATCGCCGCCCTGCGCCCCGGGGCCCGGTTCCGCGACTTCCACCGCGCCGCCATGCGGGTCATCGCCGAGGGCCTCGCCGACTGGGGCGTCCTGCCCGTCTCCGCCGAGGAGGCCCTCGCCGAGGACAACGGCCTCTACCGCCGCTACACCCTCTGCGGCAGCGGCCACATGCTCGGCCTCGACTACCACGACTGCGCCAAGTCCCGCGCCGACCGCTACCTCGACGGCACCCTGGAGGAGGGCATGGTCCTCACCGTCGAACCCGGCCTCTACCTCCAGCCCGACGACGAGACCCTCCCCGCCGAACTCCGCGGCCTCGGCATCCGCATCGAGGACGACCTCGTCATCACCCCCGACGGCGCCCACCTGATGTCCGGCGCCCTCCCCCGGGAGGCCGAGGCCGTCGAGTCCTGGATGGCCGGCCTGCTGGGCTGAAGCGGGGGGCGGACGATCAGGCCACCTTGGTCGTCCGCTCGCCCCGCCGGACACTCACCGCCCGGCGCGCCCTGCGCGCTACCCCCGCGCCGACTGCCAGAGGTCGGTGACGATCGCCTCCGCCGGGCCCGTGCGGGCGAGGGTGTGCGCCGTGCCGGCCCAGAGGTGCATGGCGGCCGTGTCGCCGCGGCGGGTGGCGGCGGCGCGGAGGGGGGTGGTGAGGTGGTGGACCTCGGGGTAGGCGGGCGGGGCGTACGGGCCGTGGCGGTCGATGAAGGCGTTGCGCAGACCGCGGGCGGGGCGGCCGGTGAAGGCGCGGGTGACGGCCGTCTCCGGGAGGTCGACGAGCGCCGCCCGGTGAGCGGCCGAGGCGCCGGACTCGTCCGACCGCAGCAGCGCCGTGCCCAGCTGCACCGCCACCGCCCCCGCCCGCAGTGCCGCCGCGACGGCCGCGCCGTCGCCCAGCCCGCCCGCGGCTATCAGCGGCAGCGCCGTCACCTCCCGTACGGCGGCCAGCAGTTCGAGCAGCGGCAGCTCCCCCGGCCGGTCCGTCACCCGGTGGGTGCCCCGGTGGCCGCCCGCCTCCGGGCCCTGCACGCACAGCGCGTCCATCCCGACGGCCTCCGCCGCCCGCGCCTCCTCCGGCGTGGTGACGGTGCCGACCTGGGTCGTGCCGACCGCCCGCACCGCCGCCGCCTCCTCGGCCGTGGGCAGCCCGAAGGTGTACGAGACCACCGGCACCGGGTCCGCGAGCAGCGCGGCGAGCTTGGCGTCCCAGTCGTCCCGGTCCGGCCGGATCTCCGCCGGCAGCGTCACGCCCCACTGCTCGGCCTCGGGCCGCAGCCGCTCCCGGTACGCCGCGACGGCCACCGCGTCCCCGGGTGGGCCCGGCACGAAGAGGTTCACCCCGTACGGCCGGTCGGTCGCCTTCCGGACCGCGGCGATCTGTTCGGACATCCCGGCGGCGGTCCTCATCCCGGCCGCCAGGAACCCCAGCCCGCCGGCCCGGTTCACCGCCGCCACCAGCTCGGGCGTCGAGGGGCCGCCCGCCATCGGGGCGGCGATCACGGGGACGGCGAGTTCGTCGAGCCGGACGGTCATCGGGCGCTCCTCACACTGCTGCGGGCACGGAACACTGCCGCGGGTACGGATCACCCCACCCTACGCCCGGCGGATCAGCCCCCGCCGCCGCGCCTCCCGCACCGCCGCCGTGCGCGAGTCCACCCCCAACTTGGTGTAGATGTGCACCAGATGGGACTTCACGGTGGCCTGGCTCAGGTGCAGCCGCTGGCTGACCTGCTGGTTGGTCAGCCCGTCCGCGACCAGCCCCAGCACCTCGGTCTCCCGGGCGCTGAGCGCCGCCGCCGGCGTCCGCATCCGCTCCAGCAGCCGGTCCGCCACGCTGGGCGCCAGCGCGCTCCGCCCGGCCGCGGCCGCCCGTACCGCCTGGGCCAGCTCCTCCGGCGGCGCGTCCTTCAGCAGGTAGCCGGTGGCGCCCGCCTCCAGGGCCGGCAGGGTGTCCGCGTCGGTGTCGTACGTGGTGACCACCAGCACCCGCGGCGCCCCTGCCCGGGCGGTGATCGCCGCGGTGGCCTGCGCCCCGTTCATCGCCGACCCCGGCCCGAACTGGAGGTCCATCAGCACCACGTCGACGCCCGGCTCGACGGCCCGCTCGACGGCCCGCTCGGCGGTGGCCGCCTCCGCCACGATGGCGAAGTCCGGCTCGCACTCCAGCACCGCCCGCAGCCCGGCCCGCACCACCGGGTGGTCGTCCGCGATGAGCAGCCGGATCACGGGCCCGCCTCCGGGGCGACCGGCAGCTGCACCGCCACCGTCGTCCCCCGGCCGGGCGCCGACTCCACGGTGAAACCGCCGCCGAGCGCCCGTGCCCGGGCCCGCATCGACGGCAGTCCGAACCCGCCGTCCCCGCCGGTGCGGCCGGCGACCGCCGCCGGGTCGAACCCGGCCCCGTCGTCGTACACGTCCAGTGCCACCTCGCCCTCCATGTAGCTGAGTGTCACCTCGGCCCGCGAGGCTCCCGCGTGCCGAACGGTGTTGCCGAGCGCCGACTGCGCGATCCGCAGCAGCGCGACCTCCTGCGCGGCCGGCAGCCGGACCGGGTCGCCGGAGACGTGCAGGTGGACGGGCAGCGCGCCGTGCGCCGTCGTGGTCGCGCAGAGCCGCTCCAGCGCGACCGGCAGCGGGTCGCCGTCCAGCGCGGGCGGGGTGAGCGCCCGGACGAACCGCCGCGCCTCGTCCAGGTTGTCCTGGGCGGCCTGCCGCGCCTGCTCGACGTACCCGGCGGCGGTCTCGGTGCGCTCCGGCAGGGCCCGCTGGGCGGCCCGCAGCAGCAGCTGGATGGAGCTGAGGCCCTGCGCGAGGGTGTCGTGGATCTCCCGGGCGAGCCGCTCGCGCTCGGCCAGCACCCCGGCCGCATGGTGCGCGGCGGCGAGGTCGGCGCGGGCGGCGGTCAGCTCGTCGATCAGCCGGCGGCGCTCCTCGCTCTCCCGGTACAGCGCCTGGTAGCCGAGCACGGTGGCGGTGGCGACGGCCGCGCCGAGCGCGGGCCCGATCGAGGCGGCGAAGCCGAAGCTGTGCTGGTGCCAGGACCACGCGGCGATCGACGCGGCGGCGGTCAGCCCGACGGCGACCAGCCCGCCGCGCCGCCCCAGCAGGTGCAGTTCCAGGAAGTACAGCGGGAACGCCAGCCAGACCCCGTCCTGGGTGGCGATCAGCACGCCCGCCCAGGTGACGCCGAGCAGCGCCAGCCAGAGCGCGGCCGCCCGGCGCGAGCGGCGCACCGCGGCGAGCTGCGGCCCGACGGTGTAGACGGCGGCCATCGCGGTGGCCGCGGCGGCGACGGCGGCCGGATCGCCGCCCCGGTCGGCGAGGACCGCCCGGGCGACGGCGAGCGCCAGCAGGCCCGCCACGAGCAGGTGCAGGCAGACCTGGAGGACGCGGGCGACGGGGGTGGTTCTGGATCGTTCGGTCGCCATCCGTCCAGCCTAAGTTCCGCGCCCGGCACCCGGCATCAATCAAAAGGTTGAACTCCGCTTCTGCCCTTTGATGCCCAGGATGCAATCCCCGGCGCGATGCCTCCGGGCCCCCTGGTCCAGGACGGTGGAAGCGTCGAGAACACCTGTGCAGAGGAAGGCTCACCTTGTTCGTCGCCTGGAGGGACCTGAGGTTCGCCAAGGGGCGGTTCGCCCTGATGGGAACCGTCATCGTGCTGATCACCGTACTGGTCGGCCTGCTGTCCGGGCTGACCGCCGGGCTCGGCCGGCAGAACATCTCCGCGATCACCGGCCTGCCCGCCGACCACCTGGTCTTCGGCAAGCCCGCCGACGGCCAGAAGCTCTCCTTCACCGACTCCCAGGTCACCCCCGACCAGTGGCAGGCCTGGGCCCGCGAGCCCGGCGTCACCTCCGCCCAGCCGCTCGGCATCACCACCACCAAGGCCGCCGCCGGACAGCGCACCGCCGCGCTCTCCGCCTTCGGCGTCCCGGAGGGCTCCGGGCTCGCCCCGCAGGGCGCCCGGATCGCCCCCGGCCAGGCCGTGCTGTCCAGGACCGCCGCCGAGAACCTGGGCGGCCTCGCCCCCGGCGCCGGCTTCACCCTGGCCGGGCACCCGCTGCGGGTCGCCGCCGTCGAGGGCGACGCCGCGTACAGCCACACCCCGGTGATCTGGACCAGCCTCGCCGACTGGCAGCAGGCCGCCCCCGGCGGCGCCGGCCACGCCACCGTCATCGCCCTGCGCACGGCCGACGGAGCCGACCTGGCCGCCGCCGACGCCCGCCACGGCACCGAGACCCGCACCCGCGACGACGCCCTCACCGCGATCGGCTCCTACACCTCGGAGAACGGCTCCCTCCAGCTGATGCGCGGCTTCCTGTTCGCCATCTCGGCCCTGGTGATCGGCGCGTTCTTCACCGTCTGGACGATCCAGCGCAGCGGCGACGTCGCCGTCCTCAAGGCCCTCGGCGCCTCCACCCGCTACCTGCTGCGCGACGCCCTCGGCCAGGCCGTCCTGCTGCTGGTGGGCGGCACGGCCGTCGGCACCGCGATCGCGCTCGGCGCCGGCTCGCTGATCGGCTCCGCCGTCCCCTTCGTGCTGGACGCCCCGACCCTCCTGCTGCCCGCCGCCGTCATGATCGCGCTCGGCGCGATCGGCGCGGCCCTGTCCATCCGCCGGATCACCTCCGTCGACCCGCTGACCGCCCTGGGGAGTGCCCGATGAGTCTGATCCTCGACCGCATCACGCTGACCTACCCGGACGGCGACGGCCGGCTCACCGCGCTGGACGAGGTCTCGCTGACCGTCCCCAAGGGCTCGCTCACCGCCGTCGTCGGCCCGTCCGGCTCCGGCAAGTCCAGCCTGCTGGCGGTGGCCGCCACCCTGATCACCCCGGACTCCGGGCAGGTCGTCATCGACGGCACGGACACCAGGGGCCTCGGCCGGGCGGAACTCACCGCGCTGCGCCGCACCAGGATCGGCGTCGTCTTCCAGCAGCCCAACCTGCTGCCCTCGCTCACCGCCGTGGAGCAGTTGCAGGTGATGGCCCACCTCGACGGCCGGGCCCCGCGCGGCGCGCTCCCCCGCGCCCTGGAGCTCCTGGACGCCGTCGGCCTGCGCGACCAGGCCGCCCGCCGCCCGCACCAGCTCTCCGGCGGCCAGCGCCAGCGGGTCAACATCGCCCGCGCCCTGATGAACGACCCCACCGTCCTGCTGGTCGACGAACCCACCAGCGCCCTCGACCACGAACGCGGCGCCGCCGTCCTCGACCTGATCACCGACCTCACCCACCGCCGGGCCACCGCCACCGTGCTGGTCACCCACGACCGCACCCACCTGACGGCCGTCGACCAGATCGCCGAGGTCCACGACGGGAGGCTGACTCTGCCTGCGGCGGCGGTCTGAACCTACTTCTTGGCCGTCAGCACGTCGTCCACCGAGAGCGTCACCGACGCTCCGATCGACTCCGGCAGGGTGAACGACTGCCCGGGGTGGTGGACGGCGTGCACGCGGTATTCGCCGTCCTTGGGGTCGGTCAGCACCATGACGCGCTGGTTCGTCCGGTCCACGATGACGTGGACGGGCACCCCTGCCTCCGCGTACAGCGTCGGCTTGACCTTCAGGTCGACCAAGTGATTCGACGACGTCACTTCCAGCACGAGACGGAAGACTGCCGGGTCGTAGCAACCGTGTTCAGGAATCCGATCGTCACTGTCGGCGTCGACGACCACCAGGTCTGGCACGGCAAAGTCGTACGGCCCGTTCGGCAACCGGATGCTCCTGGCTGCCGATGTCGAGAGCATCATCGTAGAACCCGGGCACCTCTTGGCGCCTGATCCCCAGTCTTCACCCGAACGAGCGGTTCAGCTCCGGCGACCCCCGAGCCGCAGGGCGGAGGGCTCCGGCTCGGCGGGCTTGTCCTCGCCGGCCCACAGGGAGCGGACGTGGCTGAGGTGGCGGGTCATGCAGGCCTCGGCGCCGGCCGCGTCGCCGGCCAGCAGCAGGTCGAGCAGCTCCAGGTGCTCCTCCGCCGAGGAGACCAGCTCGCCGCGCTCGTCGAGCCGGTTGAGGCCGTACAGCCGGGAGCGCTTGCGCAGGTCGCCGACGACCTCGACCAGCCGGGTGTTGCCGGCCAGCCCCAGCAGGTCCAGGTGGAACTGGCGGTCGGCCTCCAGGTAGCCGATCAGGTCGTGCTTGCGGGCCGCCGCGACGATCGCCTCGGCCTGCGGACGCAGCCGCTCCAGCTGCTCCTTGGTGGCGGTGCGCGCCACCCGGCCGACGGTCGGGACCTCGATCAGGGCGCGGATCTCGGTGTAGTCGTCGAGGTCGCGGTCGGTCAGCTCGGTGACCCGGAAGCCCTTGTTGCGGACGGCCTCGACCAGTCCCTCGCGGGCGAGGTCGAGCATGGCCTCGCGGACCGGGGTCGCGGAGACGCCGAAGTCGGCGGCGAGCGCGGGTGCGGAGTAGACGACACCGGGGCGCAGTTCGCCGGAGATCAGGGCCGCCCGGAGCGCGTGGGCGACCTGGTCGCGAAGCCGCTCCTGTACGGAGATCAGGGTGCGGGATTTGAGGTCGGCCATGGTGTTCCTCCGGTGGGTGCAGAACCCCAGCGTACAATGTCACGTTACGTTGCGTACGCAACCGCCCAGGATTCGAACACCCGCCCCGCCAGGCCCTCGTGACGCCGAAAGCCATGGTGGCAGCGGCCGTCGGCCGTGACAACGGCCGACGGCACACGACCTTCGGGCCCGCACGGAGGGCTACGCCCGGCGGAACCGGCCCACCAGGGTGCTCAGACTGGCCGCACCGTCGCCGGCCGCCACGCCCCGCCGGACCGCCTCGGCCAGGACTGCGGGCAGCGCGCCGTCCACCCCGGAGGCCTCCGCGGTGTGCTGGACGTGCTCGATGCTCGCCAGCGCCATGGCCAGCCGGTCGACGTCCCCGCGGTGGTCCCCGGCGGCGATCCGCGGCGCGTAGAACGCCTGGAAGCCGGGCATCGCGGCGGCGGTGGAGCTCAGGTACGGCAGGAACTCCTCGGCCGAGATGCCGTTGGCCTCGGCGATCGACGTGGCGTGCAGGTAGCCGACCATCGAGGACCAGAACAGGTCCATCTGGATCTGGTAGTACAGCTGCGCCAGCCCGGGGTCGTCGCCCCGGTAGTCGGCCCCGGTGAGCACCTCCAGGGCGGCCCGGTGCCGCTGGAACAGCTCGACCGGGCCGCTGTAGAAGGTGGACGACTCGGGGCTGCCGATGCCCGACGGCGGCACCTGCACCCCGCCGGTCAGGTGTCCGGCACCGCGCTCGGCCAGCCGGCGGGCGGCCTCGCGGGCCCGCTCGGGGGTGTCCGAGCTGAGGTTGACGATCACCTTCCCCCGGAGCGCCGGCTCGACCGACTCCAGCACCTCGAACACCGCGTCGTAGTCGGTGAGGCTGAGCACCACCAGCTCGTTCGCGGCCACCGCCGCCTCCGCGCCGGGCGCCTCCCGCGCACCCCGGGCGACGAGCTCGTCGGCCCGCCCGGCCGTGCGGTTCCACAGCGTGACGGCGTACCCGGCGTCCAGGAACGCCCCGGCCATGGCCTGCCCCATCGGGCCGAGCCCGATCACCGTCACGGATCGCTTCGCCTGCTGCTCCACGGACATGCGTCTTCCCCTCCTCTGGAACGAACGCTCTATTCAGAGCGCCGGAGCCGACGCTAGCACAGGCCTGGAACGAACGCTCTACTCAGAATCTCGACTAGGATCACGGCGTGAAGACGCCCGCGCAGACGCCCGAGAAGACCTCGACCTCCGTGAAGCCCGGCACCCGCGAGCGGATCGTCAGGGCCACCTCCCGGCTGCTCCAGCGCCAGGGATACGAGGGCACCGGGATCAAGCAGATCTCCCGCGAGGCCGAGGCCACCCTCGGCTCCGTCTACCACTTCTTCCCGGGCGGCAAGCAGGAGTTGGCCGCCGAGGCGATCCGGCACGGCGACGAGGAGTTCGCCGTCCTGCTGCGCGCCGGGTTCGGCTCCTCGCCGGACCTGGGCGAGGCGATGACCGGCTGCACCCGGCTGCTCGCCGAGGAACTGCGCGCCTCCGACTGGCAGGACGGCTGCCCGATCACCAGCACCGCGCTGGAGACGGTCGGCCGGGTGCCGGTGATCGAGGAGGCGGTGACCGAGGCCTTCGCCAACTGGCGGGCCGTCGTGACGGAACGGCTGAGCGCCGCGGGCATCGGCGAGGAGGACGCCCACGAGCTGGCTGGCACCGTGATCAGCGCCCTGGAGGGCGCCGAGCTCGCCGCCCAGGTCGCCCGCAGCGAGCAGCCGCTGCTGGTCACCGGCAAGCACCTGGCCCGGCTGCTCGTCTCCTACCTCGACGGCCGGGCCTGACACCCCGGCGCCGAAAACGTGAGGAGCCGGCGCAGCGGGGGATCCCTTCCCGCTGCGCCGGCTCCGGCTTCACAACTCCCAACCACGGCCAGGAGTAACGGACTTGTCGATCGACATCGCGCTGTACGACGGCCGCCCGAACAACGGCCGCCGCACCAGCCCCAGGCTGCTGCACCTGTCGAGCCCGGGCGACGCCCTCGACGACGCCCTGACCCGGCACACCGATCCGGCCCGCCACCGGCTCGGCCGGATCGACCCGTACGGCGACACCCTGTTCAACGAGCAGGACGCCAGCGCCGCCTTCGAGGAGGCCACCGCACTGCTCGCCCGCTGCACCACCGAGGCGCAGCGCGCGGCCGTCCGCGAGCTGCGCAACCTGCTCGCCAACTGCGCCGCCATCCCGGGCAGTTGGCTCGTCCTCCAGGGTGACTGAACGGCTACCCCCGCCGGTACACCTCCGCCGCGACGGCCAGGTCCTCCCAGGCCATCCCGACGCTCTTGAAGAACCGCGGCCGCCCGTCCGGCACCAGCGCGTCGCCGCGCACCAGCTCCGCGAGGTTCCACAGCTGCCGCCCGGCCACGCCCGCCATCATCAGGTCCCCGGCCTCCCGGTCCGCGACCGCGCGGGCCTCCACGTACAGCTCGGCCCGCCGCACCAGCAGCCCGTCCACCTCCCGCGCGTCCGGCTCGTGCGAGCCGACCGCCGCCACCGCCGCGTGCGCGGGCACCAGCGCGCCGTCGAACAGCGGCGTGCGTGCGGTGGTGCAGCAGACCACCAGGTCCGCGTCGCGGACCGCCCGCGGCCCGCCGACCTCGGCCGTCAGCCCGAGCTCCCGCCCGTACGCCGCCAGCGCCTCCGCCCGTTCGGCGTTGCGCGCCACCACGGTGAGCCGGCGCAGCGGGCGGACGGTGAGCAGCGCGTCCAGGTGCCCGTACGCCTGCGGCCCGGAGCCGAACAGCACCAGGTGCTCGGCCTCCGGCACCGCCAGCCGCCGCAGCGCGGCCGCGGTGACGGCGGGCGTGCGCAGCGCGGTGAGCGCGGCGCCGTCCAGGACGGCGAGCGGTTGCAGGGTGGGCCCGTCCAGCAGCAGGTAGCTGCCGGTGATCCGGGGCAGCCCGCGCTCCGGGTTGGCGGGCGCGACCCCGGCGATCTTCACGCCCGCGTACGGTCCGGCGGCGGCCGGCATCATCAGCAGTTCCCCGGCGGGCACCGGGACGGCCGATCGGGCGGGTGCCGCCTCCGGGTCGAACCCGTCCAGCAGCACCCGCTCGATCGCCCCCACCGCACCGGCGGGCCCGACCCCGCCGGTGCCCGGCACGGCGTACTGGAGCGGCACAACCTCCGTACCGGGCGGTGCGGACGGGCTCGTGGGGGTCGGCTCCGCGGCGGACGGGCTCACAGCAGGAACCCCGTTCCCAGCTCGTCGCCCGGCTCCAGGACGAAGCCGTGCTCGCCGGTGCGGAAGGCCGTCCCGCCGACCTCGGTGACCACGCCCCCGCCCTGCGGGTCGCCGCCCGCGAGGAAGCGGCCGGTGAACACCGTCCCGATGACCGACTCGTGGCGCAGCGGCTCGCCGGGGGCCAGCCGGCCCTCGGCGGCGAGCACCGCGAGCCGGGCGGAGGTACCGGAGCCGCAGGGCGAGCGGTCGATCTGGCCGTCGGCGAAGACGGTGACGTTCCGCTGGTTCAACACCCCGTCCTCCGAAGGGAGTTCGTCGTACAGAACGACCCCGTACACGCCCGACAGCCGGGCGTCCGTCGGGTGCGCGACCGCCGCCGACCCGGCCAGCGCCGCTCTGATCTCCCGCCCCACGGCGGTGAGTTCGGGCAGCCGCGCCGGTTCCACGGCGAGTCCGAGGGCGGCGGCCGGCACCGAGGCGTAGCAGGCGCCGGAGTGCGCCACGGCGACCTCCACGGTGCCGCGCGAGGTCTCCACCGGGAGCTTCAGCGCGGTCACCCGGCTGGGCACGTTGCGGAAGGTCACCCCGGTGGTCCGTCCGCCGCTCCGGTGCACCAGGGCGGTGACCCGGCCGGACGGCACGTCGATCCGCACCCGCGCCACGCCGTCCGCGGGGGCCGCCACGAGGCCGGACTCCACCGCCCAGGCGCCAAGCGCGATGGTGCCGTGCCCGCAGGCGGTGGAGTAGCCGTCCTTGTGCCAGAAGAGCACGCCCAGGTGCGCCTCGTCGTCGTCCGGCGGCACCAGGAAGCCGCCGTACATCCCGGCGTGGCCGCGCGGCTCCCGGCTGAGCAGCTGCCGGACCTCGTCCAGCGCGCTGGGCCGGGGCGCGGTCGCGCTGCCGCCCGCGCCGAGCGCGATGGCCCGGCGCTCGGCGACGGTGTCGCCGGGGATCGGCGGCACGCCGTCCAGCACGATCCGGAACGGCTCGCCGGCCGTGTGGTAGTCGACGGTGCGGACGAACATCAGGCGCCACCGCCCGGCAGCACGCTGACGGTCCGGCTGACGGTGTAGAAGTCCAGGGCGGCCCGGCCCTGTTCGCGGTCGCCGTGGCTCGCGCCCTTGGCCCCGCCGAAGGGCAGGTGGAAGTCGACGCCGCTGGACGGGGCGTTGACCCGGATCATGCCCGCGTCCAGCCGGTCGGCGGCGGCCAGCGCCACGTCCAGGCTGCCGGTGTGCACCGAGGTGGAGAGGCTGTGCGGGGTGTCGTTGGCGAGCGCGATGGCCTCGTCCAGGTCGGCGGCGGCGTGCAGCACCGCGATCGGGCCGAAGAACTCCTCGCGCGCCAGCGGGTGTTCGGCCGGCACCTCGGCGAGCAGGGTCGGCTCGACGTACCAGCCGGTCCGCTCGGGCACCCGGCCGCCGGTCAGGACGGTGGCTCCGGCCTCGACGGCCGAGGAGACGGCGCCGGTCAGCCGCTCGCGGGCGGCGGCGTTGATCACCGGCCCGCAGACCGCGTCGTCGACCGCCCCCAGCGCCTTGACCAGCGCCTCGCGCAGCGGCTCGTACGCGGCGCCGACCGCGATCACCCGGCTGGTGGCGGTGCACTTCTGCCCGGCGTACCCGGCGACGGCCGCGGCGATGTGCCCGGCGGCCTGCGCGATGTCGGCGTCCGGCAGGACCAGCGCGGCGTTCAGCCCGCCGAGTTCGGCCTGTACCGGCACCCCGCGCTCGGTCGCGGCCCGCACCACGGCCCGGCCGACGCCGGTCGAGCCGGTGAAGGAGACCACGTCCACGGACTCCACCAGCGCCGCGCCCTCCTCCGCCGCGCCGGGCAGCACGGTGAACACGTCCTCGGGCAGCCCGGCCAGCTCGGCCAGCCGCAGCGCGCAGGCCGTCGCCTCGGGCGCCGGCTTGAGCACCACCGCGTTGCCGACGGCGAGGGCCGGCGCGGCCTTCCAGGTCGGGATCGCCAGCGGGAAGTTCCACGGCGTGATCAGCCCGGCCACCCCGTACGGGCGGCGCCGGGTGAGCAGCAGCCCGGGCCCGGCGGCGGTCTCGTGCACCGCGCCGGAGGCCGCGTACGGCGCCTGGGCGTAGTAGCGCCAGATCGCCGCGGTGCGGGCGACCTCGCCGAGCGCCTCGGCCGACGGCTTGCCGACCTCGCGCGTGATCAGCGCGGCCAGCTCGTGGGCGTGCGCCTCCACGGCGTCCGCGATCCGGCCGAGCGCCGCCGACCGGGCGCCCGCCCCGGCGGCGAGCCAGTCGCCCTGCGCCGCCCGGGCCCGCCCGACGGCGGCCCGCACGGCCTCGGCGCCGGGCTCCTCGACGGCGACCACGAGGTCGTCCGGATCGGCGGGGTTGTACGAGGTGATGGTCACGGCCGGCAGCCCTTCGGAGGAGGTACGGGAAGCAGGTGGGAGGGGGTCAGAGCAGGAAGCCCGCCGGGAACGGGTCGCTGGGGTCGAGGAAGTACTGGGCGGTGCCGGTGACCCAGGCCCGCCCGGTCACGGTGGGCACCACCGCGGGCCGCCCGGCCACCTCGGTCTCCTCGACCAGCCGCCCGGTGAAGGTGGTCCCGATGAAGGAGTCGTTGCGGAAGTCCCGCCCGAGCGGCAGCTCGCCGCGCGCGTGCAGCTGGGCCATCCGCGCCGACGTGCCGGTGCCGCAGGGCGATCGGTCGAACCAGCCGGGGTGGATGGCCATCGCGTGCCGGGAGTGCTCGGCGGTGGAGCCGGGGGCCAGCAGCTGGACGTGGTGGCAGCTGTGGATGGACGGGTTCTCCGGGTGCACCGGCCGGTCCGGGCCCGCGTTGATCGCGTCCATCATCGCCAGGCCGGCGTCCAGGATCTCCTGCTTGCGCTCGCGCTCGAAGGGCAGTCCGAACTCGGCGAGCGGCAGGACGGCGTAGAAGTTGCCGCCGTACGCGAGGTCGTAGGTGACGGTGCCGTAGCCGGGCACCTCGATCTTGCGGTCCAGGGCGACCGAGTAGGAGGGCACGTTGCGGATGGTCACCGCCTTGGCGGCGCCGTCCTCGACCCGCACCTCGGCGACCACCAGCCCGGCCGGGGTGTCCAGCCGTACGGTGGTGACCGGCTCGACCACCGGGACCATCCCGGTCTCGACCAGGACGGTGGCGACCCCGATGGTGCCGTGCCCGCACATCGGCAGCAGTCCGGAGACCTCGATGTAGAGCACGCCGAAGTCGGCGTCGGGCCGGGTCGGCGGCTGGAGGATCGCGCCGCTCATCGCGGCGTGGCCGCGCGGCTCGTACATCAGCAGGGTGCGGAAGTGGTCCAGGTGCTGCTGGAAGTGCACCCGGCGCTCGGCCATGGTGGCGCCGGGGATGACGCCGAAGCCGCCGGTGATCACCCGGGTCGGCATGCCCTCGGTGTGCGAGTCGACGGCGTGGAACACGTGACGGCTGCGCATGGCTCAGAACTCCCGTACAGGTTCGGATGGTTGGCGCGGGCCGGGCCGGCTGCCGCCGCAGCCGGCCCGGAGGCCCGGGGTCGGACGGGTCTCGGACGGACGTCGGACGGGGCTCAGACCAGCCCGTCGGCCAGCGCCTTCTCGGTGGCCGCGCGGACGGCCGCCTCGATCTCCGGGTCGAGCGGCCGGCGCGGCGCGCGCACCGGCCCGCCGGGGCGCCCGGCGATGTCCATGGAGAGCTTGATGGCCTGGACGAACTCGGTCTTGGAGTCCCAGCGCAGCAGCGAGTGCAGCGACCTGTAGAGCGGCAGCGCGTTCTCCAGGTCCTTGGAGACGGCGGCGTCGTAGAGCGCCACCGAGGCGGCCGGCAGGGCGTTCGGGTAGCCGGCGATCCAGCCGACCGCGCCGGCGAGCGCCAGCTCCAGCAGCACGTCGTCGGCGCCGATCAGCAGGTCGAGGCCGGGGGCCAGCTCGGCGATCTCGTACGCCCGGCGGACGTCGCCGCTGAACTCCTTGACGGCGACGATCGAGCCCTCGGCGTGCAGCTGGGCGAGCAGCGCGGGGACGAGGTCGACCTTGGTGTCGATCGGGTTGTTGTACGCCACGATCGGCAGCCCGGCCTTGGCGACCTCGGCGTAGTGGGCGCGCACCGAGGCGTGGTCGGCCCGGTAGGCGTTCGGCGGCAGCAGCAGGACGGAGCCGGCGCCGGCCTCGGCGGCGTGCTCGGCCCAGCGGCGGGACTCGGCACTGCCGTAGGCGGCCACGCCGGGCATCACCCGGGAGCCGTCGCCGGCCGCCTCGACGGCGACCTCGACGACCTTGGCGCGCTCCTCGGCGGTGAGCGTCTGGTACTCGCCCAGCGAGCCGTTGGGGACGACGCCCTCGCAGCCGGAGTCGATCAGCCAGCGGACGTGCTCGGCGTAGGCGTCGTAGTCGACGGAGTGGTCCGGGCGCAGCGGAAGGGTGGTGGCGACCATGATGCCGCGCCAGGGACGGTTGGTGTCGTGCTGGGTGATGGACACATGAGCTCCTTGATGAGGTGTGACATTTTACTAGAGCGGGCGGGCCGGAGACAAGGTCCCCGGCCCGCCGTCCGACGACGGGCCGCTACGGCGCCTCCGGGTCCGGCCCCGCCGCCAACTGGGAGAGCGGCACCGGGCAGCCCAGCGGCCGCCGGTCCGGCCCCGGCTCACCCGGGCCGGCCAGGCAGGCCACGGCCGGACCGCACATCCGGCCCTGGCACCAGCCCATCCCGGCCCGGGTGAGCAGCTTGACGGTGCGCGGATCGCCCGCGCCCAGCTCCTCGACGGCCTCCCGGATCGCCGCGACCGGTACCTCCTCGCACCGGCAGACGTCGGTGTCCGGACGCAGCCAGCCGATCCAGCCGGGGCCCGGCCGGTGGGCGGCGGCCATCAGCCCGGCGAAGGCCCGCAGCCGTGCGCGGCGGCGCAGCAGCGCGGCCGCGGGCGGCCGCCCGGCCACCGCGTGCGCGGCCAGCTCGCCCTCGGCGAGCGCGAGGTCCGCACCGCCGACGCCGTTGGTCTCCCCCGCCGACCACAGGCCGGGCACGCTGGTGCGCAGCCGGGCGTCGACCTCCAGCGCCACCGCGCCGTCCGGCCCGGTGCGGGTCCGCGCGCCCAGCTCGGTGGCCAGGTCGATCTGCGGCAGCAGGCCGTGGCCGACCGCGAGCGCGTCGCAGTCGATCCGCCGTCCGGTGCCGGGCACCGGCCGCCAGTCGGCGTCCAGCCGGGCCACCGTGACGCCGGTGACCCGGTCCGTCCCGTGCGCCTCGACCACCGCGCTGCGCGGGCGCAGCCGCACCCGGTGCCGCAGCAGCGCGCCGCCGTGCCCGGCGCCCTCGACCAGCTTGCCGGGCACGCCGGCCAGCACGCCGGGACGCCTCGCGTACCCGAGGTAGGCGGTGGCCTCGACCACGGCGGGCACCTCGGCCCCGGCGGTGACCAGCGAGGAGGCCGCCGCGAGCAGCAGCGGGCCGCTGCCGGCCACCACGATCCGCTTCCCGGGCAGCACCAGCCCGGCCTTGAGCATGGCCTGGGCGCCCCCCGCGGTGACCACCCCGGGCAGCGTCCAGCCGGGGAACGGCAGCTGCCGCTCGTACGCGCCGGTGGCGAGCAGCACCGACCGGGACCGGACGGTGGCCCGGTCGGTGCTCTCCGGCCCGCGGGTGACGTGCACCGCGTAGCCGTCCCCGGTGCGTTCCAGCGCCCAGACCTGGTGCCCGGCCCGGAACTCGGCCCGCCCGGCGCGCTCGTGCGCGGCGAGCCGGTCGGCCAGCCCGGTGTAGGCGGACCAGCGGTGGTGCAGCCGGTCCGGTCGGGCCGCGCCGAGGCCGGGCGCCGGGTGGCGGTAGTACTGCCCGCCGGTGCCGGGCCCGCCGTCCAGCAGGGCGCAGCGCAGCCCGAGGTCGGCGGCGGTGACGGCGGCGGCCAGCCCGGCGGGGCCGGCGCCGACCACCACCAGGTCGAACGGCGGGGAGTCGGACGGCGGGAACTCAGACGGCGAGGTCGGCACGGCCGTGGCCCTCCTGGGTGGTGACGGTGGTGCCGGGTTCGGCGGGGAGCAGGCAGGTGCGCTGGTTGGGGCGGCCGTCGACGGTGGCCAGGCAGTCGAAGCAGGCGCCGATCCCGCAGAACGCCCCGCGCGGCCTGCCGCCGACCCGGGTGGTGCGCCAGGCGAGCACGCCGTCGGCCCAGAGGGCGGCGGCGATCGACTGGCCGGGCAGCGCGGGGACGGGCCGCCCGTCGAACTCGATGTGGTGGGCGGGCCCGGGCTCGGCCTCGACCAGCCCGGCGGGGGTGCGGGGGCGCATCGGCGGCTTCTCCAATCTCACGGTCCAGGGAACAGTCGGGAAGGGATCGCGCGGGGCGCGGACCCGGGCGGCCGGGCTGTCACCCGGCCGGGCCGTCACGTCGAGGGGAACCGGTCCGCCCGGAACGGCGCGAGGTCCAGTTCCGGCCGCTTGCCGGTGAGCTGCTCGCTGATCAGCAGCCCGGTCGCCGGGGCCAGCCCGATGCCGGCCCCCTCGTGCCCGCAGGCGTGGTACAGCCCGGGCACCCGGGGGTCCGCCCCGATGGCCGGCAGGTGGTCCGGCAGGTACGGGCGGAAGCCCCGGTAGGCGCGCATCACGGTGACGCCGGCGAGCACCGGGAACAGCCGGGCGGCCTGGGCGGCGAGCCGGCTCAGCACCTCCTGGGAGAGCGTGCGGTCGAAGCCGACCCGCTCCCGGCTGGCGCCGATCAGCACCGGCCCGCCCGGGGTGCCCTCGATCACGGCGGAGGTCTCCAGCCCGGCCGAGCCGCTGGCCACGTTGGCCACGTAGTCGGCGGCGTAGACCTTGTGCCGCACGACCCGCGGCAGCGGCTCGGTGACCAGTACGAAGCCGCGCCGGGGCAGCACCGGCAGGTGGACCCCGGCCAGCGCGGCGATCTCGCCGCCCCAGGTGCCGGCCGCGTTCACCACGGCGGCGGCGGCCAGCGTCCGCCGGTCGGTCCGTACGCCGCGCACGGCGCCGTCCGGGCCCCGGTCGACGGCGGTGACGCTCTCCCCGGTGATCAGCTCGGCGCCCGCCCGGCGGGCCTCGCGCAGCAGGTGGGCGGCGGCCAGGGCGGGCTGGACCTGGGCGTCCTGCGGGTAGTGGAAGCCGCCGGCCAGGCCCTCGGCCAGGTGCGGCTCCAGCTCGCGCAGCCGCTCGCCGGGCACCTCCTCGGCCTCGACCCCGACGGCCCGCTGCCCGGCGGCGAAGGCCCGCAGCGCGTCCTGCCCGGCGGCGGTGGCGGCGACCACCACGCCGCCCTTGGGCTCGTACTCGATCGCCGGGCCGAGCCGCTCGGCGAGCTCGCGCCAGAGCCGGGTGCTGAGCAGGGCGAGGTCGAGTTCGGGGCCGGGCTCCTTGTCGGAGACCAGCAGGTTGCCCTCGCCCGCGCCGGTGGTGCCGCCGGCCACCGGGCCGCGGTCCACGACGGCGACGGCGAGGCCGGCGCGGGCGGCGTAGTAGGCGCAGGCGGCGCCGACCACTCCGGCGCCGACCACGACGACGTCCAGGGGAGGTCTCTCGGTCTTCAGCACGGCAGTAATATGTCACATGCCATCCAGGCTGCCAAGACCGCCCCGCCGGAACCCCGGAGCACCCCGACCAGCAGGAAGCCCCGGCCCACCGCTCGACGGAGCGACGGACCGGGGCTCCCTCAGGGCCCACCGGCTCGGGCCGGGGCACTACCGGCTCAGGTGATGTCGTCCATCTCCTCACGGCGGGACGCCGGCACCACCGCGCCGGCCGCCGGAGCCGCCGAGGCCTGGACGGACTCCGCACCGGCCACCGGCTGCACCGAGAGGTCCAGGTGCGAGGCCTCCTCGTCGTCCAGCCCGGCGTCCGGGTTGCGGCGGGCCTTGCGCCGGTCGAAGAAGAGCGCGATCCCCACCGCGATGAAGTACAGCGCCCAGATCGGCGCGGCCAGCGCCAGCATGCTCAGCGGGTCGGCGCTCGGCGTCGCGAAGGCCGCGAAGACCGTGATGCCCATGACCATGCCGCGCCACCAGCCCAGCAGCCGCTTGCCGGTGACCACGCCGATGAGGTTCAACATCACCAGCAACAGCGGGAACTCGAAGGCCAGGCCGAAGACCAGCACCATCCTGGTCGCGATGTCGAAGTAGTCCTCGGGCGGCAGGATCGGCGTGGTGTTGTTCGGGGTGAACGAGATCAGCACGTCGATCGTGGTCGGCAGCACCAGGATGGCCACGGCCACGCCGGCCAGGAACAGCGGCGTCCCGCAGAGCAGGAAGACGACCGTGTACTTCTTCTCGTGCTTGTGCAGACCGGGCGCCACGAAGGCCCAGACCTGGTAGAGCCAGATCGGCACCGTCCCGACCACGCCCGCCGTCAGGGCGACCTTGAGCATCCAGGTGAAACCGGCGGTCAGACCGATGTTGGAGACCTGGGCGCACTTGCCGTGGTAGCGCTCGGCCAGCTCCATGGTGTCGCACCGCGGCAGCGGCTTCAGGAGGAAGTCCTCCAGCTGCTTGTGGTAGACCGCCGCCACGATGGTGATCAGCACGATCGCCAGGACCGACTTGACCACGCGGTTGCGCAGTTCCCGCAGGTGGTCGGCGAGGGCCATCCGCCCCTCAGGATCCTTTGACGCCTTCGGCGCCTTGGAGAGCTTGCTCAACCCCGGTCCTCAACTCGTGCGTCGGGGCCCGCCGGTCGGCGGGCCTCCGTGGTCGCGCGCGTCGCGCGGCTGGTGCGCGCGGCGCGCGTCGGGTGCCTCACGTGCGCCGCGTTCAGTGCGGGCGGTCGCCGTCGGGCGCGGAGGCCCCGGCGGCGGGCCCGCTCACCGGACGGGCCGTGGCCGACGCGCCCGGAGCCGCCTGGACGGTCCTGCCCGCGGCGCCGTCCACCGGAGCCGGCGCGGGCCGGGCCGGCTGCTCGGACTCACCGTCCGAACGCATCGCCCGGGCCTCGCTCTTCAGGATCCGCATCGACTTGCCCAGCGAGCGCGCCAGGTCCGGCAGCCGCTTGGCTCCGAACAGCACGATGGCGAGAACCACGATCACCACGATCGCGGTCATCGAGATGCGCATGCGCGACCACCTTCAGTCATGGCGGCCCGGCGGGCCGTCCGCTGCGGATGGTAACCGCTGCGGATGACGCCACGACGACGGCCGCCCGAACAGGACAGCGGCCCCCGGTTCGCGGTTCAGGAGCCATCTGAGAGCGTAACCCGCCCCTGCCCGCACGCAGCAGTCCCCGTACCACCACGGTCCCGGCCGTGCCGGGAGAGAAACCTAGGAGACCGGGACGCCCCGCCCCTCGGCCGGTGCGCCGCGCTCCGCGGCCGGGGCACCCGTCGCGGGCACCGCGTCCGCCAGGTCCCCGGCGGCGGCGGCCAGCGCCCGCGAGGCCCGGTCCACGCCCTCGGCCAGCGCCCGCACGTCCAGCCAGAGCCGGATCGCGAGGACCCCGAGGACCAGCAGGCCCGCGGTGGCGAGCAGGACGGCGGCGACGAGCATCCAGGACATGCGCCCCAGCCTATACGCGCACTACCCCTCGGCCGGGACGAGCCGCATGGTGCGGACCCCCGCCTCGGTGAGCGCCCGGACGATCTTCTCCCCGGCCGGCTTGCGCACCGCCGCCCCGCAGCGCGGGCAGGCGAAGCTGTAGTGCGCCTGGGCCGGGGTGCGGCCGAGGGTCAGGCGGAAGTCCTCGGCCGGGAGCTCCACCTTCTCCCGGCAGTCGGAGCAGTACACCTTGAATCTGGTCCCGGGTTCCACCGCTCAGGCCCGCCCCTCCCCGTAGGCGGCCAGCGCCTCCCGCGCGGCCGAACGCGCCTGCTCGGCCAGCTCGGGCGGTGAGACGATCCGGCCGTCCCGGCCCAGCCGCAGCGCCAGCGGGCGCAGCTGGGAGGGGTCGGCGCTGCGCAGGGTGATCCGCAGCCCGCCGTCGGGCAGTTCCTCGGCCCGGTCGTGGGTGTAGTACTCGGCCACCCAGCGCCCGCCGGAGGAGACCTCGACGACCACCTCCGGGTCGTCCGCCGCCGGGTTGACCAGCCCGCCGCTCAGGTCGCGCGGCTCGCGCCGGGGCGGGTCGGCCGGGACGTCCAGGACGCGGATCTCGGCGACCCGGTCGAGCCGGAACATCCGGTGGTCCTCGGAGGTGCGGCACCAGGCCTCGAGGTAGGTGTGGCCCTCGGTGAGCAGCCGGATCGGGTCGACCTCGCGCTCGGTCATCCCGCCGCGCCCGTGCGAGTAGTAGCGCAGCCAGAGCCGGCGGCCCTCGCTGAGCGCGCGGTCGATGTCGGCGAAGACGTGGCTCTCCGCCTCGAAGGTCACGCCGACCCGGGCGCTGCCCTCGGCGCTCTCCCCCGCCGCGTTCTCGATCTTGGCGACGGCCCGGGTGAGCGCCTCGCGGTCCCCGGCCCGCAGGCCCGGCAGCCCGGCCACCGCCCGGGCGGCCACCAGCAGCGCGGTCGCCTCGTCGGCGGCCAGCCGCAGCGGCTGGGCCACGTCGTCGACGTTGTGCCACCAGATCCGCTCGCCGTCGGTGTCGATGTCGAGCAGGTCGCCGCCGCGGAAGCTGGTGCCGCACATCGGCAGCACGTTGAGGTCGGCGATCAGCTCGCGCTCGCTGATCCCGAACGCCCGGGCCACCTCGGCGACCTCGGCCCCGGGCCGCTCGCGCAGGTAGGTGACCAGCGACAGCATCCGTCGCGTCTGGTCGATCGCATTGCTCATGCCCGCACATCCTCGATACCAGCGACCGCCCGCAGCCGGTCGACCACGTCCGCCCGCAGCTCCTCCGGCCCGAGCACCAGCACGTCCGGCCCGAACTCGGCCAGGTCCGCGCCCAGCCCGTTGCCGTACGGGATCTCCAGCTCGTCCCAGGCCTCGTCCACCCGGGTGCTGGCCAGCGCCTTGGTGCGCAGCGGGAAGCCGGCGTCCCGGCGGACCCGGACGGTCGCGGTGGCGGTGGCGCCCTCCCCCGCGAACTTCGCCACGGTGGCCCGGACGTCCACGTGCTCGGGCACGGTGCCGAGGAAGGCCCCGGACCTCGCCTTCACCCTGCCGGTGATCCGGCTGAGCCGGAACACCCGGGCGTCGCCCCGGTCGCGGTCGTACCCGGCCAGGTACCAGTGCCCGCGCCAGCACTCCAGCGCCCACGGCTCGACACTGCGCTGCTCGACGGCGGCGGCACCGGCCTTGCGGTAGTCGAAGGTGACCGGACGGCGGTCCCGGGCGGCGGTGAGCAGCGGCTCGAACGCGGCCTCCCGGGCGGGGATGCGCGGCTCCAGGGCGGTCCGGCCCTCGGCCTCGGCGAACGGCACCCCGGCCGCGCGCAGCTTCTGCAGGGCGCCGCTGGCCGCGCCGGACATCTTGGCCTGCTGCCAGACCCGGGCGGCCAGGGTCAGCGCGGCCGCCTCCTCGGCGTCCAGGGCGATCTCGGGCAGCCGGTTGCGGTCGGCGCGGGCCAGGTAGCCGAGCTCGCCGTCCAGGGTGCTCTCGTCGACGTCGATCACCAGGCCGAGCTCGCGCAGGTCGTCCTTGTCCCGCTCGAACATCCGGTTGAAGGCGTCCTCGCTGCTGTTCTGCCAGGCCTCGCGGTACGCCTCGATGGATTCCCGCAGCTCCTTCTTGGAGAGCGGACGTCTGGTGTTCATCAGGCACAGGGCGAGATTCATCAGCCGCTCTGCCTTGGCGATCGCCATCGCTGACCCTTCCGGTGTGCCGCGCCGCGCGCGGGGTGCGCCAACCGGGCGTTCACCACCCGGCGGGACCGACCGTACCGGTAGCGGTACGCACTGCAAAAGCCGCGTCCCGCGACCCGGGCGCGCACGGTGCCGTTCGGGCCCGGACACGCCCGTGGGCCGGGCCCCCGGAGGGGTCCGGCCCACGGGCGTGAGCAGGCTCAGACGGCCAGCAGGTCGACCACGAAGATCAGGGTCGAGCCCTTCGGGATGGCCGGGGTCGGCGACTGGTCACCGTACGCCAGGTGCGGCGGGATGGTCAGCTCGCGACGGCCACCGACCTTCATGCCGACGACGCCCTGGTCCCAGCCCTTGATGACGCGGCCGCCGCCCAGCGGGAAACGGAACTCGTTGGGGCTCCGGTTCCAGCTCGCGTCGAACTCCTCGCCGGTCGCGAAGGTCACGCCGACGTAGCGGACGCTGACGTTCTGGCCCTTCTTGGCCTCCGGGCCGTCACCCACGACGATGTCACGGATCTGCAGCTCCGTCGGGGCGTCGCCGATCGGGAAGTCGATCTCAGGCTTCTCGTTGAGGTTGACGCTCACAGTCCCTCTTCTCACATTTCGCTGGCATTCACGACCAAGCGGCGGGCGCCCGCACCCGGTCCGTCTCAGGACCACCGTACGGGCGCCCGCCGCCCGTCCGGGCCCGGCCACGCGGCCGGACCCGAAGGTCACACGTGCACCATTGTCACCCGAAAGCGGGTCAGCCCTGACCGGCGTCCAGGATGTCCACCACGAAGACCAGCGTCGCGCCGGGCGGGATGTCGCCCTGGCCCTTGTCGCCGTAGCCCAGCGCGGCGGGGATCACCAGCTCGACCCGGCTGCCGACGGTCTGGCCCTCCAGGCCCTGGTCCCAGCCCTGGATGACCTGGCCGCCGCCGACCGGGAAGGTGAACGCCTGGCCCTTGCTGAGCGAGGAGTCGAACACCTTGCCGCTGGAGAACAGCGCGCCGGTGTACTGGACGACGACCTTCTCGCCCTTCTCCACCTTCGGGCCGGTGCCCTTGATCAGGACGTGCGACTTCAGCTCGGTCGGGTCCTTCGCCCCGGCGACCGGGGTGATCTCGGCCGGCTTCTTGCCGTTGTCCTTGACCTGCGGGAAGTCCGCCGGCGGCGGGGTGACGGTCCCGCTCACCACGGCGTCGGGCGCGTTGGCGTTGCGGATGTCGATCACGAAGATCAGGTCGTCCTTGGCGCCGATCGACATG
Source organism: Kitasatospora sp. NPDC114501 (assembly GCF_055633695.1). NCBI lineage: Bacteria > Bacillati > Actinomycetota > Actinomycetes > Kitasatosporales > Streptomycetaceae > Kitasatospora > Kitasatospora sp. NPDC114501. The sequence continues at coordinate 44,204 of NZ_JBVKDS010000009.1, read as the reverse complement.
TCGGCCTTGCCCTGGGCGCCGAACGCGGCGGCCGGCGGGGCCACCACCAGCAGCCGGCTGCCGGCCTTCTTGCCGACCACGGCCTGGTCCAGGGCCGGGATCAGCGCGTCGGTGCCGGCCTGGAAGATCTGCGGCTTCCCGTTGGCGTCGTACGAGCTCGGGATGTCCTTGCCGGTGGTCCAGTCCTTGGCGGTGTAGTCCACCGAGGTCCAGGAGTTCTTCTCGACCTTGGCGCCGGTGCCCTCGGTGAGCACCTTGACGACGAAGGAGCCGTCGGAGGCCTCGCCCGGCACCTGGATCTCGGCCTTCTTGCCGAAGTCGCCGGCGACCGTCGGCAGCACCTTGGCGCTGTCCTTGATCGGCGGCACCGGGTCGGCGGTCGGCGTGGGCGGCGCGGTCTTGGCGGCGTCCGGCTTGGCCGCGGCGGTGTCCTTGGAGTCGTCCTTGTTCACCATGTAGAGCGTGATGCCGCTGCCGACCAGCAGCACGGCCAGCACCGTGCCGAGGATCACACCCAGCTTGCCGACGCCGGGCGGGTTCTCGTCGTACCCGGCCTCCGAGGTGTCGGACTTGCGCACGCTGGAGGCGAAGATCTGCGGGGCCTCGTCCGTCCTCGTCGTGCCCTGGGTCCGCGGCGCCTCGCCGGGCTGCGCCCAGCCGGCCTGCTGCGCCAGGATCGCCGGGGGGACGACGATCGACTCGCGGTCCCCGACCGGGCCGCCGGGGCGAGAGGCGGCCGGGTCACCCGCAGAGCTGTCGTTCGCCGCGGTGCCGGCCCCGCCCGGGCTCGGCGTCTTCTCAGTCATGACTCCCCATCCATCTCGCCACGAGGTCTTCCAGGTCTGCGCCCGGCGTGGGCACGCCGGCCTGCGGTCGCACCGCCCGCCCCGGACCTCGGCACCGGGCGGCGCCTGCCACAGTGCGTGGGCAGTATGACAGCTCAGGATGAGGGCGGACGCTTCGCTGTACGAGCGTCCGCCCAAGCGTACGGAATCCCCGGGGCGACTTCGAGAGCCAGATCTAGACCGCTTCGAGAATGTCGATCACGAAGACCAGGGTCGAGTTCGCCGGCACCGAGCCCTGCGCCTTGTCCTGGTAGCCGAGCGCCGGCGGCACCACCAGCAGCACCCGGCTGCCGACGTTCTGCCCGACCAGGCCCTTGTCCCAGCCCTCGATCACGCTGCCGGTGCCGATCTGCACCGCCTGCGCGCCGCCGTGCGTCCAGGAGGCGTCGAACTGCTGGCCGTTGGCCCACAGCACCCCGGTGTACTGCACCACCAGGGTCTGCCCGCTCTTGACCTGCTTGCCCTCGCCCTTGATCAGCACCGCCTGCTGGAGGTCGGTGGGCGCGGCCTGCCCGGCCGGGACCGTGATCGTCGCCGGCGCCTTGCCGTTGTCCTTGACCTGCGGCAGCGTCGCGGCCGGCTCGGTCATCGTCCCGGTCAGCGTGGAGTCCGGCGGCAGGCTCTCCATGACGTCCAGCACGAACACCACGGTGTCGCCGTTGTTGACGCCCAGCTGGGTGGAGCCCTGCTCGCCGAAGGCGGCCGAGGGCGGGGCCACCACCAGCAGCCGGGTGCCCACCTTCTTCCCGATCACGCTCTGGTCCAGCGCGGGCACCAGCTGCCCGCTGCCGGCCTGGTAGAGCTGCGGCTTGCCGTTGGCGTCGTACGAACTGGGCAGGTCCTTGCCGGTGGTCCAGTCCTTGGCGGTGTAGTTGACCGTCACCCAGTCGCCCTTGTTGACGGTCGTGCGCTCGCCCTCGGTGACCGTGTTCACCACGAACTGACCGCTGGGCTGCCGGCCCTCGGGGATGGTGATGGTGGCCTTGCTGCCGAATCCGCCACCCGAGAGCGTGGGCATCGGCGACGCCTCGCCGACCGGCGCGGGCACCGTCGGGGCGGCGCTCGCCGGGGAGGGCGACGACGGGCCGGCCGCCTTGGGGGAACTGCTGCAGGCGACCGCGAGCAGCAACGGCAGGGTGAGAAGCAAACCGGCGGTGCGGCGCACGGTGGTCCTAACTGTCGGTCGAAGTCGGCTCTCCGGGGACTCGACGACAGCGTATGCCCGGCACGCGGCCGGCCCCGGTAGACACCACCGGGGCCGGCCGCCGCCCTGATCACGCCGCTTCGCGGCTACATCCCCGCGATCAGCTTCTCCACCCGCTCGTCGACCGAACGGAACGGGTCCTTGCACAGCACCGTGCGCTGCGCCTGGTCGTTCAGCTTCAGGTGCACCCAGTCCACCGTGAAGTCCCGGCGCTGCTCCTGCGCCCGGCGGATGAAGTCCCCGCGCAGCCGGGCCCGGGTGGTCTGCGGCGGGATCGACTTGGCCTCGAAGGTCTTGAGGTCGGTGGTCACCCGCTGCGCCTGGCCCTTGCCCTGGAGCAGGTAGAACAGGCCGCGGCGGCGGTGGATGTCGTGGTACGCGAGGTCGATCTGGGCCACCCGCGGGTTGGACATGCTCATCTGGTGCTTCTCGCGGTAGCGCTCGATGAGCTTGTACTTCATGATCCAGTCGATCTCCTGGGCCACCCCGTCCAGCCGCTCGGTGCGGACGGCCTCCAGGGTGCGGCCCCACAGGTCGAGCACCCGGGCGACGGTGCCGGTGTTGATGCCCTTGCGGTCGGCGAACTCCAGGGCCTTGGTGTAGTACTCCTCCTGGATGTCCAGCGCGCTGGCCTCCCGGCCGTTGGCGAGCCGCACCTGGTGGGTGCCGGTGAGGTCGTGGCTCACCTCGCGGATCGCCCGGATCGGGTTCTCCAGGGTGAGGTCGCGCATCACCACGCCGGCCTCGATCAGCCGCAGCACCAGGTCGGTGGAGCCGACCTTGAGCAGCGTCGTGGTCTCGGACATGTTGGAGTCGCCGACGATCACGTGCAGCCGGCGGTAGCGCTCGGCGTCCGCGTGCGGCTCGTCCCGGGTGTTGATGATCGGGCGCGAGCGGGTGGTCGCCGAGCTGACGCCCTCCCAGATGTGCTCGGCCCGCTGGCTGACGCAGAACACCGCGCCGCGCGGGGTCTGCAGCACCTTGCCCGCGCCGCAGATCAGCTGGCGGGTGACCAGGAACGGGATCAGCACGTCGGCCAGCCGGGAGAACTCGCCGTGCCGGGCCACGCAGTAGTTCTCGTGGCAGCCGTAGGAGTTGCCGGCCGAGTCGGTGTTGTTCTTGAAGAGGTAGACGTCCCCCGCGATGCCCTCCTCGTGCAGCCGCCGCTCGGCGTCCACCAGGAGTCCTTCGAGGATGCGCTCGCCGGCCTTGTCGTGCGTCACCAGTTCGACGACGTCGTCGCACTCGGGGGTGGCGTACTCGGGGTGGGAGCCGACGTCGAGGTAGAGGCGGGCGCCGTTGCGCAGGAAGACGTTGCTGCTGCGGCCCCAGGAGACGACCCGGCGGAACAGGTACCGCGCCACCTCGTCCGGGGACAGCCGTCGCTGCCCGCGGAACGTGCAGGTCACGCCGTACTCGTTCTCCAGCCCGAAAATCCGGCGGTCCATGAGCACTCCATTCTCTGTCGGAGCTGTCCGAAACCGCCTCCACGACGACTGGGCCGCCGCAGGGGCACCGGAGTCCCGGACGGCGGCGGCACGGCCGCCGCACGGGACTCCACAGGCACTGCTACACCGGCGTGCCGTCCGCCGGGTTGTCCTCGTCGTCCGCCTCGGCGGACTGGTCCCCGTCGAGCAGCCGGCCCAGCTGGTTGCCCAGGATCCGCTTGAACTTGCGCTGTTGGAACCGCTGGCGGTCGAGGACCGCCACCTCCAGCTGTTCCGGCGTGAGGCTGCGCGGGCTGCCGCCGTTGGGGTCGCGGGCGAGCGAGTCGACCGCGACCTTCACCGCCTCGGTGAGGCTCAGGCCGGCCCGGTGGCGCTGGCCCAGGTAGTTGCCGATGGAGTCGGCGTTGCCGCCGACCACCACGTAGTTCTTCTCGTCCACGACCGAGCCGTCCGGGGTGAGCCGGTAGATCTGGTCGTTGTCGGGGGTGCGGCCGACCTCGGCCACGATCAGCTCGACCTCGTACGGCTTCTCGCCGACCGAGGAGAAGATGGTGCCCAGGGTCTGGGCGTACACGTTGGCCAGGCCCCGGGCCGTGACGTCGGCCCGGTCGTAGGAGTAGCCGCGCAGGTCGGCGTAGCGGACGCCGCCGATGCGCAGGTTCTCGAACTCGTTGTAGCGACCGACCGCCGCGAAGGCGATCTTGTCGTAGATCTCGGAGACCTTGTGGAGCGCCCTGGAGGTGTTCTCCGCGACGAAGACGATGCCGTCGGCGTAGGTGAGCACGACCACGCTGCGGCCGCGCGCGATGCCCTTGCGGGCGTACTCCGCGCGGTCCGCCATGGCCTGCTGGGGTGAGACGTAGAACGGTGTCGACACCGGCGGTCGTCCCCTTCCTGTGAGGTGGTGGCTAGATCAGCGGGGCCTGCGGGCCGTTGGGCCGGGTCAGGCGCTCGTCGGTGATGGCCACGACGACCTCCGTGACCTCCGCCTCGGTGAGCCGGCGGAAGCCGTCCTCGGTGATCAGCGAGACGATCGGGAAGATCTTGCGGGCGAGGTCCGGGCCGCCGGTGGCGGAGTCGTCGTCCGCCGCGTCGTAGAGCGCCTGGACGACCATGGTGACGGCCTGGTCGGCCGTCAGGCCGTCGCGGTAGAGCTTCTTCATCGAGCCGCGGGCGAAGACCGAGCCCGAGCCGGTGGCGGTGAAGCCGCGCTCCTCGGACCGTCCGCCGGTGACGTCGTAGTTGAAGATCCGGCCGCGGCCGAGGTCCAGGTCGTAGCCGGCGAACAGCGGCACCACGGCGAGGCCCTGCATCGCCATGCCCAGGTTGCCCCGGATCATGGTGGTGAGCCGGTTCGCCTTGCCCTCCAGGGAGAGCGTGGCGCCCTCGATCTTCTCGTAGTGCTCCAGCTCCAGCTGGAACAGCCGGACCATCTCGATCGCGAGGCCCGCGGTGCCGGCCACGCCGACCGCGCTGAACTCGTCGGCCGGGAACACCTTCTCCATGTCGCGTTGGGCGATCACGTTGCCCATCGTCGCCCGGCGGTCACCCGCGATCACCACGCCGCCGTCGAACACCGCGGCCACGATGGTGGTCCCGTGCGGGGCCTCGACCACGGCCCCCTCGGGGAGCCCGCGGTGGCCGGGGACCAGCTCCGGCCGGTGCTCGGCGAGGAAGTCGATGAACGAGGACGACCCCGGGGTCAGGAAGGCAGCCGGTAGACGCCCGGTGCCACGAGTGTTGGCTTCCACACGATTCCTTCCAGGTAGCTTGAAGCGCGCGCTGCCCGCACCCTACCCGCCCGACGATCACTGTCCAGGGGTGGTGGGGCCGGTGCCGGGCGGCCGGGCGGTGCTCGCCGCCCGGCCGCCCCGGACGGTCGCGACCGTGAATTCGGAATGCCCGCTCCGGGCTATTGCCCGCCCTTCTGGACGAATCCACGCACGAAATCCTCGGCATTCGACTCGAGGACCTCGTCGATTTCGTCCAGCACCGCGTCGACGTCGTCGCTCAGCTTTTCCTGGCGCTCCTTGAGGTCCTCGGAATTCTGGCTTTCCGCGGCCTGCTCCTCGACCTCCTCGGAGGAACGGTTTGCCCGCTGCTGGCCGCCGCCGGTGTCCTTGCCCGCCATTTCCCTCACCCCGCTCGATTCGTCTGGCACGGTTCGGTCGCTGCTTGCTGCAACGACCCTATACACAAGGTGCGACTGCCGCTCCCGGTTCGCCGGTGGCGCTTCCTGTCCAACACCCGCTGCCACCCCGGATGATTCCCATTCGGCGGACGTTCACCCATGGTGATCGAAAAGTTACCCGCCGGACAGCACCCGGAGCAGGTCCTCGGCCGTGCGGCAGCGGTCCAGCAGCTCCTTGACGTGGTTGCGGGTGCCGCGCAGCGGTTCCAGGGTGGGCACCCGCTGCAACGAGTCCCGGCCCGGCAGGTCGAAGATCACCGAGTCCCAGGAGGCCGCCGCGACGTGCTCCGCGTACTGCTCCAGGCAGCGCCCGCGGAAGTACGCCCGGGTGTCCTCCGGCGGCTTGGAGACGGCCCGCTCGACCTCGTCCTCGGTGAGCAGCCGCTCGAACCGTCCACGGGCCACCAGGCGGTTGTAGAGGCCCTTCTCGGGCCGTACGTCGCTGTACTGGAGGTCGACCAGGTGCAGCCGCGGGTTGTCCCACTCCAGGGCGTCCCGGCTGCGGTAGCCCTCCAGGATCTCCCGCTTGGCGATCCAGTCCAGCTGCTTGGACAACGACATCGGGTCGCGCTCCAGCCGCCCCAGGACGTCCTCCCAGCGCGTCAGCACGTCCACCGTCTGCTCGTCCGCGTCGGTGCCGAAGCGGTCCTCGACGTACTTGCGGGCCAGCTCGAAGTACTCCAGCTGGAGCTGGACGGCGGTGAGCTTGCGCCCGTTGCGCAGGGTGATCAGGTGCTTGAGGGTCGGGTCGTGGGAGACCCGGTGCAGGGTGCGCACCGGCTGGTCGACGGCCAGGTCCGCGGCGATGAACGAGTCCTCGATCATCGACAGGACCAGTGAGGTGGTGCCCAGCTTGAGGTAGGTGGAGATCTCGGAGAGGTTGGCGTCCCCGATGATCACGTGCAGCCGGCGGTACTTCTCGGCGTCCGCGTGCGGCTCGTCGCGGGTGTTGATGATCGGGCGCTTGAGCGTCGTCTCCAGCCCGACCTCGACCTCGAAGTAGTCCGCCCGCTGGCTGATCTGGAAGCCGTGCGCCGAGCCGTCCTGGCCGATGCCGACCCGGCCTGCGCCGGTGACCACCTGGCGGGAGACGAAGAAGGGGGTGAGGTGGCGGACGATGTCGGCGAACGGTGTCGCCCGCTTCATCAGGTAGTTCTCGTGGGTGCCGTAGGAGGCGCCCTTGTTGTCGGTGTTGTTCTTGTACAGGTGGATGGTCTGCCCGTTGGGCAGCTCCAGCGCGCGTTGCGCGGCGGCGGCCATGATCCGCTCGCCGGCCTTGTCCCAGAGCACCGCGTCGCGCGGGTTGGTCACCTCGGGCGAGCTGTACTCGGGGTGCGCGTGGTCCACGTAGAACCGGGCCCCGTTGGTGAGGATGACGTTGGCGAGGCCGATGTCCTCGTCGGTCAGCTGGCTGGCGTCCGCGACCTCGCGGGCCAGGTCGAACCCCCGTGCGTCGCGCAGCGGATTCTCCTCCTCGAAGTCCCAGCGGGCCCGCCGTGCCCGGTGCATCGCCGCCGCGTACGCGTTGACGATCTGGGACGAGGTGAGCATGGCGTTGGCGTTGGGGTGCCCCGGCACGGAGATCCCGTACTCGGTCTCGATGCCCATCACTCGCCGTACGGTCATGCGGCCCTCCTTGCCCGGTGCGCCGCCCCCGACGGGCGGCGCACTCTGACGTACCGCCGAACAACACCGACGCCGGGCCTCTGCCCGCGCACGGTGGGTCGAGCCTAGAACCCGGCGCCGAGCGGCGGGCCCGGAGACGCGCCGTCCGGCTGCGGGGCCGCGAGGCGCCACAGCCGGACGGTGTGCGTACAGCTCCGGGGACCGCTGCCGGCCCGGACAACCGTGTTCTTACAGGTACTGCCCCGTGTTGGCGACAGTGTCGATCGAGCGGCCGGACTCGGCGCCCTGCTTGCCGGTGACCAGCGTGCGGATGAAGACGATCCGCTCGCCCTTCTTGCCGGAGATGCGGGCCCAGTCGTCCGGGTTGGTGGTGTTCGGGAGGTCCTCGTTCTCCTTGAACTCGTCCACGCAGGCGGCGAGCAGGTGGGAGACGCGCAGACCGCGCTGACCGTGGTCGAGGAAGTCCTTGATGGCCATCTTCTTCGCGCGGTCGACGATGTTCTGGATCATCGCGCCGGAGTTGAAGTCCTTGAAGTACAGGACCTCCTTGTCACCGTTGGCGTAGGTGACCTCCAGGAAGCGGTTCTCCTCGGTCTCGGAGTACATCCGCTCCACCACCGACTGGATCATCGCGGCCACCGTGGCCTCGACGGAGCCGTCGTGCTCCTTGAGGTCGTCCGGGTGGAACGGCAGCGAGTCCCTGAGGTACTTGGAGAAGATGTCCTTCGCGGCCTCGGCGTCCGGGCGCTCGATCTTGATCTTGACGTCCAGGCGGCCGGGCCGCAGGATCGCCGGGTCGATCATGTCCTCGCGGTTCGAGGCGCCGATGACGATGACGTTCTCCAGGCCCTCCACGCCGTCGATCTCGGCGAGCAGCTGCGGGACGATGGTGTTCTCCACGTCCGAGCTGACGCCGGAGCCGCGGGTGCGGAACAGCGACTCCATCTCGTCGAAGAAGACGATGACGGGCGTGCCCTCGCTCGCCTTCTCCCGGGCCCGCTGGAAGACCAGGCGGATCTGCCGCTCGGTCTCGCCCACGTACTTGTTGAGCAGCTCGGGGCCCTTGATGTTGAGGAAGTAGCTCTTCCCCTGGGGGCGGCCGGTGACCTCGGCGACCTTCTTGGCCAGCGAGTTGGCGACCGCCTTGGCGATCAGCGTCTTGCCGCAGCCGGGCGGGCCGTAGAGCAGCACGCCCTTGGGCGGGCGCAGCTCGTACTCCTTGAAGAGGTCGGCGTGCAGGTAGGGCAGTTCGACCGCGTCGCGGATCTGCTCGATCTGGTTGCTCAGGCCGCCGATCTGGCGGTAGTCGATGTCCGGGACCTCCTCGAGGACCAGCTCCTCGACCTCGGACTTCGGCACGACCTCGAACACGTAGCCGGAGCGGGGCTCCAGCAGCAGGGCGTCGCCCGCCCGGATGGTCAGCCCGCGCAGCGGCTCGGCGAGGCGCACCACGCGCTCCTCGTCGGTGTGCCCCAGGACCAGGGCGCGCTCGCCGTCCTCCAGGAGTTCCTTGAGGGTGACGATCTCGCCGATGTTCTCGAAGGCCATCGCGTCCACGATGTTGAGGGCCTCGTTGAGCATCACTTCCTGGCCGCGCCGCACCTCGTCGAGGGCGACGTTGGGGCTGACGTTCACGCGGAGCTTCCGCCCGCCGGTGAAGATGTCCGCGGTGCCGTCCTCGTTCGCGTCGAGGAAGGTGCCGAAGCCGGCCGGGGGCTGTGCCAGCCGGTCCACTTCCTCCTTGAGGGCCACGATCTGGTCGCGGGCCTCACGCAGGGTGGAGGCGAGCCGGTCGTTCTGGGCGGTCACGCCCGCCAGGTTGGTCTGGAGCTCGACGATCCGCTCTTCGAGGATCCTCGAATTGCGCGGCGAGTCGGCGAGCTTGCGGCGCAACACGGCGATTTCCTGCTCAAGGTACGAGACCTGAGCGGCCTCGTCGGAACCACGAGCGGGCCTGCCGGTGCTGCGGTTGTAGTCGTCATCGTGGGCTGCCACGGTCCTCACCTCCTCCGGGGAGCTGGACGCTTCCAGACCCTACCTGGGACCAGGGGTCCGTAAACCCCTAGATCAAGAAAGATGGAACGGGCGTGTCCGATCTTCGCCCCAGCGTGCTTCCCCTCTGCTAAGTGGGATACCCACCGCGCACCGCCCAAAGCGGGCCAGATGTATCGTCGACCGAAGCGATATCCGATCGCGACCACAAGTCTGGGTCCGATCGTTGTACGAATGGCGGGATTGCCCCAGGAATAGGGGCGACCCGGGACAGAAACGGCAGGGGACCATGTCGGTGACCGACCAGACGGCGGCAGCGGCCGAGGCGCTGGAGGTGTGGATCGACCAGGATCTGTGCACCGGCGACGGCATCTGCGCGCAGTACGCACCCGAGGTCTTCGAGCTCGACATCGACGGGCTGGCCTACGTGAAGGGGCCGGACGACGAGCTGCGCCAGCAGCCCGGGGAGACCGCCCCGGTGCCGCTGACGATCCTTCAGGACGTGGTGGACTCGGCGAAGGAGTGCCCCGGCGACTGCATCCACGTGCGCCGGGTCGCCGACCGGGTCGAGGTGTACGGACCGGACGCGGAGTAGCCGGTCCGTCACACGGCGGAGACCGGGGCGGCGGTCTGGGAGCGGTCCCAGCCGCCGCCCCTGCGCGTCCAGGTGAGGTCGAGTGAGATGTCGGGCCGGAACCGCGGCACGTCCTCGCTCGAGTACCCCTGTGCGTGGCCGGTGATGGCGCCGTCCGAACGCACCGCGATCCGGCTCACGGTGAGGTTCTCGCGCTCGGCGAGCAGGGTGGCCACGACCTCCGGGCGCTCGCCCGGGCCGAAGCCGAGCAGGAAGACGGCGTCCGGCGGGGTGCCGGTCTCGGTGGCGCAGTGCGCGGCGACCACCGTGCCGGGGCGCCCGTCGCCGAGCCGCGCGGGCACGCTGAGCGCCGTCTTGACCGGGAACGGGCCGCAGTCCAGCGGGAGTTGGGCCCGGGACGGGTCGGGGGCGGCGGTCGCGGCGAGGGCCTGGGGGGTGCCGTGCGCGGGTACCGGGGTGCCGGTGGCCGGGGAGGCGGCCAGGGCGGCCGCCACCACCGCGCCGCAGCCGGCCAGGGCGACGGCCCAGTGCCAGGGGGCGGTGCGCGCGTGCCCGGGCCCGGAGCGGCCCCGCGGTGTGTGCTGTCCAGCCGTCGCCGTCGTCGTCCCGACCGCGGTCTCCACCAGGCGTCCCCTCCAGAGCTCCAAGCGCCAAGGCGTGAGCGAGCATCGTCCCACACGGCGTTCACGGCCGAAGAGGAAGGGGTGGTACGAGCGGAGCGCTCGTACCACCCCTCCTGAGGGTTCGGGGCTCAGCCCAGGTCGGGCTGGTCCGCCTCCGTGGTGCGGGCGGCCTTGCGGGCGGCGGCGCGCTCCTGGAGGGTGGGCTCGGCGGAGCCGTTGTCGTAGTCCTCGCCGTACGCGCCCTTGGCCGGGCGGCGGCGGCGCAGCGGCGGCTCCACGCCGTCCGCCAGGCGGCGGGCGGTGAGCAGGAAGCCGGTGTGGCCGATCATCCGGTGGTCCGGGCGGACCGCCAGGCCCTCCAGGTGCCAGGTGCGGACCATGGTCTCCCAGGCCTGCGGCTCGGTGAAGGTGCCGTGGTCGCGCAGCGCCTCGACGGTCTTCGACATCTGCGTGGTGGTGGCCACGTAGCAGCAGATGAGGCCGCCGGGGACGAGCGCCCGGGAGGCGACGTCCAGGCACTCCCAGGGGGCCAGCATGTCGAGGATGACGCGGTCGACGTCGGTCTCGACCAGGTTGTCCTGGAGGTCGCCGACGGTCAGCTTCCACGCCGGGTGCGGGCCGCCGAAGTAGCGCTCGACGTTCCCCTGGGCGATGTCGGCGAAGTCCTGCCGGCGCTCGTAGGAGGCCAGCATGCCGTGCTCGCCGACGGCGCGCAGCAGGTACATGCTGAGCGCGCCGGAGCCGACGCCGGCCTCGACCACGCGGGCGCCCGCGAAGATGTCGGCCATCGCCAGGATCTGCCCCGCGTCCTTGGGGTAGATCACGGCGGCGCCGCGCGGCATGGACAGGACGTAGTCGGGGAGCAGGGGGCGCAGCGCGAGGTACGGGACGTTCCCCGTGGTGCGCACGACCGTGCCTTCGGGGGCGCCGATCAGCTCGTCGTGCGGGAACGCACCCTTGTGGGTGTGGAACTGGTTCCCGGCCTGGAGCGTGAACGTGTAGTGGCGACCCTTGGGGTCGGTCAGCTGGACCTGGTCCCCGACCTGGAAGGGCCCGCGTCGGCGGGCGGCACCGGTCGGTTCGGACATGCGGCCAATCCTAAGGGAAGCGGACCGCCCCGCCGGACGCGGGTGATCGTCGGCGGCGGTCAGCGGCCGGTGACGGCGGCGGTCAGCCGCTGTTCGATGTCGCTGAGCGAGGCGACGCCGTACACCCGGCCGTCCGGCTCGACGACCAGGTACTCCGCCGCCGGGGTGGTCTGGACGGCCCGCAGCAGGTCCTCGCCGCCGAGGTCGGCGCTCAGCCGCAGCCCGGGCTCGAGGTCCCGGGCGAGCGGGCCGACGGCCACCCAGGGGCGGCGGTGCTCGGGCACCGACCGGACCGCGGACTCCCGTACGAGGGCGATCGGCTCGCCCCGGCCGTCCACCACGATCACCGCGCCGGCCTGGGCCTCGCGGGCTCGGCGCAGCGCCTCGCCGAGCGGGGTGTCGGCGGTGACCTCGACGGCCCGCCGGGCCAGCTCGCGCAGCCGCAGGCCGGGCAGCACCGCCTTGAGCCGGGCGTTGCGCAGGCTGCCGGTGGCGCCGTTCCAGATGATCGCGGCGAGCACCGCGGCCAGCACCGCGTCCACCAGGGTGTCGGTGGTGGTGCGCTCCACACCGCGGGCGGCGCTCAGCAGCGGCAGGCCGACCAGCACGGCGACGGCCAGCCCGCGGCCGACCCAGGCGGCGGCCACCGTGCCGGTCATCGGCTTGCCGCTGATCGCCCAGACGACCGCGCGCAGCATCCGGCCGCCGTCCAGCGGCAGGCCGGGCAGCAGGTTGAAGGCGGCGACCACCAGGTTGGAGACCATCAGGCCGGTGAGCAGCACCCCGGGCACGGTGGACAGCTCCACCGCCCGCACCGCGAGGTAGAACACGCCGCCGAGCGCCAGCGAGAGCAGCGGGCCGACGAAGGCCAGCCAGAACTCCCGCCAGGGGCTCTCCGCCTCGTTCTCGATCTCGGAGACGCCGCCGAAGAACTGGAGCTGGATCCGCCGGACCCCCAGCCGGTAGCGCAGCGCGACCAGGGTGTGGGCGAGCTCGTGCACCAGGACGGAGGCGTAGAAGGCGACCGCGAAGAAGAACGCGACCAGGTAGCGGGCGCCGCCGAGGTCGGGCAGCACCTCGCCCAGCTGTCCGCCGAACACCCAGGTGATCAGCGCGGCGATCACGAACCAGGAGGGGGTGACGTAGACGGGCACCCCGAAGGGGCGGCCCATCAGGATGCCGCCGCGGCGCTCGGGCGGCGGCGCGGCCGGACGCCCGTCGTCCGCCTGCGGTGGCCGGTCGGAGGGCTGCTGCCCCCTGCTGTCGCTCACCGTGATCCCTTCGGTCGTCTCCCCCGTCGTGCCCGGTGCGCCCACGCTACGTGATCGCGGCCCTCCGGCGCTGCGCGGCCCTGCTCCAGGCTTCCTACCCACTCGGCCGCCGCTCTGGCAGCACCGTGGCAGCGGGATGACGGCGAAGGGCAATAGGGTCGTAGCCATGCACACCGAGACCAGCAGTGCCGTCGCGCGCCCGGCGGCGCCCCCGACCGGCCTCTCGCCGTCCCGAGCGGGGGACTTCCTCACCTGTCCCCTGCTGTACCGGCTGCGGGTGATCGACCGGCTGCCCGAGCCGCCGAGCTCGGCGGCGACCCGGGGCACGCTGGTGCACGCCGTGCTGGAGCGGCTGTTCGACAGCCCGGCGGCCGAGCGGACGCCGGAGCGCGCGCTGGGCCTGCTGCGCCCGCAGTGGGAGCGGCTGCTGGGCGAGCGCCCGGAGCTGGCCTCGCTGTTCCCGGAGGACCCGGACGGCGCGGCGCTGACCCGCTGGCTGGCGGACGCCGAGAAGCTGGTCGGCCAGTGGTTCCGGCTGGAGGACCCGACCCGGCTGCACCCGGTGGAGCGGGAGCTCTACGTGGAGACGGCCCTGGAGTCGGGGCTGCTGCTGCGCGGCTACATCGACCGGGTGGACGTCGCCCCGACCGGTGAGGTCCGGCTGGTGGACTACAAGACCGGCCGGGCGCCCTCGCGGGACTTCGAGGGCAAGGCGATGTTCCAGATGAAGTTCTACGCGCTGGTGGTGTGGCGCTGGAAGGGCGTGGTTCCCAAGCGCCTCCAGCTGGTCTACCTCGGCGGGGGCGGGGACGTGGTCAGCTACGACCCGGACGAGGCGGACCTGCTCGCGGTGGAGCGCAAGCTCCAGGCACTGTGGGAGCGGATCAGCCTGGCGGTGGCCACCGGGGACTTCCCGGCCACCCGCAACCGCCTCTGCGACTGGTGCGACCACCAGGCCAGCTGCCCGGAGTTCGGCGGCACCCCGCCGCCGTACCCGCTGCCGGTGCCGCCGGCCCGTACGTCGGATGAGAGTGATCCCACGGGGGATCCGATGAGCAAGGAGTCCTAGGTGACGATCCGAGTGCTGCTGGTCGACGACCAGCCGCTGCTGCGCACCGGTTTCCGGATGATCCTGGAAGCCGAGTCCGACCTCGTGGTGGTCGGTGAGGCCGGCGACGGCCAGCAGGCGCTGGACCAGGTGCGGGCGCTACAGCCCGACGTGGTCCTGATGGACATCCGGATGCCCAGGATGGACGGCGTCGAGGCGACCCGCCGGATCGCCGGCCCGGGGCGGGACGGCCCGGCCAAGGTGCTGGTGCTGACCACCTTCGACCTGGACGAGTACGTGGTGGAGGCGCTGCGCGCGGGCGCCAGCGGCTTCCTGCTGAAGGACGTCCCGGCCGAGGAGCTGGTGCAGGCGATCCGGGTGGTGGCGGACGGCGCGGCGATGCTGGCGCCGAGCATCACCCGCCGCCTGCTGGACATGTACGCCACCAAGCTGCCCTCGGGCGACGAGGCGCCGCCGCAGGCGCTGAGCGCGCTGACCGAGCGGGAGCTGGAGGTGCTGAAGCTGGTGGCGCGCGGGCTGTCGAACGCGGAGATCGCGGCCGAGCTGTTCGTCAGCGAGACCACCGTCAAGACGCACGTGGGCCATGTGCTGACCAAGCTCCAGCTGCGCGACCGGGTCCAGGCGGCCGTGTACGCCTACGAGAGCGGGCTGGTGCGCCCGGGCGCCCTGTAGCGGCTGCGGCGGCCCCACGGGGCCGCGGGAACACGACGGCGGCCCGTCCGCTCCCCCGTGCCGACGGGGAAGCGGGCGGGCCGCCGTCCTGCGGGCGCTACTTGTTGTTCCGGCTGATCTCCCAGAAGCGGAAGTAGCCGGTGGTGTCGACGGTGGACTCGACGCCGGTGACGTACGAGCGGGCCGCGAAGAAGGACTTGTTCTGGTACAGCGGGACCAGCGGCACGTTCTCGGCCTCGATCTGCTGGATCTGCGCGTAGGTGGCGGCCGCGGCGCTGCGGTCGGTCTGCCGGAGGCCCTCCGGCACCAGCTTGCCGCTGATCCGCGGGTCGTCCCAACCGTGGTGGTAGGCACCGCCGTTGACCAGCAGCGGGGCGAGGTAGTTGTCCGGGTCCGGGTAGTCGGCGAACCAACCGATGACGTACGCCTGGTACTTGCTCTCGGCCCAGCCCTTGCGGTACGAGTCCCAGTCCGGTTCCTGGACGAGCGTCACCTGGAAGATGCCGCCGGTCTCCAGCTGCTTCTTCAGCGTCTCGGCCTCGTTGCTGCCGGCCCGCGAACGGGACCAGGTGAGGGTGAACTTGACCGGGGTCTGGACCTTGGCGTCGGCCAGGATCTTCTTGGCCTTGTTGACGTCCTGGTCGCCGTAGCGGTCGAAGAAGGCCGTGCTGTGGCCGGGCAGGCCGGCCGGGACCATGGAGTAGAGCGCCTGGACGGTGCGGGCGAAGACGTCGCGGGCCAGCGCCTTCCGGTCCATCATCTGGGCGATGGCCTGGCGGACGGCGACGTTGCTCATCAGCGGGTCCTTGGTGTTGAGGACCAGCGAACGGGTGTCGTTGCTGTCGCCCTCGGTCACCTGGAGGTCGGTCTTGCCGCCCTGCTGGTCGGAGCGGACCTGGGCGGCGGTGTTCGGCTCCAGGCTGTTGTCGGTGAGGTCGACCTCGCTCCTGTCCAGCGCCGCCTTCAGGTCCTCCGACTTGTCGAAGTACCGGACCGTGAACTTGTTGTTCCGCAGCTTGGCGTCGCCGCCGTACTTGTCGTTGGCCGACAGCACGACCTTGCCCAGCTGCTTGCCGCCGCTCAGGTTCTCGACCGAGTCGATGCGGTACGGGCCGGAGCCGATCAGCTTGTCGTTGGAGACGAGCTTGTCGGCGGGGTAGGCCTGGTGGTCCACGATGGCGCCGGCCGGGGTCGCCAGCTTGGCCGGCAGGGTGGCGTCGGGGGCGGAGAGGTGGAAGAGCACCTCGTTGTCGCCCTTGGCCTCGACGGACTTGATCGAGTCGAGCAGTTCGACCGGGCCGTTCGGGTCGTTGATCTTCTTGGTGCGCTCGATCGAGTAGACCACGTCCTGGGCGGTCAGCGGGTGACCGTTGGAGAACTTCAGGCCGGGCTTCAGGGTGCAGTGGTACTCGGTGGCCTCGGCGCTGGTGAACTCGCAGGACTGCGCGGCGTCCGGGGAGGGCGAGCTGGCGGCGGCCTGGAAGGTGAGCAGCGACTGGAAGGTGTTGCGCAGCAGCAGCCACGATCCGGAGTCGTAGGCGGCGGCCGGGTCCAGGACACCGGTCAGCTGGCTGGTGCCCATGGTGATGGACTTGCCGCTGTCCCCCTTGACCACGTCGGTCACCGATCCGCAACCCGCCACCGACACGGCGACCAGGCCGGCGCAACCGAGTACTGCCAGGCGTTCAGCTGAAGTCTTCACGAGGCGCGTCCTTCTGGGTGGCACGAACTGGAGTAGCGTGCCATATCGAACACGCACGACCGGTACCCGTGCGAATGACGTTTGGGACACGGTGGTTCAGGGCATCACGGCGCGCCCGACGAGTTGTCAGCCAATGCCCGTTTTCTCCCCCGGTGACGCCGTTCCGGAGGCCCGCGAGGCCACTTACCGGCCGGTAAGGCCGGGTCGCAATGAGACGACAATCACACTCGCGAGGTGACCAGGGAGCGCAGCAGGTCGAGGTCGACCTGCTCCAGCGAGGGCAGCACCAGCCGTCCCGGAGCCGGCTCGATCGCCGCCACCGAGGGCACCGCGATCACCGGGCAGCCGGCCGCCTCGCCCGCCCGCACCCCCGTCGGGGTGTCCTCGACCACCACGCAGCGGGCCGGCTCCGCTCCCAGCCGCCGGGCCGCCTCCAGGTACGGGTCCGGGAACGGCTTGGTGCGCGGCACCTCGTCCCCGCCGATGGTGAAGGCGAAGTGGTGGGCGCCCAGCGAGCGCAGCACGATGTCGATCACGTGCCGGTGCGAGGCGGACACCATGGCGGCCGGGATGCCGTGCGCGGCAAGGGTGTTGAGCAGCCGCTCGGCGCCCGGCATCAGCGGCACGCCGCCGGCCAGCAGGTCGACGAAGCGCTGGTTGACCAGCACGCCGAGGTCGGCCGGCGCGATGTCCGCCCCGGTCCGGGCGACCAGGTAGTCCATCACCCTGGCCATCGGGCCGCCGACCACGTGGGCGCGGTCCGCCTCGTCCAGCTCGTGGCCCAGCTCGGCGAAGAGCGAGGCCTCGGCCTGCCACCAGAAGTCCTCGGTGTCCACCAGCGTCCCGTCCATGTCCAGCAGCACCGCCTGGAGCCCGCGGTCGTCCCCGTGGTCGAGGATGCGCGTGGCGGTGGAACTGGTCGTCATGGCAGGCGTCCTTCCGGCAGGCCCGGGGCGTTCCGGGGAAGGCACGGGCCGACCCGCTGGTGAGCGGACCGGCCCGTTCAGGATCATCCAGGATACGCCCGCCACGCCCGAAAGGAGCGAACGCGGCACGAACCGGGCGTTACCGGGCGTTGAAGTACTTCGCCTCCGGGTGGTGGATCACGATCGCGTCGGTGGACTGCTCCGGGTGGAGCTGGAACTCCTCGGAGAGCACCACGCCGATCCGCTCCGGCTTCAGCAGCTCGGCGATCTTGGCCCGGTCCTCCAGCTCGGGGCAGGCCCCGTAGCCGAGCGAGAAGCGGGCGCCGCGGTACTTGAGCGCGAACATGTCCTTCACGTCCTGCGGGTCCTCGCCGGAGAAGCCCAGCTCGTAGCGGACCCGCGCGTGCCAGAACTCGGCCAGCGCCTCGGCCAGCTGCACCGAGAGGCCGTGCAGCTCCAGGTAGTCCCGGTAGGAGTTGCCGGCGAACAGCTCGTTGGCCGCCTCCGAGATCCGGTTGCCCATCGTGACCACCTGGAGGCCGACGACGTCCCGCACCCCGGTCTCCTCCGGGCGGAAGAAGTCGGCCAGGCAGAGCCGGCGCCCGCGCCGCTGGCGCGGGAAGGTGAAGCGGGTGCGCTCGGTGCCGTCCTCGTGGAAGACGATCAGGTCGTCGCCCTTGGAGTTGGCCGGGTAGTAGCCGTAGACCACGGCCGCCTCCAGCCAGCCCTCGGTCTGCAGCCGGTCCAGCCAGGCCCGCAGCCGCGGCCGGCCCTCGGTCTCCACCAGCTCCTCGTACGAGGGGCCGTCGCCGCTGCGGGAGGCCTTCAGGCCCCACTGCCCCTTGAACAGCGCGTCCTCGTCCAGCCAGGAGGCGTAGTCGGCGAACGGGATGCCCTTGACGATCCGGTCGCCCCAGAACGGCGGGGTGGGCACGGTGTTGTCGACGGCGACGTCGGAGCGGATCTGGCCGAGGTTGACCTCGGGCTCCGGCTCCTCCACCTCGACCCGGGCATGCCGGCGCTGCTTGAGCTCCGGCAGGGCCGCGCCGGGCACGCCGCGCTTGACCGCGATCAGCGCGTCCATCAGCCGCAGGCCCTCGAAGGCGTCCCGGGCGTAGCGGACCTCGCCCTCGTAGATCTCGTGCAGGTCCTGCTCGACGTAGGCCCGGGTGAGCGCGGCGCCGCCGAGGATCACCGGGTAGCTCGCGGCCAGCTTGCGCTGGTTCAGCTCCTCCAGGTTCTCCTTCATGATCACGGTGGACTTCACCAGCAGCCCGGACATCCCGATGACGTCCGCGTTGTGCTCCTGCGCGGCGTCCAGGATCGCCGAGACCGGCTGCTTGATGCCCAGGTTGACCACGTTGTAGCCGTTGTTGGACAGGATGATGTCGACCAGGTTCTTGCCGATGTCGTGGACGTCGCCCTTGACGGTGGCCAGCACGATGGTGCCCTTGCCCTCGCTGTCGGACTTCTCCATGTGCGGCTCCAGGTGGGCCACCGCGGTCTTCATCACCTCGGCGGACTGGAGCACGAACGGCAGCTGCATCTGGCCCGAGCCGAAGAGCTCGCCGACCACCTTCATGCCGGCCAGCAGGGTGTCGTTGATGATCTCCAGCGCCGGGCGCCCGGCCAGCGCCTCGTCCAGGTCGGCCTCCAGGCCGTTCCGCTCGCCGTCGATGATCCGGCGCTGGAGCCGCTCCTCCAGCGGGAGCGCGGCCAGCTCCTCGGCCTTGGAAGCCTTGACCGAGGCGGCGGAGACGCCCTCGAACAGCTCCAGCAGGCGCTGCAGCGGGTCGTAGCCGTCCCGGCGGCGGTCGTAGACCAGGTCGAGCGCGGCCTCCCGCTGGTCCTCCGGGATCCGGGAGATCGGCAGGATCTTGGAGGCGTGCACGATCGCCGAGTCCAGGCCGGCCTCCACGCACTCGTGCAGGAAGACCGAGTTGAGCACCACCCGGGCGGCCGGGTTGAGGCCGAAGGAGATGTTGGACAGGCCGAGCGTGGTCTGCACCCCGGGGTGGCGGCGCTTGAGCTCGCGGATCGCCTCGATGGTCTCGATGCCGTCCCGGCGGGACTCCTCCTGGCCGGTGGCCAGGGTGAAGGTGAGGCAGTCGACCAGGATCGAGCCCTCGTCGATGCCGTAGTCGGTGGTGAGTTCGGCGATCAGCCGCTCGGCGATCGCGACCTTCGCGTCGGCGGTGCGGGCCTGGCCCTGCTCGTCGATGGTCAGCGCGATCAGGCCGGCGCCGTGCTCGCGGGCCAGCGAGGCGATCCGGCCGAAGCGCGAGTCGGGGGCGTTGCCGTCCTCGTAGTTGACCGAGTTGAGCACCGCGCGGCCGCCGAGCGCCTCCAGGCCGGCCCGCAGCACGGGCGGCTCGGTGGAGTCCAGCACGATCGGCAGGGTGGAGGCGGTGGCCAGCCGGCCGGCGATCTCCTTCATGTCGGCGACGCCGTCGCGGCCGACGTAGTCCACGCAGAGGTCCAGCAGGTGGGAGCCGTCCCGGATCTGGTCGCGGGCGATCTCCACGCAGGCCTGCCAGTCACCGGCCAGCATCGACTCGCGGAACTTCTTGGAGCCGTTGGCGTTGGTGCGCTCGCCGATCGCCAGGTACGAGGTGTCCTGGCGGAACGGCACCGCCTGGTACAGCGAGGCCGCCGAGGGCTCCGGCCGCGGGTCGCGCGGGGCGATCGGACGGCCCTGGACCCGCTCGACCACCTGGCGCAGGTGCTCGGGGGTGGTGCCGCAGCAGCCGCCGACCAGCGAGAGGCCGTACTCGCGGGTGAACACGTCGTGGGCGTCGGCCAGTTCGGCCGGGGAGAGCGGGTAGTGGGCGCCGTCCTTGCCGAGCACCGGCAGGCCCGCGTTCGGCATGCAGGACAGGCCGATCCGGGCGTTCTTGGCCAGGTAGCGCAGGTGCTCGCTCATCTCGGCCGGGCCGGTGGCGCAGTTGAGGCCGATGTAGTCCACGCCCAGCGGCTCCAGCGCGGTGAGCGCGGCGCCGATCTCGGAGCCGAGCAGCATGGTGCCGGTGGTCTCCACCGTCACCTGCACCAGCACCGGCAGGTCGAGCCCGGCCTCGGCCAGGGCCCGCTTGGAGCCCAGGATGGCCGCCTTGGTCTGCAGCAGGTCCTGGCTGGTCTCCACCAGCAGCGCGTCGGCGCCGCCGGCGATCAGGCCGGCCGCGTTCTGCTGGAAGCCGTCGCGCAGCGTCCCGTACGGGGCGTGGCCGAGGGTCGGCAGCTTGGTGCCGGGGCCGATCGAGCCGAGCACCCAGCGGACCCGGCCGTCGGCGGCGGTGTGGGCGTCGGCCGTCTCGCGGGCGATCCGGGCGCCGGACTCGGACAGCTCGAAGATCCGTTCGGAGATCTCGTACTCGCCCAGCGCGCTGAAGTTGGCGCCGAAGGTGTTGGTCTCCACGCAGTCCACGCCCACCCCGAAGTAGGCCTCGTGGACGGACCGGACGATGTCCGGGCGGGTGATGTTGAGGACCTCGTTGCAGCCTTCGAGGTTCTGGAAGTCCTCCAGCGTCGGGTCCTGCGCCTGGAGCATGGTGCCCATGGCACCGTCGGCGACCACCACCCGGGTGGCGAGCGCTTCACGCAACGCGTTCGCGCGGCTCTGCTGAGTGATGGACGGGGTGGCTGCTGTGGCCATGGGGCTTCTCCCTGGTGCGACGGCTGTCGGCTTTGCGCACCCGCTTGGTCGGGCCCGCACGTGGCCAGCGTATCCGGCCGACCGGTCGGCCCGCCGTGCCATTCCGTATCCTGAGCGCTCGATCCCGAGGGGGGAGCATGCGCGTGGCCCGATTCCGGACCTCCGCGCAGCGTGTCGGCCGGGCCGTGACGGCCCCGTTCCGCATGCTGCGCAACCGCTGGCGGGCCTGGTCCCGGTGGCGCCGGGCACTGCTGGTGCTGGTGCTGGTGGCGGCCGTGCCGGCCACCGCGCTGGGCTCGGTGTTCGTGATGTTCCGGCTGCACTACACCGGCGAGCCCGCCGCCGACGCCCGCACCCGGGGCCGGGACGCGCTCTGGCTCGGCCACGCCTGGGTGGACGGCCGCAAGACCGAGGCCGACGTGGCCGCGCTGGTCCAGCAGCTGGCCGGCACCGGCATCCGCGACCTGTACGTGCACACCGGCCCGCTGGAGCACGACGGCTCGCTGCCGCCCGCCGTCCATCCCCGGGGCCGCTGGTTCACCGACACCGTGCACCGGGCGCTGCCGGACGTGCGGTTGCAGAGCTGGCTGGGTGACGAGGTCAAGCCGGAGAAGGGCGCCCTGGACCTGGAGGACGCGCCCACCCGGGACCGGGTCACCGCCTCCGCCCGGCAGGTGCTGGACCTCGGCTTCGACGGCGTGCACTTCGACATGGAGCCGATCCGCCCCGGTTCGGCCGGCTGGCTGGCCCTGCTCGACCAGGTCCGCCCGGTCACCGCGGCGCGCGGCGCCGAGCTGTCGGTGGCGGCCCCGCAGATCGACCCGGTCCCGGGCCTGCACACGGCCGGCATCCTGCTCACCGACCACGGCAAGTGGTGGGACCGGGCGTACTTCACCGAGACCGCCCGCCGGGTCGACCAGATCGCGGTGATGACGTACGACACCTCGATGCCCACCGAGCCGCTGTACGGCGGCTACGTCGCCCGCCAGACCGAACTGGCGCTGCGGTCCACCCCGGCCGACGTGGACCTGCTGATCGGCCTGCCGTTCTACTGGGACGACAGGTGGGGCCACTGGGGCGACGCCGAGACCGTCCGGGCCGCCGTCCGGGGCGTGCGGCTGGGCCTGGGCCGGGAGGACCGGCAGCGGGCACGCTTCGGCGTCGCGCTGTACGTGGACTTCGCCGCGCTGCCCGAGCACTGGGCCGCGTACCGCAGCGGCTGGGTGGGCGCGCCCTAGCGTCCGGGACCGGGTCGCGTCGTCGCGCTGGGCCACCGGGCGGGCACGGTCCGCACCCGAACCAGTGGCTGACGAACCGTCAGCCCGGGGCCTTCCGATATCCGGTGGATCCCGGCGGTCCGCTCCCCCAGACTGTCCCGGTGCCCGGCCGTGGTGCGCATCAAAGCCCGTAGGCTGGGCAGGTAGGGACCGTGGAGCGAGGCGTTCCACGGGCGACGAGAGGTTCGACAGTCGGCAGCCGGCCGTCGGCGCCCCGGCAGGCCAGCCGGGGCGGCGCGGGTCCGACCGCCGACCGGAGGGAGACGCTGGGTGATCGAGCTGGAAGATGTTCCCGAGTTGATCGACCCGGTGATGGTCTGCGCTTTCGAGGGCTGGAACGACGCGGGCGACGCCGCCTCCGCGGCTCTGGCACATCTGGACGAGACCTGGAGCGGCAAGGTGTTCGCCGCCCTGGACGCGGAGGACTACTACGACTTCCAGGTCAACCGGCCCACGGTCTGGCTGGACGGCGGCGTCCGCCGGATCACCTGGCCGACCACCCGGCTCTCGGTGGTCCGGGTGACGGAACCGACGACCAGGGACGTCGTCCTGGTCCGCGGCATCGAGCCGAGCATGCGCTGGCGCTCGTTCTGCAACGAGCTGCTGGGCGTCGCGCACGAGCTGGGCGTCGAGCTGGTGGTGATCCTGGGCGCACTGCTCGGCGACACCCCGCACAGCCGCCCGGTGCCGGTCAGCGGGGTCACCTCCGACCCGGACCTGGCCCGCCGGCTGGACCTGGAGGAGAGCCGCTACGAGGGCCCCACCGGCATCGTCGGGGTGCTCCAGGAGGCCTGCACCCACGCCGGCGTGCCGGCCGTGACGCTCTGGGCCGCGGTGCCGCACTACGTCTCGCAGCCGCCGAACCCCAAGGCCACGCTGGCCCTGGTCAACAAGCTGGAGGACCTGCTGGACCTGCGCATCCCGCCGGGCGAGCTCGCCGAGGACGCCCGGGCCTGGCAGCTCGGCGTGGACCAGCTGGCGGCCGAGGACAGCGAGGTGGCCGAGTACGTCCAGCAGCTGGAGGAGGCGCAGGACACCGCCGAGCTGCCGGAGGCCTCCGGCGACGCCATCGCCCGCGAGTTCGAGCGCTACCTGCGCCGCCGGGAGAACGTCGGGCCGACGGGCGAGAAGCCGGTGGCCGGGCACGCCACGGCGGAGCGGCCGGCCGATCCGGAGGCGCCGGGCGGCGCCCGGGAGGGGCAGGACGGCTCCGAGGAGGAGTGACCGCCGTACGGCCGTCGCACGGACGTACGGCGGTCGTACGACCGAAGGGGCGTCAGGACATCGGGTCCTGACGCCCCTTCGGCGTGTGGTGCGGGGTGTTACAGCGCGACGCCGAGCAGGGCGTCCACGGTGCGGGTGACCAGGCCGGGCGCGCCGGTGTCGGTGCCGCCGTCGGCCTCCTGCCGGGCCGCCCAGCGGTCGACCGCGGCCAGCGCGGCGGGCGCGTCCAGGTCGTTCGCGAGCGCCGCGCGCACCTCGGTGAGCAGCTGCTCGGCCGCCGGGCCGTCCGGGCGGGAGACCGCGGCGCGCCAGCGGGCGAGGCGCTCGACGGCCTCGTCCAGGGTGCTCTTGGTCCACTCCCAGTCCGCGCGGTAGTGGTGCGAGAGCAGCGCCAGGCGGATCGCCGCCGGGTCGACGCCCTCGCGGCGCAGCGCCGAGACGAAGACCAGGTTGCCGCGGGACTTGGACATCTTGTGGCCGTCCAGGGCGACCATGCCGGCGTGCACGTACGCCTTGGCGTACGGGTGGGTGCCGGTGGCGACCTGGGCGTGCGCGGCGCCCATCTCGTGGTGCGGGAAGGAGAGGTCGCTGCCGCCGCCCTGGATGTCGAAGGACATGCCGAGGTACTGCAGCGCGATGGCGACGCACTCGATGTGCCAGCCGGGGCGGCCGTGGCCGAGCTCGGTGTCCCAGGCGGGCTCGCCCGGGCGGGCGGCCAGCCAGAGCAGGGCGTCCAGCGGGTTGCGCTTGCCGGGGCGGTCCGGGTCGCCGCCGCGCTCGGCGAAGACCGGGCGCATGGCCTCGCGGGTGAGCCCGGAGACCTCGCCGAAGTGCGGGTCGGCGTCGACCGAGAAGTAGATGTCGCCGTCCACCTCGTAGGCGGCGCCGGAGGCCAGCAGCTTCTGGACGATCGGGACGATCCACGGGATCGACTCGACGGCGCCGATGTAGTGGTCCGGCGGCAGCATCCGCAGCGCGGTCATGTCCTCGCGGAACAGGGCCGTCTCGCGCTCGGCCAGGGCGGTCCAGTCCTGGCCGGTCTCGACCGCGCGGGCGAGCAGGGGGTCGTCGACGTCGGTGACGTTCTGGATGTACAGGACGTCGTGACCGGCGTCCCGCCAGACGCGCTGCACCAGGTCGAACGCGTTGTAGGTGGCGGCGTGGCCCATGTGGGTCGCGTCGTAGGGGGTGATGCCGCAGACGTAGATCCGGGCGGTGCCGTCCAGCGGCACGACCTCCCGGACCGTGCCCGCTGCGGTGTCGTGGATACGAAGGGGGAGCCCCTGACCAGGCAGGGCGGGAACCTCGGAGGCGGGCCAGGCATGCATGGAAACAACTTTAACCTTGCGAACATTTGAAAGCCTAACCAGTACGAAAGATCGACTGGATTCGATTCCTACCGTTGCCCGACGGTTTCCCGACTGGTAATGGACGGAAACCGGCCGCGGCTCCGGGTGCGCCCGGCCCTGCTCGGGGCACCCGTGGCCCCGTTTCCGGACACGGTTGAGCGCCCGGTCGGCCCTGCCGCCGACCGGGCGCCCGGCGCCCCCGGGGGCGCGGTCGGAGCCGCTACGACCGCTTCCAGAGGGCCGGCACGTTCGGCGGCTCCCAGCCGACCATGGCGGTGTGCGCCTGGAGGCAGGTGTAGGAGACGCCGGAGTAGGTCACGCGGTCGCCCGCGTTGTAGGAGGTGCCCGGGGCCCAGGTGCCGCCCGGCGGCGTGGTCGGGCCGCCGGTGGGGGTGGCGGTCGGGGTGGGCGTGGGCGTCGGGCTCGGCGTGCCCGGGGTCTGCGGCACGTTCAGCACGAAGTCGAAGGTGCCCTCCCGGGTCGGCCCGTTCTGGCGGACGTTCATCAGCAGCCGGGCGTCGTAGATGGTGTCCGTGCTGTTGCGCGGCTCCCCCGGGAAGTACAGCTGGGTGGTGACGATCGGGCGGCCGGGGGCCTGGAGCTTGACGTGGATGTGCCGGGTGCGGCCCGGGTAGAGGCCGGGCACGATGGTGTCCAGCTTGTACGCGCCGTTGGCGTCGGTGAACTGGTGGCCGCGGAAGGTGTAGGTGACGTTGTCGTAGTCGCCGTTGTCGTCGGCCTGCCAGAAGTCCAGCAGCACGCCGGAGATGGGCCGGCAGGCGCGGCCGAACACGTAGCCGCTGACGATCAGGTGGGTACCGGGACCGTCGTTGACCATCGAGCTGCGCAGCGGGGAGTTGGGCTTGAAGTACGGGCCCTCGGTCTGCTCGATGGTGGGGGCGTCCCCGTCGTGGCACTCGGGGGTGAAACCGAGCGGCTCGCCGCTGCTGATCCGGTCCCGGGCCAGGGCGACTCCACCGCCGACCAGCAGCGGGGCTGCCCCGAGCGCGGCGGCGGCCTTCAGGACGGTCTTGCGGCTGATCATGCCGTCGGGCGTGGGCATGCGCCGTCTCCTTCTCGTGAGGCGGGGAGGTGGGGGGCGGCCCTTGCCATGGTGGGGGCATGACAAGGGCCGAACCGGCGGCCCGTTCGCGCGCGCCGGACCGGCCACCGGTGGCCAGCAGCAAAGTTACGGGCCGTCCGGCGCGACCGCGATGGACATGATCCGGGGATCGTGGTGATTTCCGTCGACCCTGGACCGGAACTCCCCCGGGGTCATCCCGGTCTCCCTGCGGAAGAACCGGCAGAAGTACGCCGGGTCGGCGAAGCCCGCCTCCTTGGCGACCTGGCGGATCGTCAGATCGGTGCAGGCGAGCAGCCGTTTGGCCTCCAGGGTCTGCTGGCGGCGGATCAGCCCGCCGGGGGTCCGGCCGGTGGCCTGTTTCACCAGGGTCTGCAAGTGCCCCGGAGAGACCCCGAGTTCCTGCGCGATGGAGGCCACCGAGTGCCGCACCCCGCCCGGCCGGGCGATCAACCTGGTGAAGGCGGCGGCGACTTCGGCCGGCCGGCTGGGCACCGCCGGACGGTCGACCGGAGCACAGGCGCGCAGCGCCCGGACGATCAGGATGTGCAGGCTGGCCCGCAGCACACCCTGGTAGCCGGGCGCCCTGGTCCGGTACTCGTACTCCATGTCGGCGAGCAGCCCGGCGACCGCGTCGGCCTGTTCGCCGAGCGCGAGGGCCGGGCGGGTGGCCAGGGCCCGCAGGGCGGCGAGGTCCTGGGGGTGGCCGAGCAGGAAGTCCTCGTTGAACAGGACGACCCGCCCGGCCAGCTCCTCGGCGTCCGCCCAGTAGTGCACCTGACCGGGGGTGATCACGCACAACTGCGGTGGCGCCAGCGGCCGGTGCACGAGGTCCAGGACATGGGCGCCGTGGCCGCCGGTGACGTGGACGATCTCGTAGAAGGAGTGCCGGTGGGGGAAGCCGGCCCGGGAGAGCGGGCCGATCGCGTCGAAACTGCCGATGGCGAAGGGGAGCAGCTGGGGCAGCGGGACCTGTAACCGGTGTAACGGCAGGTCCGGCGCGGTTCGGGGGGTGGGGGTGGTCCGTCGCACGTCCATCGGAGCAGTGTGCGACCTTTTCCGGGGACAGGTCCAGACCATCTGGGCGCCGTTTTCATCGACCGGTCCAGACCACCGGCGCTCCCGGGTGGACGGCCGGGACCCGGTCTCCGGGGGCGGACCGCCCCGGCTACACCGGCGGCCAGGGGATCGCGGGCCAGTCCTCGGGCGGCAGCGGATGCCGCCCGGAACCGCGCAGCCCGGCCACCCGGGCCCGGGTCGCGTCCAGTTCGGCCGCCGTCAGGTGCGGGGCGAGCCGCTCGGCGAGCTCGCCGTCCAGCTGCTCGGCCAGCCGGGCCAGCACCTCCAGCGCCTCGGCCGGCAGCGGGTCCCCGGCCCAGCCCCAGAGCAGGGTGCGCAGCTTGTCCTCGGTGTTGAAGGTGACGCCGTGGTCGATGCCGTACACCCGGCCGTCGGCGGCCGGGATCAGGTGGCCGCCCTTGCGGTCGGCGTTGTTGAGCACCGCGTCCAGGACGGCGAGCCGGCGCAGCCGCCGGTCGTCGTGGTGCACCAGCAGGGCCGTCCGCCCGCCCTCGACCTCGGCCCGGACGATCGGCAGCCAGCCCGCCTCCGGGCCGCGCGGGTCCTGGAGGGCGAGCAGCGGCTCGGCCCCCGGGTCCGGCTCGACCCACAGCTGCACCATGCCCGGGCCGTGCGGGCCGTCACGCAGCACGGTGGGCGGGACCAGCGCCCAGCCGGTCGCGGCGGACAGCTCGTACGCGGCGACCTCGCGCCCGGCCAGCGTGCCGTCCGGGAAGTCCCACAGCGGGCGCTCCCCGGCCACCGGCTTGTAGACGGCCTGGGCGCTCAGCGAGCCGTGCGCCACCGTGCAGTACAGCGCGGCGTTGGAGGCGTCGGTGAGCCGGCCGTGCACGGTCAGTTCGCCCTGGCGCAGCAGCGCGAGGGCGGTGGGCACGTCGGCGGCCAGCGCGGCGGCGGCCGACGGGTCGGCCTGCGGCGGGGTGTCGGTGTTCAGCGCCGGTAGCCGTTCGCGCGCGGGCACAGGTGGCCCTCCGGGTCGAGCGGCAGGTTGCAGAACGGACAGGGCTTGCGGCCGGCCGCGACCAGGTCCAGCGCACGCTTGGCGAAGACCCGGGCCATCGCGCCGGACAGCCGCACCCGCAGCATGTCCGGGCCGGTGTCGTCGTCGGTGAAGACCGCCTCGGCGGCCTCCTCGTCCTCCTCGTCCTCGACCAGCGCCTGCGCCTCCACCACCAGGCAGCTCTCCACGCTGTCCCAGGCCAGGGCCATGGTGCCGACCCGGAACTCCTGCTCCAGCGGGAGGTCCAGCGGGGCGGTGTCGAGCAGGTCCTTCGGGGCGGCGGCCGGGATGGCGGCGTCGCCGCCGCTGCGCCGCAGCGCCTCGTCCAGGACCTCCTCGATGCGCTCGGCGAGCGCCGCGACCTGGTTCTTCTCCAGCAGCACGCTGGTGATCCGGCCCCGGGCGCTGGCCTGAAGGTAGAACGCCCGGGCGCCGGGCTGGCCGACGGTGCCGGCCACGAACCGTTCGGGCTGGTCGTAGAAGAAGACCTGACGGGGCACGCTCTCGCTCCGGATCGTGTCGGTCGGCGCGGTTCCGCCGGGGGCGGGTCGCGGCCGGATGGACTCGTTAGTCACCCTACGACCTCCGGGCTCCGGCCGGGGAGCCGAGCCGACGGCCGCGGGCGGGGTGGCACCCGGGGAACGAACGGTGCCGCCCGGACGGCGCCTCCCCGGACGGCCCGTCGGCGGCGCGGGTCAGGCGGTGCCGCCGACCACCGCGTCACCGGCCGGGGTGGCCGCGGCGGGGCCGGGCTTCGGGGCGAGCGGGCCGAGGTCGCCGGTGTCGCCCATCCTCAGCACGAAGGGCCGCTGCGGGGTGTAGCGGATCGCGGTGACCGAACAGGGCTCGACACTGATCCGCTGGAAGTGGTCCAGGTGCAGCCCGAGAGCGTCGGCCACCACGGCCTTGATCACGTCCCCGTGCGAGCAGGCGAGCCAGACCGCGTCCTCGCCGTGCTCGGCGGCGATCTTCTGGTTCCACTCGCGCACCGCGTCCACCGTGCGGTGGCTCAGCGCGCGCAGCGACTCCCCGCCGGGGAAGGCGGCCGCGGCGGCGTGGTCCTGCACGGTGCGCCAGAGCGGCTCCTTGGCCAGCTCGGCCAGCGGGCGGCCGGTCCAGTCGCCGTAGTGGCACTCCCCCAGTCGCTCGTCCTCGGCCGCCGGGCCGAGTTCGGGCCGCACCGCCAGCAGCGGCTCCAGCGTCTGCCGGCAGCGCTCCAGCGGGCTGCTGACCGCCTGCACCAGCGGGATGCCGGCCAGCCGGCCGGCCAGCGCGGCGGCCTGGGCCCGCCCGGTGTCGTCGAGGTCCACGCCGGGAGTCCAACCGGCCAGGATTCCGGCGGTGTTCGCGGTGGAGCGGCCGTGACGGACGAGCAGCAGGGTGGGCATGGGGTCAGCCTACGGCCTCCGGGCCCGGCCGTGGGGCCCGGTTCCCCGCCCGGGCCGCCGGGTCGGGCACCGGCCCGGGCACCCGGGACCGGTGGACCGGTTCCTCCCGGGTCCTCGCCGGACGGCCCCGCCCCGGGTGACAATGGCCCGCATGATCGTCCACTGCGCCGCCTACCACGACGGCCGCCGGATCGAGGCCCCCGAGGACCTGGCCGGCGCGCTCGCCGCCGCCCGCGCGGCCGGTCCGGACGGCTTCGTCTGGATAGGTCTGTTCGAGCCCACCGCCGAGGAACTCGACCACGTGGGCCAGGAGTTCGCACTGCACCCGCTGGCCGTCGAGGACGCCGTCAGCGCCCACCAGCGCCCCAAGGTGGAGGCCTACCAGGGCTCGCTGTTCGTCACCCTGAAGACCCTCGGCTACCACCCCGGCGCGCACGTCGTCACGGTCGGCGAGGTGATGGTCTTCCTCGGCCCGGACTTCGTGATGACCGTCCGGCACGGCGAGGACAGCCCGCTCAGCGGCCTCCGCGCCACTCTGGAGCAGGATCCCGAACTGCTGCGCTACGGGCCCAGCTCGGTACTGCACTCGGTCTGCGACACCATCGTGGACGGCTACATGGACGTGGCCACCGCGCTCCAGAGCGACCTGGACGAGCTGGAGGCGGACATCTTCGCCCCCGGCCGGGTCGGCCGCGACACCGCCGGCCGGATCTACGGCTACAAGCGCCAGGTGATGTCCGTGCGTCGGGCCACCGGCCCGCTGCTGGAGCCGATGCTCGCCCTGGAGCGCGGCGTCCGCTTCGTCCGCTCCGAGGCCGCGCCCTACCTGCGGGACGTCGCCGACCACGTGGCCCGGGTGAACGACCAGGTGGACGGCATGGACCGGCTGCTGTCCGACATCCTGAGCGCCAACCTGGCGCAGGTCAGCGTCCAGCAGAACAACGACATGCGGAAGATCTCGGCCTGGGCGGCGCTGGCCGCCGTGCCGACGATGATCGCGGGCGTCTACGGGATGAACTTCGACGACATGCCCGAGCTGCACCAGGTCTGGGGCTACCCGGTGGTGCTGGTGGTGATGGTCGTGGTCTGCCTGGTGCTGCACCGGGTGTTCAAGCGGCACGACTGGCTGTAGGGCCGGTCGCGCCGCCTGCCCACCGCCCGTCCGGTCAGGCCAGTCCGGCGCGCTCCAGCGCCTCGACGCCGGTGCGCAGCGCCAGGATCCGCTCGTCCAGGGTGAACCCGGCCGGGGCCAGGGTGAGCGTGCTGACGCCCGCGTCGGCGTAGGCCTGCATCCGGTCGGCGATCCGGGCGGTGTCGCCGATCAGCGAGGTGGCGTCGATCAGGTCGTGCGGAACGGCGGCCGCGGCGCCGGCGTAGTCGCGGGCGAGGTACTTCTCCTGGACCTCGTCGGCGGCCTGCTCGTAGCCCATCCGCCGGGCGAGCTGGTTGTAGAAGTTCTTCTCCTTGCTGCCCATGCCGCCGATGTAGAGCGCGGCGTACGAGCGCAGGGCGTCGACGCCGGCCTTGATGTCCTCGCCGACCGCGAGGTTCACGGTCGGGCAGAGGTCGAAGCCCTCCAGGGTCCGCCCGGCCTTGGCCCGGCCGGCCGTCAGCGGGTCCAGGGAGAGCGCGGCGTGCTCGGGCGAGAAGAAGATGCCGAGCCAGCCGTCGGCGATCTCGCCGGTCAGCTCCAGGTTCTTCGGGCCGATCGCGGCGATGTACAGCGGGATGTGCTCGCGCACCGGGTGCACGGTGAGCTTGATCGGCTTGCCGGGGCCGCCGGGCAGCGGCAGCGTCCAGTGCGCGCCCTCGTGGACCAGGCGCTCGCGGGACATCGCCTTGCGGATGATCTCCACGTACTCGCGGGTGCGGGCGAGCGGCTTGTCGAACTTCACCCCGTACCAGCCCTCGGACACCTGCGGGCCCGAGACGCCGAGGCCGAGCCGGAACCGGCCGCCGGACAGGGTGTCCAGGGTCGCGGCGGTCATCGCGGTCATCGCCGGGGTACGGGCCGGGATCTGGAAGATGGCCGAGCCGACGTCGATCCGCTCGGTCTTGGCGGCGACGAAGCTGAGCACGGTCGCGGCGTCCGAGCCGTACGCCTCCGCCGCCCAGCAGACCGAGTAGCCGAGCCGGTCGGCCTCCTGGGCCACGGCGATGTTGTCGGCGTCCATGCCGAGCCCCCAGTAGCCGAGGTTGATCCCGAGTCGCATCTGCCGCACCTTCCAGTGGGTTGGGGTTGTGGCGAGGGTAACCGCGCCCGCGCCGGACATGCTACTGACGGGTAGTGGTGGGCTGGGTCACACTCCCCCGGGGTTTCCGCCCCAGTGATCGTTCTGCGGGTCTGCACCCCTGTCCGGGTACCGGCCGCTACGCTCAGCCGACGTGGGGAGTGCTCTCCCCACCTGCGCGTTCACAGGGCCGCCGGGGCTCCCGGGGCCACCGGCCAGTGGAGGGCCAGTCCGATGGAACAGCGTCACCTCGGCCGTACCGGCCTCCAGGTCTCCCGGCTCGGCCTCGGCACCATGACCTGGGGCCGCGACACCGACGAGCACGAGGCCGCCGAGCAGCTCAAGGCGTTCGTCGACGCCGGCGGCAACCTGGTCGACACCGCCGACGTGTACGCGGACGGCGGCGCCGAGTACCTGCTCTCGCGGCTCACCGACAGCCTGATCCCGCGCTCCGAGCTGGTCGTCGCCACCAAGGCCGGCAGCGTCCCCGAGTCCGCCCGCCGCTTCGACGGCTCGCGCGGCCACCTGCTCGCCGCCCTGGACGCCTCGCTGCGCCGGCTCGGCACCGACTACGTCGACCTGTGGCAGGTGCACTCCTTCGACCCGGTGACCCCGGCCGAGGAGACGCTCAGCGCCCTCGACATCGCCGTCGCCTCCGGACGCGCCCGCTACGTCGGGGTCTGTGACTTCAGCGGCTGGCAGCTCGCCAGGGCCGCCACCTGGCAGCGCGCCCACCACGGACGCGTGCCGCTGGCCGGGGTGCAGCTGGAGTACTCGCTGCTCCAGCGCGGCATCGAGCGGGAGGCGCTGCCCGCCGCGCTGGACGCCGGGGTCGGGGTGCTGGCCGGCTCGCCGCTCGGGCGCGGGGTGCTCACCGGCAAGTACCGGCACGGCATCCCCCAGGACTCGCGCGGCGCCTCGCCGTACCTGACCGGGTTCGTCCAGCCGTACCTCGGGGAGCGCTCGCGGCGGATCGTGGACGCCCTCGCCACCGCCGCCGACGGGCTCGCCAGCACCCCGCTGGCGGTCGCGCTGGCCTGGGTCCGGGACCGGCCCGGGGTGGCGAGCGCACTGGTCGGGGCCCGGACGGTGGCCCAGTTGCAGGCGTCACTGTCGGTGGAGGCGCTTACGCTTCCGGATGAGATCCGTGGTGCGCTGGACGACATCTCGTCGCCGGTGCACCGCTACCCGGACCAGGGGTGGACCGAGCTGTGACCCCCGGCCCTGGTTGTCGAGCAGAACCTGCAGTGGAGTGACCTTGGAGCGGACGACGATGACTGACACGGGGAACGGCGCTCCGGAGGTGACCGCCGGGGGCCGGCTGAGCCCGGAGATGAAGGCGGCGAAGTTCGCAGAGCTGGCCCAGCGGATCCGTGCCATGCAGCCGGAGGACGCCGCGGCGAGTGCCGCGCGGGCGGGTGCCGCCCGGGCGGAGGCTTCGATGGCGGAGGCCTCGACGGTGGAAGCTCCGACGGCCGAGGCTCCGGAGCCCGAGACCCCGGAGCCCGAGGAGTCGGAGCCGACCGCCCCGGCCGCTCCGGCTCCTGCGCCGGCTGCTCCGGCTTCCCCGGTTTCCACCCCGGTCGCTCCGGTCTCCGCCCCGGCCGTTCCCGCCCCGGCGGTGTCCGACGAGCAACGCCGCGAGGCGATCCGCGCCACCGCCGAGGTGCTGGCCGCCGGCGGCGCCCCGGCCGAGCTGGCGGCCGCCGCCGTGGCCGAGTTCGGCGAGGAGGCCCCCCGGCGGCTGCGCGAGGACCCGTGGGCGGTGCTGGGCCTGCCCGGCGTCCGGCCCGAGCACGCGGACGGCTTCGCCCGTGAGCTGCTCGGCCCCGAGGCCGGTCCGGGCGACGAGCGCCGCGCCCGGGCGCTGGTGCCGTGGCTGCTGGAGCAGGCGGCGCTGCGCGGGCACTCGGCCCAGGAGCTGGTCGAGGTGGCGGCCGGGCTCGAACGGCTCCGGATGCCCGACCCGGGCGCCGCGATCCAGACCGCCGTCGCGGACGGCCGGGTGCTGCCCTTCCAGGAGGAGCTGACCGGCGCCGAGGCGCTCGCGGCGGGGGGCGGCGAGGAGGACGAGGCGCCGACCCGCACGCTGCTCGCCCTGGAGGGGCTGGCGATGGCCGAGGACAGCCTCGCCGAGAAGCTGCTCCAGCTGATGGCCACCTTCGTGCCGGGCGAGGACCCGGCCGACGAGGCTCCTGACTCCGCCGAGGCCGAGGAGGACGGGGCCGAGGAGGGGGCTGCGGAGACCGGGGCCGCAGAGGACTCCGCCGAGCAGGCCCCCGCGGCCCCCGGCCCGACCGCCTGGGCGGCCGCCGCCGAGGCCGCGCCGTCCTCCTCGGCGACCGCCCTGATCACCGCCGTCGCCGAGCACGCCCTGGTGCTGCACACCGGCGGCGAGGCCGCCCGCGCCGAGCCGGCCGCGCTGGTCACCGCCGCCCGGGGCCTCGGGCTGCGGGCGTGGGCCGCCACCTGGACCGACCAGGGCCGTGACTCCCTCGCCGCCCTCACCGGGGCCGGCACCGGGGCCGAGGCCCCGGTGGTCACCCTCGCCGAGCTGCTCTCCGGCGCCGCCGGCCCCGGCCGTGCCCCGGACGGCACCCTCGCCCTGGACCTGCTGGTCGTCCTGGACGCCCCACTGCTGGACGTCGAACTGGCCGCCATCGTCCTCGAGTCGCTGGCCGACGGCACCCGGCTGGTGCTCAGCGGCGACCCGGGCCAGCTCTGGTCGGCCGGCCCCGGCCGGTTCTTCGCCGACCTGCTGGCCGCCAGGGCCTGCCCGGCGGTCGCCTCCCGCACCCCGGACTTCGGCCCGATCGGCGAGCTGGTCTCCGGCGTCGGCATCGGCGAGCTCCAGCCGGTCGAGGCGCCGGACAAGGAGGTGGTCATCCTGACCGCCAAGGACGCCGGCGAGGCCGTCCACCGCGCCATCCAGCTGCTCACCGACTCCATCCCGCGCGCGCTGGGCATCCCGGTCGAGCAGGTGGTGCTGCTCACCCCGGGCCACGGCGGCACGGCCGGCACCCGCGCGCTGAACGCCGCCGCCAAGGCCCGGCTCAACCCCGGCCCCGGCCGGTTCGGCGGCTTCGACCCGGGTGACCGGGTGGTCGACTCCCCCACCCCCGGCGTCACCCGCCCGGCGCGGGTGCTGGACGGCGACGCCACCGGTCTGCACCTGGAGTACGCGGACGGCTCGCGCCGGACCGTCCCGCCGGCCGAGGCCGCCCGGCTACGGCACGGCTGGGCGCTGACCGTCCACCAGGCGCTCGGCCGGCGCTGGCCGGGTGCGGTCGTGGTGCTCCCGGAGGACGCCGCCCCCGCGCTCACCCGGCAGTGGGTCTACACCGCCTTCGGGCGCGGCGAGCGGCACCTGTCCGTGGTGCACGCGGTGGGCCCGGCGCTCGCCCAGGCCGTCGCCGAGCGCCCGGCGCAGCCGCGCACCACCCGGCTGCGGGCGGTCCTGGCCGAGAACACCGCAGCCTCGGAGTCCTGACCGGCGTTCCGGCCGGCCCCGTCGCGGCGGGCCGCCGACCGGAACGCACGACGGGCGGGCCCCGGTGATCCCGGGCCCGCCCGTCGGCCGTCCTGGACGGCGTCAGTCGTCCGGATCCTCGTCGTCGTAGACCTCGCTCACGTCGAACCGGCAGATCAGCAGCTGCGGGTCGGCGTGCTCGAAGGGTTCGGGCAGCCACTCGCCCGGCTCGGTCGGCTCGGCGGCCGCGACCCAGAGCGTCGAGTCGGCCTCCTCCAGGCCGAACTCCTCGCTGCGGGCGGCGATCTCGTCGGGCTCGTACTCGCCGAACAGCACGCCGATCGCGGCGTTCACCTCGCCCGCGCCGACTTCGCCCGGGGCCAGCGACTCGTCCAGCCGCTCCGCCTGGGCACGCAGCCGCTTGGGGTCGACGACGTGGTAGTCGCGACGGATCAACACACTGATCGCCTCGGGCTGTTCCGGTCCGTGGTAACCGCCAGGACCCTCGTCCCCGGGGATCTCGAAGGGCGTCACCTCGTCGTAGGCCTCGTACAGGAGCTGGTCGTAGGCGATGGCCGCCGTGGCGAGCTGCTCGTAGGCGGCGGACACGGCGGGATCATCGGCTGCGTTGGGGCTTGACACCGCTTCCAGATGACGGTCGATGGCGGCCTTGACCGCCTCAGCGGCGGCGCGTACCTCGGCAATGGTGGGCTGCGCGGCATCAGACATGGTGCAGACGCTATCTCCCCGCGGTGTCGGTACGCACAGCGGTTGTCACCTACACCCGCGATTTCACCGCAACTTCCGCCCTGATGCCCGATCCGTTCCGTTTCGTCCTCCGGTGACACCGGCGCGAAACAGGCGCGGAGGGCGCGCGCCCGGCCCGCCGAGGCAGTCCGGGTGCCGCTTCGCGCGCCGGGATCGGGGTATTCCCTTCACAGCGGCAACAGAACTGATGGGCTGTCAGTCGACCGCGCGGTCGTCGCCCTCCGGGCCGCCGCCTCCGCACGGGAGGACGGCCGGAAATACCCGGGCCGACTGTCCTGGGCAGGCCTTAGGCTTGCCCGAAGGTGATCCCCAGGAGGAGCGTTTTGACCCCACGGAAGCCGGTCCGGCAGCCGGAGTACGAGTACCAGTCCCTGCGCATGCCGCGCGGTACCACGCGCAACGCGGCGCGCCAACTACTCACCGAGCACGCCGAGTACGGGCACTGGGAGCTCGACCGGCTCAGGTTGTTCCCCGATGGCAGCCGGACGGTCCGGTTGAAGCGGCGGATCATCCGGCAGGTCCGGAGCTGGTGACGGGCGGGGCAGCACGGGCCCGGGCGGGACTCGCACCGAGCCTTCACCCACCCGCGGCCGCCCGTTCGCTCGGCGGCCGCGGGTGCGTCGTTCCCAGAGCGTGTCTACGGGCCCTGGCGGGTCAGCGGGCGCCGGCCCGGGCCCGGCGGTAGAGCACGCCGCCGCCGAGCAGCAGCGCGAGACCGGCGGCACCGAGCAGCTCGACGCCGCCGGCACCGGTGGAGGCCAGCTGGGCGGCCGGAGCGTCCGGGGCGGCGGGCGCCGCGACGACGGCCGCGGCGGACACACCGCCGATGCGCGGGTTCGTCACCTCCTCGGCGGAGACCTGCGGCGGGGTCGGGCAGGCCTCGGCGCAGCCCTCGGCCGGCGGGGCCGGGGTGACCGGAACGACCTTCTCCACGTTGGCGCAGTGGTTGCCGAACGCCGGGTTGCCGACGCCGACCACGTTCACCGAGTTGCCGCAGGCGTTGACCGGGACGTCCACCGGCGCCTGGACGCTGTTGCCGGAGATCACACCCGCCGAGTTGGTGGCGGTGCCGGAGGCGCCGGCGCCCGGGACGGTGACGCCCGGAACGTTGGCGCCCGGAACCGCGGTGCCCGGAACGCCGGTGCCCTGGCTCCCGCCGGCGCCGGAGCCGTCGACGCCGCCCGCGCCTCCACCGGTGTGGCCGCCGCCGGTGGCCCCCGAGCCGCCGCCGGGCTGGCCGCCCTGGGCGGGCTTGCCCGCCGGGTGGCTTCCGCCGTTGACGTTGGCGCAGTGGTTGCCGAAGGACGGGTTCAGCAAGCCGACCACGTCGATCGTGTTGCCGCAGGCGTTGATCGGCACCTGGATCGGCACCTGGACCGAGTTGCCCGAGACGACGCCGGGTGAACCGGTGGCCACCCCCTGTGCCTCGGCTCCCCCCGCATAGGCGTAGCCGGCGGTCGAGGCCAGCACACTGCCGGTGGCCACGGCCGTGAGGATCCCCTTCTTGGCTACATTCCTCATGTTTTCCCCTGACATTTCGAGACGACGGGTCGACCTTGACGTGAACCTTTAAAAAGTCGGAATTTCGGTATATCCGTAAATCACGCAAGGGCTTCGGCTGCACACGAGTTAACGAGGGGCCAACCGGGAGGTTGAGCCGAACGAATCAGCTTCACCCGATCGAGCGATCGTGTCGGGTTCCGTGTATCCGACGACCCCGGGAGGCCCGCCGGCCGGGTCCTGACGGACCCCCGACGGGCCGCCGGGAAAGCGAACGCCCCCGGCACGGCGCGTCCGCCGCCCGGGGGCAGGTCCGAGTTCGGCTCAACAGGCCTCGGCGGCCCGGAGGTCGACTCAGACGTTGGCGCAGTGGTTGCCGAAGGCCGGGTTCAGCACGCCGACGACGCTCACGGTGTTGCCGCAGAAGTTGACCGGGATGTGGACCGGGACCTGGATCTGGTTGCCCGACAGCACGCCCGGGGAGCCGGCGGCCACACCCTCGGCGCCCGCGTGAGCGGACGCGACACCCGCGGCGGCGAGCACCAGACCACCGGTGGCGGCGGTGACAGCGGCGATCTTCTTGACCTTCATCATTCCTCCTGTATGGACAACGCAACCCGTTCGGCGGGCTGCACAGGGATGAACGACGCTGCGGCAAACGGGGTACGGAGCGGA
Source organism: Kitasatospora sp. NPDC114501 (assembly GCF_055633695.1). Classification (NCBI taxonomy): domain Bacteria; kingdom Bacillati; phylum Actinomycetota; class Actinomycetes; order Kitasatosporales; family Streptomycetaceae; genus Kitasatospora; species Kitasatospora sp. NPDC114501. The sequence goes on along the minus strand of NZ_JBVKDS010000009.1, from coordinate 6,258 downwards.
TCTCCCATTCACCCGCAACGGTGAGGTCTCGCACAAATGATCAGCCAGGGATTTCGGGAGGAATCGTTTCTGTCGATCTCCTTCTCCCTGTCCCACAATCATCAGCTCGGACAATGCGGCCGGCCCGCCCCCGGTACTCCGGGAACGGGCCGACCCAGTCGCCTGATCAGAGTTCAGCAGGCGTCGATGAAACGGTCCAGCACCCGGACGCCGAACTTCAGGCCGTCCACCGGCACCCGCTCGTCCACGCCGTGGAACATCCCGGCGAAGTCCAGGTCCGGGGGCAGCTGGAGCGGCGCGAAGCCGAAGCAGCGGATGCCCAGGTCCTGGAAGGACTTGGCGTCCGTCCCGCCCGACAGGCAGTACGGCACCGCGCGGGCGATCGGGTCCTCGGCCCGCAGTGCGGTCTGCATCGCCTCGACCAGGGCGCCGTCGAAGCCGGTCTCGATCGCCTTGTCCGAGTGGAGGCTCTCGCGCTTCACGCGCGGGCCGAGCACGCTGTCCAGCTCGGCCAGGAACTCCTCCTCGTAGCCGGGCAGGAAGCGCCCGTCCACGTGCGCGGTGGCCTGGCCGGGGATCACGTTGACCTTGTAGCCCGCGCCGAGCATGGTCGGCTGGGCGGTGTTGCGCAGGGTGGTGCCGATCATCTTGGCGATGCCGCCGAGCACCCGCAGCGTCTCGTCCATGTTCTCCGGGTCCAGCTCGACCCCGAGCGCGTCCGACAGCTCGTCCAGGAAGGCCCGGACGGTCTTGGTGATCCGCAGCGGGAACTGGTGCCGGCCGAGCCGGGCGACCGCCTCGCACAGCTCGGTGATCGCGTTGTCGTCGTTCTCCATCGAGCCGTGGCCGGCCCGGCCCTCGACCGTCAGGCGCATCCAGTGCATGCCCTTCTCGGCCGTCTCCACCAGGTAGAGCCGGACCTGGTCGTTGACCGTGAAGGAGAAGCCGCCGACCTCGCCGATCGCCTCGGTCACGCCCTCGAACAGCCCCGGGTGCTTGTCCACCAGGAAACGCGCCCCGTAGGTGCCGCCGGCCTCCTCGTCGGCGAGGAAGGCCAGCACGATGTCGCGCGGGGGCTTGCGCCCGGTGCGGAGCCGGTCTCGGACGACCGCCAGGGTCATCGCGTCCATGTCCTTCATGTCGACCGCGCCGCGCCCCCAGACGCAGCCGTCCGCGATCTCGCCGCCGAACGGGTCGTGGGTCCAGTCCGCGGCGTTGGCCGGCACCACGTCCGTGTGGCCGTGGATCAGCAGGCCCGGACGGGAGCGGTCCTCGCCCTCGATCCGGACCACGGTCGAGGCCCGCCCCTTGGCCGACTCGAAGATCTTCGGTTCGAGCCCGAACTCGGCGAGCTGCTCGGCCACGTACTCGGCCGCCTTCCGCTCGCCCGGGCCGGAGCCGTCCCCGTAGTTACTGGTGTCGATCCGGATCAGATCGCGACAGATCTCGGCGACCTCCGACTCCGCCGTCACCTTCGGGGCCGCCGACTCGCTCCGCTCGCTCACGGTCACTCCTCGTCTTGGGCCCGCACCGACGCACCAGCGCGCCACCCCCAGGACCTGCACCCGGGCCGTACGAGCACGTCCGCCCATCCTCCCCCAGCCCCGTATCCCGATCCAGCCCCCGCACGTTCCCGAAACCCCCTGGTCACGCCCCCGCCACACGCCGCCCCTTGCCGCCGCCACCGGTCCCGCTCCCCCGTCGGGAACCGTTTTGGGAGCCCAAGCCGATCTTTGCTACAGTTACATCTGTCAGCGCGACGGACGAGAGATCGGAAGCCGCGAGGACGACACCTGGTCCGGGTGGCGGAATGGCAGACGCGCTAGCTTGAGGTGCTAGTGCCCTTTATCGGGCGTGGGGGTTCAAGTCCCCCCTCGGACACCGACGGAAGGCCCCAGTTGATCTGGGGCCTTTCTGCTTTTCCGCTTCTTCCGGCACGGCTTTCCGCTGCGGCCTCCCGTCACGGCCTTCCACCGTGGCGCGTCCCACCGGATGCCGGATGCCCGGCCGGTGGGTACCGGCCGGGCATCCGGGGTGGGTCTGTTCCGACGGGACGGTGCCGGGGTCAGGCCCGGGACAACGGGTCGGGTCAGCCCTCGACGAAGGTGGCACCCGAACCCGTGAAGGAGCCGGAGACGCCGTTGTCGTCCGCCCAGATCCAGAAGTCGGCGTGCGAGACGCCGTCCGGGCCGACGTGGGATTCGACGGCCGCGAGACCGGCACCGTTCTCGTTCGCGGTGAAGTAGCCCTTGCCGTAGTTCGCGTCGATGCCTTCGGCGGCCGACGCCAGGCCGGCGCAGCCGAGGACGAGCGGGACGGTGAGAGCGCCGACAGCCACGACTCGCTTGAGAGCACGCATGAAGATCTCCTCCACGGAGTTTTCCGGATCTGCTGGCGGCGCCGGTCGGCCCCGCCGCGATTCAGACAGCCACGGCCCACATCCCGTCGCAACCGGCGCCGCGCCCCGTCCGGCCTCACGTTCCGTCAGAATCGCCGCTCCCACCAGCGAAAATACAGTTCGTATGCCCATCTCACAGGATCATTCGGCCGGAGCACACCCGCGTCACTCTCCGTACCGACCGCGGCCCCGACGCGGGCCCGCGGTCTCGCCGCTCCGATCGCCGGTGGCGTCATGCGAACGGCCCGATACACGGCTCGGGCGTACGGGAACAGTTGGCTAGCGCCTCGGGCACCGACGGGTTCACGCCGGCTCGCGTCCGACGTCCGCCGAAGTCTCCGCCGCTCCGGGCGCGTTGGCGGACCACCCCTTGACAGGCGTTCCATGCAGTGCAGAATTGCTTCATTATGAAGCAGGTAAATAACTCTGGGGAAGCGGCGACCGGTCCGTTGGGGCGGGACGCCGAGGGGCGGCTGTACGACAGCAGGGTGCGGACGGCCATGGGTGTGTTCACCAAGGGCGGGGACACCCTGGCGCTGGAGGCGGCGGCCGCCGCGCGGTCGGCGTTCCACGCGGTGGAGCGGCTGCGGGCGCACGGATCACGGGGGCGGGGGTTGAGTGCGGGGGCGCTGGACGTGCTGGTGCGGCTCGGTGCGGCGGGTGAGGCCGGCGAACCGGGGCTGACGGTGGGCGAGTTGGCCCGGGCCGGCGGGGTGAGCCCGCGCAATGCGACCGGGCTGGTGGACACCCTGGAGCGGGAAGGGCTGGCCCGCCGCTCCCCGGACCCGAAGGACCGGCGGGCGGTGCTGGTCGGCGCGACGGCCGAGGGGCTGGCCTGGCTGGAGGAGTTCCGGGTGCCCACCGAGCACGCCATGGCCGCCGTCTTCCGCGGCTTCAGCCCCGAGGAGCTGGCCCAACTGCGGCACCTGTGCCTGCGGTTGGTGGAGAACCAGCAGCAGATCGAGCAGTACCTCGGCGCGGGCCCGGAGGCCGGGGTCAGCTGACGGCCCGGGCGGTGTCCCGCTTCGGCCGGCCGCGGAGCCACTGCGCGGTGACGAACGCCGCCACCGTGGACACGATCAGCAGCGGCATCGAGTTCGCCGCCTCGCCGCCGAGCAGCATGGCGGCGAGGACGGTGCTGGTGACCGGCAGGCCGGTGACGGCGGCACCGGAGGCCGCGAGGCCGACGGCCAGGGCGGGCGCGGCACCGAAGCCGGGCAGCGGCGCACAGGCCGTGCCGAGAGCCGCGCCGAGCAGGATGGCCGGGAAGATCGGGCCGCCGCGCAGACTGCCGAGGGCGATCGACCAGCCCAGCCCCTTGCAGAGCACCAGGGCCAGCAGCGCGCCGACCGGCCAGGCGGCCGGGTCGGCGGCGAGCGCGCCCAGGGTGGCCTGCCCGGAGAGCGCGGCCTCCTCCGGGGAGCGGCCGGTGAGCAGGGCGTAGGCGGCGAGGCAGCCGCCGACGGCGACCGCGCACAGCACCGTACGCAGGGCGGTCTGCCGGGCGGTACCGGTCGTGGTGAGGGTCTTCACCCGGCGGCCGATACTCTGTCCGGCCACGCAGACCACGGCGATCGCGACGGCCAGCGGGACGCCCCAGAGGAAGTCCCCCGGGTCGGGCACCCCGCTCCTCGGCAGGCGCGGCAGCGAGAGCGCGCCGATCGCCAGGCCGGTCCAGTGGCCGAAGCCGGTGAAGACCAGCGCCCCGAGACCGCCGGCCAGCAGGCTGGGCAGGATCAGCGCGATCAGCTGCGGGCCGCCCAGCCCGGCCGCCTCGATCAGCATCACCGCGGCCACCAGCGGGCTGCCGAAGATGGTGGAGATCGCCGCCGCCGCACCCGCCGTACCCAACACCGCCACCAGCTGGGGCTGTCGGGCCCTCCTGGCGGAGCGGACGGCGAGCAGGGCGAGGCCGCCGCCGAGCGCCATCAACGGCGCCTCCGGGCCGAGCACCACGCCGAGTGGCAGGCAGGCGAGCGCGGCCAGCACCACCCCGGGGACGGCGACCGGCGGCGTGGGCGGGCCGCCCAGCCCGTCCACCGGGACGTGGCCGCCGCGCCCGGGCAGCCGGGTCACGATCGGGGCGAGCAGCAGACCGGCCAGCAGCAGCGCAGGCAGCGGCCACCACCAGGGCGCCCAGCCGTAGCCGGCCGCGGCCGGCAGGCTCTCCCAGACCCAGTGCTGGAGTTCGTGTTCCAGCCCGACGAAGCCGAACGCCGCCAGCGAGACCGGGATGCCGACCAGGGCCGAGATCAGCAGCAGCCGGAGGTAGCCGCCGTGCAGCAGCACCTCGCGCAGGGTCGGGCCGCCGCCCGGCTGCCGGGACGTCGTCGGCATCGCCGCTCCCTCGCGTTCCCGGGCCGCCCGCCGACCGGGAGGCCCCGTCCTGCGACCGAGTCTCGCCCCGGGCCGCGCACCCCGCACGGCGCGGGGGCCGTCGACCGGGGCCGGCCCTGCCCGGGCTGCGCCGTTGGGGTGGTGGCGGTCAGACCTGGCGGGCGTCGGTGCCCAGCGCGCTCTCGATGCCCTGGACCATCCGCCACAGCGGGGCCCGGCGGCTGGCGACCAGCACCACGACGTCGTCGGTGTCGCCCTCGGTGGCCTCGGCCGGGCGGTCGCTCCAGGTGCCGGTGACGAAGGCCATCGCCGCGTCCACCTCGGCCACCCAGTCGCTCTCCCCGCCCGAGCGCAGCCAGGTGCGCAGGGCGTGGTTGTGCGCGGCGACGACGGCCGCGGCGATCACGTCCGCGCGCAGCGGGCCGTCCGGGCGGTCGGCGTAGCGGCCGCGCAGGTAGGCGGCGAGGGTGTGCTCGTAGCGCCAGACCACGGACAGCTCGTACGCCCGCAGGCCGGGCACCCTGCGGGTCAGGCGGTAGCGCTGGACGGAGAAGGACGGCTGCTCGGCGTACATCCGCAGGACCAGGCGGGCGGCGTCGCAGGCGTGCTTGACCGGGTCCTCCTCGCCGGTGCCGGAGTCCAGGAACTCCGTCATCTCGGCGAGGCTGCGCTCGTGGTCGGGGAAGACCACGTCCTCCTTGGCCGGGAAGTAGCGGAAGAAGGAGCGCCGGCCGACGCCGGCCAGCGAGACGATGTCGTCGACGGTGGTCTGTTCGAAGCCGCGCTCCAGGAAGAGCTCGAAGGCCGCGGCCACCAGCGCCTCGCGCATCGCCGGCTTCGAGGGCCCGTCAGTCATGGGCTGGTCCTGCTCTTCCTTCTCGCTCATTCACCGGAACCTAACATCCGCGTCCAGGGGTCGGCCCCGACGGCCGGGCCTCTCGGGGGCCCGGCCGTCGGTGCACGTCCGGAGCGGGTTACGGGAGGTTGCGGGCCATCACGATCCGCTGGACCTGGTTGGTGCCCTCGTAGATCTGCGTGATCTTCGCGTCCCGCATCATCCGCTCCACCGGATAGTCCCGGGTGTACCCGTACCCACCCAGCAACTGCACCGCGTCCGTGGTGATCTCCATCGCCGCGTCCGACGCGTAGCACTTCGCCGCCGCCCCGAAGAACGTCAGATCCGCGTCCCCGCGCTGCGACTTCGCCGCCGCGACATACGTCATCTGCCGCGCCGCCTCCAGCTTCATCGCCATGTCCGCCAGCATGAACTGGACCCCCTGGAACTCCGCGATCGCCTTCCCGAACTGCCGCCGCTCCTTCACGTACCCCTTGGCGTAGTCCAGCGCACCCTGCGCGATCCCCACCGCCTGCGCCGCGATCGTCACCCGGGTGTGGTCCAGCGTCCGCATCGCCGTCGCGAAACCGGTCCCCTCCGCACCGATCATCCGGTCCGCCGGAATCCGCACGTTGTCGAAGTACACCTCACGCGTCGGCGAACCCTTGATCCCCAGCTTCTTCTCCGG
>NZ_JBVKDS010000008.1:0-380705 GCF_055633695.1 Kitasatospora sp. NPDC114501 | reverse complement strand
GCTCCCACTCCGCATCCGTTAGATCACCCCGCCCCATGCTCGAACCAACGAGCAAGGCAGGCGATAGTCACATGATCGGGCGGACAAGTCCTAGGCGATCGCGGCCGACACCACCGCCGCCACCGCGATGTTGCAGGCGGCGGACACCCACACCGCCGGGTGCGGCTCCGGATCGACCAGGATCTCGCCGAGCCTGCCCGGCGTCAGCAGGTCCACCAGCCAGAACGCGACGGCCATCAGCACCAGCCCGAGCAGCCCGTAACAGGCCGTCGACACCAGGCCCTTGCCGAAGTCGGCGTAGGTGTACATGATCGCGGTGAAGACGATCCCGCCGATGCCGAGCAGCGCCGAGCTGAGCAGCAGGGCGGCGTTGCGGTTGCGCTCGACCCAGATCTGGCGGCCGAGCCGGCCGGGCGTCAGCAGGTCGACCAGGCCGATGCCGAGGAGCAGCAGCACCACGCCGAGGGCGCCGTAGGCCGCCGCCGCACCGAGCCCGTGCAGGATGTCGTTCATCGTGGTTCCAGCCCCCGGTCCGCTCACGCCGTTCCCCCGACCGGCCGGCCGGGGCCCCCGACCCGCCTGGTCAAGGGTTGGCAAAAGATACCCCACCCGAGTGAGGGGCGGAGCCTGCCGGCAGGCCGAAAACCCCGTCGCACGGCGGCCCCCGATCCCCTTCAATACCGCCATGCACCCCGACCTGACCGCCGCCGAGCTGCGCAGCGAGCGCCTCGACCTGCTGCCGATCGCCCCCGGACACGCCGAGGAGCTGGCGGCCGCGCTCGCCGACCCGGCGCTGCACGCCTTCACCGGCGGCCGCCCGGCCACCGTCGAGGAGCTGCGCGCCCGCTGCGCCCGGCTCGCCGCCGGCTCCCCCGACCCGGCCGAGGCCTGGGGCAACTGGGTGCTGCGGCTGCGCGCCGACGGCGCCCTCACCGGCTACGTGCAGACCACGGTCCGCGCCGACGGAGCCGAACTCGCCTGGGTGCTCGGCACCCCGTGGCAGGGCCGGGGCCTGGCCCACGAGGCGGCCCGCACCCTGCTCACCCACCTCGTCTCGGCCGGCATCACCACCGCCGTCGCCCACATCCACCCCCGCCACCGCGCCTCCGCCAGGCTCGCCCGCGCCCTCGGCCTCTACCCCACGATGCGCACCCAGGACGGCGAGACCCGCTGGGAGGCCGACCTCGCCCAGCCCGACCTCTTCCCGAACGTCCTCGGCCTGACGGCGGAGCGCGCCGCCCGCCTGACCGCACTGGTCGAGGAGTGCCGCCCGGTGCTCGCCACCGACGGCATGGAAGCCGTCCAGCGGCTGCTGGCCGACCGCGGGGTGGGCGTGATCCCCGCGATCACGGCCACCAGGGCCCTGCTCGGCTGGGCCGGGACCTCGCTCCACACCGCCCGGAAGACCGTCGAACTGAGCGCCGCCCGCACCCCGAACCGGTGAACCGGGTCCGCCCGGAATGCGGGCACCCGGCGTGCGGTTTCATTGGGGCATGGCATCTCGTGCACGTGTACGCGCCCCCGAGCTGGTCGGGGCAGGCGGTTGGCTGAACACCGGCGGCAAGGAGCTCACGCTCGCCGACTTCCGGGGCAAGATCACCATCCTGGACTTCTGGACCTTCTGCTGCATCAACTGTCTGCACGTCCTGGACGAGCTGCGGGAGCTGGAGGAGAAGCACCGCGACACCGTGGTGATCGTCGGGGTGCACTCGCCGAAGTTCGTGCACGAGGCCGACCACCAGGCCGTCGTCGACGCCGTGGCCCGCTACGAGGTGCACCACCCGGTGCTGGACGACCCGGCGCTGGTCACCTGGAAGCAGTACGCCGTGCGGGCCTGGCCGACGCTGGTGGTGATCGACCCGGAGGGCTACGTGGTCGCCCAGCACGCCGGCGAGGGCCACGCCCACGCGCTGGCCCGGCTGGTCGAGGAGCTGGAGGCCGAGCACGCCGCGAAGGGCACGCTGCGCCGCGGCGACGGCCCGTACGTGGCGCCGGAGCCGACCGCCGGGGACCTCAAGTTCCCCGGCAAGGCGGTCCGGCTGCCGAACGGCCACTTCCTGGTCGCCGACTCCGGCCACCACTCGCTGGTCGAGCTGGCCGAGGACGGCGAGACGGTGGTGCGCCGGATCGGCGACGGGCGGCGCGGCCTGGTGGACGGCGACGGCGCGGACGGCGTCGGCCCGCGGTTCAGCGAGCCGCAGGGCCTCGCGCTGCTGCCGGAGGGCTCGGAGTACGACGTGGTCGTCGCCGACACCGTCAACCACGCCCTGCGCGGCGTCCGCCTCTCCGACGGCCGGGTGACCACCCTGGCCGGCACCGGCCGGCAGTGGTGGCAGGGCTCGGCCACCGAGGGCCCGGCCCGCGAGGTGGACCTCTCCTCGCCGTGGGACGTCGCCTGGTTCGACGGCCGGGTGTGGATCGCGATGGCCGGCGTGCACCAGCTGTGGTCGTACGACCCGGCCACCGACACCGTCGCCGTCGCGGCCGGCACCACCAACGAGGGCCTGGTGGACGGGCCCGCCGCCGAGGCCTGGTTCGCCCAGCCCTCCGGCCTCGCGGTCTCGGCGGACGGCGAGCGGCTCTGGGTCGCCGACTCGGAGACCTCCGCGCTGCGTTCGGTTTCACGTGAAACCAAGACGGTCGAGACCGCCGTCGGCACCGGCCTGTTCGACTTCGGCCACCGCGACGGCGCCGCCGGGCAGGCCCTGTTCCAGCACCCGCTGGGCGTCACCGTGCTGCCGGACGGCTCGGTGGCCGTCGCCGACACGTACAACCACGCGCTGCGCCGTTACGACCCGGCGAGCGGCGAGGTCAGCACGCTGGCCACCGACCTGCGCGAGCCCTCCGGGGCGGTGCTGGTGGACGGCGACATCGTGGTGGTCGAGTCGGCCCGGCACCGGCTGACCAGGCTGCGGCTGCCGGAGGAGGCGGTGCGGGTCGAGTCGGTGGCGCACCGCACCCAGCGCGCGGCCACCGAGGTCGCCCCGGGAGCGTTCCGGCTGGACGTGGTCTTCGAGGCGCCGAACGGCCAGAAGCTGGACGAGCGCTACGGCCCGTCCACCCGGCTGCTGGTCAGCGCGACCCCGCCCGAGCTGCTGGTCTCCGGGGCGGGCGCGGACAGCGACCTCTCCCGTGAGCTGGTGCTCTCCGCCGAGGTCGCCGAGGGCGTGCTGCACGTCTCGGCGATGGCCGCGTCCTGCGACGACGACCCGGAGATCGAGTACCCGGCCTGCCACGTGCACCAGCAGGACTGGGGCGTGCCGGTGAAGCTGGTCGCCGACGGCGCCCGCCGCCTGCCGCTGGTGCTGGCCGGGATGGAGTAGCCCGAGGACGCGGAACAGCGCGAAAGGGGCCCGGCGGACGAACGCCGGGCCCCTTTCGCCACCGCCGTCAGCCCTCCAGGAAGGCCTTGAGCGCGCTCGCCAGCAGGTACGGGTCCTCCGCTCCGCACAGCTCGCGCGCCGAGTGCATGGAGAGCGCCGCGATGCCGCAGTCCACCGTCCTGATGCCCAGCCGCGCCGCCGTGATCGGGCCGATCGTCGTACCGCAGGGCATGGCGTTGTTGGAGACGAAGCTCTGCCACGGCACGCCCGCCTTCTCACAGGCGGCCGCGAACACCGCCCGGCCGACGCCGTCGGTCGCGTAGCGGTTGTTGACGTTGACCTTGAGGATCGGCCCGCCGTTCGGCATCGGGTGGTGGCCCGGCTCGTGCCGCTCGCTGTAGTTCGGGTGGACGGCGTGGCCCATGTCCGAGGAGAGGCAGACGGTGCCGGCGAGCGCCCGGGCCCGGTCCTCGGTGGTGCCGCCGCGCGCGTGGATCGTCCGGTCCAGCACGTTGCCGAGCAGCGGGCTCTGCGCGCCGGTGTCGGACTCGCTGCCGGTCTCCTCGTGGTCGAAGGCGGCCAGCACCGGGATGTACGGCAGGTCGGCGGCGCCGTCGGCGGTGGCGACGGCGGCGAGCGCGGCGGTGGCCGCGTGCACCGAGAGCAGGTTGTCCAGGCGCGGGGCGGCCAGCAGCTCGCGGTCGCGGCCCAGGTAGGAGGCGGGCTGGACGTCGTGGGTCATGAGGTCCCAGCCGACCACGTCGGCGGCGGCCAGGCCGGCCCGCTGGGCGACGTAGGAGATCAGCGAGCCCTCGTCGACCGGGCCGAGGCCCCAGATCGGGGTGAGGTGGCGCTGCTTGTCGAGCTTCATGCCCTCGTTGACCTGGCGGTCCAGGTGGATGGCGAGCTGCGGCACCCGCAGCAGCGGCTCGTCCAGCTGGACCAGCCGGACGGTGCCGTCCTTGAGCGCGAGCCGGCCGGAGAGGCCGAGGTCGCGGTCCAGCCAGGTGTTCAGCGGGACGCCGCCGTAGATCTCCACGGCGACCTGCCGCCAGCCCTCCGAACCGGTGTCCGGCACCGGCTTGACCCGCAGGTTGGGCGAGTCGGTGTGGGTGCCGACGATGCGGAACGGGGTCTCGGGGCCCGCTCCTTCCGGCAGGTACCAGGCGATCAGCGCGCCGCCGCGGATCAGGTAGCGCCCGCCGGCCGCGTGGTCCCACGCGTCCGTCTCGGTGACCTGCCGGAAACCCGCCTTCTCCAAGCGCTCCGCGGCGCTCGCCACCGCGTGGTACGGGGACGGGGAGGTGCCGAGGAACGCGATCAGGTCGTCGCTGTGCGTCCGGTCGAAGAATGCCTGGCGGGCGGCGGTCGACATGCTGCTCCTGGGTCGAGTGAGGGCCGAAGCCGGATGGGGAGGCGGCTTCGCACCTGAGCATATGCCCGTACACGGACAGGGCATTCGGAACACCGGTCCGGTGCGCAACCTCGGACACAACAGTGAACCACCCCGTGCGACCTGAGGTTTCGCCTCCCGGGAGCACGGCCCGGACACACCGAAGGGCCCGGTGGCAGCCGGGCCCTTCGGTATGAGGGTGTGTCAGGCGGTTCGGGACGTACGGGGCCTAGAAGGCCTCCTCCGCCAGCTCCATGATCTCGTTGTCGATGCCCTCGGCGATCAGGCGCTGCGGGGCGACGGTCGGCAGGACGTTCTTGGCGAAGAAGCGGGCCGCCGCGACCTTGCCCTGGTAGAAGGGGACGTCCTTCTCCGAGGCGCCGGCCTCCAGCTTGGCCAGGGCCACCGCGGCCTGGCGCAGCAGCAGCCAGCCGACCACGACGTCGCCGGAGACCATCAGCAGGCGGGTGGTGTTCAGGCCCACCTTGTACATGTTCTTGACGTCCTGCTCGACCGAGGTGAGGTCGGCCAACAGCTTGCCGACGATCGCCTCCAGGTCGCCCGCGGCCTTGGCGAGCAGCTCGCGCTCGGCGGCCAGGGCGTCGCCGCCGGCGGCGGAGCCGAGGAACTTCTGGATCTGCTCGGACAGCGCGGTGAGCGCCTGGCCGCCGTCCTTGACGATCTTGCGGAAGAAGAAGTCCTGGCCCTGGATCGCCGTGGTGCCCTCGTACAGGGTGTCGATCTTGGCGTCACGGATGTACTGCTCGATCGGGTACTCCTGGAGGTACCCGGAGCCGCCGAAGGTCTGCAGCGACTGGGCGAGCTGCTCGTAGGACTTCTCCGAGCCGTAGCCCTTGACGATCGGCAGCAGCAGGTCGTTCAGGCGCTCGGCGGCCTCGTCGCGCTCGCCGCGCAGCTTGGCGGCCATCATGTCGTCCTGGGTGGACGCGGTGAACAGGACCAGCGCGCGCATGCCCTCGGCGTAGGCCTTCTGGGTGAGCAGCGAGCGGCGCACGTCCGGGTGGTGGGTGATGGTGACGCGCGGGGCGGTCTTGTCCAGGAACTGCGAGATGTCGGCGCCCTGCACGCGCTCCTTGGCGTACTCCAGGGCGTTCAGGTAGCCGGTGGAGAGGGTGGCGATGGCCTTCGTGCCGACCATCATGCGGGCGAACTCGATGATCTTGAACATCTGGCGGATGCCGTCGACCTTCTCGCCGAGCAGCCAGCCCTTGGCCGGGTGCTTGGCGCCGAAGGTCATCTCGCAGGTGTTCGAGGCCTTGAGGCCCATCTTGTGCTCGACGTTGGTGGCGTAGACGCCGTTGCGCTCGCCCAGCTCGCCGGTCTCCCAGTCGAAGTCGAACTTGGGGACGATGAACAGGCCCAGGCCCTTGGTGCCCGGCTTACCGCCCTCGGGGCGGGCCAGCACCATGTGGATGATGTTCTCGGACATGTCGTGCTCGCCCGAGGTGATGAAGCGCTTCACACCCTCGATGTGCCAGGAGCCGTCCTCCTGCTGGATCGCCTTGGTGCGGCCGGCGCCCACGTCGGAGCCCGCGTCGGGCTCGGTGAGGACCATGGTGGAGCCCCACAGGCGGTCGGTCATCCGCTTGGCGATCTCGAGCTGCTCCTCGGTGCCCTCCTCGGCGATGACGCCGGCGAAGGCCGGGCCGGAGGAGTACATCCAGACGGCCGGGTTGGAGCCCAGGATCTGCTCGGCGAAGGCCCAGATCAGCGAGTTCGGGGTGACCTGGCCACCGATCGACTCCGGGATGCCCAGACGCCACCACTCGGCGTCCATGAAGGCCTGGTAGCTCTTCTTGAAGGCGGCCGGGATCGGCGCGGTGTTGGTCTCCGGGTCGAAGACCGGCGGGTTGCGGTCGGTGTCGGTGAAGGACGCCGCGAGGTCGTTCTCGGCGAGGCGCGCGATCTCGCTCAGGATGTTCTTCGCGGTCTCGACGTCCATGTCCGCGAACGGTCCGGTGCCGTACACCTGCTCGCGGCCGAACACCTCGAAGAGGTTGAACTCCACGTCACGCAGGTTGGACTTGTAGTGACCCATGGCCGTTATCTCCGGTTCGTCGCTTCCGGGAGACCGCCGCGTTCCGGCGTCCCGTACCCACCAGTAGGCATCATGATGCTACCCAGCGGTAACTTGGGCAAGCCCCCGCCGGTGAATCCGCTATGAACGTGGTCACGTCCCACAGCCCGAGCGGCCACTCCTTGTCAGGATCGGTGCCAGCGGAGCAGGGTGCGCTGCCGCTAGCCTGTCCGTGTGTACGGATATGACCAGAACACATACCCGGGCGACCCCTACCAGCAGCAGGCGGGACCGCAGCAGGGCATGAACGGCATGCCCGGACCCGACGCCTACGGCGGGCAGTCGCAGCCCCCCCAGCAGTCCCTGTACCCCGAACCCTCGCCGCCCTCACTCGCGGACGCCGTGCGGGCCTTCACCACCGGCTCGATGGCGGTCGAGGACTTCCAGGCGATCTTCATCACCTCGAAGGTGCACTGCCCCCGCGGCGAGCGCCCGGGCTTCCTGGCACTGCACAACACGCCGACGCCGGTGATCCCGATGTTCAGCTCGCTGAAGGAGCTGCGCCGCTACGCCGGCAAGGACTCCAAGCACTTCACCGTCACCGGCGCCGAGGTCCTGGACCTGCTGCCGACCGGCTACGGCTTCGCGCTGGACATGGAGGGCGAGCACCGGATGGTGTTCGACGCCAAGGCCGTCGAGCAGATGGTCGACTTCACCATGCGCCGGATGTACGGCTGACCCATCCTGGGGGAGGGAGCCGGGGAAGGGGCGCCGCCCCTTCGTCACTACATAGTTCAATTTTCAACTTGCTTGTTGTTGAGGATTGAACTAACCTCGTGCACGTAGGCCAGACACCCCCCGAAGGAGGCCGACATGCCCGCCGTGACCGTCGACAACCCGCTGACCCTTCCGCGCGTCACCACGCCGGACCCCGCCGTCACGAGCGCCCGGCCGGTCCTCACCGTGGCCACCGCTCCCGAGGGCTTCGAAGGCGAGGGCTTCCCCGTCCGCCGCGCCTTCGCCAAGATCAACCAGAAGTACCTCGACCCGTTCATCATGATGGACCAGATGGGCGAGGTGGACTACGCGGCCGGCGAGCCCAAGGGCACCCCGTGGCACCCGCACCGCGGCTTCGAGACCGTCACCTACATCATCGACGGAACGTTCATCCACCAGGACTCGCACGGCGGCGGCGGCACCATCACCGACGGCGACACCCAGTGGATGACGGCCGGCTCCGGCCTGCTGCACATCGAGACCCCGCCGGAGTCGCTGGTGAGGTCCGGCGGCCTGTTCCACGGCCTCCAGCTGTGGGTGAACCTGCCCGCCTCGGACAAGATGATCGCCCCGAAGTACCAGGACATCCGCGGCGGCAGCGTCAAGCTGCTCAGCACCGAGGACGGCGGCGCGCTGCTCCGGGTCATCGCCGGTGAGATGGGGGGCCACCAGGGCCCCGGCACCACCTTCACCCCGATCACCATGATCCACGCCTCGATCAGCCCCGGCGCCCAGATCACCCTGCCCTGGCGCCCCGACTTCAACGCCCTCGCCTACGGCCTCGCCGGCAACGGCTCGGCCGGCACCGAGCACCGCCCCTTCCACCGGGGCCAGGCCGTCGTCTTCGGCGACGGCGACTCCCTCACCATCCGCGCCGACGAGAAGCAGGACTCCCGGGACGACAACTTCGAGGTGGTCCTGCTCGGCGGCCTCCCGATCCGTGAGCCCGTCGCCCACTACGGCCCGTTCGTGATGAACAGCCACCGCGAACTCCAGCAGGCCATGGAGGACTTCCAGGCCGGCCGCCTCGGCACCATCCCGGCCGCCGGCCGCTGAGACCGGTCCTCGCGGGGAACGGCGGACCGATGCCCGGTCCGCCGCTCCCGCGCCCGCTTCCCCGCCTCGTCGAGACGGCGTCCGCTACAGCAGCGCGTAGAGGGCCGAGGCGTCGTCGTGCGTCCTGCCGCGCGGCCAGCGCTCGCACTCGGCGTCGGCCCGCTCCACCGCCCGGACCTGGGCGATCAGCTCGCCCGGCCCCGACTCGGCGAGCAGCCGCAGCACGTCGCCCCAACTCCCCAGCCCGAAGCGCTCGGTGTAGCGCGAGGCGCCGTCGGTGAGGGCGGCCAGCGCGTGCAGCCCGTCCAGTCGGACGAAGCCGGTCTCGGCGTGCTCGGCCGCCCGCGGGCTGGCGGCGGCGATCCACGGGCCGTTGCCCCGGTTGCGGGCGGCGCGCACGGCCAGCGCGTACTCCAGGTGCAGCGCGGCCCGCTCGGCCGAGCCGGGGACGGTCTGCCAGACCTTCCGGCGCAGCGCCTCCCCGCCGGGGAAGCGCTGGTTGTCCCCGATCACCTTCGGCGGGCCGTCCCTGGGCTCCAGCACCAGCAGGGAGTCGCCGAGCACCAGGTACTCCAGTGACCCGCCGTGCCGCCGGGCCGCGACGACCATCGCGGCGGGAGTGTTGGGGTGGGCCAGGTCGCAGCGGCCGCCGTGCAGCGCGGCCGTCTCCACGATGGCGTCGGCCAGGCACTCGGCGATCGAGCGGTCCGGCCGGTCGGTGAGCCGGGCGAGCAGGTGCACGCCCAGCCGGCGCACGTACCAGGCGGTGCCGTGCCGGCATCCGGACTCCAGGCCGGTCGGCGAGCTCGCGCCGTCCAGCAGGACCAGCGCCTCCGGCGAGGCCGCCGCGAAGTCCTCGCTGTCGCGGTCGGGCCGCCGTGCTTCCCCTGCGAGCTGTAGCTGCATCCCGACAGTGTGGCCGCCGCCCCCGGCCCGCGCCCAGACCCGTGCGCCGGTGCGGCGCGGGCCGGGGCGCGGCGCCCGGTGGCAGCGGGGGTGATTCGGCCATACCGTCGGACAGTGACCGGACGATTCGGCCAATCGGAGCGGGTCGGGTTTGGGATCACCTTCGGGTGTCCGGGCCTCCCGCGACTGACGAGGAGCGGAAGATGTTCTGGCAGTTCATCGTGGTGCTGGCCGCCTCGCTCGGCTTCCCGACCGCCCTCCTGCTCTTCCTGATCGGCGGACCGCGCTTCCCCGACGAGCAGCGCGGCCCCGACCCCCGGGGCACCGGGAGCACTGGGAGCACCGGGAGCACCCGGATCTCCTGAGCCGCTACGGCTTCCAGGCCGGGTCGCGGCCGAGCAGCGCCAGGGCGCGGGCCAACCGGCCTTCGCCACCGCCGGGTTCGAGCCCCGGACCGAAGGCCCGCCCGGGCGCCCTGGCCTCCGGTGTGCTCGGGACGGCCTCGGCCACCGTCAGCAGCGCGGTGGCCAGCGCGTCGTCGCCGTCCACCGCCGCGACCAGCCCGTCCCGGGTGCCGAGCGCGGCGGCCACGTCCCAGCCGTGCACCAGGGTGTCCAGCAGGTGGAAGCCCACCGCCGCGGCGAACGGGAAGGGCCCGCCGTCGCGGATCTCGGGCAGCCAGAGCGGCCGGTCCGCACCGGCCGCCGCCCGGAAGGCCGCCGTGAGGTCGGCTCCGGTGCGGCGGAAGGCGCCGGCCGGGTCGGCGCCGAGCGGGGCGTCCGCGAACAGCGCCAGGTCCGGCCCGGCGCCGCGGGCGGCCGCGGCGAAGCCCTGGTGCTGGCCGACGCAGTGCTCCAGCAGTCCGCGCAGCGTCCACCCGGCGCAGGGGGTGGGCAGGTCCAGCTGGTCCGGCCGTACGCCGTCCACCACCTGGACGGCCAACTCCATGGCCCGTGCGTGCAGTTCGACGATCATCGTGCTCCTCATGCGGCAGCGGCCTCCAGTCCGGAGGAGATGAATCCGATCACCTGGTCGACGACGGCCGGCTCGGCGATGATCCGGCGGTGGCCGAGCCCCCGGGTGACCACCAGGTCCAACCGCTCCCCGTACGCCCTGCGGAGCCGGTGCGCCTCGCTCAACGGGACGACGGTGTCGCCCTCGTCGTGCACCACCAGGACCGGGCCGCCGACCGCCTCGACCTGGCGGGCCGCGTCGTAGCGCTCCCAGCCCCCGGCGTCCCCGCCGAACAGCTCCCGTTCGATCCGCGCCCGCAGCGCCCGCTCCACTTCGGCGCTCAACCCGAGCCCGGCGCAGAACGCGGCCGGGAAGAAGCCGACCCGGGACACCCCGGAGACGGCGGCCAGCCGCCCCGCCCGCACGCCGTCGGCCAGCGCCCCGAAGGCCGCGCAGCCACCGAGCGAGTGCGCCACCACGCCCTCGAACGGGCCGTACCGGTCCTGGAGCCGCAGCGCGAGCTCGCGGTACTCGGGCACGCTGGTGGTCCGGCCGCCGGAGTCGCCGTGCCCCGGCGCGTCGAAGGCGACGGCGCTCAGCCCGAGCGCCTGCAACCGGGGCACGTACGGGGCGAACCGGGAGGCCCGGGAGCGCCAGCCGTGCAGCAGCAGGACCGGCCGCTCGCCGTTCCCCCAGCGGTAGCCGACCACTGGCTTGCCGCCCACGGCGAGCCGTTCGGTGACCGCCCGCTCGTGCACCTCCCGCTCCGAGTCGCGCACCCGGCTGCGCCGCAGCGGGCGCATGAACAGCTCGAAGGCGGCCCGCCCGGCCAGGCCGGGGGCGATCCGGGCCATGGGGTCGAGGGTCGTACGGATCAGTGCCTGGGTCGGGCCCATCGGGTCTCCCTGCTCTCCGCGCTCCTTGTCACGCCTCACTCGGGGCGAGATATTAGCACGATCGTTCGTGCAGTTTCCCGGGGATTTCCGGCCCCGCCACGGTGTACCCACTACCCTGGGCGGCACCCACGACGAGCAGAACAGGGGCGGACGATGGCCGGACCGACCACGGACGGACGGGTCCTCCGCGGCGAGGAGACCCGCCGGGCGGTACTGCGCCGCGCCGTCGAGATCGCCTCCGTCGAGGGCCTGGACGCGCTCTCCATCGGCCGCCTCGCCACCGACCTCGGACTCAGCAAGAGCGGCGTCTTCGCCGGCTTCGGCTCCAAGGAGGAGCTCCAGCTGGCCACCGTCCGCGCCGCCCGCCGGATCTTCGCCGACGCCGTCGTCACCCCGGTCGCCGACACCCCGCCCGGCCTCGCCCGGGCCCGTGCCCTCTGCGAGGGCTGGCTCGCCTACTCCCGCGCCCGGGTCTTCCCCGGCGGCTGCTTCTTCTACGAGGTCACCGCCGAGTTCGACGCCCGTCCCGGCGCCGTCCGGGACGCCCTGGCCGACTGCGCCCGGGAGTGGTTCGACACCGTCGTCGAGACCCTCGACGCCGCCCGGTCCACCGGCGCCCTACGCCCCGACACCGACCTCGGGGACCTCGCCTTCGCCCTGATCGCGGTCCTGGAGACGGCCAACTCCCAGGCCGTGCTGCACGACGAGGACGCCCCGTACGAGCGGGCCGGCCGCCTGCTGCTGCGCCTGCTGCGCGCCGAGGCCGCCGACCCGGCGGACCCGGCGCTCGCCTAACGTCCCGTCAGAACCCCTTCGACGAGGGCGGCCTGGGCCAGCAGACGCTCGTCCCCGCCCTCCGCGCCGACCACCTGGAGCCCCAGCGGCAGCCCCTCCCGGGTCCGCCCGGCCGGCAGGCTCAGGGCCGGCCGCCCGAGGAAGCTCCACGGCAGCGACATCACCGCGTCCCCGGTGCTGTGCAGGCCCTCCGGCGCCCCGCCGGTCGCCGAGGGCGCCAGCCACAGGTCCACCCCGGCCGCCGCGCCCGCCTCCGCCACCCGCTCGCGCAGCCGCTCCCGGAACCGCAGGGCGGCCGCCCGGTCCTGGGCCGCCACGCCCTGGCCGGTCCGGATGCCCGCCACCGTCTCCGGCCGGTAGAGCCCGCCGAAGCGGGCGAACCAGTCGGCGTGGGTCCGGGCCAGCTCGAAGCGGTTGACCGTCTGCAACTGCCGGACGATCCCCGCGAAGTCCGGGAACAGCTCGACCCGGCGCACCGCGAACCCGGCCCGCGCCAGCCGTGCCAACTGCTCCTCGAAGGCGCGCAGCGCGGCCGGTTCGGCCCGCTCCAGGTACGTCCCGTCCGGCACCCCGAGCACGGGCGGGTCCGACCCCTCCCGCACCGCCCGCCAGCCGTCGCAGAGCAGCGGGGCCGCCAGGGCCGCGCCCGCCAGGTCGGCGGTGAAGATCCCGAGGGTGTCGAAGCTCGGCGCGTTCGGGATCACCCCGGCGATCGGGATCCGCCCGTACGTCGGCCGGAAGCCCACCACCCCGCAGTACGCGGCCGGACGGACCACCGAGCCGACCGTCTGGGTGCCGACCGCCAGCGGCACCAGCCCGGCCGCCACCGCCGCCGCCGAACCGCTGCTGGAGCCGCCCGGGGTGTGTCCGGGATGGTGCGGGTTGCGGGTCGGGCCCGGGGCGCTCGCGGCGAACTCGGCGGTCACCGTCTTGCCCGCGACCAGCGCCCCCGCCGCCCGCAGCCGGTCCACCACCACGGCCTGCGGCCCGGCCAGCACCCCGGGCGGCAGCGCCGACCCGCCGTGCGTGGGCAGCCCGTCCACGTGCACGATGTCCTTGACGCCCACCGCCACCCCGTACAGCGGCGGCCGTCCGCCCGGCTCCGGGTACCGAGCGGCCAGCTCCCGCGCCTGCGCCCGCAGCCGTCCGTGCCGCCCGGGCTCCGGCACGAACGCGTGGATCAGCGGGTCCACCCGCTCGACCAGCGCGCACAACCGGTCGACGTACCCGGACAGTTCCGGCACACCGGCGCGCAGCCCGGCGGCCTCGTCAGTCAACGGCCGGGGCCGGACGAGGGGTTTCTCCATACCGGTCACGGTAGACCGGCCTCAGGGGCGGTGTTCGGCCGCCAAGTACGGTGCCTCGCGCAGGAAGTACGCCCCGCAGGTGTGGCAGCACAGCTCCGGGGTCCTCCCCCAGTCCACCGCCGCCCGCACCCGCGCCCCCGGATCGAGCTCCCGCCCGCACATCGCGACGCTCTCCTCACCCCGGACCACGTGCCACAGCCGCACCCCCGCGGCCGCACCGCCGGCGCCGTACTCGGCTCGCATCTGGTGCATCATCCCCCCATCGTCCGACCCCCTCCCACCCCCGGCAACCGGGGCCCGCGGCCGCCGGACCGGGACGGGGACGCTCAGGACGCCGCACGCAGCAGGGCGTCGTCCCGCCACTTGAGGATCTTGTCGAAGCTGACGATCGCCCCGCGCAGGGGGTGGTTGCGGAGCTGGACGTGGTCGGTGAGGGCGTGGATGAGGAAGAGGCCGCGGCCGGATTCGGCGGTGAGGTCGGGGAGGGCGTCCAGGTCGACCGGGCGCAGGGTGGGGGCGCTGGGGCGGCTGGGCAGGACGTGGGTGTCGTACGGGTGGCCGTCGCGGCGGGGGTGGTGGGCGGCGAGGACGCGGGCCGGGACGGTGGCGCGGCCGCCGCGGGTGCGGCGCGGGGAGCGGCCGGGCAGGGCCGGACGGGCCTGGGGCGGGGCGGCCGGGCGGCGGGCGGGCGCGGCGGGGGCGGGCAGGCCGGGGCCGGAGTCGGTGACCTCGATCCGCAGCCGGTCGCCGCAGATCGAGGCGGTGACCTGGAAGCCGTCGTCGGGCCGCCCGGTGGCGCCGTGCTCGACGGCGTTGGCGCAGGCCTCGGTGAGGGCGACGCCGAGGTCGTCCGCGACCTGCGGGTCGACGCCCGCGGTCGCCATCGCACCGAGCAGGATGCGCCGGGCCAGCGGAACGCTGGCCGGGTCGCGCTTGAGGTGCAGAGTCCACCAGATGTCCACGGGAGGTCCCTCCTGGCTGCGGCTCCACATACAACTAGGTATCTCCGGGCGATTCCCGGGTGAACCGTGCCCGGGGCCCGCTACCGCCCGTTCGGCGGATGGACCGGGGGGCGGGGTCTGTGCCGGGCGACACGTACGCCCCCTCGCACGCCGCGGCCGAAAGGGGCATTCGTAGGGATTTCCCACCCTGCCCGTGTCCGTGGCGTACGCAATGAGAGGATGGCCCGGCCATGACTGCCCTCGCCGCCGCCCCGCTCCCGGGCGCCCCAGGACCGGCCCGGCCGGTGGGGTCCGCCGCCTGGGACCTGCGGCTTGCCCGAGCGGTCCCGTTCGCGCTGGTGTGCACCCTGATCGCGGCCGCCGGGCACGCCCTGGCAGGTGGCGGGAACGTGCCGCCGACCGCGCTGGCGCTGGGCTTCGCGGCGGTACTGGCGTTCGCGGCGGTCTGCGGCGGGCGGGAGCGTTCGCTGGCGGCCATCGCCGGGGCGTTGGGCGCCGGTCAGCTCGGACTGCACTGCCTCTTCCACGGCTTCAGCGGCTTCGACGGCTCGATGCCCGGCATGCACCACGGCGGCTCCGGTCCGCTGACCGTGCCGCAGGTGGCCGGCCGGCTGATCTGCAACGAGGCCCGGCCCGGCACGCTGGTCGGCCTGCCCGGCGGCCCGTCCCCGGAGCAGCTGGTCTCCTCCGCGGGCCTGGACCCGCACGCGTTCGCCGCCGCGCCCTGGTGGCAGGCCGGCCTGTTCGGCATGACGCCGTCGATGCTGGCCGGGCACCTGGGCGCCGCGCTGGTCGCGGGCTGGTGGCTGCGGCGCGGCGAGGCGGCGCTCTGGCGGCTGCTGCGGGTGGCCGCCACGGCGGCCCGGGAGCACTGGGCGGCGCCGCTGCGCACGGCGTTCGCGCTGGTGGCCGCGCTGCTGCGCGGCCTGTTCAGCGTGGCCGGCCCGGCCCGCCGGTTCGGGGCCCGGGGCGGGGAGAGCCCGCTCCCGGCGGGTGCCGTGCTGCGGCACAGCGTGGTGCGGCGCGGCCCGCCGTGCGGGGCCCTCGCGTACTGACCGGCGTCTCCTGGCGGCCCTCCGGCCGTACCGGGTGCCCGGTGTGCGCACCGTCCGGCCGTTCCCCCGACCACCGGGGCGGCCCCAGGCTCTGCCCCCCACCCCCCGCGCGCGGCCCCGCGGCACGGCTCACGTCCGTCGCCCGGCACCGGCCGCCGCCGAGCTCCGATCGGAGACCCGCGTCATGCGTTCCCTTCCCGCCCGCCGTCTCGCCGCCGTCGCCCTCACCGCCGCCGCCTCCGTGGTGGCGCTGGCCGGCCCCGCCTTCGCGCACGTCACCGTGAACCCGGGCACCGCCTCCCAGGGCGGCTACACGGCCGTCGACTTCCGGGTGCCGAACGAGAGCGACTCGGCGGGCACGGTGAAGCTGGAGGTCAACCTCCCGCTGGACCACCCGCTGGCCTCGGTCCGGACCCTGCCGCTGCCGGGCTGGACCGCCACGGTCGAGAAGGCCAAGCTCGACAAGCCGATCAAGGTGCACGGCAACGACGTCACCGAGGCCGTCTCCAAGATCACCTGGACCGCCGACACCGGCACCAGGATCGCCCCCGGCCAGTTCCAGGAGTTCCGGGTCTCGCTCGGCCCGCTGCCGACCGACACCGACAACCTGGTCTTCAAGACGCTCCAGACCTACGACAACGGCGACGTCGCCCGCTGGATCGACGAGAGCAAGGACGGCCAGCCCGAGCCGGCCAAGCCCGCGCCCGTCCTGAAGCTCACCAAGGCCGCCGGGGGCGACGCCCACGGCGTCACCGCCTCCCCGGCCGCCGGCGCCCACGGGGACAGCTCCGACCACGCCGCCGCCTCCGACGACGCCAAGTCCGGCGACTCCACCGCCCGCACCCTGGGCGTGGTCGGCATCGTGGTCGGCGTGATCGGCACCGCCGTCGGCGTGCTCGGCCTGCGCCGCAGGAGCGGCGGCGCCGCCTCCTGACCCCCGCGCCGGCGGAGCCGCGCCCGTCCACCGGGCGCGGCCCCGCCGGCGGTCCCACCCCGCACGATCGGAAACTCCCATGCCCCGCACCACCCGCACCACCCGGCTGGCCGGCGCCGCCGCCCTCGCGCTGGCCGCCGCCCTGACGCTCTCCGCCTGCGGCTCCTCCGGCGGCGACTCCACCGCCGCCAAGGTCACCCGGCAGAAGGAGGACACCCCGTACCAGGGCACCAAGCTCGCCAAGAACTTCGAGAAGCCGGACCTCCAGCTGACCGATACCTCCGGCCGGCCCTTCGACCTTCGCCAGCAGACCAACGGCAAGGCCACCCTGCTGTTCTTCGGCTACACCAGCTGCCCGGACGTCTGCCCGACCACCATGGGCGACATCGGCGTCGCGATGAAGGCGCTCTCCCCCGAGGACCGGCAGAAGCTCAACGTCGTCTTCGTCTCCACCGACCCGCAGCGTGACACCCCCAAGGTGCTGCGCACCTGGCTGGACTCGATGGGCAGCGACTTCATAGGCCTCACCGGGGACCTGGCCAAGGTGAAGACCGCCGCCAAGTCGCTCGGCATCATGATCGAGGACCCGGTGGTCAACGCGGACGGCACGGTCACCTCCACCCACGGCGCGCAGGTGCTGGCCTTCCTCCCCTCGGACGACAAGGCGCACGTGCTCTACATGAGCGGCACCGAGGAGAAGACCTACGAGCACGACCTGCCGCTGCTCGCCAAGGGGGTCGCGGCGTGACCCCGGCGCAGACCGGAACCCGCCGCTTCCGCCGCAGCGCCCTGCTCGGCGCCGTCGTCGCGACCGCCCTGGGCGGCGGCGCCATCCTGGCCGCCTGCGGGACGGGTGACGGCACCGGCGGCCGGGACGCCGGCGGCGGCCCGGCCCGGCTCAGCGTCGCCGCCCCCTACATTCCGCTGCCCCCGGCCGGCGGCATGGCGGCCGGCTACCTGACGGTCCGCAACGACGGCGGGCAGGACCAGCTGCTCAAGGTGACCAGCCCGGCCGCCGAGTCGGTCACCATGCACCGCTCGACCGAGTCGACGATGAAGCAGGTGGACAGCCTGGAGGTCCCCGCGCACGGCGCCCTGCAGCTCGCCCGCGGCGGCAACCACCTCATGATCATGGGGTGGCGGAAGGCCCCGGTCCTCGGCGACGAGTTGGAGCTCGACCTCACCTTCGCCAAGTCCGGCACCATCTCCGTCAAGGTGCCGGTCAAGGAGCTCACCTACCGCCCCGACCAGAGTTAGGGGACCAGCCACCATGCAGTCCGTCGGCCTGGAGAAGGCCACCCACCGCCGGACCGCCGGGGTCCTCGGAGTGCTCGGCGCCCTGCTCGCGCTGATGCTCGCGGGCGCCGGGCCGGCCTCCGCGCACGCCGTCCTGGATTCCACCGACCCGCGGCAGAACTCGGTGGTCGCCACCGCCCCGCAGGCGGTGACGCTGACCTTCAGCGAGTCCGTCTCGCTCTCCGGCGACTCCGTCCGGGTGCTCGACCCGGCCGGCAAGGCCGTGGACACCGGCGACCCGGCGCACGCCGACGGCAAGGGCAACACCGCCCGGGTCGGGCTGCGGAGCGGGCTGGCCAACGGCACGTACACGGTGGCCTGGCGGGCCGTCTCGGACGACTCGCACCCGGTCGGCGGGGCGTTCACCTTCTCGATCGGCGCGCCCTCGGACACCTCGGTGTCGGCCACCGCGCTCCAGGGCGCCGACGCCGACGGCCTGGTCGCCGCCCTCTACGGCACCGGCCGCACCGTCGCGTACACCGCCTTCGCCCTGCTGGCCGGCGTCGCCGCCTTCGTGCTGATCTGCTGGCCGGCCGGCACCGCCCGGCGCCGGGTGCAGCGGCTGCTGATGACCGGCTGGACGGCGCTGCTGGTCTCCACCGTCGCGGTGCTGATGCTGCGCGGCCCGTACGAGCGCGGCTCGGGGGTGGGGCAGGCCTTCGACCTGTCGCTGATCCGCGCCACGCTGGACGAGCGGATCGGCACCGCGCTGGCCGCCCGGCTGCTGCTGCTCGCGGCGGGCGGGGTGTTCCTGTCGCTGCTGGTCGGACAGCTGGGGCAGCCGCCGCGGTCGGCCGTCCCGGAGCCACGGGACGAGGAGGCGCCCGGCTCCGACGGCCCGGTGGCGTCCGAGGAGGACGCCGAGGCGGCCGAGCTGCGCGAGCTGGAGCAGCGGGCCGCCGAACGGCCGCAGCGCGAGGTCCGGCTCGGCCTCGGCGTGGCCGGGCTGGTGCTGGCCGTCGCCCTCTCGGCGACCTGGGTCGGCGCCGACCACGCCTCGGTGGGCATCCAGGTCTGGCTGGCGCTGCCGCTCGGCATCCTGCACCTGCTCGCCATGGCGCTCTGGCTGGGCGGACTGGCCGCGCTGCTGGTCGCCCTGCGCGAGGGCGTCGGCGCCGAGGTGGTGGACCGCTTCTCGAAGATCGCCTTCGGCTCGGTGGCCGTGCTGGCCGCCACCGGGCTCTACCAGTCCTGGCGCGGCCTGGGCAGCTGGGGCGCGCTGACCGGCACCGAGTACGGGCGGCTGCTGCTGGTGAAGAGCGGCTGCGTGGTCGCGATGCTCGGCGTCGCCTGGATCTCCCGCTCCTGGCTGGCCAGGCTGCGCTCGGCCCCGGCCGAGGCGGAGGAGGTCGCCCCGGCCGAACTGCCGGAGCCGGTCGCCGTGGCGGCCCACGACGGGGACCCGGTCCGGCAGGCGCAGCTGGAGCGCCAGCGGGCCGCCCGGCAGAGCGCCGGACGCGACCGCGGGCTGACCCCGACCCGGGCCGGGCTGCGCCGCTCGGTGCTGGTCGAGGCGCTGGTCGCGGTGGCGGTGCTGGTGGTCACCACGATGCTCACCAACTCCCCGCCCGGGCGGGTGGCGGGCGAGATCAGGGCCGGGGCGGCCGCCGCTCCGGGCGTCGGCGGGGCCGGGGCGGGGGCGGCGCCGCAGACCGAGCCGGGCCGCACCGTCGAGCTCAAGCTCCCGTACGACACCAAGGGCCGGACGCCGAACGCCAAGGGCACCGCGACCGTCACCCTCAACCCGGCCCGGACCGGGCCGAACGAGGTGCGGCTCGCGCTGGACGGCGCGGACGGGCAGCCGGTGGACGTCCCCGAGGTGCAGCTCGCCTTCACCCTGCCGGACCGCGACCTCGGCCCGCTGCCGGTCGCGCTCACCCCGGAGGGCACCGGCCGCTGGACCGGCACCGCGCAGCTGCCGCTGGCGGGCAACTGGGTGGTGTCGGTGCAGGTGCGCTCCTCCGACATCGACCAGACCACCCCGACCCAGCAGTTCAAGATCGGATGAGCGGAGTGACGGACGTTTCGACGGGCCACGAGTCGGCGGGCCACGAGTCGCCCGGCCACGCCTCGGTGGAGCACGCGTCGGCGGGCCCCGGGGGCTTCACCCGGCGGGCGCTGCTCGGCACCGCCGGGGCCGGGCTGCTGGCCGGCGCCGGCGCGGGCGTCGCCGGGGCGGTCGCCCTGGACGGGCGGCCCGGTCGGGCGGCGCCCGCGGCGGGCCCGGCCGGCGGGGCACTGGGCACGGCCCGGGTGCCGTTCCACGGCGAGCACCAGGCCGGGATCACCGACCCGGCGCAGGCCAGGGTCCAGCTGGCCGCCTTCGACCTGGCCGAGGGCGTCGGCCGGGACGGGCTGCGCACCCTGTTGCAGCGCTGGACGAAGGCGGCCGAGCGGCTGACCGCCGGGGAGCCGGCCGAGGAGTTCGACAACCAGGTCGCGCTGGACGCCGGGCCCTGCTCGCTGACCGTCACGGTCGGCTTCGGCGCCACGCTGTTCGACAAGGCCGGGCTGGCCGACCGCCGCCCGCCCGGACTCGAACCGCTGCCCGCCTTCCCCGGCGACGCGCTCGACCCGGCCCGCGGCGACGGCGACCTGTTCGTCCAGATCGGCGCGGACGACGCCCTGGTCGCGGTGCACGCCCTGCGGGTGCTCCAGCGGCTGGCGGCCGGTACGGCGGCGCTGCGCTGGCAGTCGGCCGGCTTCGCCCGCACCCCCGGCGCCGCCGGGCGGCCGGTGACCGGGCGCAACCTGATGGGCCAGATCGACGGCACCAACAACCCCAGGCCGGACGAGGAGGGCTTCGCCGCCAAGGTGTTCTGCGCCGCCGGCGGCGACCAGCCGGCCTGGCTGGCCGGCGGCTCGTACCTGGTGTTCCGGCGGATCCGGATGCTGCTGGACCACTGGGAGGCGCTGCCGGTGGACCGGCAGGAGCGGGTGATCGGGCGGCGCAAGTCGGACGGCGCCCCGCTCGGCGCGCCCGCCGGGGCCGGCGAGCGGTCCCCGGTCGACCTCTCCGCGCAGGGCCCGGACGGCACCCTGGCGATCCCCGCCGACGCGCACATCCGGGTCGCCGCCCCGGCGGCCAACGGCGGGGCGGCGATGCTGCGGCGCGGCTTCTCGTACCACGACGGGCTGCTGCCGGACGGCTCGCCGGACGCCGGGCTGCTCTTCCTCGCCTTCCAGGCCGACCCGCGCCGGGGCTTCACCCCGGTGCAGCGCAAGCTCTCCCGGGGCGACGGCCTCTCCCGCTTCCTGCGGCACGAGGCCGGCGGCCTGTACGCGCTGCCGCCGGGCACACCGCCCGGCGGCTACCTCGGCCAGCGGTTGTTGGAGGGGTAGGCCCGTCTCCCGGACTCCACCGCCGCGGTCCCGGTTGCTGGAACGCTTTCCTGCCGGGGCCGCGGACTCGTTAGGGTGACTGCTTCGGCACAACCCGCCCGCGCAGCACCCGAGATCCCCCGGAGGCGTCATGTCGGCCACCCGCTACACCTACCTCGGACCGGCCGGCACGTTCACCGAGGCGGCCCTGCACACCCTGCCCGAGGCGGCGACCCGGGAGCTGGTGCCGCTGTCCTCGGTGGCGCTGGCGCTGGACGCGGTGCGCGGCGGGGAGGCGGCCGGGGCGTTCGTCCCGATCGAGAACTCGGTGGAGGGCGCGGTCACCGCGACCAACGACGAACTCGCCTCCGGCGCACCGCTGATGATCTACCGTGAGGTGCTGCTGCCGATCACCTTCGCGCTGCTGGTGCGGCCGGGCACCGAGCTGTCCGGGATCAAGACGGTGACCAGCCACCCGGTGGCCCAGCCGCAGGTGCGGCGCTGGCTGGCGGCGAACCTGCCGGAGGCGAAGTGGGAGTCGGCCGCCTCCAACGCGGACGGCGCCCGGCTGGTCGCCGAGGGCCGCTACGACGGCGCGTTCGCGGGCGAGTTCGCGGCGCCGATCTACGGGCTGGAGCCGCTGGTCAAGGAGATCGCGGACGCGAAGAGCGCGGCGACCCGCTTCGTGCTGGTCGGCCGCCCGGGGCGGGTCTCCTCGCCGACCGGCGCGGACAAGACCTCGATGGTGGTCTGGCTGCCGGACGACCACCCGGGTGCGCTGCTGGAGCTGCTCCAGGAGTTCGCGGTGCGCGGGGTCAACCTGATGCGGATCGAGTCCCGCCCGACCGGCGAGGGCATGGGCAGCTACTGCTTCCTGATCGACTGCGAGGGCCACCTGTCCGAGCGCCGGGTCGGCGAGGCGATGATGGGCCTCAAGCGGATCTGCCCGCAGGTGCGCTACCTCGGCTCCTATCCGCGCGCCGACCGGCAGCCGACCGCCCACCGGCGGCCGGGGACCTCGGACCAGGATTTCACCTCGGCGGCGGACTGGCTCTCCCGCGCACTCGACGGCCGCGCCGACATCTGAGCTCCATCTTTTGTCTTTCGGACCTTTTCCGATCGTTTCGGACCGGGCCGATCAGGGCGGTCGGGCAACCTCCCCCGTCGTCCACAGGCGCCCCGGGCGGCGACCCCGCTGTCCACAGGCCCTGTCGCTGTCCACAAGGCCGGAGTTATCCACAGGGCTGGGGACGAGTCGACAAACCGGTATAGCCATTGCCCAGAACAGGTCGGATCATCGGTTTGCGTCGCAGAGATGACCAATCGGACCAGAGTCACCCGGTTGCCAGCAAATCACCCGTCTGAGTGGTTCAATTCCCTCACTCGAGAAGGTTGATTGAGGTTTGAAACCTCATTTCCCTGGTTCGTTCACGCGGAAGGCGATCCTCCCCTTTGATCCACAGGCCCGGGGCCAGGCCTGTGGATAACCCGCCGCCGCGGAGTTCCCCCCAGAAGTTATCCACAGGCTCGGCCGAGTTATCCCCAGGGGAAAAGCGGTACCGGTGGAGGAACGGCCGCCCGGTACGCTAGGGCCTGTGATTGACCTTCGCCTGCTCCGTGAGGACCCTGACCGAGTGCGCGCCTCGCAGCGCGTCCGTGGCGAGGACGTCGACCTGGTCGACGCCCTCCTCTCCGCCGACGAACGGCGCCGGTCCTCGGGCAGCCGCTTCGACGAACTGCGCAACGAGCAGCGGGTGCTCGGGAAGCAGGTCGCCCAGGCCAAGGGCGACGAGAAGGCCGCCCTGCTCCAGCGCACCAAGGACCTCGCCGCCGAGGTCAAGGCCGCCGACGCCGAGCAGAGCGCGGCCAAGGAGGAGGCCGACCGCCTGCTCCGCTCGCTGGCGAACCTCATCGACCCGGCCGCCCCGGTCGGCGGCGAGGAGGACTTCGTCACCCTCGAGGAGATCGGGACCCCGCGCGACTTCGCCGCCGAGGGCTTCGAGCCCCGCGACCACGTCGAGCTCGGCCAGATCCTCGGCGCGATCGACACCGAGCGCGGCGCCAAGGTCGCCGGTGCCCGGTCCTACTACCTGACCGGCGTCGGCGCGCTGCTGGAGCTCGCCCTGGTCAACATGGCGATCGCCCAGGCCACCGCGGCCGGCTTCGTCCCGATGATCACCCCGACCCTGGTCCGCCCGGCCGCCATGGACGGCACCGGCTTCCTCGGTCAGGCCGCCGAGAACGTCTACCACCTGGCCGAGGACGACAGGTACCTGGTCGGCACCAGCGAGGTCCCGCTCGCGGCGTACCACATGGACGAGATCCTCGACGCCGACAAGCTGCCGCTGCGCTACGCCGGCTACTCGTCCTGCTTCCGCCGCGAGGCCGGCACCTACGGCAAGGACACCCGGGGCATCATCCGCGTCCACCAGTTCGAGAAGGTGGAGATGTTCGTCTACACCACTCCCGAGGACGCCGAGAACGAGCACCGCCGCCTGCTCCAGTGGGAGAAGGACTTCCTCAACGCGCTGGAGCTGCCGTACCGGGTGATCGACGTCGCCTCCGGCGACCTCGGCGCCTCGGCCGCGCGCAAGTTCGACATCGAGGCGTGGATCCCCACCCAGGGCAAGTACCGCGAGGTCACCTCGACCTCCAACACCACCGAGTACCAGGCCCGCCGGCTGTCGATCCGGATGCGCGAGGAGGGCAAGACCCGCCCGCTCGCGACCCTGAACGGCACCCTGGTCGCCGTCCCGCGCACCATCGTGGCGATCCTGGAGAACCACCAGCAGGCCGACGGCTCGGTCGTCGTGCCCGAGGCGCTGCGGCCGTACCTCGGCGGGCGGACCGTCCTCGAGCCGGTCAAGTAACCCGGTCCGCACCACCCAGCACCACCTGCAACTCCCGGGAGACGTACGGCCCATGAGCACCATCAGCCCCAGCCACGGCTCCCCCGACGGTGGCGACCTGCCCTACCGGCTGGTCGCCACCGACCTCGACGGCACCCTGCTCACCAGCGGGGAGACCGTCTCCGAGCGCACCCGCGCCGCCCTGGCCGCGGCCACCGGCGCGGGCGCGCTGCACATCATCGTCACCGGGCGCTCGGCGGTCTGGGCCCGCCCGGTCTTCGACGAGATCGGCTACACCGGGATAGCGGTCTGCGGCCAGGGCGCCCAGGTGTACGACGCCGGCGCGCACAGGCTGCTCACCTCGCTCACCCTGGACCGGCGGCTCGCCGCGCTCGCGATCGAGAAGATCGAGGCCGAGACCGGCCCGCTGGCCATCGCCGCCAACCAGGACGGCCTCGACGGCCAGGTGCTGGCCGGGCCCGGCTACGAGCTACGGATCGGCTCCGACCTGCCGGTCGTCCGGGTCGAGCGGGCCGGACTGTTCGACGCCCCGCTCAGCAAGCTGTACATCCAGCACCACGCCCTCACCGACGACGCCCTCGCCGAGGCCGCCCGCCGTGCCGCCGGCGACCTGGTCGGCGTGGTGATGGCCGGCGCCGGCGTGGTCGAGCTGCTGCCGCTCGGCCTGTCCAAGGCCACCGGGCTGGCCGTCGCCGCCCGCCGGCTGGGCGTCCGCGGCGCCGACACCATCGCCTTCGGCGACATGCCCAACGACGTCCCGATGTTCGGCTGGGCGGCCCACGGCGTCGCCATGGCCAACGCCCACGAGGAGCTGCTCGCCGTCGCCGACGCCGTCACCGGCAGCAACGACGAGGACGGCGTCGCCATGGTCCTGGAGCGGCTCTACCCGCGGCACTGACGCCTCCTGCGCAGGCGCCGGCCCGGCCGTCCGAGCGGCCCGATCGGTGTTCACGGCCTGTTCACGGGTGGGTTGTAGGATGACCGGACAAGCGGTTGTAGGATGACCGACGACCGGTGGCTACGACGGGTGCGGTGGAGAGGGAGGTCCGGCATGAGCGGCGGTTTGCAGGCGGCCGGACGGCGCTCCCTGGTGGACACCGCGATCGAACAGTTGCGGGAGCAGCTCGCGGGCGGGACGTGGCCGGTCGGGTCGCGGATCCCCACCGAGCACGAGCTGGCCGAGCAGTTGCAGGTCGGACGGAACACCGTGCGGGAGGCGATCCGGGTGCTGGCGCACGCCGGCATGCTGGTCTCCCGGCAGGGCGAGGGGACGTTCGTCCGCTCCACCAGCGACCCGGCGTCCGTGCTGCGCGGCGTCCAGCGCTCCGGCATCCGGGACGTCCTGGAGGTCCGTGCGGCGCTGGAGACCGAGGGCGCCCGGCTGGCCGCGCTGCGGCACACCCCCGAGGACATCCGGCGGATGCGCGCCGCGCTGGCCCGTGAGGCCGAGGTGTTCGCGGCCCACCCCGAGCGGGCGAGCCGTGAGGCCACCGTCGAGCACGACCTGGAGTTCCACACCGCCGTCGTCGAGGCCGCGCACAACCCCGCGCTGGCCGAGGTGTACCGCTACTTCGGCGCTTCCGTACGCGAGGCGATGACCTCGGCCTTCGGCGACCACGACATGCCCGAGGCGGTCGTCGCCACCCACGAGGCGCTGGTCGACGTGATCGAGAGCGGTGACCCGGACCGGGCGGAGGCGGCGTGTCGTGCGCTGCTCGCCGGCCCGACCGCGGCCGTCGAGCAGCTGCTCGCGGCCATCGCGGCCCGGAAGTAGGACGGCGCGAGCCTCCGTTCCGCCGTCCGCATCCACGCACCTTCACGAAAGAACAGCACACCCATGGCCGTCACCCGTGCCCAGCAGCCGGTTGTCACCACTCCCGCCCCGCTCCCCGTCCGCACCCGGCTGGCCCATCCCCTCCTGCTGCTGACCGGCATCGTGCTGGTCGCGCTGAACATGCGCGCCTGCCTCGCGGCGGTCTCCCCGATGGTCGGCGAGATCCAGCGGACCTTCGGCCTGTCCGCCACCGCGGCCGGGCTGATCACCACCGTCCCGGTGCTCTTCCAGGGCGTCGGCGCCCCGCTCACCCCCCGGCTGACCCGCCGCTTCGGCGTCGAGCGGGTGGTGCTCGGCGCGGTGCTGGTGCTGGGCGCGGGCGTGCTGCTGCGGGTGCTGCCCTCGGTGGCGGCCCTGTACGCGGGCTGCGTGGTGATCGGCGTGGCGATCGCGGTGCTGAACGTGTCGATGCCGGGCCTGGTGAAGCGCGAGTTCCCGGACCGCGCGGCCACCATGACCGGCGTCTACTCGACCACCATGCTGGTCGGCGCCACCCTGGCGGCCGGCACCTCCGTCCCGCTGGAGCACGCGCTCGGCGGCGGCTGGCGGGCCTCGCTCGGCGCCTGGTCGCTGCTCGCGCTGGTCGCGGCGGTGGCCTGGCTGCCGCAGGTGCTGCGCTCCCGGCAGGAGCGGCAGGGGACGGTGGCCGCGGCCGGCGCGCCGGGCAAGCCGATCGAGGGCCTCTGGAAGTCCCCGCTGGCCTGGCAGATCAGCCTCTTCATGGGCATCTCGTCGCTGCTGGTCTACACCCTGGTCGCGTGGATGCCGACCATCCTGGCCGACCACGGCATGGACCGCGGCGAGGCCGGTCTGGTCTTCGCCTTCTCCAACCTGGTGCAGGTGGCGGGCGCCTTCCTGGTGCCGCTGATGGCCGGCCGGATGACCAGCCAGCGCGCACTGGCGGTGACCATGGCCGCCCTGAACGGGCTGGGCATCGCGCTGCTGCTGGTCGCGCCGGTCTCCGCCGCGTGGGCGTCGGCGACCATCCTCGGGGTGGCGCAGGGCGGTTCGCTGGGCCTGGGGCTGGCGTTCATCGTGCTGCGCACCCGCACCGTGGGCGGCGCCGCCCAGCTGGGCGGGATGTCGCAGGCGATCGGGTACCTGGTCGCGGCGGCCGGCCCGGTCGGCGCCGGTGCGCTGCACCAGCTGACCGGCGGGTGGGAGGCCACCCTGGTGCTGATGCTGGTGCTGGCCCTGGTGGTCGGCGTGGCCGGCTGGGGCGCGGGCCGCAACCGGACGCTCTGAACCGCTCGCCGCGAGGGCACGGCCGTGGGCCCCGGACACCTGAGGGTGTCCGGGGCCCACGGCCGTAAAGGACTCAGCGCCGTACCCGGCTCACTCCTCGCCGGCGAGGGTCATCCCGGCCAGCTTCACCGAGGCGAACACCGTCGCCGCGACGGTGACCACCAGCAGCAGCGGCACGGCCGCCCCGAGCGAGACGTCGGAGCTGATCGCGTTCTCCCCCGCGACCGCCTCGGCCACCGAGCGGCCCCACTGCTGGATGCTCAGCGTCCGGGCGCCCTCGACGAAGTTGCCGATCGTCGACTCCCAGATCAGGGCGTACGCCAGCCCGGCCACCACCGCGTGCCGGGTGACGACGCCGAGCAGCAGGAACAGCGCGCTGTACGCGGCTCCGGCGACCAGCACCGCCACCGTGTAGCCGAGCGCCACGCCGTCCTGGGTGCCGACCAGCAGCAGCCCGGCCAGCAGCGTCGGGACGACCGAGAACAGCCAGGTGACGCCGATCGCGACGACCAGCTTGGTGGTCACGATCCGCCACCGGGGCAGCGGCTTGGCGAGCAGGTAGACGATCGAGCCGTCGTCGATCTCGTTGGCGATCACCCCGGTGCCGACCACCAGCCCGAGGATCGGGACCAGGGTGCCGAGGCCGAGGGCGCCGAGGACGTTGCCGGCCGTGTCGTGCGGGTCGGCGCTGGACACGCTCGCGATGGCCGCGACGATCACCAGCAGGGCCGGGACCACCAGCAGCAGCAGGCCGCGGCGGCGGCCCAGCAGCCCGCGCAGCGTCAGCCTGGCGACGGTGGGGTTCATGGTCGGTCGGTCCCTTCCTGGGCGGTGTCCCGGGCGATGTCCCGGACGTGCTGGACGACAGCGGTCCTGGCGGCGGCGCTCACGCGGACACCAGGTACGAGAAGACGCTCTCCAGCGATTCGTCCGCCGGGGAGACGGTGTACAGCCGGATGCCGGCCTCCCGGGCGACCCGGGGCAGCAGGGTGGTGAAGCCCTGGAAGTTCACCGCCTCGATCCGCAGCGCGCGGTCCCGCTCGTCCACCTCGATGCCGCTGGTGGAGCCGTCCGCGATGAGCGCGGCGGCGAGCCGGCGGTCGTCGCTGGAGCGGACCAGGTAGCGGTGCGGGCGGTCGGTCATCAGTCGGCGGATCCTGCGGAAGTCGCCCGAGGCCGCGTGCCGTCCGGCGACCACCACCTCGATGTGCCGGGCCAGCTGCTCGACCTCCTCCAGGATGTGGGAGGAGAACAGCACGGTCCGGCCGTCCGCGCCGAAGCGGCGCAGCAGGTCCATCAGCTGGAGCCGCTGGCGCGGGTCCATGCCGTTGAAGGGCTCGTCGAGCAGCAGCACGGACGGGTCGTGGACCAGGGCGGAGGCCATCTTGACCCGCTGCTTCATGCCCTTGGAGTAGGTGCCGGTGCGGCGGTCCTTGGCGTAGGCCATCTCCACCAGGTCCAGCGCCCGGCGGGCGGCGGCGCCCGGCTGGGGCAGGCCGTGCAGTTCGGCGTTGGCGAGGACGAACTCCCAGCCGGTCAGGTAGTCGTACATCGACTCCCGCTCGGGCACCAGACCGATCTGCCGGTACACCTGCTGGTTGCGCCAGATCGGCGCGCCGTCCAGGGTCACCGAGCCGCTGGAGGGGGCCAGGAAGCCGCTCATCATGTGGATGAGCGTGGACTTGCCCGCGCCGTTGGGACCGAGCAGGCCGGTGATGCCCGGGCCGATGGCCATGGTGATGTCGTTGACCGCGACCACGTTCCCGAACCAGCGGGAGACCTTGTCGATGCTGATGGTGGCCATGCTGCGTCCCTCTCTCAGACACTGCGGTTGAATCAGACGCTGCGGTAGCGGCGGAGCAGCAGCCGGTACGAGCCGACCACCATGGCCACCGCGACGAGCGCGAACACCGCCAGCCCGAGGCCGCCCGGCGCGTGCCGGCGGTCCAGGCCCTCACCGAGCCCGAACAGCTCGTTGACCAGCGACTCCACCAGGTCGGTGGGCGAGATCAGCGACATCCACTGCGCGGAGTCGGAGCCGGTCGTGCCGGGGTTGCTGATCCCGACCGCGGCGGCTCCCAGCGCGGCGCTGACCGCCAGGTAGCCCATGATCGCGGCCACCCCGAAGCCCCGTCGGGGGGTGGCGGCCGCGATCACCAGGGCCACCGAGGTCGGCACCAGGGCGTACAGCACGGCCGCGACCAGCCCGTACAGGAAGTGCCCGGTGTTGTGCGCGAAGTCCATCCCGCCGAGCAGCGCACCGATGTACAGCACCAGCAGCGGGGCTGCCATCAGCAGCAGTTGGGCGCAGAACATGGCGCCGAACTTGGCCCGGACGTAGTCGGTGCGGGTGATCGGGCGGGAGAAGTAGAGCGGCACGGTCTGGTAGCGCAGGTCCCGGGAGAGCAGCACCGGCGCCTGGGAGGCGAGGAAGACCGAGACCACCAGGCTGAGCATGGAGAGGTAGCCGGCGTACTCGACCGGCAGCTCCTCGCGCTTCATCACGACCGAGAGCGCCACCATGACCAGCGCGGGCACGGTGATCACGCCCAGCACCAGCATCGGCAGCACCTTGGACTTGCCGGAGCGGCCGAGGCCGTACGCGGCGCGCAGGCTCTGGGTGAAGAGCGCGCGGGTGGCGTACGAGCGGCCGAGCCGGGGCCCGGTGTAGCCGCGGTAGCCGATGTCGTGGATGACGCCGGTGTCGGCGGACCTGGTCTCAGGAGGCAGCGGCATCCTTCGTCCCTCCCCTGCTCTGCTCGCTCTGCTCGGTGTCCTCGGAGTCGGTGAAGATCTCGGCCACCCGGTGGCGGCGCTGCTCCAGCCGGACCAGGCCGAGGCCGAGTCCGGCGACGGCGTCGCGGATGGTGTCGTACGTCGACTCGTCGGCCAGCCGGACCAGCAGCTGGTGCGAGCCCTCGGACTGGACGGACAGGCCGGCCGCGGCGAGCCGCTCGCGGACCGCCGGGCCCGGCTCCAGGAGGTGGTCCTCCGGGTGGTCGCCGACCTCGACCGCGAGGACGGCCGTCGCCTCGGTGAAGGAGGCGGTGGAGGAGGAGCGCAGCAGCTTGCCGCCGTCGATCACGACCAGGTGGTCGCAGGTCCGCTCCAGCTCGCCGAGCAGGTGGGTGGTGACCAGCACCGAGATGCCGAAGTCGGTGTGCACCCGGCGGATCAGCCCCAGCATCTCGTCCCGGCCGGCCGGGTCGAGGCCGTTGGTCGGCTCGTCCAGCAGCACCAGCTTCGGGTCGTGCACCAGCGCCTGGGCGAGCTTGACCCGCTGCTTCATGCCGGTCGAGTAGCCGCCCATCGGACGGTAGCGCTCCTCGTACAGGCCGACGTGCCGCAGGGTGTCCGCGGTGCGCTCACGGGCGGCGGTGGCGGGCAGGCCCGCCATCCGCGCCATGTGCACCACGAACTCGGTCGCGGAGACGTCCGGGGGCAGGCAGTCGTGCTCGGGCATGTAGCCGACCTGCGCGCGGATCTCGGAGCCCCGGGTGGCGACGTCCAGACCGAGGACCTCGCCCCGGCCGGAGGTCGCCGGGGCTAGCCCGAGCAGGATCTTGATCAGGGTGGACTTGCCCGCGCCGTTGGCTCCGACCAGACCGACCACGCCCGGCCGCACCTCGACGGTCAGTTGGTCGAGGGCGGTGACACGGGGAAACCTCTTGGTGAGGCCGTCCGTCTTGATGACAGCTGTGGACACGCCCACCAACGTAACGGTCTTGTGCGGTACGGGTCATGAGCACGAATGACGAGCCCGTCTGCTGCTGCGGTATGACGTCGGGCCCCCTCACCCCTAGGGGTTCGGCAAAAGCGGAGCCCCCCTGTACCCTTTGTCGAACTCTTTACGCACTTGCCGAATTCTTTGCCGACGGGGGTGCCGGAACACCCGTGCCGGCACGGAGGGGATCGATCGACATGTCTGATCGGGCGACCGCGTTCGACCGGATGATGAACCCTTGGGCCTACGACGCGGACGGGAACCTGACCGCCCAGGCCCGCGCCCAGGAGGCGGCCCGCACCCGGATCAACTCGACCTCGGCGTCGGGCGGCGGAGGCGGCGGAGCCGGGGGCGGCTTCAGCACCGACCCCGACGCGCTCACCTCCGCGGGGAACAACTCCGACCAGATCCACGGCCGCCTCAACAGCGAGGGCCGGGGCGCCGACGAGGCCACCGCCAAGGTCTCCACCTCGCTCGCCAACTGGAGCACCGGCAAGGCCGCGGCGGGCGCCGCCGGCACGTGGGACCAGTGCGTCGCCGCCCTCGGCGGCACCATCGGGCAGACCACCCAGGCGCTGCGCGCCACCGCCGCCAACTACCGCCGGAACGAGTCGGCCGTCCAGCACGACCTCGGCGCCTGAGAGGAGAGCTGCGATGGTCGACTTCCACGAGCTCAGCACTGCCGACTTCGGCGTCCTGGACGCCGCCGCCACCGCCTGGACCACCGTGGCCCAGAAGCTCCAGGCGATGGACGGCGACTGGGACACCACGGTGATCGCCAAGGTCGACTCCGCCGGCTGGACCGGCCCCGCGGCCGACCAGGCCCGCCCCGGCCTCCAGCGCACCAACGAGCAGCTGACCGCCGCCGTCACCGAGGCCAACGCCTTCGCCTCCACCTTCAAGGAGGCGTCCACCGAGTTCAAGGCCGCCAGGACCAAGCTGGAGAAGGCGGTCGCGGACGCCCGCACGGCCGGACTGACCGTCACCGACAACGGCACCGTGAGCTGGCCCCCGGCCGACAACGCCACCCGGCACGACTACGAGGCCATGCGGGACTACCAGAAGGAGTGGGGCGACAAGGCGGAGGCCGCCCGCAAGGCGATCGACGCCGCCGTCGCCGAGGCCGCGGCCGCCGACGAACGGATCGCCTGGGCGCTGCGCTCCGACAGCATGACGGACGGGCAGAAGTCCTTCAACAGCAAGGCCATCGGCAGCGGGCCGGAGGCGGACGGCAGGCGCGCCGCCCAGCTCGCGGCCAAGGGCGGGGACATCTCCGAGCCCGAACTCACCGAGCTGAACTCGCTGTTGGCCTCGCACGGCAACGACCCGAAGTTCTCCACGAAGTTCTACCAGGACCTCGGCCCGGACGGCCTGATCAAGTCCTGGAACAACATGGTCGGCGACCCGGCGCACCCCCGCGACGACAAGTCCCCGCGCTGGAAGGCCTACCAGGACCTCCAGAAGAACCTCGGGCTCACCCTCGCCACCGCCACCCGCACCACCAACGAGCCGCACCTGTCGGACGAGTGGTCCGCCGCGCTGCGCAAGGCCGGCTCCCAGCCGGTCTGGGACAAGCCGTACCGGGCCTCCGGCCTGGACTACGTGCCGTACGGCTACCAGGTGCTCTCCGGCATCCTGATGAACGGGAACTACGACGCCCACTTCATCAACCCGATCGCCGAGCACGTCACCCAGCTCGACACCCAGGACAAGTACTGGCCGGCCCCGATGCCCGGTTCGAAGATCCAGGGCTTCAACCTGGCCGGCGGCGACGAGGCGGGCTCCGGCTTCCGGCCCACCACGGCCGTCCTGGAGGCACTCGCGCACAGCCCGGAGGCCTCCACCAGGTTCTTCACCGAGAAGCCGACCGCCTACAACGAGGACGGCACGGTCAACCAGGGCGGCAAGCCCAAGCCGGCCGACTACTTCGACTACTACGTGCACGACAAGGACTGGATCCCGGACACCACCTCGCGGGACTCCAAGGTCTGGGACGCGAGCAAGCAGGCCGGGCCGGCCGCGCTCGGCCGCGCCCTGGAGGCGGCCACCACCGGCCACCCGTACGACGAGCCGGGCCCCGTCCCGCCGGCCAGGCACACCACCGAGCAGGCCGACCTGATGCAGAAGGTCGTGGACACCTTCGGCCGGCACGGCGACAGCGGCGCGCTGGACGACATCAAGGGCGACGGCAAGCTCGCCGCGCTGCGCGGCAGCCTCGGGCACATGACCGCCGAGTACATCGGGGACGTGCAGAACTCGCTCTCCCACGGGCACGACCTGCCGGTCAACGGTTCCCCGGCCACGCTCAACGCCTCGTCCGTGGCCGGCCTGCTCGACGCCCTCGGGCGCGACCCGGACGCCTACGGCGCGGTGTCCAACGCCAACCAGGCCTACACCACCGCGCTCATCCGCGGCCACCTGGACAGCGGGCAGACCGACTTCGCCCGGCTGGAGTCGGACATCAAGCACAACGCGGAGTCCGGCGGTGTCGTCAGCGGCTACCTCAACCAGGCCCGGGTCGACGAGGTGCAGAACCAGCACGCCGTCTCCGACAAGGAGTTCAACGACGCGCTGGAGAAGAACGTCGGCTACGGCAAGGACGCCTTCAACGCGGTCATCGGCACCGTGACGGAGAAGGTCCCGATCGCCGGCGAGGTCGCCGGCCAGCTGCTGGACGCGATCGCCGAGAGCGTGGTCGAGGCCAACAAGAAGGACACCACCGAGGACGGCCGCCAGGAGAGCCGCGACCACACCGCCGAGGCCGAGGGCCGGGTGGCCCGGGGGGCCGACCAGGCGGTCCGGGACGCCGGCGGCGGCACCGGGGTCTCCCGCCAGGACCTCGACCGGCTCGCCAACAGTGCCCGGGACAGCGCGCTCCAGGGCATGTCGCGCGGGACGGCGAACAACGTCAGCACCAACGCGAAGGGCGACGCGTGAGCGGGCGCCCGGCCCGGTGGGCCCGGCTCCTGGCGGACCGGTGGGCCGGGCGCCTGCACGATCCGCTGCTGCTGCCCGGCGTGCTGGTCGTGGCGGTGGCGGCCGCCGGGTTCGCCGGCTACCGGGACTGGCAGGACCACCGGCCGGCCGAGGCCGCCGGCCGGTCCACCCGTCTCTGCCACCTGCCCACCGGCACCGACACCCCGCTCGGGCGGCTGCTGCCGGACGGCGACCAGGACTCGGAGGAGCGGACGAAGTCCGTCGTCGGCGACGACCCGCGGACCTGCGTCATCCGGATCGACGGGCGCACCGTGCTCACCCTCACGTCCGTCGGACGCCGCGGTGAGCTCGCCCTGACCTCCGACGCCGCCAAGCGGCCGGACGCGCGCACCTTCGACGCCGGCGGCCTCGGCGCCTCGTGGCCGGGCGGCGCCGCCGTGGCCGCGGGCTGCCTGACCGGGAAGCACGAGCGGAACGACTACTTCGAGCTGGAGATCGTCGCCGGGGAGGCCGTCCGCACCTCCGGCGACGGCGTCCAGGCCGACCTCGAACAGCTCGCCCGGGCCGCGCTGACGGAGACGAGGAAGGAGCAGTGCTCGTGAAGCACCCCCGGGCCCTGATCGCGGGCGGGGCCGCGCTGCTGCTCGGCGGCGGCCTGCTCGGCTGGCACGTGTACCTCGACCGGACGTCCTACCGCCCGCCGGCCGTCACCCTGTCGCACGGCGAGTGCCGGGGCCTGCTCGACGACCCGGGCGTCGCCGAGGTGCTGGGCGGCGCTCCCCGGGTCTACGTGCAGACGGACTACCGGACGGCGGACGCGACCGACCCGGCCTCCGTACGGTGCTCGGTCAACGGCGAGGACGGGCGGCTGCTGACCGCCGAAGCGTCGTTCGGCGTCGTGCTGCCCGGCGGCGGCGGCAGCGCCGGGGCGGTCGACTTCGAGTGCACGCTGGGCGGCAGGCCCACGGGCTACCGCGCCGTCGTCACCCTCACCGGCAGGGACGGGAAGCTCCTCCCGGACGGCCCCGGCCGCAAGCGGATGGGCGAGCTCGCCCGTGGCTTCGCCGAGCGCGCCGCCGGGAAGCAGCTGGGCTGCGCGGGCGGCGCCGAGCGGCTCGACGTGAGGTGAGCCGCTCGGCGCCGCTGCCGGCACCCGTCAGCTGTGGGCGCGTTCCCACAGCTCGGTGACCTTGCCGGAGGCGTCGAGCGCCACCTTGTAGTCGCCGACGCCCGAGCAGGGGTAGGAGCCCTTGACGTTGGTCGGATCGGCGAGGCACTCGTTGACGTGCTTCACCAGGTCGGCCAGGTTGACGTCCTTCGGCGGGGCCAGCACCGAGCTCAGGTGGCCCTTGGCGGTGGGCGCGAACGCGGCGCTCTTGTTCGCCCCGACCGGCTCGAAGACCACGTCGTTCACACCGCAGGCGTCCTTGGTGTCCTGGTAGACCAGGGTCGTCGCGCTGGTGCCCTTCACCGGGTAGACCCACTTCTGCCCGGCGGGCAGCGGCCCGTGGGCGCAGAAGCCCTCCGGCTCGCCGTCGGCGGCCGGCGAGCCCGTCGCGCCGGGCTTGCCGGTGGGCGCGGGCCTGCCGCTCGGCGCGTGGCTCGCGCTGCCCGCCGGGGCGGCGGTGGGCGCGGCCGGGGCGGCGCCGGTGGCCGTGGCCGACCCGCTGCCCGCGCCCTGGCCCGAGGAGTCGTCCGGGCCGCAGGCGGCCAGGCCGAACGCCGCGACGGCGACCAGGGCGGTGGCGAGCAGTCTGCTGGAGCTGGAAGAAGGCATGACGAAGGACCCCCGTGGTGACGCATGATCAGGTGGTGGTGCGGCGGACAGACTAGCGCCCCGGTCCGACACCCGCCCCTGACCCCGGGGCTCAACCGAGCTGGGCGAGACCCTCGGTGGCGATCCGCTCGAAGACCGCGAGGTCGTTCTCGAAGATCGAGTCGGGGATCGGCCAGTGGATCACCAGCTCGGTGATGCCCAGCTCCCGGTACCTTCCGGCCCAGTCGACGAAGGCGTCCACCGACTGCAACGGCTTCTCCGCGGTCGAGCCCTGGAGCAGCACCTTCTCCAGCGTCGCCACGTCCCGGCCGACGGCCTCGCAGGCCGCCGTCAGCTTCCCGATCTGCTGGGCGATCACCTCGGGCGCCTGCTCCACCGGCACGTCCCCCGGACCGCGCGGGTCGCCGTACGTCACCCAGCCCTGCCCGTACTCGGCGGCCAGCTTCAGCCCGCGCGGGCCGGTCGCCGCCACGTAGAACGGCAGCCGCGGGGTCTGCACGCAGCCGGGGACGTTCCGCGCCTCGACCGCCGAGTAGTAGCGGCCCTCGCGCGTCGTGGCGTCGTTGGTCAGCAACTCGTCCAGCAGCGGCAGGAACTCCCCGAACCGGTCCGCCCGTTCCCTCGGCGACCACGCCTCCTGTCCCAGCGCCGTCGCGTCGAACCCCGTCCCGCCGGCCCCGATCCCCAGCGTGACCCGCCCGCCGGACACGTCGTCCAGCGTGATCAGCTCCTTCGCCAACGTCACCGGGTGCCGGAAGTTCGGCGAGGTCACCAGCGTGCCCAGCCGCAGCCGCTCGGTGGCACAGGCCGCCGCCGTCAGCGTCGGCACCGACCCGAACCACGGCTCGTCGCGGAAGCTCCGCCAACTCAGGTGGTCATACGTGTAAGCCGCGTGGAACCCGAGCTCCTCGGCCCGCCGCCAGATCTTCTGCCCCTCGCTCCACCGGTGGATGGGGAGGATCACCGTACTCAAGCGCATACCGGTGACCTTACGGGAGCAGCCGAGCGGTCCCCGCCCCGATCGTCACCTGCGGTGGCGTCACTCGCGCCCCTGCCCTTCGCGTCCGGCCGCAGCCGTCGGCGACGGAGGCGCCGCGACGCGCGGGTCAGGCACCCGAACAGCAGTGGACGGGGTGCCGAGCAGGTGGTCCATCGTCTCGGCGGCGCGGACGGCCGCATCGCCGCAGCAGTTGTTGAACAGGACGTGGACCTCCCGGGCCCGGGAGGCCATGGCCCGGACAGCCGGCGTCCAGGACGAGAGCTCCTCGGGCGTGTACCGGTGGCGGAACCGCTCCTCCTTCGAACCCGTTCCCCAGGCGCGGTTGCGGCCGTGGAAGCGCACCACCGCGAGCCGGGCGGAGGTGACCGGTGTGACCGGCGGGATGGACGTGGGGAGGGACTGCACCATGTCCACGGCCACGGCGGCGAAGTCCAGTTCCGTCAGGAGGGCGGAGGTCGAGGCGAAGTGCTCCGGCCGCCACCAGTCGGGATGCCGGAACTCCACCGCCACCGGCCAACCCTCGGTGCGCTCCCGGCACTCGCGCAGCGCCGATGTCGCCGACGGACCCGGCGCCAGCCACGGGGGGAACTGGAAGAGCACCGTCCCCAGCCGCTCCGCCCGGCGCAGCGGCTCAAGGGCTCCGCCGAAACGGCGCCACACCTCGTCGAGCAACGCGGGATCCGCCCCCGTTCGACCGGGCCGCAGGGCCGCTGCCGACCGCAAGTCGGCCGGCAGCGCACCGGAGCGGGTCGGATGCCCGGTCAGCAGCGAGAACGCCTTCACGTCGAACCGGAAGCCGGCCGGCGACCGCTCGACCCACAGGGTGCTGTTGCGCGTACTGGGCAACGCGTAATAGGTGGCGTCCACTTCGACCAGGGGGAACCTCGTGGTGTAGTACCGCAACCTGGCTTCCGCCCCGCCCCGCCCCTGCGGGTACCAGCCACTGGACAGCAGCTCCCGGTCCGTCCATGAACACGCGCCGACGAAGATGTCTCCCATGGCCGCCGTCTTCCCGGCCCCCGGCTGCCGACACTGCCCCGGCGCTCGCAACTCCTCCAGGAGCAGGCGGGTCTGCGCCGGCCCGCAGCACGGGCCGCGACGCGACGACGAGGCTCGACCGAGGTGACGAGGGTGCCCAGCCGCAGCCGCTCGGTGGCACAGGCCGCCGCGGTCAGCGTCGGCAGCGAGCCGCACCACGGCTCGTCCTGGAAGGAGCGCCAGCTCAGGTGGTCGTAGGTGTGCGCGGTGTGGAACCCGAGCTCCTCGGCCCGCCGCCGGATCTTCTGCCCCTCGCTCCACCGGTGGGTGGGAAGGATCACGGTGCTCAGTCGCATGGCAGCGACCCCACGGTAGCCGTCGGCGTCGACGCGGATTCAACGCTGGAGCCAGCTCAGCAGGGTCGTCGCCGTGAACAGCGCGCCCGACGCCAGACAGACCACGCGCCGGGTCGGCCACCCGGGGCGTTCCCGGGGCCGGGACAGCGGGACCGGAGCCAGCAGCGCGTCCGCGAAGGCCCGGGCGGTCGCCGGACGGTCCGCCGGCTCGACGGACATCGCGGCCCGGAGCAGCGCGGCGATGTTCGGCGGGAGCTCCGCTTCGGCCGGGAGCGCCGGCAGCGTCGAGGCGCTCCGCCCGTCGGTCATCAGGGCTGTGGCGCGTCCGCCCGGACCGAACGGCTTCTGCCCGGTCAGCAGCTCGTAGGCCACGACGGCCAACGCGTACACGTCGGCCCTCCCGTCGAACCCGCCGGTCTGGAAGGCCTGTTCCGGTGCCATGTACGCGGGCGTGCCCGTGGTCACCGTGAGCCCGGACGCGTCGGCCAGTTGCTTGGCGCTGCCCAGGTCCGCCACCAGCACCGCGGCAGGTTCAGGGCCGGCGGCGAGCAGCAGGTTGGACG
Organism: Kitasatospora sp. NPDC114501; assembly: GCF_055633695.1. Taxonomy (NCBI): domain Bacteria; kingdom Bacillati; phylum Actinomycetota; class Actinomycetes; order Kitasatosporales; family Streptomycetaceae; genus Kitasatospora; species Kitasatospora sp. NPDC114501. Next base: position 342,408 of record NZ_JBVKDS010000008.1, on the reverse strand, counting down.
GCTTGACGTCGCGGTGCACCACGCCTGCCTCGTGCAGGACCTGGACCGCGTAACCCGCCTCCGCGGCCAGCCGCAGCGCCTCCTGCGGGTCGCACCGGCCGACCCGGTCCGCCAGGGTGCCGCCGCGTACGTGGTCCATGACGAAGTAGGGCCGGTCCTCCTGCACCCCGACGTCGTGCACCCGGACCACCCGCGGGCTGGCGATCCGGCGCAGCAGCCTCGCCTCCGCCAGGAACCGCTCGCGCACGTCCGCGTTGGCGGCCCAGTTCTCGGCCAGCACCTTCACCGCGACCTCGGTGTCGAGCTCGGGATCGTAGGCCTTCCAGACCGTCGCGAAGGAGCCGGCGCCGAGCCGCTCCAGGAGGAGGTAACGGCCGAGCTTGCGCATGTGGCAGCATTCTGCCGGAGTCGGGGGGACTGCGGAACTCCCGGTCGACGGGCGTGATGCCGGCGGGACGGGACGGGGGATCCGGGTGTTCGAGGACGGCGGGCTGGAACGGCTCGTGGCGGCTGCCCAGGCGGGGGAGCCGGGGGCGACGGAGTACCTGTTGGCCAAGCTGCGGCCGGTGGTGCTGCGCCGCTGCTCGCGCTTCCTGCCCCACCACGCCGACGCGGAGGAGGCCGCGCAGGACGCGCTGCTGTCCATCAGCACCCACCTGGGCGAGTACGGCGGCCGCGGCTCCTTCCTCGGCTGGGTGACGGTGATCGCCTCGAACGCCGCCCGGTCCACCTACCGCTCGATGCGCCGGCGCGCCGAGGACAGCCACGCCGACCTCCCCGAGTCCGTCGACCCGCGCACCACCAGCGTCATCGCCGGGACCCGGCTCGACCTGATGGAGGCGCTGGCCGCGCTGGAGCGGCAGCACCCCGCCCTGGTGGAGGCCTTCGTGCTGCGCGACCTGGGCGACCTGACCTACGTCCAGGTGGCCGAGGAGCTGGACGTTCCGTTGGGGACGGTCAAGGACCGCATCCACCAGGCCCGCCGCTTCGTGCGCGAGCGCCTGGTCACCGGTCCGTGAACGACGGTCCCGCGACGGGCGGCCGCCACGCCGTCGTCCGGCCCCGGACCGCCGTCGCCGCCCTGGTGGCCGCGGTCGCGCTCGGGCTGGTGACCGGCCGGTTCGTCCTGCCACCGCCGTCCGGCACCACCGCGCACTCGGCGGCGCGGTCGGGTGCCGCGGTCGGCGGGGCGTCCCGGGGCGCGTCCGCTCCCGCGACGCCCGGCGGGTCCGTCCCGACGCCCGGGCCCTCGGCCGCCGGCTCCGGCTCCGCCTCGCCGCCCGGTGGGACCGGGCCGTTGACGACCGCGAACCTGCTGGAACCGATGGCGTTCGGCCCGGACATCAACATCGGGCGGATCCGCGTCACCGACCGGTACGGCGACGGGATCTACGCCGACTCGGCCTGCTCCGGCGAGCAGACCCTCACCCCGCCCCAGGGCGGGTCCGGTGCCCACTACCGCGGACTGATGACCAGCCCCCGCACCGACCCGAGCGACCCCACACTGGCCGCCGAGCGCGTCGACCAGGTCGCCCGCGAGGTCGCCGCCGAGGCCCAGAGCCCTTCCCTGGCACAGAACTACGCCGAGCACCTGCTGCTGGAGCTGGTGCACTGCCAGGAGGCACCGCCCGGGCACTGGGTCTACGGCAGGACCACGACGGTGCGGTTCGCCCCGGACATCGTCGCGAGCTGGATGGGCGTCTACCAGGGATCGCTCAACACCACCGGCAGGGCGCCCCAGGCCGAGGAGCCCTGCGGCGGCATCGCCGTGCTGCGCAGCGGCACCCACTACGGAGTGCTGGAGGTCCACGCCTGCCTGGGCACGGCCGCGATGGACCGCGTCGTCAGGACCGCTCTGTCACAGCTGTGAAACAGCGGGTCAGGCCTCCAACTTTCCCTTCACCGGCGGCATCTCCCCGGTTGTACGAGGACGCAGCAGGCGTCCCGACCAGCAGGGGGACCAGATGACCGAGAACCAGACCGTCCAGCAGAAGTCCGTTCGCCGCAACCGGGTCGCCGCCGCGGCCTGCTTCGCCGCCGCGCTGATCACGGCCGGCGTCGTCGGCACCCAGTCGGCCACCGCCACCGCCGCCGGGGCCGCGCCCGGTGCCGCGGTCGCCGCCCAGCCGGTCCCCGCCCACCCGGCCACGGGCGCGGGCGCCGCGCCCCGGCTCGGCTCCGCCGGCCTCGTCCAGAGCGAGGACTTCCAGCAGGGCCTGAACCCGGTCGGCGCGACCGTGTCGCTGACCGGACGCCAGGGGCTGTCCGCGTGCACCGGCGAGGGGACGATGCGCGACCTGACCAAGGGCGAGGCCACCGGGTACGCGTCCGTGACCTGGACCTTCGACCCCGAGGGCCGGCTGACCGAGTCGGCCGCGAGCGCCCCCACCGGGACCGCGGCCGACGCCTGGGAGCAGCAGCTCGTCGGGCTCCTCCAGGAGTGCCAGGACGAGCCCGCCGGTCACTGGTACTACGGCGCGGCCCACACCCTGACCGTCGCCGGCGGCACCGCCCGCTGGTACCAGGCCTACAACGGCGACGGCACCGTCAGCGGCGGGGCCGCCGTCCTGCGCAGCGGCACCAGGGTGGCCGTCGTCGAGCTCACCGGCCGGCCCACCGCCGCCCCGACCACCGTCGAGGGCATCGTCACCGCGGCACTGGACCGCCTCCGCTCCTGAACCGCGGCCCCGCTCCGCCCGCGCCGGCGGCGGAGCGGGCCCCGACCCGTCGAAGAGGCCCGCACGCCCGGGGCCGTCCGCCCCCGGGCGGGGCCGCGCTCCGGGAAGGCGTGCGCTACGGGTGCGCGCGGGTGCGTTGGGCGGGGAGGGACGGAGCGGAGGTGCGGCGGGCGAGTTCGGCGAGGGTGTGGAAGAGGACGTCGCCGAGCAGGACCGGGTCGCGCGAGGCGTCGGACGCCTGCCGGCCGCGGCCGTCATGGCCGTGGCGGCCGTCGTGGCGGGTGGTCGGGAGCGGCTGGTCGCGGAGCTGGCGTGTGGGCATGGCTCTTCCTGCCGACGGGGTGGCCGCGGGAGGTCATGCCCGCCGTGGTCGGCCGGACACCCCGGGTGCGGGCGGATCGGCCGGAAACGGAGCATGAAGGGCTTGATCACGGCGCGGACGGCTCGCGGCCGCCGCTGCGCGACGGTGACCCGACCGCGCCGATGGGCGAAGATGGAGCGGTGACCGAACCCCGTACCGCGCCCCGCCTCATCGCCACCGACCTGGACGGCACCCTGCTCTGCTCCGGCGGTACCGTCACCGACCGCACCGCCGCGGCACTGGCGGCGGCCGAGGCGGCCGGGGTGCAGGTGGTGTTCGTGACCGGGCGGCCACCGCGCTGGATGCAGCAGGTGAGCCCGCACATCGGCGGCCACGGGGTGGCGATCTGCTCGAACGGCGGCGCGGTGGTGGACGTACGGCGCGGCGAGCTGCTGGAGACCTTCCCGCTGCCGGTGGAGACCACCCTGGCGGTGGTCGACGCGCTGCGGGCCAAGCTGCCCGGCACCGCGTTCGCCTTCGAGCACCCGGGCGGCTGGGCCCGCGAGGCCGGGTACGCGGTGCCGATGTGGGGCGACGAGCTGGAGCACGAGGTCGGCCCGGCGGAGGAGCTGCTGGGGGCCGGCGGGCCGGTCCGGGGCCTGTTCAAGCTGCTGGCCAAGCACCCGGACCTCGACCCGGACAAGTTCCTCGCCGAGGCCCGGGAGGCGGCCGGGCACCTGGCCGAGATCACCCGTTCCGCGGCGATCCCGCTGCTGGAGATCAGCGCGCCCGGCGTCACCAAGGCCAGCACGCTGGCCCGCTGGTGCGCCGCGCGCGGGATCGACCGGAGCGAGGTGGTGGCCTTCGGCGACATGCCGAACGACCTGGAGATGCTGGCCTGGGCCGGCACCGCGTACGCCGTCGCCAACGCGCACCCGCAGGTGCTGGCGGCGGTGCCGCTGCACACCGTGAGCAACGAGCAGGACGGCGTCGCGGCGGTGCTGGAGCGGCTCCTCGGCCGGTAGGGAGGCGCCGCCCCGCAGGCGCCAGCCGAAGCGGCCGTGACGTGGTCCGAGGTCCGCTGGTCGCGCGGGCTGCCGCTACCCACGACGTCGATGGCGCGCGGAGTCACACCGGCGGCCGGGTCGGCGACGGCGGTGCCGCCGGCGACGGTCGCGACGGAGGTCGCCGGCGCGGCGACGGTGAGCAGCTTGGCAGCGTGGGCACACGGAGCCCCCGAAAGCCCAGGACGTTCACAACTTGCGCTGTTGGTCCGGAAGTTCTCCCTCGTCTGACGTTCACCGGTCCCGGTCGTGAACGGTCCGGGAACGCTCAGAGCCGGGCCGTCCAGCGCACCATCGTGCCCTTCCGGTACGGCCCGCTCTCGTGCCAGGCGTCACCGCCGAGCGCCTCGGCGCGCCGGGTGAGGTTGAGCAGGCCGCTGCGCCGGCCGCCCGCCGGAATGCCCACCCCGTCGTCGGTCACGGTGAGCAGCACGCCGGGCCGCCCGCCCCGGTCCAGCGACTCCGGGTCGCCGCCCACCGGTCGGCCGCCCTCGTCCAGGTGGGTGGTCGCGTCGATCTCCACGCCGACCCGGGAGGCGCGCGCGTGCCGGGCCGTGTTGGAGAGCATCTCCCGTAGCGCGGCCAGCAGTTGACGGCCGGTCTTCTCACCGACCAGGCTCTCCACCGGCCCGACGAAGCTCACCGAGGGTTTGAAGCCGAGCGCGGCCGCGGCCTGGCTGGCCTCCCGCAGCACCCGGGTGCGCAGGGTGTCCGGCGCGTCGCCGTGGTTGTCGTGCTGGAGGGCGTAGATGGTGGTGCGGACCTCCTGGATGGTGGCGTCCAGCTCGTCCACCGCCTTGCCGATGCCGACCTTCACCTCGGGGACGACGGCCCGCCGGGCGGCGCTCTCCAGCATCATCCCGGTGGCGAACAGCCGTTGGATCACCAGGTCGTGCAGGTCGCGGGCGATCCGGTCGCGGTCCTGGAAGACGGCCAGGCGCTGCTGGTCGCGCTGGCCCTCGGCGAGCCGCAGGGCGAGCGCGGCCTGCGAGGCGAAGGTCTCGGCGAGCTGCTTCTCGCTGTCGGTGAACGGCAGGGCGCCGCAGGGGCGCCAGACGCAGAGCCCGCCGAGCACCCGGCCGGCGGCGACCATCGGCACGGCCATGGACGGGCCGAAGCGCCGGGCCAGCCGGATCACCACGGTCGGGTCGCTGGACATGTCGTCCAGGTAGACGCTCTCCCCCGCGAGCAGCCGGGCCCCGAAGCTCTCCTCGGGCAGCAGCTCGCCGCGGACGTACTCGGCCAGCTCACCGGAGGCGTGCGCGACCCGCATCTGCCCGTCGCCCTCGCCGCCGCCCTCCGGGCCGGTCGGCAGCAGGATCATGCCGAGCGCGGCGTCCGCCAGCTCCCGCACCTGCTCGGCCGCGACGGTCAGCGCGGCCTCGGCCTGCTCGGCGGAGAGCAGGGCGGTGGCGACGGCGGCGGCGCCGGCGATCCAGCGTTCGCGGCGGCGGCCCTCCTCGTACAGCCGGGAGTTCTCGATGGCCACGCCGGCCGCCGCGGCGAGGGCGTGCACCACCTGTTCGTCCTCGGGGGTGAAGGCGCCGCCGCCCTTCTTCTCGGTGAGGTAGAGGTTGCCGAACACCTCCGCGCGGACCCGGATCGGCACGCCCAGGAAGGTCCTCATGCACGGGTGGTGGGCCGGGAACCCGGAGGAGCGCGGGTCGGTGCCGAGGTCGGCCAGCCGCAGCGGCTCCGGTCGGTCGATGAGCGCGCCCAGGATGCCGCGGCCGGCGGGCAGTTCGCCGATCGCGGCGGCCGTCCCGTCGTCGATCCCGACGTGGATGAAGTCGGCCAGGCCGGTGCCGCCGGGGGCGATCACGCCGAGCGCCGCGTACCGGGCGTCGACCAGTTCGGCCGCGCCCTCGGCGATCCGGTGCAGGGTGGCGTGCAGGTCCAGCCCGGCCCCGATCGAGACCACCGCCTCCAGCAGCCGCTGCATCCGGTCGGTGACCGCGGCGGCCGACTGCAGGCGCTCGGCGACCTCGGTGACCAGGGTGTCCAGCCCCAGCGAGGCGATCTCGGGCACCCGATGGGGTGTCGGCTCGGGCGTGGCCTCGGGGATGTCCGGCGTGGAGTCCATGGAGAAAGCCTAGTTTGTACGCTTTTCGGCCGAAGGGTGGCGCGGCTAGCGGGACGGGACCGGCTCCAGCAGCCCGTCCGCCTCCCGCTCGCGCCGCCACATCGCGTGCAGCCGCCCGTCCGGGTCGGCGACCAGCTCCGACCAGCGGCCCCGCTCGGCCACCCGTCCGCCGTCCAGCACCAGCACCTCGTCCACCGTGGTGTCGTCCAGCCCGGCCAGCCGGTGGGTGATCAGCACGGTGCTGCGGCCCTCGGTGGCGGCCAGCAGATCGGCGGTCAGGGCGTCGGCGGTGGGCAGGTCGAGGTGCTCGGCGGGCTCGTCCAGGACCAGCACGGGGAAGTCCGCGAGCAGCGCCCGGGCGAGCGCCAGCCGCTGGCGCTGGCCGCCGGAGAGCCGGGCGCCGTGCTCGCCGACCATGGTGTCCAGGCCGTCCGGCAGGCCCTCGGTCCACTCCAGCAGCCGGGCGGCGGCCAGTGCGGCGCGCAGCTCGTCCTCCCGCGCGCCGGGCCGGGCCAGCCGCAGGTTCTCCCGCAGCGAGCTGTCGAAGACGTGGGCGTCCTGGGCGCAGAGCCCGATCACCCGGCGGACCGAATCGCCCGCCAGCGCGCGACTGTCCACAGCCTGTGGACGGCCGTCGGCGAACGTCACCGTCCCGGCGCTCGGCTCCAGGAAGCGCAGCAGCGCCTGGGCGAGGGTGGTCTTGCCGGAGCCGGACGGGCCGACCACGGCGATCCGGCGGCCGGCCGCGAGGTCGAGGTCCAGCCCGGCGAGCGCGTCCACCGACTGCCCAGGGTGCCGTACGGTCAGCCCGCGCACCGCGACGGGCAGCGGCTGCCCGGGCAGCGGCGCCGGGTCCAGGGGCTCGTCGACCGGCGCCGGAGCGTTCAGCACCTCGTCCAGCCGGGCCTGCGCGGCGCGGCTGCGCTGGCGGGCCCGGACGGCGAGCGGCATCCCGGTGACCGCCTCGAAGGCGGCCAGCGGGGTGAGCACCACCAGGGCCAGGCAGACCGGCGCCAGCGCCCCGTCGCGCACCCCCTGGACGCCGACGGCGGCCGCGGCGGTCACGGTCAGGCCGGTGAGCAGCGCGATCAGCCCGGTGCCGAGCGCCGTGGTGGCGGCCGAACGGGCGGCCAGCCCGGTCAGCGCGGCGTCGGCGGTGCGGACGGCGGCCAGCCTGCCGGGCAGCGCGCCGGCCACGGTGAGCTCCGCGGTGCCGGTGAGGGCGTCCACCACGGCGGTGGCCAGACGCCCGCGCGCCGGGGCCTGGCGCCGCTCGGCGCCGGCCGACCAGCGGGCGGCCAGCGCGGGCACCAGCCCGCCCGCGAGCAGCAGTCCGAGGCCGAGCACCAGCCCGGCGGCGGGCAGGAAGGCGGCCATCGCCACCGTCGAGGCCAGGGCGACCAGGCCCGCCACCGCGGCCGGCAGCCGCCAACGCAGGTAGTGGTCCTGGATCGCGTCCACGTCGGCGACCAGCCGGGAGAGCAGGTCGCCGCGCCGGAAGGCGGGCAGCCCGGCCGGGGCGAGCCCGCCCAGCCGCCGGTAGACGGCGGCCCGGAGGGTGCCGAGGGTGCGCAGCACCGCGTCGTGCGAGACCAGCCGTTCGGCGTAGCGGAAGACGCTGCGGCCGATGCCGAAGGCCCGCACCGAGGTGACGGCCATCATCAGATGGAGCACCGGCGACATCTGGGAGGCCCGGGAGATCAGGTAGCCGGAGGTGGCCATCAGCGCGACGGCGCAGCCGAGGGCGAGCGCGCCGAGCAGGATCGAGAGCGCCAGCCGGGGGGTGGTGCCGCCCTCGGGCTCGGGCTCCTCGGGCACGGCGGGGGCGGGCGTCGGGAGGCCGCTGTGGGCGAGCGGTACGACCGGATCGGCGGTCAGGGCGGTGGCGGGACCGGCCAGCCGGACCCGCTCGTCCGCGACGGCCAGCAGGGCGGGCCGGTGCGCGACCACCAGCACGGTGCGCGCCGGGTCCTCGGCGAGCGTCCGGACGGCGTCCACCACGGCGGCCTCGGAGGCGCCGTCCAGGTTGGCGGTCGGCTCGTCCAGCAGCACCAGCGGGCGGTCGTCGGCGAGCAGCACCCGGGCCAGGGCGAGGCGCTGGCGCTGCCCGGCGGAGAGCCCGGCGCCGTCCTCCCCCAGGACGGCGGCCAGGTCGGTGACGAAGTCGAGCGCGTGCGCGGCCCGCAGCGCCGTCCGGAGCTGCTCGTCGGTGGCCTCCGGCCGGTAGAGCCGCAGGTTCTCGGCGACCGTCCCGGCGAACAGGTGAGGGTGCTGCGGCACCCAGGCGATCTGCCGCCGCCAGCTCTCCGGCTCCAGTTCGGCCAGGTCGTACGGGCGGCCGTCGGCGGCGGTGATCCGGACGGTGCCCGAGGTGGGCGCGGTGAGGCCGAGCAGCACGGCCAGCAGGGTGGACTTGCCGGCGCCGCTGGGGCCGGTGAGCGCGGTGCTGGAGCCCGGACGCAGGGTGAGCCGGGCGCCGTCCAGCGCGGGCTCGGTGCGTCCGGGGTGCCGGACGACCAGTCCCTCGGCGGCGATCACGGCGCCCGCGAGGTCCGGTGCCGGGGTGGTGCCGGCGGCGGGCAGCGGGGTCTCCAGCACCTGGAACAGTTCGTCGGCGGCGGTCAGCCCCTCGACGCTGGAGTGGTAGAGCGCGCCGACCTGGCGGATCGGGAAGTACACCTCGGGGGCGAGCACCAGGATCAGCAGCCCGGTCTCCAGGTCGAGCGTGCCGTCCACCAGCCGGAAGCCGACGGTGACGGCGACCAGCGCGACGGACAGCGTGGAGAGCAGCTCCAGGGTGAAGGAGGAGATGAAGGCGATCCGCAGGGTGCGCAGGGTGGCCCGGCGGTAGTCGGCGGTGATCCGGGCGATGGTGGCGGCCTGGCTGCGGGCCCGGTTGAACACCTTGAGGGTGGGCAGCCCGGCGACCACGTCGAGGAAGTGGTGGGAGAGCCGGGCGAGGGTGTTCCACTGCCGGTCCATCCGGGACTGGGTGGCCATGCCGATCAGCACCATGAACACCGGGATCAGCGGCAGCGTCCCGGCGATGATCGCGGCCGAGGTGAAGTCGGCGCCGACGATCCGCAGCAGCACGATCACCGGGACGACCACGGCCAGCGCCAGCTGCGGCAGGTAGCGGGCGAAGTAGTCGTCCAGCGCGTCGACGCCGCGGGTGGCGAGGGTGGTGAGTTCGCCGGTGCGCCGGCCCGCCAGGTAGGACGGGCCGAGCGCGGTGGCGTGGTCGAGCAGCCGGCGCCGCAGGGTGGACTTCACCCGGGCGACGGACCGGTGCGCGGTGAGTTCGGTGAGCCAGCCGACCAGCCCGCGCCCGACCGCCGTCAGGGCGAGCAGCAGCAGCGGCGTGGTCAGCTCGCCGAGCGTCGCCCCGCGCTGGAAGGCGCGGACGACGATCTCGGCGATCAGGCTCGCCTGGGCGACCACCAGGGCCGCGCCGACCGCGCCGAGCAGCACGGATCCGGCGAGGAAGGCCCTGGTGGTGCGGGCGTACCCGAGGAGGCGGGGGTCGACGGGCTTCACGGCGTCAGGCCTGGTCGACCGGGGCGGCCGGGCGCTGCCCGTCGTGCCCGCTGTCGCCGTCGCGGCTGTTGTGGCCGTGGTGGCCCGGGATGTGCTGGACGCCGATCCGCTTGCGGAACACCCAGTAGGTCCAGCCCTGGTACAGCAGCACCAGCGGGGTGAAGACCGCCGCCACGACGGTCATCACCTTCAGCGTGTACGGCGAGGAGGCCGCGTTGCTGACGGTCAGGCTCCACTCCGGGTTCAGGGTGGAGGGCATGACGTCCGGGAAGAGCGCCAGGAAGAGCATCCCGACCGCGGCCGCGACCGTCACCCCGGAGAGCGCGAACGCCCAGCCGTCCCGCCGGAGCTGGTTGGCCGCCAGGGCTGCGACCAGCGCGGCCACCGCGACGACCAGCGCGGCGAGGCTGCGGCCGTTGCCGTGCTCGGCCTGGGTCCAGACCAGGAAGACCAGCGCCAGCACGGCGGTGGCCAGCCCGGACGACAGGGCGGCCCGGCGGGCCCGGTCGCGGATCTCGCCGACGGTCTTGAGCACGGCGAACACCGAGCCGTGGAAGGTGAACAGGGCGAGCGTCACCAGGCCGCCGAGCAGCGCGTACGGGTTCAGCAGGTCCCAGAGGCCGCCGGTGTAGTTCTTCTGGGCGTCGATGTCCACGCCGCGCACGATGTTGGCGAAGGCCACGCCCCAGAGGAAGGCCGGGATGAGCGAGGTCCAGAAGAGGGCCTCCTCCCAGTTCCGCTGCCAGCGTTCGCCGTCGCGCTTGTGCCGGTACTCGAAGGCCACGCCGCGGACGATCAGGCAGACCAGGATGACCAGCAGCGGGATGTAGAAGCCGCTGAAGAGCGTCGCGTACCAGTCCGGGAAGGCCGCGAAGGTGGCGCCGCCGGCGGTCAGCAGCCAGACCTCGTTGCCGTCCCAGACCGGGCCGATGGTGTTGATCAGCACCCGGCGTTCGGCGGTGTTGCGGGCCAGCGGCTTGGTGAGCACGCCGATCCCGAAGTCGAAGCCCTCCAGGAAGAAGTAGCCGATCCACAGGACCGCGATCAGCACGAACCAGACGTCGTGGAGTTGCATGTCAGATCCTCAGTTCCCCGGTGGTCCCGGCGCCTCAGTAGGCGAAGGCGAGCGGCTTGTCGGCGTCCTCGTCCGAGGACGGCCCGCGCAGCGACGGGTCCTTGGTGGGCGGCTGCTCGGTCACCTCCGGGCCGGCCTTGGCGTACTTGACCAGCAGCCGGACCTCGATGACGGCCAGGATCGCGTACAGCGCGGTGAAGGTGGCCAGCGCGCCGACCTGGGTGCCGATGCCGACGTTGGGGGAGACCGCGCTGGCCGTGGTCATCAGGCCGAAGACGGCCCAGGGCTGGCGGCCCATCTCGGTGAAGATCCAGCCGAAGCTGTTGGCGATCAGCGGGAAGCCCATGGTCAGGATGCCGATCCGCCAGCTCCACCTGGTCAGCAGCGGCCCCAGCTCGCGCCCGGGGGTGATCATCAGCCGGGGCACCTCGGTCTCGCCGGTGCGGAACCCGGGGCGCAGGAAGAGCTTCTTCCGGGTGGTCCACAGCCCGATCAGGCCGGCCAGGAAGGAGGTCATCCCGAAGCCGATCATGAGGCGGAAGCCCCAGTAGGTGACGAAGATGCTCGGGATGTAGTCCTTGGGGTCGCCGCCGTGCCGGGCGGCCTCGGCGGCCGCGGTGTCGTTGATGCCGGGGACGGAGGAGCTGAAGTCGCTGTGGGCGAGGAAGGACAGCACCCCGGGGACCTCCAGGGCGACCGAGTTGTGGCCCTTGCCGACGTCGCCGACCGCGAAGACCGAGAACGGCGCCGGCGACTGGGTCTCCCAGAGCGCCTCGGCCGCGGCCATCTTCATCGGCTGCTGCTCGAACATGACCTTGCCCAGGGAGTCGCCGCTGAGCGCGGTGCCGGCGCCGAAGACCACCGCGAGCACCAGGCCGAGCCGCAGCGAGGTGCGCATCGCGGCGGTCCGCTTCGGGTCGGCGGTCTCCGGCTTGCGCTTGGCCTTCCAGAGGTGGAAGGAGGAGATGCCGACGACGAAGGCCGCGCCGGTGAGGAAGGCGGCGGTCAGGGTGTGGAAGACCACCACCAGGGTGGTGTTCTGGAACAGCACCTGGACGATGTCGGTCAGTCGGGCCTTGCCGGTGACCGGGTCGACCGCGTAGCCGACGGGGTGCTGCATCCAGGAGTTGGCGGCCAGGATGAAGTAGCCGGAGAGCACGGTGCCGAGGGACACCATCCACATGCAGGCGCAGTGGATCCTCCTCGGCAGCTTGTCCCAGCCGAAGATCCACAGGCCGATGAAGGTGGACTCGAAGAAGAAGGCGATCAGCGCCTCCATCGCGAGCGGGGCGCCGAAGACGTCGCCGACGAAGCGGGAGTAGTCGGACCAGTTCATGCCGAACTGGAACTCCTGGACGATGCCCGTGACCACGCCCATCGCGATGTTGATGAGGAAGAGCTTTCCCCAGAACTTGGTCGCGTGGAAGTACTTCTCCTTGTTCGTCCGCACCCAGGCGGTCTCCAGACCGGCCACGATCGCGGCCAGGCTGATCGTGAGCGGGACGAAGAGGAAGTGGTAGACGGTGGTGATCCCGAATTGCCATCGGGCGATGGTCTCGTGAGCGATTGCCAGTTCCACGTCGCCCTCTCTCCCAACCTGCCCGCGTGATGGCGGGCGTCTTCCGGACAAACTTCGTCCATAGCCGTGGACCGTTGCCCGACCGCGCAAACTTGTCCGCTTGTGAACGTGAACACGTTCACAAGGGTCAGTATCCATCATCCTTACGAAGGAATCCCAGGCGGGGTGGGGTTGACACGGCGCAGCGGCGCGTGACGATGCGCACAGTTTGCGGAACCGGAGGGTGCCGGGGCAACGAACGACCGGGCGGACCTGGCGTGGATCCTGTCCGAACCGGCGCTTGACAGGCCGACGCCCCGCTCGCGTCGGCGGGCGGGGCGTGCTAGCGGGGCTCGCCGGCGCCGTCCCGGGCCGCCGGGTGGAGGGACGTGCTCCTACGCCCGGCCGAGGAGCTCGGTGCCCGGGGCGGAGTCGGCGCGGGCCGTGAAGAACCCGCTGAAGCCGGCGAGGAACTCCTCCCGGGTGATCCGTCCGTCCCCGTCGGCGTCCAGTCGGCGGAAACCGTGCGAGAGCTCCACCGGGTCCACCCGCTCCCCTCCGAACACCGCGCGGTACTCGTCGAACTCCAGGAAGCCGCTGCCGTCGGTGTCCGCCGCGGTGAACACCGCCCGCAGCGCGGGCAGCAGCCCCCGCTCCAGGTAGGCCTCGTCCCGGTCGCAGCCGGCCAGGGTGGCCGCCACGAACTCCTCCCGGCTCACCCGCCCGTCCCCGTCGGCGTCCATCACCGCGCGCAGCTGCTCCCACCAGGTGTCGAAGGCCTCGTACACCCGGGCCTCACCGGCCTCGTCCAGCTCCAGCTGCCAGCACACGTTGTGCGCCATCGCCCGCAGGTCGTGCGCGGTGACGAAGCCGTCGCCGGTCTGGTCCAGCACCTCGCGGAAGAAGCGGTCCACCCGGGGCCCGCGGGAATCCCGGTGCGGGCGGCGGCGCTTCGGCCGGGACGGCCCCGGGTCGCGGTAGCGCAGCCGGTCCGGGAGGAGGGGGACGACGGCGCCCGCGCCGCGGTGCAGCACGGCGGACAGCAGCGCGGCCCGCCGGGTGCGCACCAGCCCGAACCGCTCCCGCACCACCGGCGGCAGGTCCGCCACCGTCAGCTCGCGGACCGCCCGGGCCACCACCAGGCGCACCACCCGCCAGCCCGCGTCGCCGAGGAACCGGAGCCGACGCGGCCGGGGCGCCTCGCGCAGCAGATCGCACAACAGGAAGCGCGCCGCCTCGGTGAACTCCAGCCGCTCCCGCGCGTACCGGGCGAAGTAGGCCGGCAACTCCCCCACGGTGGCCGGGATCTCGCCCTCGGGGAGGCCGAAGGCGGCGACCGCCTCCCGGAACTCCGCGTACGCCTGCGCCGTCTCGACCGCGTCGTACGGGTCCCCGCCCAGTCGGCGCATGGCGACCACGCACTCGAAGAGCGTCAGCAGCACCCACGCCCTGGCCCCCGCGTCCCGGGCGTCGTACGGGCGCCCGTCCGGCCCCGTCCCCCGGATCCGCTTGTGCGCCCGCTCCAGCCGGGCGACCTCCCGGCGCAGCGTCTCCGCGTCCTGGTAGAACAGCCGCCGCCCGCTGCCCAGGGTGTGGTCCACCCGCCGCCACGGGTGCGTCCGGTACGTCGAGTGCTCCACCATCCCCGCCGACACCACCGGGTCCGCCGCCTGGAGCACCAGCAGCCGCCAGGCGACCAGCACGACCCGCCGCTCCGACAGGTCCCGCCTGAACGACGCGCCGCGGTCAGCCACGGCGCTCGCCAGTGATGTCGGGGCCGATCACGAAGCCCTTGGCGGGGCCCTCGGGGATCACGGCCTCCTTGCCGTAGGGGACGCGGGTCGAGGAGGCGTAGTCACCGTGCTCGGGGTCCGGCCCGCTGAGGACGGTCACCGCGCCGCCGTCGTCGTGGTCGTCGATGATCACGTACACCGGGATTCCGGCAGCGGCATAGGCGCGGCGCTTGAGCACGTGGTCGCGACGGCGGCCCTCGGCACCGGGGGAGACCGTCTCGACGACCAGGGGGATTCCGGAGGCCGGCAGCCCCGAGCCGTCGGGATGCTCGATCTCCTCGAACCCCTTGATGATCTCCACATGGATGCCCTCGGGGACGTCCATGGACTTCCACATCTCCCACAGCGCCTGGTCCAAGTCCACGCCGGTCTCCTCGATAGCAACCGCGCTCATCGGAACACCCCATTTCCCGTTCTGTGTGATCAGCCCGCGCGAGTCCGCACAAGCAACGGCTGGACGATCGCACACGACCGAGGGGCCGGGGGGTGAATGGCGGTTGGTTCACCCGATCGAGGAGTTTCAGGGCCGGGAACGGCGGAACCGCAGGACGGGCCGACGGCCCGTCCTGCGGTTCCGGGTGGTCGCGCCCTCCTCCCGAGCGGGCGCGGACGGGGTGGGTCAGGAGGTGCGGCCGGTGGCCGGCTTGCGGCGGGAGACGTAGAGGGCGGCGGCGCCGAGGCTGATCGCGAGGCCGGCGCCCAGGGCCAGGTACGGGGTGGCCGGGTTGGAGCCGGTCTCGGCGAGCTCGGTGGCCGAGCCGGTGGTGGCCCGGGTGGAGGTGGTGGTGACCGAAGTGGTCGAAGTGGTCGAAGCGGCCGCCTTGTTGGCGGTGGTGGTGGTGGTCTTGGGCGCGGTGGTCTGGGCCGTGGTGGTGGTGTTGGAAGCCGGGGTGACGGCGGCCGGCTTCTCGGCGGGCTTCTCCGCAGGCTGCTCGGCCGGCTTCTCGGCGGGCTTCTCCACCGGCTTCTCGGCGGCCGCCCTGGCGTCGGCGAGGGCCTTGTCGGCGGCGGCCTTGGCGGCGGCCGCGGCCTCGGTGGCCTGCTGCGCCACGTGGATCCGCCGGACCGACTCGACCCTGGCGTCGGACATGGCGTTGCGCGCGGCGGTCACGGCGGCCTTGGCCTTCTCGTCCGCGGCGATGGCCGCGTTGGCGGCGGCGAACGCCTTGAGCATCCGCTCCTTGGCCTTGGGCAGGTCCTCGTCCGAGGCGGAACCGTACGCCTCGGCGGCCTCCCTGGCCTCCTTCTCGGCGGTGGCCTTGGCCGCGGCGGCCTCCACCGCGGCGGCCTGGGCCTCCTGGTACCTGCCCAGGTAGGGCTGCGAGTTGTCGAGGAAGGCGGAGGTCTCGGCCTGCACCCTGGCCTCGTTGGCGACGGCCGCCTCGTAGGCCTTGGCGGCGTTGGCGGCGGCCTGCTCCAGCTCGGCGATCGAACCGTTGTCGCTCCGGGTCTGCGCCACCCCGGCCGACTCAGCGAAGGCGGGTGCCGCGGAGAGCACGGCGGGCGAGACGACGGCGGCGACGACGGCAGCCGAGACCAGCGAACGGCGGAGGTTCACGATGACCCCTTTCGGGCCTGAAGGAATGCACATGTCCCGGCCGGGCAGGATTCTGACGGCCGGACAGCGTTGATCATAGGCACACGCTTTCTTGACGCTCCATGCCGGATTCCGGCAACGTTCGGGCACTGCGGCTTCCCGGTTCGCCGGAGAATTGACGAGTCGACAAATTCGACGGGAAATCCGCGCCCCGAATGCCCGGATTCCGGGCTTTCGGGCGGGGCCGGCGGGAAAGTCCGGCGCTCGGGAATTACGGTCAGCGCTGGCGGGGCAGTTCGACGCGGAACGTGGCGCCCTCGCCCGGGGCGGTGCGCAGGGTGAGGGTGCCGCCGTGCGCGTGGGTGAGGGCGGTGGCGATGGCGAGGCCGAGGCCCGCGCCGCCGCCGTTGTCGCGACTGCGGGAGGGGTCGACCCGGAAGAACCGGTCGAACACCTGCCGGGCCTGCTCCTCGGTGAGGCCGGGGCCGGAGTCGGCGACCTCCAGCAGGCAGATGCCGCCGGAGCCGGCGCCCACCCCGATCCGGACCGGGGTGCCGGCCGGGGTGTGCTTGACCGCGTTGCCGACCAGGTTGGTGACCACCTGCCGCAGCCGGGCCTCGTCGCCGACGACGGGCGCCGCACCGGGCGCGCCGGTGCCGGCCGGGCCGGTGAGCGCGACCGGGCGGCTCGGGTCGAGGGCGGTGAGGTCGTGCAGCGCGTCGGCGGCGAGGGTGCGCAGGTCCATCGGGGCGAGGTCGAGCGGGCGTTCCTCGTCCAGCCGGGCGAGCACCAGCAGGTCCTCGACCAGGGCGCCCATCCGGTCGGCCTCGCTCTCGATCCGGCTCATGGTCCGCTTGACGTCGGCGTCGGTGGGCAGCGCGCCCATCCGGTACAGCTCGGCGAAGCCGCGGATGCCGGCCAGCGGGGTGCGCAGCTCGTGCGAGGCGTCGGCGACGAAGCGCCGCATCCGGGCCTCGGACTCGGCGCGGGCCGCGAAGGCGGCCTCGATCTGGGTGAGCATCCCGTTGAGCGCGATCGACAGCCGGCCGACCTCGGTGCCCGGGGAGAGCTCCGGCATCCGGTGCGAGAGTTCGCCGGCCGCGATCCGCTCGGCGCCCTCCTCGATCCGGCGCAGCGGCCGCAGTCCGGCCCGTACCGCGAAGAAGCCGAGCCCGGCGATCAGCAGCAGGACGCCGCCGCCGATGGCCAGGAAGGAGGTGCTCAGCTTGCCGATGGTGGCGTCGATGTCCTCGCGGGAGACCGCCACCATGACGTGGGTCGGGGTGGCCGTCGGCGAGGCGTACGCGCTGGGGTTGGCGGCCTGCCCGCGGGGAGCCTGGAGCGGCAGCACCAGCACCCGCCAGCTGTGCTGGCCGCGCTGGTCGGGCAGGTCGAAGGGGACGTCGGGGGCGGTCCGGGTCGGGTCGAGGCCGGCCAGCTGGGGCGCCGGGTCGGTGTCGGAGACGGGCTGGCGCATCACCGCCTGGACCCTGCCGTCCGAGGAGAGGTACTCCACCAGGTACTGGCTGGGCAGGCTGACCCGCCGGCCGGCGACGGCGGGCCGGCCGGCGGTCGGCGCGGTCAGCTGGCCGGGGGGCTTGCGGGAGAGCGGCGGCCCGTACCGCTGGAGCTGCTCGTCCAGCTGATGCACCAGCTGGCTCCGTACGGTGCCGAGCACGAAGGCGTCGCTGACCGCGAGCCCGGTGGTGACCAGTGCGAGGGCGAGCACCAGCAGCCGGGCGCGCAGCGACAGCCGGGAGGAGAACCGGGCGAACACGAGCGGGCCCGGTCAGCCCTGCGGGGGACGGCGCAGGGCGTAGCCGATGCCGCGCACGGTGTGGATCAGCTTGGGGCCGTGCACCGGGCCGGAGTCAAGCTTGCGGCGCAGGTAGGAGATGTACGACTCGACGATGGAGAGGTCCCCGCCGAAGTCGTAGGCCCAGACGTGGTCGAGGATCTGCGCCTTGGAGACCACCCGGCCGACGTTGGCCATCAGGTAGTGCAGCAGCTTGAACTCGGTCGGGGAGAGCGAGACCGGGGTGCCGCCGCGGGTGACCTCGTGGGCGACCGGGTCGAGGGTGAGGTCGGCGACGACCAGCCGGCCGTCCTCGGCGGGCCCGCCCGCCCGGCGCAGGATGGCGCGGATCCGGGCGATCAGCTCCTCCAGGCTGAACGGCTTGGTGACGTAGTCGTCCGCACCGGCGGCCAGGCCCTGCACCTTGTCGCCGACGCCGTCCTTGGCGGTGAGGAAGAGCACCGGCAGGTGGTCGCCGGGGTGCCCGTGGGCCGGGCCGGCTATCTGTCCGCGGCTGGTGCGCTCGCGCAGCTTCTCGACGACGGTGAAGCCGTCGAGGTCGGGGAGCATCACGTCGAGCACGACCAGGTCCGGGCGCTCGGCGGCGACCAGTTCGAGCGCCTCGGTGCCGGTGGCGGCGGAGGCGACGCGGAAGCCGGAGAAGCGCAGCGAGGCGGAGAGCAGCTCGCGGATGTTGGGCTCGTCGTCCACGACGAGCAGGAACGCTTCGCCCTGGCCCCCGGCCACCGTGGGGCCGCCTGGTGTGGTGACAGTGCCTTGCACGGGGCTTTCGCCTCCCGGTCGGACGATGACGTTCAGCATGAGGCTAGCCCCCGGAGGCTATGCGGCATGGATGAATGTTGGATTAACACCTTATCGGTCGGTTTTTGGGCGATCGGCGCACAGGGGTGGGCTCGGTGGTGTGCGCACGGGCGTGAACACGACGGACGGGGAGCGCGCGGGACGTGACGCGCCTCACCCCTGCGCCTCACCCCTGCGGCTCGCCCCTGCGGCTCGGCGCCGCGCGCGAGCGGCTGGGGCAGGGCGCCGGCTACTGAGCGGGCCGGGCGAGGTCCCGGCAGGCGGGGTTCCGGCGGGCGGGGACGAGGGCCGGCCCGAATCCCGTCCGTTTTCCTCCTGCTATGATTTGCCGCGAGGCGAAGGCAATGCTTTCGAGCAATTGCCCGGCCCGATCATTTCGGTGGTCATAGCGAGAGGGAAACGCCCGGCTCCATTCCGAACCCGGAAGCTAAGCCTTTCAGCGCCGATGGTACTGCAGGGGGGACCCTGTGGGAGAGTAGGACGCCGCCGAATTCTTCTTACGGCCCCTGCCGTGTCCGACAGTGACACGGCAGGGGCTTTTTGCTGTTCTCCCGCCGTTTCTCCGCCCGGCCGCCCCGTGCCCCGACGCCCCCCGCGCACCCTCCGGCGGATCCAGCATGTGAGACGCCGAGTCCCGGAAGAGCCGCTTTGCGGGCATCTGAGAGGATGGCGAACATCGAAACAGACTTGCGTCTCGCCAACTGAGACTGCAATATCATGGTATGGACAACACTAGCGGCGTCGGCGTTCTCGACAAGGCCGCTCTGGTGCTCAGCGCACTGGAGTCGGGCCCCGCCACGCTGGCGGGGCTGGTCGCCGCCACCGGTCTGGCGCGCCCCACCGCCCACAGACTCGCCGTCGCACTCGAACACCACCGCCTGGTCACCAGGGACATGCAGGGCCGCTTCATCCTCGGCCCCCGCCTGTCCGAGCTCTCCGCCGCCGCCGGCGAGGACCGACTGCTCGCCACCGCGGGCCCCGTCCTCACCCATCTGCGCGACGTCACCGGCGAGAGCGCCCAGCTCTACCGCCGCCAGGGCGAGATGCGCATCTGCGTCGCCGCCGCCGAACGGCTCTCCGGCCTGCGCGACACCGTGCCCGTCGGCAGCACCCTGCCCATGAAGGCCGGCTCCGCCGCCCAGGTGCTCCTCGCCTGGGAGGAGCCCGAGCGCCTCCACCGAGGCCTCCAGGGCGCCCGCTTCACCGCCACCGCGCTCAGCGGCGTCCGCCGCCGCGGCTGGGCCCAGTCCATCGGGGAGCGCGAGCCGGGCGTCGCGTCCGTCTCCGCCCCCGTCCGCGGGCCCTCCAACCGCGTGGTGGCCGCGGTCTCCGTCTCCGGCCCCATCGAGCGGCTGACCCGCCACCCGGGCCGCCTGCACGCCCAGGCCATCATCGAGGCCGCCAACCGGCTCACCGAGGCCCTCCGCCGCAGCTGACGGAAGACGGCCGGAACGCGAACGGGCCGCGCCCGAGGAACGTCTCTCCTCGGGCGCGGCCCGTTCCGCTCTCTTCTTCCCGCTACGGTTCGAGGCGGTGCGGGCCCCGGAAGAGGAAGGTCGCCTCCCGGATCGACGGCAGCCCCAGGGCCAGCATGAGCAGCCGGCCCAGGCCGAGCCCCAGCCCGCCGTGCGGCGGGGTGCCGTAGCGGAAGCAGTCGAGGTACCCGGAGAGCGGCCCGGTGTCCATCCCCTTCTCCCGGGCCTGGGCGACGAGCCGGTCGTACCGGTGCTCGCGCTGGGCGCCGGTGGTGATCTCCACGCCCTTCCACAGCAGGTCGAAGGACTCGGTGACGGTCGGGTCGTCCTCCGGCCGCAGGTGGTAGAACGGCCGGACGGCGGCCGGGAACCGGGTGACGAACACGAACTCGTGCCCGGTCTCCTCGGCGACCAGCCCGCACAGCGCGCGCTCCCCCTCGGGGTCGAGGTCGTCCTTGACGCCCTCCGGGTCCCAGCCGGTGGCGCGGAGCCTGGCCAGCGCGTCGGCCATCGTGATCCGGGGGAACGGCAGCTCGGGGACCGTCACCGGGGTGCCGAAGTGCTCGGTGATCGCCGCACCGTGCCGCTCGGCCACGGCGGCCAGGACTCGGCGCAGCATCCGCTCCTCGAAGGCCATCACGTCCTCGACCCCGTCGATCCAGGCGATCTCGACGTCGACCCCGGTGAACTCGGTGGCGTGCCGGGAGGTGAACGACGGCTCGGCACGGAACACCGGCCCGATCTCGAAGACCCGGTCGATGCCGCCCGCGATGGCCATCTGCTTGTAGAACTGCGGGGACTGGGCCAGATAGGCGGTCCGCCCGAAGTAACCCACCTCGAACACCTCGGCGCCCGACTCGGAGGCCGTCCCCATCAGCTTCGGCGTGTGCAGCTCGGTGAAGCCCTCCTCGGCCGCCACCTCGCGCATCGCCCGCTCGACGGTCGTCTGGACCTCGAAGACCAGGCGCTGGGAGGGGCGCCGGATGTCCAGGAACCGCCAGTCCAGCCGCTGGTCGATGCCGGTCCGCTCGTCGATCGGCAGCTTCGGCTCGGCCGGCGACACGACCTCCACGAGGGACGGGACGATCTCCAGGCCACCGAGCCTGACCTGCGGGTTGGCGACCACCGTGCCGGTGATCTTCACGGCGGACTCGACCGTCACGCCCTCGAAGGCCGCCTCGACGGCGTCGCCCTCCCCACCGCGCGGATGGGTGACCTGCACCAGCCCGGTGTGGTCGCGGACCAGGACGAACTGGATGCGCCGCTGCAACCGCAGCGTGTTCACCCACCCGTAGACGGTGACCGTCTCGCCGAGGCGTGCAGGCAGTTCCGAGACAAGGGTGCGCGTCATGGCGGCGACTCCCCGGGTTGCGGGCGCGTTGGTCGCGCCACGTCGACGGGCGGTAGACGGCCGCCCTGGGCCCGTTCACCGTAGAGGATCAAGCCGGCCGCGGTCGCCCGGATTTCCCGGGTTCGAGGCACGGGGCGGCTCACCGTCCGCGGCGTTACGCGCCCGGTCAGCCCCCGGCGGCGTGCCGGCTTCACCGCCACTACCCGGATCAACCGCCAGGACTTCGGCGTGAGTTGGAACGACGTGGTGGACCGGGGCGGCACGGTGGTCCGCAACCTGGTCGACGTGGAGGTGGATGTAGAGGCGGTCCTGGAGACCGGCTCCGACGCCGGATGAGCCGGTCGCCCGACGACCACGGGCGCAACCTTTCGCCCCGCTCACCGCATCCAAGGGATGACAGGACCACGGGAGGGGAGGCCGCCGCACGCGCGACGGGCCGCGTCGAGCACTGGCCGCCGAATTCCTCCGAAACCATTCAATACGTATACGATTTGCCTTTTCGAAGCCGATTTCGGAGCCCCTTTGGAGCCTGTTGCACAGCCGTGACAACCGTGCCCGAAAAACCACTTGCCGGACGACTCCCAGGAGTTAGCATCCGGGAATGGAATCGAATCGCCCCCCGATATGGAGTTCCTCCGAGGACGCGGACCGCAGGCCGTCCCGCAACGCGCCGCTCCGGCTGGCCGGCTTCGGTGCGACCTTCCTGGGGGTGAGCGTCGTGTCCGGTGTGCTGCTGGCAGGGCTCGCCCTACCCGTCGCGGGCGGCATCGGGCTGACGGCCAAGAACACGGCGGAAGGCTTCGAGGACGTCCCCGCCGACTTCAAGACCCCGCCGCTCACCCAGGCCACCCAGATCTTCGACGCCAAGGGCGGGCTGATCGCCAAGGTCTACGAGCGCGACCGCACGGTCCTGACCGCCGATCAGATGTCGCCGTTCATGCGGCAGGCCCAGGTCGACATCGAGGACGCCCGCTTCTACGAGCACGGCGCCGTCGACCTCAAGGGCGTCCTGCGTGCCATCAGCAAGAACGCGGAGAGCGGCACCGCCTCCCAGGGCGCCTCGACACTGACCCAGCAGTACGTGAAGAACGTCAACGTCGAGCAGGCCGGGGAGGACCGGGACGCCGTCCTGGAGGCCCAGCGCAAGACCCTGGGCCGCAAGATCCAGGAGCTCAAGGTCGCCATCAAGCTGGAGGAGGAGCTGCCGAAGGAGCAGATCCTCACCAACTACCTCAACATCACCTTCTACGGGAACGGCGCCTACGGCGTGGAGGCCGCCTCCCAGCGCTACTTCAGCAAGAGCAACAAGGACCTGACCGTCGCCGAGGCCGCGATGCTCGCCGGGCTGGTGCAGAACCCGTCCCAGTACGACCCGAAGCTGCACCCGCAGGCCGCGCAGAACCGCCGCGACACCGTCATCGACAAGATGCTGGAGAACAAGCACCTCACCGCCGACCAGGCGAAGGAGGCGAAGGCCGCCCCGCTGGGCCTGAACTACAAAGCCCCGCAGAACGGTTGCATCACCGCCCAGGCCGGGATGGGCTTCTTCTGCGACTACGTGCGTCACGTCGTCAAGCAGGACCCGGCCTTCGGCAAGAGCGCCGACGAGCGCAAGAAGTTCTGGAACACCGGCGGCCTGAACATCTTCACCACGCTGGACCCCGGCAAGCAGGCCGCCGCCCAGAACGCGGTGAGCTCCAACGTGCGGGTCACCGACAGCGTCTCCGCCGCCGTCTCCATGGTCGAGCCCGGCACCGGCAAGATCCTCGCCATGGCCCAGACCCGTCCCTACGGGCTGTCGGAGGAGAAGAACCAGACCGTCGTCAACCTCAACGTCGACGCGGCGATGGGCGGCGGCAACGGCTTCCAGCCCGGCTCCACGTTCAAGCCGGTCATCGCGGCCGCGGCGCTGGAGGCGGGCCTGCCGGCGACCCAGGAGTACCCGTCCGAGAACAAGATCGAGTACCCGGACATGAAGACCTGCGAGGGGACCTGGCGGAACCAGACCCGCCCCAAGACGATGGTGCCCAACGAGTCGCCGAACGAGAAGGGCCCCTACCAGCTGAAGATGGCGATGGCCCTCTCGGTCAACACCTACTTCGTGCAGATGGAGAAGGACATCGGTCTCTGCGCGGTCAAGCAGATGTCCAACAAGCTCGGCATCACCGCCAAGGCCAGCGGCAAGCCCCTGGAGGAGGTCCCCGCGATGGCCCTCGGCGTCGAGGAGATGAGCCCGCTGACCATGGCCAACGTCTACGCGACCTTCGCCGCCCAGGGGACCAACTGCGCCCCGATCGCCATCAGCAGGATCACCACCGTGGAGGGCAAGGACGTCCCCGTCCCGGCCGGCCACTGCGAGAAGGCGTTCTCCGACGAGACGGCACGCGCGCTGAACACCATCCTGAACGGCGTGACCGAGAACAACGGCACCGGCGCGGCGCTCAACCTGGAGGACAACCGCCAGATCGCCGGCAAGACCGGCACCTCGGACCGCAAGCGGGCCGCCTGGTTCAACGGCTACACCCCGCAACTCGCCACCGCCGTCTGGCTCGGCGGCCCCAAGGGCGGCGTCGAGATGCGCAACATCACCATCAACGGGAAGTACCGCACCGAGGTGTTCGGCGCCGACGGCCCCGGCCCGATCTGGCGGGACGCCATGAACCAGGCCCTGCGCGGCACGCCCAAGCAGTCCCTGCCGATGGCCGTCATCCCCGACCCGGCCCCCAAGCCCGACCCGAACGCCACCGGCGCCCCGACGGGCCCGGCGGCCCCCACCGGCCCGGCGGCCACCGCCCAGACGCCCGACCAGCCGCACTGACCGCACCCGCCGCACGTGACGCCGCCCCGCCGGGCACCGACTCGGCGGGGCGGCGTACGTGCGGGCGCCTACTTGAGCGCCGTACCACCCGAGTTGCGGTACGCGGTCGTCTTGTTGATCAGGTTTCCGCCGTCGGTCTCGGGCGTGGTCTGTTCCGACCAGCCGGCGCCGAACAGGAGGGCGCCGACGTGTGCGTTCGCCACCTGGTCCATGTGCGAGAAGAACCAGTCGACCTTGTCGTCCTTGTAGTGGCCGGGGGTGTTGTTCCCCGCCATGTTGCCCAGGGGGACCTGCCACAGGACCACCGGCTTGCCCACCGACTCGGACATCGTCCTGTAGAACGCGAGGGCGGCGAAGCCCTTCTGGTCGTTCCAGAAGGTGTCCTTGCTGCCGTGGGCGGGCAGCGCGTACCAGCCCGCGTCGCGGTCCGTCACGTCGGTGACGAGGAAGTCGGCGTTCTTCGCCCCGAGGTCCGCGTAGTCCTTGACGCACTGCGGGGTGTTCTGCTGCCAGTCGAAGCAGGACAGGTGCAGGCCCACGCCGGTGTTGGGCGCGTACTTGTGGCTCATCGCGATCATGCACTGGGCCAGGCCGGAGGCGCTGTTCTCCTGCGATCCGCAGTCCGTCGGGTTCGCCGCCTTGACCTGGGCGGAGACCTGGTGCGGGTTGCCGAGCGAGCGGACGTAGCCCCAGAAGTCGGGCTCGATGTCGATCATGTCCTGCGCGTTGCCGATCTTCTGGAGGAAGAAGCGGTAGTCGTCCAGGTACTTGGTGAGCAGGTCGGTCCGGTTGATGGCCTGGACCTCGCCGGGACCGTCGCCCTGGCCCGCCATGTCTCCGAGGTCGCGCAGCGAGTACCACGTGAAGAGGTACTTCTGCGGGCGCGGCTTGCCCTGGTACGTCGCCTTGGACGCGCGGTCGTTGTTCAGGGTCACCTGGGTGCCGGGCGCCGTGGTGTCGCCGGTCCAGCAACCCCACCAGCCTGACCACTCGGCCTTGCAGCGCGAGGCCGTGTAGGCGTCGGACGAGGGCGCGGGCCGGCTGTGGATGTAGGCGTACCGCACGTCGAACGGCGCGGCGTTCGCCGTGGCGTCCTCCATCATGCCGCCGAGGAGCACCGTGCTGCTGCCCATGAAGGTCTTCGCCGAGCCGTCGCCGCCACCACCGCCACTGCCGCCGCCGGGGGCCGGAGATGTCGCCGGCGGGGCCGAGGCCGAGGCCCCCGGCGGGCGGGTCCCGCTCGGGGTCTGGCCCGTCGGAACGCTGCCGCCCGGCTTGGTGGGCGTGGCGGTGCTGCCGGAGCTCCCGGTGCCGCCCGTGCTCCCGGCGTTCCCGGTGTTCCCGTTGCTGCCGGAGCTCCCCGCGCTCCCGGCGCCGCCGCCGCTCCCGACCGGGACGAGTTGCCACTGCTGGTTGGCGCCACCCCAGTCGTGGTACTGGGCGACGCGGCCCCCGTCGGCCTTGGAGCCGCTCTGGACCTCGACGGCCAGGCCGCTGAAGCGATTGATCAGACGTACGTAGCCCTCCGACGACTTCTCCAGGTGGAACTGCTGGTTGACGCCGTTCAGGTCGCGCCACTGCACCAGCTCGGAGCCGGCGGTCTTCGACCAGTTGTAGTCGTCCAGCACCTTGCCGGAGTTCCGGTTCTGCAGCCGGTAGTTCCCGTCACCCGAGTCGATGAACCGCCACTGCTGGTTGGTCCCGTCGTGACGGGCCCACTGCGCCACCGCCGCACCGTCGTGCGTGGCGTAGCCGAGGCCGTCCAGCACCTCGCCGCTGTTGCGGTTGACCAGCATGTACCAGGCCTTCGTGTCCACGACGCCCGCCGAGGCCGTGCCGACCACGGCCACGGACCCGCCCACGACCGCCAGGGCGACGGCCGCCCAGAGACTCCGACGCTGGTACAGCCGACGGCCACGGTGCTTCTGCCGTCGCCCCGGAACGGCTGAACGGAGCGAGGGGCGGCCACGGCGGGCGCCGCCGCTGGGAGGAGACGCCTCCGACGACGTGGATGGGCGAGGGAACATGTCGATGCTCTCTTTCAGCCGTGGCCTCTTGACCGGACCGCCTGGCCGGACACCACCCAGTTGCCACCGTCCCCGAGAAGGTTGCCGCGGCCGCGCGATGTTCTCCGGACTCCTGCCGACCGGGACCGCTCGTCGTCGCCGCACCCCGTCTGAAGGGACGGGCAGCGGCCCGACGTACCCCGTACATGGACCGACGGCCCCGGCCCCGCCGACAGGCACGAAGGAGGCCGTCAGCGCGAGCGCGGCGACGGCGAGCGTCCTGCGCAGAGCAATTGCCATGAGGCGGGATCCGTTCTCGCTGGAGGCCGTGCGAATCCACCCCCGGCCAAGGTGCTTCCTCGGTTCGGGCCCGAGCGCCCACCTCGTCCGGCCCGGAGCAGCACCCACCGGCGCGCCCCTTGCGGAGGGCTGCGTACCCTCAGCCGGACCACCGGAGGGTGCTGCCGTCCGGAGCCGCGTAGCCCGTGAACCGGCCCGCCGGGCCGACCTCGACGGTGAACCACTCGCGGCGCGGACGGTTCCGGTCGAGCCAGGAGCGGTGGGCTGCCTCGACGACCCGCCAGAGGTCGCGCGGGCCGCCGAGGACGACGGTGCGGCCCCTCGCGTGGGCGGTCGAGCCGTCCACGGTGTCACGGAGGACATGGCCGTCGCGGACGACGGTGGGCCCGAGGTGGAGGTCGGCCCAGAACGCGAACCCCGGGTCGTCCAGCACGTGGGCGTCGGTCTCCGTGGTCCGGCCTTCTCCTCGCCCCGCAGCCACGTCCCGGTCCGCTTCCGTCCCGTCGCGCAGCGGCATGAAGGCGGCCGGACGGTGCAGGTACCGCCCCACCGCGCGCCCGTCCGGCAGCTTGGTGAGCCTGGCCACCGCGCCGCCGACCGGGGCGACGAGGAGAGCACCCGGCGCGCACTGGTCGAGCCACGCCCGGGGCAGCCGGCGGACTCCGCAGGTCGCGATGATCCGGTCGTACGGCGCGCCGTCCGGGTACCCGTCGGCTCCGTCGGCCGCCGCGACCGTCGGCCCGAAACCCGCCTCACCCAGTCGGATACGGGCGGTGGCCACCAGGTGCTCGGTGCGGTCGACGGTCGTGACGTGCCGGTCCCCGGCGAGGTGGCAGAGCAGGGCGGCGTTGTAGCCGGTCCCCGTGCCGATCTCCAGCACCCGGTCCCCGGGGCGGACGTCCAGCGCGTCGAGCATGTCGGCCATCAGGCTCGGCAACGTGGACGAGGACGTCGCTGCTCCCCTCACTCCCTCCGGGCCGGCCGCGCTTGCTCTCGTCGTAGAGGACGGCCTGGCGTTCGAGTTTCAGGGCGATGGCCCGGGACACATCACCTTCGGCAGGTTTGACCGGCGGGCCCATGGCCGTGCGCATGTACTCCGGCGTCTGAAGCAGACCGGACGGCATCGAGGGCAGGAAATACCGGATGTGCTGGGTGCCACGTTCGAGAGCCGCCAGCTCGCGCTGCCGAACATGCAGGCCACGGCGGACGGAGGTACGGACGTCCTCGTATTCGGCATTGGCCACGCTGGCCAGGTCGAGCAGTTCCTGGGCCAGGTCATCATCTATGCCCAGGGCGGCGATGATCTGCTGGACATCGACGACCGTGGGTAGCGCTCTCCCGGTCTCGATACGGGAGATCTTGCTCTGGCTCATGCCGCACCGCACGGAAAGGCGCTCACCGGAAAGGCCGGAGGCACGTCGAAGCTCCTTGAGCGCCGCTGCAAGGTCTCGACGTTGCTCTCCGGCCCTACCGGGATCGAGGGTCAATCTGCGCAGTACTCCGTGAACGGGACCGAGAGGGACAAGGCGAGATCACGCCATCGCCGGTACTGCTCCAGGTCAGGGCTCTCCAGGAGATCCCGGCCGATCTGCGTACCGTCGGAGCGGTACTTCATGTCGACCACCTTCGCGCTGTCGAACATCCAGAAGTCCTGCTCCGGAAGCCCGGGGTTCTCACGTCCGGTGAGGTCCAGGATCCGGATGTCCTCGCCGGCCTCGACGTTATAGGTGTAGGCGGCTAACTCGTAGCGCAGATAGTCCGACAGCGGCCTGGTCAGGACGTGGACCCGCCCGATCCACCGCCCGGTCGCACGGTAGTACCGCACGCGTGCGAGCCACGGGTCATCCGCCGGGATGTGCAACTCTCCCGTGGCCAGGAACTCCTGGAACTCCTCGTCCTCGCCAGGCATGGCGTAGGAACTCCGGGTCTCCAGCCGGAATGCCTCATGCTCGAACGAGTCGAAGAACGGGCGCCAGGAGTCACCGTCCAAGAGCACGGAACGCCTCCCACAACACGTCCTCGGGGTTCTCCACCACCGATTCCCCCTCGGGCGTCCGCCGCTCCACCGTGTACCCCTGGACGGCGATGGTGCCCCGGTCGGTGGTGTAGATCGTCGGACAGTCGTCGTTGCGACAGTTCGGGTCGCCGCCCGCGATCCGCGTGAGCTCCATGTTCCCCTCCACGTGCTGTGCGGGTTGGTGACCACCAGAAGCGTAGGGAGTGCGCGAGAAGGCCAGCAAGGATCATTCACGTTCCTGCCTAGACACACTCGGAGAAGGAAGCGAGCCCGGCTCCCCAAGTCGGCCTGTACGCCGGGTTCTGTCTCCCGGGCCGCCCGGTCATCGACCGCCCGGGCTGTGAAGGACTTCCGGCGGATCACTCGCCATGGCGGGACCACCAGGTCGCGAACGGTTCGGCGTGGTCGAGTGCGAGGTCGCGCCAGGCCCTGAACTCCGGCAGGCGCCCGCTCGTGGTGAAGTCAGTGCCGAGGTACTTTCCGTGGTCGTCGTAGCTCATGGCCCCGACGGCCTGGTCGTCGAACATCCAGAAGTCGGGTGCGTCCGGGAGCGGGTTCTCCCGGTCGGTGGTGTCGAGGATGAAGAACTCCTCACCTGCCTCGGCGTTCCGCCGGTACCCCCAGCCAAGTTCGAACCTGAGGTACGGGGTGAGCGGGCGCGAGAGGATGTGCACCCTGTACATGCGCTTGCCGGCCTACGTGGCAGCAGCCACCGTCTTGACCCACCCGGCGTTCTTGTAGTCGTCCGGCTGTTCCTCACCAGCGAGGAAGGCGTGGAACGCCTCGATGCCACCGGACTGGCTGTAGTCGTCCAGCGTCTCCAGCCTGAAGGCCTCGACGGCGAAGGTGCCGAACCAGTCGCCGAGTGTCCTGCGCGATGCTGCCATGAATTGCCCTTCGGGGAGCTCGACTGGATGGGAGTAACCCACCCGAGGCTCATGGTCGGTGACGAGGCATCAAAGCGTAGGTACTCGGGAGCGACTGCGGGGCGGTGCAGGTCAGCCGGCCTTGGGGAAGGCGGCCTTCAGGGCGGGGGTGCGGGTGAGGACGGCGACCGCGATCAGGGCGAGGGCGGAGAGGCCCTGGAGGACGGCGTACCAGGGCGGGCATAGGCCGGGGACCGAGTCCACCGCGATGATGGCGATCGGCAGCACGGTGGAGAGGGTGCGGAGGCGGTCGAAGGCCTGGTGGGATCCCTCGGCGGCACGGGTGGCCAGGCGGTGGAAGAACGGGGCGAGCGCGAGGAGGATCGCGCCGCGGACCCACATGAACGGGGTCGTCCCGTGGCCGGTGGCCGCCATCACGGCGACCGTGCCGAGGACGATCGCACCGACGGCCCCGAAGAGCCCGATGCACTTCTTCACCGTGGTGAAGGTGTCCTGGTGGTGGGTCGTGGTCGCCATGGTTCTCTTCCCTCCGTCGTCGTGGTGGGAACGACGCTACGGACCGGGCGCGCGGCCCGGTATGGGTCCAGCCCCACGACGGGGTGGGTCCAGCCCCACCCCCTCACCTGCGGGGTTCGTGACGAAAACTGTGCGACGCGGCTCTCTGGTCATGGCTATGGTGGCCCGATGACATCGGTCAAGCAGGTCCAGATCACCTTCGACTGCGCGTCGCCCGAGCGCGTCGGCCGCTTCTGGTGCGAGGCCCTGGGATACCTCCCGCCGCGCATCCCCGAGGGGTTCGACACCTGGGACGAGTACCAGCGCTCGCTGCCGCCCGAGGAGCAGGACGCCTGGTTCGCCGCCAGCGATCCCACGGGCGCGGGCCCGCGCATGTACTTCCAGCGCGTCCCCGAGGGCAAGGTCGTCAAGAACCGGGTCCACCTCGACGTGCGGGTCGGCACCGGACTGGTGGGAGCGGAACGCCTGGCGGCGCTGGAGGCCGAGTGCGCCCGACTGCTCCCCCTGGGCGCGACTCGCGGACGACTGCTGCTCGCCGACGACAAGAACGAGTCGTGCCTCAACATGCAGGACGTCGAGGGCAACGAGTTCTGCCTCGACTGAGCACCCCTGATCGGCGGCCCCTTGCGGAGGAGCAAGGGGCCGCCGAAACGGTTCGCTAGGCGGTGGCGCCGGTCAGGTGGTCGAAGTCGCCGGCCTTCGCGCCCTGGAGGAGGGCGGCGAACTTGGCGGCGGTGGTGCGGACGATGACGTCGCCCTCGTCGGACTCGCGCAGTTCGATCGCACCATCAGCGGCACGAACCTCGACGCATTCGGAGTTGGCACCCGAGTAGCTGGACTTCTGCCAAACGGAGTTACGCATACTTGCTTTCCATATCCTTCTTGATGGATCGAATGAACTCTCGGGATTCGTCTTCCGAGAGGGCCGCCGAGTCGATCCGGGCGAGCAGGGTACGGAACCGCGTCATGTGGGCCGGCGCATCGAAGAGCGCGATTCCAAGACCTGAGTCCAGCTGCGCCGTGTCCAGCTCAGGGATCGGCCCTTCGGCGTACGTGAAGTTCTCGTGGGTCAGCGGAAGCGTGTCACCGTCAAACAGCAGGACTCGGATAGAGATGCTTGGCCGCTCGGAATCCTCGATGAGACTGCCGAGTTGTTCGGCTTGGGTCTTGGGCCCACTGAACTGCATACGCAGCGCAGCCTCATGAATGTACGCCGAGTACGGCGTTGTCCCGGACCGGACGATGCGCTGCCGCTGCATGCGGAAGGCAGTCCTCAGCTCGACCTCGTGACTCGGGAGCGGTGGGAAGTCCCGCGCGAAGATGGCTGAGGCGTAGGCGCTGGTCTGGAGCAGCCCCGGCATGAAGGCCATGGTGTAGGTCGAGAGTCTGCGCGCGCGTCCCTCGATCTCGGCGACCTCAAGGAAGTCCGGCGAGAGGTTCCCGCGATACTCCTCCCACCAGCCGCCCTTGTCGCGGTCCGTGATGATGTCCGCCAGTGCATCGATCAACGGCTCGTTGACGCACATGCACAACGCGGCGATCGTGCGCAGGCGTTCGACGCTGATGCCGGTCCTGCCACTCTCCATCTGGGTCACATGGGCGGGGTTGATGCCCAGTGCGCGGGCGAGCTGGCTGCCGCCGAGACCGGCCTGTTCCCGCATCCTGCGAAGTTCGGCACCCAACCGCAGCTGGCGGAGCGTTGGGTTCGATCGAAGGGCCATGGGACCAGTCTGCCAGCCCCGTTCGGGGGAACTTCGCGCCGATCGCCACAAATCTGTGGCGGATCACGATATCGTCACTCTCAGAACGATCCGATGGGTCGTCAGACACGCCTTGGTTCAGCGCAGTAGGCGCCTGCTGCCCTCCCGCCGAAGAGCAACCACCCCCCTGGCCTGGCTCACGGCTCCCACTCCCCACGCCACAGCCTCCCGGAGGTTCCCGTGTGCACCCTCAACACCCCCTCGCTCACTCTCACCCGGCAGGCCCTGCGGGACGTCCTGACCCGCGCCGCCTGGGACACCGAGACCATCTTCAACGCCGAACTCGCCCTCGGCGAACTGATCGTCAACGCGTGGCGGCACGCCCACACCGCCTCGCCCGTCGTCTACTTCTCCCTCCGCGACCGCACCCTCCGGGTCTGCGTGGCGGACGAGAGCGACAAGCTCCCCGACGAGCAGGCCCTCAACCTCCTCGCCGAGAGCGGCCGGGGCCTCCAGCTCGTCGCCGGGCTCACCCACCGCTGGGGCGTGGACCCCCAGAAGCGCGGCAAAACCGTCTGGTACGAGCTGGACTCCATCGCGTGACCCGGGAACCGGTCGCTCCCGACGACCCCCGGATGCGGGACTTCACCCCCGCCCACATCACCGCCCTGCTCGGCGAGCTCCACCGGCGCGGCCTCCCCTACGGCCTCCTCTGGGGCTCGGCCTCGGCCGGGGAGTCCACCCTCGACGGGCGCATCCTGGTCGACTTCGGCAACGCGCCCGTGAGCACCCTCCTCAACCTCCTCCACCTGCTCCGGGACCTGGACCGGGACGCGGCGTGGCACCGGTGAACCTCTGAACGCGCGAAGGCCCTCGCCCATCGAAAAGGGGCGAGGGCCTCGCGGTCGTCCGTCGGCTCCGGGTCAGCCGCCGGACGGGCTCCTCGGCACTCCGGCTCCGACACCGACTCCGACACCGGATCCTTCGACCAACTGGCTGGCCGTGTAGCCACCGTCGGCGTCGGGGGTGCCGACGACGGTCACGCTCTGGCCCGGCAGGAGGTCGGCGACCTTGCCCTCCTTGGTGAGCTGCACCTTCGTCGCGTCGCCGGTGGTGACCTTGACGGTGTTGCCGTTGGCATCCGTCAGATACACGGTGGTGCCGTCGACGGCCTTGACGGTGCCCCGGGTGAGACCGGCCTGTCCGGCCTGTCCGCCCTGCCCCTGGCCCCCACGGCGGGAGTTGCCCTGCCCGTAGCCACCGCCCTGAGCAGCCGCAGCCGGCCGGGCGGCGGACTTCCCTCCGGACGTCCCCTGGTCCTTCTGGTACCAGACCCCGCCCGCGAACGCGCTGGTCGCGATCACGCCGCCCGCCAGCCCCAGGCTGAGCCACGGCAGCCTCCGCCGGGGTGGGGCGGCCAGCTCCGCGCTCACGTCGCGGGCGTCCGGCGGGGTGGCGAGGAGCGCGACCTGGTCGGCCTGGTTCATGTCGTGGATCTCCTACTCGTGCCGGAGGGCGTCGATCGGCCGCAGTGAGGCGGCCCGGTTGGCGGGGTAGCTGCCGAAGAACAGCCCGATGGCGACGGCGATGGCGAACGCGCCGAGCACCGATTCGGGGATCACCACCGGCCTGATGCCGACGACGCTGAAGTGCGAGCCGGCGATCCCGGCCGCGACTCCCAGCCCCGCGCCGATCACCGACAGCAGCGTCGACTCGGTGAGGAACTGCCCGAGGATCACCGCGCGCGGGGCGCCGAGCGCCTTGCGGATGCCGATCTCCCTGGTCCGCTCGGTGACCGTCACCAGCATGATGTTGGTGATCCCGATCCCGCCGACCAGCAGCGAGATCGCCGCCACCGCGCCGAGCAGCACGGTGAAGGTCCTGGTCGTGCTCTCCCGGGCGGTGAGCAGCGAGGCCTGGCTGGTGATCCGGAAGTCCGCCTTGGCCGGGTCGGCGATGGCGTGCGTCCCGAGCAGCACGCGGGTGATCTCGGACTGCGCCCGGACGGTGCTGTCCGCGGACGCGGCCTGCACCAGGATCTGGTTGACCGGGCCGAAGCCGGTGAAGGCGTTCTGCACCGTCGGGAGCGGGGCGATCACCACGTCGTCCGGGTCGGTGAAGCCACTGCCGCCCTTGGCCTGGAGCACGCCGACCACGGTGAACGGCGTGCCGCCGAGGACGACCGCCCGGCCGACCGGGTCCTCGGTGTCGAACAGCTGCTTGGCCGTCGTCGCGCCGAGCACCGCGACCTTGCGCGAGGCGAGCACATCGTCGTCCGTGAAGTACTCGCCGTGGGCGACCTTCTGGTTGGCGGTCTCGAAGTACGACGGGTAGGTGCCGACGATCGAACCCGGGTTGTACGAGATGTTCCCGTAGAGCGCCGTCCCGCCGGTCGTGACCACCGGGGCGACGGACCTGATCGCGTCGGCCGAGGAGCCGCTCGCCAGCGCCTTGGCGTCGGCGACCGTGAGCTTCTTCACCGAGGAGGCGGCGCGGGAGCCGCCGCTCGCCGAACCGGAGCTGACCGTCAGCGCGTTGGTGCCGAGCGAGGTGATCGACTCCTTCACCGCCACCGACGAGCCGTTGCCGACCGCCAGCAGCAGGATCACCGAGGCCACGCCGATCAGCACCCCGAGCATGGTGAGCGCCGAGCGCACCTTGTTGGCGGCCAAGCCGCCGACCGCGAAGCGGAGCGTCTGCCAGAGGATCACGCCGGCACCTCCGCCTCGTGGAGGGCGGGCGGCGGGCCTTCCACCGGGGCCTGCCGGAGGTCGCTCACGATCTGCCCGTCCACCAGCCGCAGCACCCGCTTGGCGTGCCGGGCGACCTCGTCCTCGTGGGTGATCAGCACGACCGTGCGGCCGGTGGCGTTGAGCCCGTCGATCAACGCCAGCACCTCCTCCGTCGAGCGGCTGTCGAGGTTGCCGGTCGGCTCGTCGGCGAGCAGCATCGCGGGCGCCGTCACCAGCGCCCGCGCCACCGCGACGCGCTGCTGCTGGCCTCCGGAGAGCTCGTTGGGCTTGTGGCCGGCCCGGTCGGCGAGCCCGACCAGGGACAGCGCGGCCATCGCCCGGCGGCGCCGTTCGGCGGTGCGGACGCCCGCGTAGGCGAGCGGCAGCTCGACCTGGGCGAGGGCGGTGGTGCGGGGGACCAGGTTGAAGGACTGGAAGACGAAGCCGATCCTGCGGTTGCGCACCAGCGCGAGCTGCCGCTCGTCCAGGTGGCCGACGTCGGTGCCGTCCAGCAGGTAGCGGCCGGAGGTCGGGACGTCCAGGCAGCCGAGGATGTTCATCAGGGTGGACTTTCCTGAGCCCGAGCTGCCCATCACGGCGACGTAGTCGCCCTGTTCGACGTCGAGGTCGACACCCAGCGGCTCGCCGCTCGCGGGGTCGGACGGGCCGCGCAGCGCGTGCACGGTGGCGTCGCCGTGCCCGTACGCCTTGGTGAGCCGGCGGATCCGGATCACCGGGAGGGGGTGCGCCGGGACGCGCTTGTCGATGACGTGACGCATGACCGGCCTCAGCCCCTGCCGCCGCGACCGGCCCCGCCACCGCCGGCCGCACCGCCACCGCCGGACCCGCCGCCGCCCGGGAAGACCGAGCCGCCGCCGGAGCCCCGGTTGCCGCCGAGGCCCGGGAAGGAGGCGTTCGGGAAGCCGTTCCCGCCGCTGGTGGTGGGGAGTTCGACCTTGTCGCCCTCCTTCAGCCCGGAGACGACCTGCACCGTGCTGTCGCCCTCGACCCCGACGCCGACGGTGACCCGCTCGGAGGCGCCGTCCGGCCGCACCAGGGTGGCGGTGCGCGAGGCGCCGGTGCCGGACAGGGCGGAGGTGGGCAGCGAGAGCGCGTTGTCGGCCTCGCCGGTGATCACCTGGACGGTGGCGCTCAGGCCGGTGCGCAGCGTGCTGGTGTCGCCGCCGAGCTGGAGCGTGGCCGCGTACTGGACGGCTGCGGAGCCCGCACCGCCGCCATTGCCGCCACTGCCGCTGGGCAGCGAACTGACGGACAGGACGGTGGCGTTGAGCTTGGTGTCCGACTGGGCGTTCAGGGTGACGGTGGCCGCCTCGCCCTTCTTCAGCTTGAGCGAGTCGAGCTCGGAGAAGTTGGCGGTGACCTGCATCCCGGTCGGGTTGGTGAGCACGATGAAGCCGCTCGGGGCGGCCGTCGGACTCGTGGCCGTGCCCGTGGACTTGCCGGTGGAGGAGGAGCCGGAGGCGGTGGCCCCGACGGTGTCGCCGACCTTGCCGGCGATCGAGGCGACGGTGCCGTCCACCGAGGCGGTCAGGGTGGTCCCGGCCAGCGCCGCCCGGGCGTTGGCGAGGTTGGTCTGCGCGGTGGTGACCTGCTGCTGGGCCTGGGCCACGGCCGCGTCGTCGACCTTGGTGGTGGTGATCGTGGTGGTCTGCGGGGCGGGCGTACTGCTCCCGCCCGCCCCGCTCCCGCCCGCCCCGCGAGCGCCACCGGCGCTGCCGGCTCCGGGGGTGGCGGCCCCGGAGCCGGCCCCCGGCAGCGGCTCGGTGGTCGTGGTGGTGACCCCGGCCTGGGCCTTGGCGAGGTTGGCCTCGGCGGTGGTGAGCGCCGCCTCGGCCGCGTCCACCTGCTGCCGGGCCGCCGTGGTGTCGACGGTGGCGAGCACCTGGCCCTTCTTCACGGCGTCCCCGACCGCGACCTTGACCTCGGTGAGCCGGCCGCCGGTGGTGAAGTCCTGGGCCGCGTCGGTCGGTGAGACCAGGGTGCCGGTTCCGGACACGGTGGCCAGGACGGTGCCCTTGGACACCGTCGCGGTACGGGTCGCGGGCCTGGCGGCGGCCGGTCCGGAGCTGCCGCTGACCGTGGCGTACACCAGGGCGGCACCGCCCAGCAGGGCCACGCCGAGCGCGGAGTTGACGAGGACGGCGCCTCGCCGCCGTGGGAGCACCTTCATGCCGGACAGCTTCCCGGTGGGCTCTTGCGGAGTCCTGGGCACCGGCTGGGAGAAGACTGACCGGCCGGATCCGGGCATTCCGGGCGGATGCCCCGTCCTCCGTCGGCGCCTTGGCCGCTCCGTGGCCGGCCGTTGGCCGAACTCCCAGCGGGCTCCCAGTGATCCACAGCCTTCCGGGAGAACGTGCGAGGAGCCGCGGAAGGAGGAGCCACACGGAACGCCGCAGGGGCGCGCCGGAGATCCGACGCGCCCCTGCGGGGCCCCGAGCGAGAGCTCGGAGCAAGGCCAGAGCGAAAGGCCAGAGCAAGAGGTCAGAGCAAGAGCTCAGAACGAGAGGTCAGAACGAGAGGTCAGAACGAGAGGTCAGAGCGACTTGCGGAAGGCCTCCGCCACCGACAGGAAGATCGTGTTGCCCTCGGCCTCGCCGATCGACACCCGCACGCCCTCCGGGAACGGCCGCACGACCACGCCGGCCTCGGCGCACGCGGCGGCGAACTCCTGCGAGCGCTCGCCCAGCCAGAGCCAGACGAAGTTGGCCTGCGAGTCCGGGATCTCCCAGCCCTGGGCGCGCAGCCCGGCCACCACCCGGGTGCGCTCCTCGACCAGCGCCTCCACCCGCACCAGCAGCGCCTCCTCGGCGCGCAGCGAGGCGACGGCGGCGTTCTGGGCGAGCTGGCTCACGCCGAACGGGGTGGCGACCTTGCGCAGCGCGGTGGCCACCGGCTCGTGCGCGATCGCGAAGCCGACCCGCAGGCCCGCCAGGCCGTAGGCCTTGGAGAAGGTGCGCAGCACGCAGACGTTCGGGCGGTCCCGGTAGAGGTCGATGCCGTTGGGCACCTCGGGGTCGCGGATGAACTCGATGTAGGCCTCGTCCACCACGACCAGGACGTCGCCCGGGACGGCGTCCAGGAAGCGCTCCAGCTCGGCGCGGTGGATCACGTTGCCCGTGGGGTTGTTGGGGTTGCAGACGAAGATCAGCCGGGTGTTCGGGGTGATCGCGGCGAGCATCGCGTCCAGGTCGTGGTCGCCGTTCGCCTTGAGCGGCACCGGGACGGGCGTGGCCCCGGCGACCGTGGCGACGATCGGGTACGCCTCGAAGGAGCGCCAGGCGAAGATCACCTCGTCGCCCGGGCCGGCCGTGACGAGCACCAGCGACTGGGCGATGCCGACCGAGCCGGTGCCGGTGGCGATGTGCTCGGCGGGCACCCCGAAGCGCTCGGCGAGCACCGAGGTCAGCTCGGTGACGCCCATGTCGGGGTAACGGTTGAACGAACCGGCCGCGGTGACCGCCGTCTCCAGCACGCCGGGCAGCGGCGGGTAGGGGTTCTCGTTCGAGGACAGCTTGTAGGCGTCGGCGCCGGCCGGCTTGCCGGGCTTGTACGTGGGGATGCCGTCGAGGGTCGGCCGCAGCCGCGGGCCCTGCGCTGACGTACCACTGCTCACGGTCGTACTCCGTTTCCAGTTGCGGAACTCTCCGGTGCGCTCGCCCGCCACGGACGGGTTCGCCTCCGTGCCCGGGACCTCGTGTCGCACCCGGACCACCCCGGTCGGGTGCCTTGCACGATACCGACCGCCCTCACCCGTAGGAGTGAGATGCCCGGCCGGGTTACAGGCGCAGATCAGCCATTCTGCCCGGTTCCTTTGGCACATGTCAGAGGTAAGAGTGCTGGTTTCAGGCGGGTATCGAAGGGGCGCACCCCGGCTCACTCTTGGAGAAACGTATCTCCACGGGCTCCCGATGCGCCGGTCACAGACCCTTGTCAGGAGCCATACGATCGGTCCGCCATGACAGCAGCAGCCAACCAGAGCGGTCGGCGTCCCACCACCTCAAGGCGTCTGGAACGGGCCGGCATCCGGGATGTGGCAGCAGCCGCCGGAGTGTCGATCACCACTGTCTCCGATGCGCTGAACGGAAAGGGCCGCCTGCCCGACGAGACCCGCAGCCGGGTGCGGGAGGTCGCCGAGCGCCTCGGCTACCGCCCCTCCGCGGCCGCCCGCACCCTGCGCACCGGACGGTCCGGCCTGATCGGGCTGACCGTCACGACCTACGGTGAAGAGCCGTTCACCTTCACCGAGTTCGCGTACTTCGCCGAGATGGCCCGGGCCGCCACCAGCGCCGCCCTGGGCCGCGGCTACGCGCTGGTGGTGCTGCCCGCCTCCTCCCGCCACGACGTCTGGGGCAACATCGCCCTGGACGGCACCGTGGTGATCGACCCGCCCGACCAGGACCCCCTGGTGAGCGAGCTGTACCGGTCCGGCGTCCCGGTGGTCAGCGACGGCAAGCCCGGCAACTGCCCGGTCACCGCCTGGGTCGACAACGACCACGAGGCCGCCGTGCTCGGCATCCTCGACCACCTCTCCGAGGCCGGCGCCCGCCGGATCGGCCTGCTCACCGGCACCAGCACCGACACCTACACCCGGCTCTCCACCGAGGCGTACCTCGGCTGGTGCGCCAAGGTCGGGCAGGAGCCAGTGTACGAGACCTACCCCGCGCACGACCCGGCGGCCGGCGCCGTCGCCGCCGACCGGCTGCTCGCCCGCCCCGACCGGCCGGACGCCGTCTACGGACTGTTCGACCCCAACGGCACCGACCTGCTGGCCGCCGCCCGCCGGTACGGCCTGCGGGTGCCGGACGACCTGCTGCTGGTCTGCTGTAGCGAGAGCGACGTCTACGCGGCCACCGAACCGCCGATCACCACGCTCTCGCTCAAGCCGCGCAAGATCGGCACCACGGTGGTCAACCTGCTCATCGACGCGATCGAGGGCGTGGACTCGGGGACGGGCGTCGACATCGCCCGGCTCTTCCCGCCGCGCTTCCGCACCGCCGGCACCGGGCCGCCGCCGGGCACCCTGATGCCGACCGAGCTGATCGTCCGCGCGTCCTCCCAGCGCCGGAGTCCGCGCACCACCGTCAGCCCGCCCCGGGCCCCGGGCGAGGTGTAGACCACTGCGCCCTCCCGGCTCGGGACCGGCCCGCGGGGAGCGGGCCGAGGGCCGTGACGAGCAGGCGACCAGAGCTGACGAGACCGTACCAGCCGGGACAAAACGGACCTTGCGGGACCGCCCGGCTGACGCTCCGGAGGATTGGATACCCACCAGGTGACGACGCCGGGAGAGTGGTCTTCCTATGATGGGCGAATGACACCCGAGGACCGCTTCCCCGGGCCCGAGCACCCCCACTCGGGCCCCCGCCACCAGCCGGACCTCGACGTGCTGCCGTACGGCACCTATTACGAACCCGACCCCGCGACCGGCTACCCCGCCCCGTCCTACGAGGGGGGGACGTACGACGGGGAGACCTACAGCGGCTACGGCGGAGCCCGCTACCTGGAGCAGCACTGGCCCGCCGACGGCCAGGGCCACACCGTGCACGCCCAGGGGGTCGGCCTGGACCAGACCCCGGCCTTCTCGAACCAGGGACAGGGCGGCTACGAGGAGGGCCCGGGATACGAGGACCGTGCCGGGTACGAGGACCGCACCGGGTACGAGGAGCGGCCGAACTACGAGGGCCGGGAGCAGAACGGCTACGACGGCGCGGACCAGGGCGGCTACGACGGCCGGGAACAGAACGGCTACGACGCTCCGGACCAGGGCGGCTACGACGGCCAGGAGCAGAAGGGCTACGAGCCCACCCTGCCCGACCAGCCCTCCCCGGCGCTCCAGCTCGACGGCCGCGACGACCCGCCGACCATCGAGCTCGGCCCGCCGCTGCCCGACCCCGCCGTGCCCACCTACCCGTACCCGGCCCCCGGCCCCGGCGAGCCCCCCGGCCCGGTCTACGTCGTCGGCGACGTGCACGGCTACCTGGAGGAGCTGCGCGCCGCGCTGCACGGCCAGGGCCTGATCGACGCCGAGGGCCACTGGTCGGCCGGCCGCGCCCGGATCTGGTTCCTCGGCGACTTCACCGACCGCGGCCCCGACGGCATCGGCGTCATCGACCTGGTCATGCAGCTGGCCGCCGAGGCCGCCGCGGCCGGCGGCTACTGCCGCGCGCTGATGGGCAACCACGAACTGCTCTTCCTCGGCGCCGCCAGGTACGGCGACGAGCCCGTCCAGTCCACCGCCGGCACCGCCTCCTTCCTCGCCGCCTGGCGGCTCAACGGCGGCCAGCAGAACGACCTGGACCGGCTGGAGGCGCACCACATCAGCTGGCTCTCCCGGCTGCCCGCCATCGCGCTGGAGGACGGCCACCTGCTGCTGCACTCCGACACCACCGCGTACCTGGAGTACGGCGAGTCCATCCCCGACGTCAACGACGCGGTGCACGGACTGCTCGCCGACGGCAGCGTGGACGAGTGGTGGGACTGCTTCCGCCGCTTCACCAAGCGGTTCGCCTTCCGCGGCGACGCCGGCCCGCTGGCCGTCCACGAGCTGCTGGACACCTACGGCGGCAGCCGGATCGTGCACGGGCACAGCCCCATCCCGTACCTCACCGGCGCCGTGCACAACGACGACGGCCAGCCGCCGCACATCCCCGGGCCGTACGTGTACGCGGACGACCTCGCGGTGGCGATGGACGGCGGCGTCACCATGGAGGGACGGCTGCTGGTCGCCCGGCTGCCGATCGACTGAGGCGTCCGCGAACCACCGACCGATCGTCAACCGACCATCGTCATAGAACAGTTGTTCCCGGCGCTCGGGTCGTCGCACGCGCGCGTCCGGGGGCGCGAAATTCCGGAAACCGACTGTCAGCCCGGGCGCGCCCGCCCCTACCATGAGGCACACCACACCCGGCCGCCCGTCCGGCGGCCCGCCTCCGCGCCCGTTTCGGCGTCCTGAGGGCCGCGCGCCCCCGGGGCGGAGCGAACGGGGTCCGCACGAACGGGGTCCCCATGTCCAACCCCCCGCCACTGCTCGCCGAGGACCGCCCGGAGTACGAGCGCCTCCTCACGGAAGCCCTGCGCGACCGCACCGTCCTCACCGCCCTGCGCGCCCCCGGCGCGCTCACCAGCGACCAACTGCGCATCCGCGCGCTGCGCGACGCCGACCGCGTCAACGCCGCGGCCGCCACCGAGTACACCCACTACACCCGGCTGCGCGAGAGCCTGCACAGCACGCCCCCGCCGCCGCCCGGCAGCGAACCCGTCGCCCCCGGGCTGCTCACCCAGCTGCGCTCCGGGAGCGGCGGCGCCGGGCTCTTCCCCGTCCTCACCGTGCTCACCCCGATCCTGGCCTGGGCCGCCGCCCTGTTCCTGCTGCTGATCGGCTACCTGCTGCGCGCCGCCGACCCCGACCCGGCGCTGGCCGGCTCCCTGATCACGGCCGGCTGGGTGGCGCTCGCCGCCGGGGTCGCCGCGATGGCCATCGGCATCATCGGGCTGCTGCTCACCGCCCTGCGCGACGGCCCCGCGAGCGCCCCGGCCGGCACCGACCCGGAGCTCGCCGCCGAACTCGGCGACGCCCACGGCGAGTGGCGCACCGCCCTGCGCGAGCGCGGCCTCGTCCCGTACCTGCTCGACTCGCTGCCGCCGGTGCCCGGCACGGCGGCCCGACCCGACACCACCGGCCAGGACGCCACCGGCCAGGACACCGCCGGGCCCGACACCCCCGGCCCCGACTTCAGCAGCCCCGACTTCAGCAGCCCCGGGTACACCTCGCCCGCGTTCACCAGCCCGGGGCCCGACGGGCTCACCGACCCCGAGGGCCGCACCGCCCGCCCGGCCACCTTCACCCCGCCGGACTTCACCGGGCCCGGGTACACGCCGCCCGACTTCACCGGGCCCGACGAGGTGCGCTGAGCCCGGCGCTCGGGGAGCCGGCGCTCCGGGGCCCGCGGTCCCGGGCCCGCGGTCCCGGGCCGGCGTTCCCCAGGTCGGCGTTCACCCAGCTCGGCGGCCCCTTCCGGGGGACATCCCCACCCCCGGTCCGGGTGCCGCCACCATCGCCCCGAACCGCGCCGTCCGCCAGGCTGGACCCACCAGAGGAGAACGCCCGGGGGAGACCAGCGATGAGCACCGGATCCGTCCGACCGTCCCGCACCGGACCGGCGCTGCCGCCGGTCACCGCCCTGCTGGCGGTCCTGCTGGTGGCCCTGCCGGTGCTGCTCCCCACCGCCGGACCGTCCGGCGCCGCGCCGTTGGGCCGCGCACCCGACCCGCTCCCCTGGTACGAGTCCACCTGGTTCGAGGCCGTCGCCACCCTGCTCTGCCTGACCGGCTTCGCGGGCTACGCGCTGACCGGCGCCCTCCGCCGCCCGCGCAGCCGCCCGCGCCCGGCCGCCCTGCCCCGGGCCGCCCGCTGGGCCGCCCTCGCCGGAACGGCCGCCGGCCTGGGCGCCCTCGGCTACCTGCTCTTCCTGGTGCTCACCGCCGCGATGTCCCCCGGCCCGGTCCTGTTCGGCCGCCCGGTGGTCTGGCTGGCCGTCCAGCTGCTCGCGCTGTTCGCGCTCGGGGCGGCCGCCGTCGCCGCGGCCGGCGCCCGGCGGGAGCGGGCCGCCCTGGCCGCCGCCACCACCGCGGACCGGGTCCGGCTGGGCGTCCTGCTGCTGGCCGGGCTGGTGTTCGTGCCCTGGGGGCTGCTGCTGCCCTGACCCGGAGTGAGGACCGCGGCCGCCGTTCCGGACCACCGGCACCGTCTCAGACCACCGGCACCGTCTCAGACCGCTGCCGCGGCAGGACCCCCAGCCGTGGACGGCCTCTGACCGTACGTCAGCCGCACCGCCACCATCCCGCGCCGTGACCCGGCCGGTCGTCGCACCGGGGAGCCGGACCCGCGTCATACCCGGGTACGACGCCGACCGCCGCCGACGCCGACCGCCGGGCGCACCCCGCTCCCTCGCCCGGGGGAGCGGGTCCGGCCCGGATTCGGCCCGGGTGAGGACGCCCCCGCCGGCGTTCTCCGGGAGGGTCGGTACCGGTGGCGGACGGACGGCGTCCGCCCAGTCGGGAGGCGGAAACCATGGGCGCACGGACGATCGCGGCACGACTGCACGGCACCCCCGTACCGGGTGTGCCCCGCTGGGCGGTCCGGACCGGGTACGCGATCAGCCTGGCCGTCCTGCCCTCCTGCCTCTGGCGGATCGGCGGCTTCATCCTCGACCTGCCACTGCTCGAACACGGCCCGACGCCCCCGGACCGGGCCGCCGGCTCGTTCGACGGCGGCTGGGCGTACATCCTCGCGCTCAGCGTGGTCAGCGAGGGGCTGGCCCTGCTCTGCTTCGGCCTGGTCGCCCGCTGGGGCGAGGTCTGGCCGCGCTGGGTCCCC
Organism: Kitasatospora sp. NPDC114501; assembly: GCF_055633695.1. NCBI lineage: Bacteria > Bacillati > Actinomycetota > Actinomycetes > Kitasatosporales > Streptomycetaceae > Kitasatospora > Kitasatospora sp. NPDC114501. The sequence goes on along the minus strand of NZ_JBVKDS010000008.1, from coordinate 298,969 downwards.
GTCCTCGGCGGCCGCCCGGTCCCGGTGCTCGCCGCCGTGGTCCCGGCCGGACTGGGCTCGGCGGCGCTGATGGTCTTCCCGTACGCGATGGTGATGTTCTCGTTCGGCCTGACCATCCGGGGCGACCGGGACCTGGGGCTGATCACCCACGGCTGGCAGACCGTCGTGTTCTGGGCCAGCTACCTGCCACTGGCCGCCTGGGGCCCGCTGCTCGCCGCGCTCACCGTGCACTACTACCGTCGGCGCACGGCGAGTTGAGCCGTCGCGGTTCGGAGGCCTCAGATGCCTCAGAGGCGTCAGGTGCCTCGGAAGCCTCGGAACCTCAGAAACCGGTGGGCAGCCGGGGCGTGTACGGGGCCTCCAGGGCCGCCGCCTCGGCGTCGGTGAGACCGAGGCCGAGGGCGGCCGCCGCGTCGTCCAGGTGGTCCGGCCGGGTCGCACCGACGACCGGGGCGGCCACCACCGGGTTGCGCAGCACCCAGGCGAGCGCCACCCGCGCCATCGGGACGCCGCGGGCCTCCGCGACGCGCTGGACGGCGTCCACGATCGGGCGGTCGACGTCCGCGAAGAACCGTCCGGCCACCGGGTCCCCGGCCGAGCGGGTGGTGCCCTGCCCGTACGGCCGGGCCAGCCGGCCCGAGGCCAGCGGGCACCAGACCAGGCTGGCCACGCCCTGGTCGGCGAGGAACGGGAACATCTCCCGCTCCTCCTCCCGCTGCACCAGGCTGTACTGGTGCTGCATCGACACGAACGGCGGGCCGCCCGCCACGGCCGCCGCGTGCCGCAGCTCCGCGAACCGCCAGGCCCACATCGAGGAGACCCCGACGTACCGGACCTTCCCCGCCTCGACCACCTCGCGCAGCGCCGCCACCGTCTCCTCCACCGGCGTCGCCGGGTCGAAGCGGTGCAGTTGGAAGAGGTCGATGTGGTCCGTGCCGAGGCGGGCCAGCGAGCCGTCCACCTGCTCCAGGACCGCCCGCCGGGACAGCCCGGACCGGCCGGCTTCAGGTAGTCCATCGTCCTCCCCCTTCTCCGGGTGCTCCGACCCTCTGCTTCCGCGACTACGCCGGGTACGGCGCGGCGGCCCGCGCGGCCTTCAACGCACCGGCCCACCAGGACAGTTGGTCGAGCAGGACCTTGGCGTAGCCGGGCGCCTGCGGGTCGTCCGGGCGGCCGTCCGACCAGGCGGTGAAGTAGTTCGGGAAGGCCAGGCCGTCCCGGATGGTCACCGCGTGCAGCTCGGTCAGCACGTTCTCCAGGTGCAGCACGGCGTGCCGGCCGCCGGCCGCGCCGCCGTAGCTGACGAAGGCGACCGGCTTGGCCGTCCACTGGGTGAAGTGCCAGTCGATCGCGGCCTTCAGCGAGGCCGGGTAGCTGTGGTTGTACTCCGGAGTGACGACGACGAAGGCGTCGGCGCCCTCCAGGGCCTCGGTCAGCTTCGCCATCCCGGCCGGGCGCGGGTAGTCGTCACCCGCGAACTTCGGTGAGGCGGCGGGAAGTCCGAGCGGCAGCTCGACCTCGGCGAGGTCCACCACCTCGATCTCGAAGCCCCCGTGCGCGGCGGCCTGCTCGGCCACCCACGAGGACACCACCGGACCGAACCGGCCCTCCCGGACGCTGCCGAGGATGATCACCATCTTGTGCGTGTTCGTCTCCATGGCCACCACCCTCCGCCCGCCGCACGGTCCCGACCAGGCCGTGTCCAGGCTGGCCCCCGCAGGGCCACCCTCCGCGCGGTGATCAGCCCTACGCTCGTCACATGGGCACACCACTGGGGGACTTCATCCGCGCGAAGCGGGACAGCATCCAGCCCGAGACGCTGGGCCTGCCCGACCACGGCCGCCGCCGCGCACCCGGCCTGCGCCGCTCCGACCTCGCCGTCCGGGCCGGCATCAGCGTCGAGTACCTGACCAGGCTGGAACAGGGCCGCGACCGCAACCCCTCCACCGCCGTGGTCAACGCCCTCGCCGACGCCCTCGGCCTCGACCCCGCAGAGCGCAACCACCTGCGCTACCTCACCAAGATCACCGGCGGCGCGTGCGCCGGCCGCACCCGGCCAGCGCCGGCCCCGCGCGAACTGCGCCCCACCGTCCGCGAGACGCTGCGCCTGCTCGAACCGGGCATCGCCGCCGTCACCAACCGCCTCGGCGACGTCCTCGCCCACACCAGCGGCTACGCGACCGTGCTCGGCGCCGCCGGACTGCTCGACACCCCGGCGCCCAACCTCACCCGCTACGTCTTCACCGACCCGCGCGCCCGCACGCTCTTCGCCGACTGGGACGACATCGCCGACGAACAGGCCTTCGACATCTGGCTCGGCCCCTCGGTCGAATCCGCCGAGTGGCTCAGCACCGAACTCGCCCAGACCGCCGGCCCCGAGTTCACCCGCCGACTCGGCAACCACCTCGTCCCCCGCCGCGGCCCGCTCCGCCTCCGGCACCCGTCCGGCCCCGAACTGCGGCTGCTGCGCGAGACCCTGGACCTCCCCGACGACGCCCAGCAGCTCCTCGTCCTGCTCCCCGCCGACGAGGAGACGGCCGCCCACCTCGACCGGCTGCTCACCCCGGGGCCGGTCCGGCTGCGCGCGATCTCCTGACGACCGCCTTCGCGACGGGCCGCACCGGTCGCCCCGGCCGCACCGTCACCCCGCCGGCGCCACGCACGGCGGCGCCGCCCCGTCGGCCCGCACCCCGGCGGCGTCCGCGGCCGCCCGGACGAAGGCGCGGACCCGGGCGGTGGTGTTGCCCTCCATCCAGACCGGTCCGCGCTCGATCGGCGGCGCGTCGTGGATCGGCACGTAGGCGACGTCCGGACGCGGGTAGTAGCGGCGGGAGTGCTCGCCGACCGGCAGCACACCGCGGCCCATCGCGACCAGGCTGAGCATCTCGGAGAAGGTGCTGCCGGACGGCCCCTTGGGCACCGGTCGGCCCGACGGGGTGCGGTCGGGGGTGCGGTCGCGCCTGAAGGTCACCGAGGTGACGGCCGGGTACTGCACCACCGGGTGGTCGGCGAGCACCTCGACCGACACCGACGGCTCCACGGCCAGCGGATGCCCGGCGGCCACCGCCAGGACCCGCCGCTCGGTCAGCAGCACCGGCCCGCGGGCCATGCCGTCGAACGGGTAGGAAGCGATCAGCACGTCGATCGAGCCGTCCACCAGGCTGGCCCGGGAGCTGGAGAGCTGCACCTCCCGCACGTCCACCCGGCACTCCGGGTGCCGCTCGCCGAACAGCGCGGCCGCCTTGAGCAGCACCGGCGCCGTCCACTCCCCGAGGAACGCCACCCGCAGCTCCCCGGTGACACCCCGGCTGGCGTCCTCCGCCCGGCGCAGCGCCTCCGCCATCGCCGCCACCACCGGGACCAGGTCGTCGGCCAACTGCCGCCCCACGGCGGTGAGCCCGACCGACCGGCTGGTGCGGTCGAAGAGCGGACCGCCGATCCGGCGCTCCAGCTTCTTCACCACCTGGCTGACCCGCCCGGTGGTCAGGTGCAGCCGCTCGGCGGTCCGGCCGAAGTGCAGCTCCTCGGCGAGCGTGAGGAAGACCTCGGCCTCCAGCCGTTCCAGCATCCCGCCCCACCCCTCGATCGTTGAATCCGGCTCAACGATCGTACGGTGATCGCGCATTGATCCCACGCCCGGACCAGGGGATCGTTGAACACGTCACCGGCCGAGCGGGGAACCCGCCGGCGCCGACCGCCCCGTGCCCCTACCCGCCCTTCTCCCCCGCATCCGGAAGGTGCCCACCATGCGCGTCGTAGCCTTCGATCACCTCGTCCTCAACGTCGCCGACGTCGAGCGCTCGCTGGCCTTCTACACCGGCCTCCTCGGCCTGGCCCCCGTACGGGTCGACGAGTGGCGGGCCGGCCGGGTGTCGTTCCCGTCCGTCCGCGTCAGCCCCGAGACCGTCATCGACCTGGCCAAGGGCCCCAGGAACGAGTCGAACGTCGACCACATCTGCCTCACCGTCGAACCCCTCGACTGGCAGGAGGTCATCGACGCGGGCACCTTCACCGTCCTCGAAGGCCCCGTCCCCCGCTACGGCGCCCGCGGCACCGCCACCTCCGTCTACGTCCAGGACCCGGACGGCAACACGGTCGAACTCCGCTGGTACCCCCAGGACGCCACCGCCTGACCAGACTCCCGCCCCGGCCCCACGGGGTTGGGCCGGGGCGGGCCCACCGACCTCCGGCGCGACACCGCCCCGGAAGGCCACGCCTCCCGGGGCGCCACCGCACGGGGCTGTGTCAGTCAGGGGTGGAGCGAGGCGAAGACCTCGATCTCGCACCTCGCCGCACCGCCGCGTTCGAGCCTCGCATCGCTGGTGAGCAGTGGTACGCCCAGGGCTTCCGCCAGGGCGACGTACTGGGAGTCGTAGGCGCCGAGGTCGGCGTGCAGCCTCCCGGAGCGGGAACGCCGAAGCGCCGCTCCGAGAAGCGAACCTCTCGGGGCGGCGCTCAGGTGCCAGGCTCCTGCCTCAGTCGGCGAGCGGGAGGTAGACCCGGTTGCCCTGGGCCGCGAACTCGGCGGACTTCTCGGCCATGCCGGCCAGGGCCTCGGCGTCGAACTCGGTGGAGACGGCCGTGGAACCGTCGCCGTGCTCGTCGCGGATCTTCTGACTGATCTTCATCGAGCAGAACTTCGGGCCGCACATCGAGCAGAAGTGGGCGGTCTTGGCGGGCTCGGCGGGGAGGGTCTCGTCGTGGAACTCGCGGGCGGTCTCCGGGTCGAGGGCCAGGTTGAACTGGTCCTCCCAGCGGAACTCGAAGCGGGCGTCGGAGAGGGCGTCGTCCCAGGCCTGGGCGCCGGGGTGGCCCTTGGCCAGGTCGGCGGCGTGGGCGGCGATCTTGTAGGTGATCACGCCGGTCTTGACGTCGTCCCGGTTGGGCAGGCCCAGGTGCTCCTTGGGGGTCACGTAGCAGAGCATCGCGGTGCCCCACCAGGCGATCATCGCGGCGCCGATGCCCGAGGTGATGTGGTCGTAGCCGGGGGCGACGTCCGTGGTCAGCGGGCCGAGGGTGTAGAACGGCGCCTCGTCGCAGATCTCCTTCTGGAGATCCATGTTCTCCTTGATCTTGTGCATCGGGACGTGGCCCGGGCCCTCGATCATCACCTGGACGTCCCGCTCGCGGGCGATCCGGCCGAGCTCGCCGAGGGTCTTCAGCTCGGCGAACTGCGCCTCGTCGTTGGCGTCCGCGATCGAGCCCGGGCGCAGCCCGTCACCGAGCGAGAAGGTGACGTCGTAGGCGGCGAGGATGTCGCAGAGCTCCTCGAAGTTGGTGTAGAGGAAGTTCTCCCGGTGGTGCGCCAGGCACCAGGCCGCCATGATCGAGCCGCCGCGCGAGACGATGCCGGTCTTGCGGCGCGCGGTGAGCGGGACGTACCGCAGCAGCACGCCGGCGTGGACGGTCATGTAGTCGACGCCCTGCTCGCACTGCTCGATGACGGTGTCCCGGTAGACCTCCCAGCTCAGCTCCTCGGCCTTGCCGTCCACCTTCTCCAGGGCCTGGTACAGCGGAACGGTGCCGATCGGCACCGGGGAGTTGCGCAGGATCCACTCGCGGGTGGTGTGGATGTTGCGGCCGGTGGAGAGGTCCATGACGGTGTCGGCGCCCCAGCGGGTGGCCCAGGTCATCTTCTCCACCTCCTCCTCGATCGAGGAGGTGACGGCCGAGTTGCCGATGTTGGCGTTGATCTTCACCAGGAAGTTGGTGCCGATGATGGCCGGCTCCACCTCCGGGTGGTTCACGTTGACCGGGATGACGGCCCGGCCGCGGGCCACCTCGGCGCGCACGAACTCGGGCGCGAGGCCCTCCCGCAGCGCCACGAACTCCATCTCCGGCGTCACCACGCCCCGCTTGGCGTAGGCGAGTTGGGTGACGGCGACGCCGTCGCGGCCGCGCAGCGGACGGCGCGGGCGGCCGGGGAAGACGGCGTCCAGGTTGCGCAGGTTCCCGCCGCGCGGCGAGGTGTGCTTGATCCCGTCGTCCTCGGGACGCGGCTCGCGGCCGTCGTACTCCTCTACGTCGCCGCGCTGGCGGATCCAGGGGTCCCGCAGCGCGGGCAGGCCGCGCCGCACGTCGGGCTCGTAGGACGGGTCGGTGTACGGGCCGGAGGTGTCGTACAGCGGGACGGTCCTGCCGTTGGTGAGCCGCACCTCGCGGTACGGGACGCGCAGGTCGGGGCGCGATCCCTCGCGGTGGGCCTTGCGCCAGGCCGGGGTCGGGTAGCCGGTGCGCTCGCTGCTGGGGGTGCCCTGGGCAGACTGCGGCTGTGCTTCGAACGTGGTCATCTGACCTCTACTCCCTACGCCGGCATTACCCGGTCAGGTTCCTGCGGTCGACGCAGCCGTCGGTCCGTCCGTCGACGTCCCGGTCAGCGCCCTCTCAGCCCGGTGCTCCGAGCTCCCGCGTCGCAGGCGGTGTTGCCTGCACACGACGCCCAACACCGTAGCGAGCGGATCGCCGCAGGTCCAGAGCGCCTCCCGGCCCGCCTGCCCGGCCGTCTCACCGCGTGGGCCACCGGCGAACGGCCGAGGCCCGGCGCCCCTCGTGGAAGGGGGCCGGGCCTCAGGGCGGCGTTGCGGGGTGGCGGGTCAGCTCCTGGCGGCCTTCTTCACCAGGACCACCACGGCGGCCGCGATGCCGACCACCACCAGCAGCTTGATCACGATCGAGAGCAGTGCGCCGACGACGCCGAAGACGAAGGCGACGACGTTCCAGGCCAGCACCAGGACCAGCACCGGGATGACGATGTTGCGCACCCAGGAGGGCAGCGACTTCCAGAGCTCAGCCATGTCGGTTCCTCTTCTCCCCTCGGGTCGGCCGCCGTCCGGTGCCGCATCCCGCTTGCTTTCGGTACTTCGATCGTACGGTGGCGCAAGTGCCGGAACGAGGCCCGGCGGCCCGGAGAGAACCCCGAGATCACCCCGATCCCGACCCCCCGGGTGACCCCCGAGCTCCGTCGCTCAGACCGGCCAGCGCTCGCCGCGCCAGGCGGCGTCCCAGAACATCCACTCGTAGCGCGAGGTGGTCACGAAGTGCTCGACCACCCTGCGGCGTTCGGCCGCGGAGAGCTCCTCGCCCAGCCGGTCGGTGAGCGCCAGCACCCGGCGGACCACCGACTGGAAGGCCTCGTCGCCGTAGGTGGAGATCCACTTGGCGTAGAGCGGGTCGGGCGAGCCCTGGGCGAGCAGTGCCTCGCCGACCCGGGCGTAGATCCAGTAGCAGGGCAGCACCGCGCCGACCGCCTCGGCGAAGGAGCCGCCGTAGACGGTGGCCAGCAGGTAGCTGGTGTAGGCCCGGGTGGTGGGCAGCACCGGCTCGGCGGCGGCCTCCGCCGCGCTGCCGCCGAAGGCGGTCAGGAACTCGGCGTGCATGCCCTGCTCGGCGGCCAGCGCGCCGACCGCGTCGTCCGCGAAGGCCCGGACGTCCTCCTCGCCGGGCGCCTTGGCGGCGCAGACGGCGAGCGCGCGGGCGTAGTCGCGCAGGTAGTGCGAGTCCTGGACGACGAAGTGGCGGAAGGCCTCGCGCGGCAGGGTTCCGTCGGTGAGCCCGGCCAGGAAGGGGTGGGCGAGGATCTCGGCGTACACCGGCTCGATGGCCGCCCAGAGTTCTTCGGTCAGCGTCTTGGTGCTCATGACGCGACCCTAACCGGCGGGCCGCGCACCCCCCGGCGGCCGGGCGCTCAGTCCTCCGGCGGGGAGAACACCACCAGCACCCGCAGTTCCTCGGTGACGTGGTGGAACCGGTGCGGGGTGCCGGCCGGCACGTACACCACGGTGCCGCGCCCGACCGTCGCGGTCTCGGCGCCGACGGTGAGTTCGGCCCGGCCGCTGATCACCTGGTAGATCTCGTCCTGGTCGTGCGCGGTCTGGGGGTCGGTGTCGCCGGGGGCCAGCGCGTACAGTCCGGCGGACATCCGCGGTTCGCGCAGGAACCGCAGGTACGCGCCGTCGTTGGCCGCCCGTTCGGCGTCCAGTTCGTCCAGCCGGAAGAGCTTCACCGCCGCCGTCCTCCCTCGTTCGCGGACCGGTCCGTCCACCTCCCGGACCAGGGGCATTCAACACCACCCCGCCGTGTGGTGGTTCCGCCGGGACGGGGGTTCCTGTCAGGCTTGGGCGGCATGAAGGGTTTCGTCATCAAGACACTGATCAACGCGGCGGCCATCTGGGTCGCCGCCTGGATCGTCAGCGGCATCCAACTCGCCCAGGGGAACGCGGACTGGCAGCACAAGGCGCTCACGGTGCTCGGCGTCGCCGTCGTCTTCGGCGTGGTGAACTGGCTGATCAAGCCGGTGGTCAAGCTGTTCTCGTTCCCGCTGTTCATCCTCACGCTGGGCCTGATCACCTTCGTGATCAACGCCCTGATGCTCCTGCTCACCTCCTGGGCCTCCGGGAAGCTGAGCCTGGACTTCCACGTGAACAACTTCGTCTCGGCGCTGGTCGGTTCACTGATCATCAGCCTGGTGTCGTGGGGTCTGCACCTGGCCCTGGACGACGACTGACCGGTGCCGTGCGGACGGCCGAAAGGGGCCCGCGCCCGGGTGTTCCACCGGGTGCGGGCCCCTTCCTCGTCCCTGCGTCGCCTGCCGGACCGCTCACCCCGCGTTCTCACGCCCCTTGAGCAGGTCGGCGAGCTGGGCGTCGATGTCCCGCCCGGTGAACTCCTGACCCATCGGCACCAGCCGGTCGGTGCGCGCCAGGAAGGCGATCAGCGGCGCGGACGAGGCGCACAGCAGGGCGTCGCCGTCGGGCGAGCGCAGCACGATGCGGACCTCCGAGAGCTCCTCGCCGACCGGGCGGATGTGCACGTCGCCCTCGCCCGCCGGCCCGCTGATCCCGTCGAGCAGCAGCTCCCGCGCGAAGTACCAGGTGACCGGGGCGTCGCCGGGCAGGTGGAAGGTGAGCCGGACGGCGTACGGGTCGTCGGCCTCGTACGCCAGGTCCACCGGGAGGCGGAAGGAGAGCTCGTGCGAGACCACGAGGTTCATCACCAGGTGACCCTGGACTGTGCTGTGCTGCATGGCGCCAGTACCTCTCGTTCAGCCCGCGCCGTCGGTTCGCTTGGTCCGATGGCGGCCGGACATGGTTTCGACGGTTTTTGTGACGGTTTATGCAACCAATCCACGTTCGATCACCATCGTCCATGTTTGCGGATGTGATGGACAAGGCGTGCTTTTTCAAATGGTGAACGAATCCGGATCGGTCTAGACCAAGTCCGGTCAGAGAATGAACGACGGCCCGGCCCGAGGCCCTCGTACAGGTCCCTGCCCAGCACGGGCATGCGGAGCGGAGCCTCCCGTGTGCCCGATGGCTGCTCATTGCAGCACAGCGGGGTCCCGAAGGGATGCACCCGACCAGGTCGGCGTTTCGACCCGTTCCCGGCGTGTTTCGACCCGTTCCCCGGGTTTCGCCCCCTCCCCGGCGCGGGAGACTCCCGCACAACGCGCCAGTCCCGGAGGTGGCCATGGATCCCGAGAACCGCACTCCGCCACCGCGCCCGGTCGTCAAGCGCACCGCGCGGGCGATCCTGCTGGAGCTGGATCCGGACGATCCGGACGGCCCGGCCTCGATCGTGCTGATCCGGCGGGTCCGGCCGGATTCGCCGCACCCGTACTGGATCACCCCCGGCGGCGGGGTCGAGCGCGAGGACCGGACGGTGGTCGAGGCGCTGCACCGCGAGGTGGACGAGGAGCTCGGCGGCAAGGTCGTGGACGTGGTGCCCGCCTTCGTCGACACCATCAGCCACACCCACCATGACGACGGCACCCTGCTGCACCCGCACGGGGTCAAGGTGCAGCACTTCTTCGTCTGCCGGCTCGCCTCGATGGACCTCAGCCGGCGGCACGGGCCCGAGGTGACCGACCCCAACGGCGAGTACGAGGTGGTCCGGCTGCCGTTCACCCGCGAGGGCGTCACCTCGGTGAACGTGGTCCCGCCCCGGCTGCGGGCGTACCTGGCGGCCAACATCGAGGGCATCCGCGCACTCCTGGCACCCGATCTCGGGTGATCACCCGGCGGCCAGGTCGCCGATCAGGTCGTGCCGGATCCGCTCGGCCGGCACCCCGGCGCGCACCAGCACGCCCACGCCCCGGTGCACCATCGCCGGCGGTCCGCTGAGCACCGCCTCACGATCGGCCCACGGGCCGAACCGGCCCACCACCTCGGGCAGTTCTCCGGTCAGCAGGCCACCGGCCGGCCCGCCGCCGGACAGCACCGGGCGGACCGTCAGCCACGGGTGCAGCGCGGCCAGCTCGCGCAGCCCGGCCAGCTCGTACAGCTCCTCGGCCCGGCGGGCCCCGTAGAACACCTCGACCCGGCGGCCGGACGCGCCGTGCGCGGCGGCCTCCTCGACCAGGGCCCGGATCGGCGCGATGCCGGTGCCGCCGCCGAGGCAGAGCAGGTCCGGCCCGGCCGCGTGGTCGACGGTCATCGAGCCGGCCGCCGGGCCGAGCCGCAGCACGTCCCCGGGTGCGGCCCGGTGGACCAGCGCGTTGCTCACCCAGCCCGCCTGGACGGCCTTGACGTGGAAGGTCAGCAGTCCGTCCGGGCGGGGCGCGGCGGCGAAGGAGTAGTGCCGCCAGACCCTCGGCCACCAGGGCGTCTCCAGAGCGGCGTACTGCCCGGCTCGGAACGGGTACGCCTGGTCCGGCCGGACGGTGATCGCCGCGACGTCCCGGGTGCGGCGCTCGTGCCGGACGATCTCGCCCTGCCACCAGGGCGGCGAGGTGCGGGCGTCCTCCTCCGCGGCCTCGATCACGGTCGAGGAGGCCATCCGGTAGGCGCGGCGCCAGGCCGACTCCGCCTCGGCGTCCCAGCGGCCGCCGGCGTACCGGGCCAGCGTCTGCACCAGGCACTCCTCCACCGCGGCGTAGTGGCTCGCCAGCGTGCCGTACCGGCGGTGGCCGCGGCCGATCCCGGCCAGCAGGGCGCGCAGGGCCGCCGGCCGGTCGATCTCCCGCACGACGGCCAGCAGGGTGCGGAACAGCCGGTCGCGGTGGACGTCCATCGCGGCGGGGAAGAGCGAGCGCAGCTCGGGGTGGCGCAGGAAGAGCAGCGCGAAGAAGTGCGCGGTGGCCCGGTCCGCGACCGGCTCGACGGCGGCCAGGCCGGCCCGGACCAGCTCGACGTCCCGGGCGGAGAGCGGCCGGTCGGCGCCCCGGCCCCACCCGGCAGCGGGGAGCGCGGCGGCGACGGGCGCGGCCTGGAGCTGCCCGGCGGGGGCCCGCACGCCCCAGGCGTCGCTCCACCGGTCGCCCGGGCCGACCCAGTTGGGGCCGGGCGCGTCGACGAACAGCGGGCGGTAGGGAGCGGCCGGGGCGGCGGGCGCGGGGACGGCCGGCGGCTGCACCGGTCGGGCCGGGATCACCGGCCGGACGGGCTCCAGCAGCGAGACCGGCGGCACCGGCACCGGCACCGGCGGCAGCACCGCCGTCGGCGCGTCCGCCGTCCCCACCGGCGGCCGGTCCGGCGGGTCCAGCGGCACCGGCGGCCGGACGGCCGGACGCCGCGACGGGCCCTTCCCGGACGCGGACTCCGACAGGGACGCGGACTCCGACAGGCCCGGGACGGAGGCGACCCCCGCCGAGCCGTGCGCGGTGCGCACCAGGACTGTTCCGCGGGACTTCACCGCTACGTTTCGAGTACCCAAGAGAATCGTTTCGCCTCCGGCCGACCTGCGCCACCTGGCCTGTCTCTGCTGACGCCAAGGCAGCGTGGCACGGCCGGACGGCCCGGCCGACGAATCACGCGAAGCCCGGACATCCGGGCCCGGAACGCGCTACTCTCCTCGGTCCGCGGTCGCCCTGGGTGCCCCTCCGCACACCCAGGGCGACCGCGCCGCCCGGCCCGGAAACGACCCTGCTCAGAGCTGCCGCAGCAGCATCCCCGGCTGCTCCACGCAGTCCGCGACGAAGCGCAGGAAGCCGCCGGCCGTCCCGCCGTCGCAGACCCGGTGGTCGAAGGTGAACGACAGCTGGGTCACCTCGCGCACCGCCAACTCCCCCTGGTGGACCCAGGGTTTGGCGACGATCCGGCCGACGCCGAGCATCGCCGCCTCCGGGTGGTTGAGGATCGGGGTGGAGCCGTCCACGCCGAACACCCCGTAGTTGTTCAACGTGAAGGTCCCGCCGGTCAGTTCGGCCGGGGTGAGCGCGCCGCTGCGCGCCGCCTCGGTCAACCGGCCCAGCTCCTCACCGAGTTGCTCGGTGCTGCGGCCCTGCGCGTCCCGCACCACCGGGACGACCAGTCCGCGCTCGCCCTGCGCGGCGAAGCCCAGGTGCACCGCCGAGTGCCGGACGATGCCCGAACCGTCCTCGGTCACCGAGGAATTGAGCTCCGGGAAGCGCGCCAACGCGACCGTGCAGATCCGCGCCAGCAGCGCCAGCACGCTCACCTTCGGCCCCGGCGTGGCGTTCAACTGCCTTCGCAGAGCCATCAGTTCGGTGGCATCCGCGTCCACCCAGCAGGTCGCCGCCGGGATCTCCCGGTGGCTGCGGCTGAGCTTCTCGGCCACCGCCCTGCGCAGCCCGCGCAGCGGGACCACGCCGTCCTGCGCGGCCGGCCCGGCGGGCGCCGGAGCGGCCACCCTGGCCGCGACCGCCCGTTCGACGTCCGCGCGCATGATCAGCCCGTCCGGCCCGCTGCCGGTGAGCGCGGCCAGGTCGACCCCCTGCTCCCGGGCCAGCCGCCGCACCAGCGGCGAGATCACCGGCACCACCGCGGGCCCGACCGGAACCGCCGGAACCGCCGGAGCGACCGGCTCCCGCACAGCAACAGCACCCGACCCGACCCGGCGCCGCCGCCCGCTCCGCCCCGGCTCGGCGACCCCGAACCCGACCAGCGGCCGCTCGACCTCCGCGGCCCTGGCGACGGGCTCGTCCGAAGCCCCGAGAACGCCGGGAACGCCGGGAACGCCCCCCTCCGTCGGCCCCACCGCGACCGTCACCAGCGGCGCGCCCACGGCGATCTCCTCGCCCTCCTCGCCGTACCGCGCGGTGACCACCCCGCCGTACGGGCAGGGCACCTCCACCACGGCCTTGGCGGTCTCCACCTCCACCACCGGCTGGTCGACCGCGATCACGTCGCCGACCTCGACCATCCAGCGCACCACCTCCGCCCCGGTGAGCCCCTCACCGAGGTCGGGCAGCCGGAACTCCCGTACGACGGGCATCATCCTCGGTCCTCCCACTGGAGCCGGGCGACCGCGTCCAGGATCCGGTCCACCCCGGGGAGGTGGTGGTGCTCCAGCATCGGCGGCGGGTACGGGACGTCGAAGCCGGTGACCCGCAGTACGGGCGCGGCCAGGTGGTGGAAGCAGCGCTCGGTGACCCGGGCGGCGATCTCCGCCCCGGTGCCGCCGAAGCCGCTGGCCTCGTGCACCACCACCGCCCGGCCGAGCGAGCGCACCACCCGGCAGACCGTCTCGTCGTCGAACGGGACCAGGGTGCGCAGGTCCAGCACCGCGAGGTCCCAGCCCTCGGCCCGCGCCGCCTCCGCCGCCTCCAGGCAGACCGGCAGCGAGGGGCCGTAGGTGATCAGCACGGCGGAGGTGCCGGTGCGCCGCAGCACCGCCCGGCCGATCGGCTCGACCGGCGCCGTCGGGTCGAACCCGGCCTTGCCCCAGTAGAGCCGCTTGGGCTCCAGGAAGACCACCGGGTCGTCGGAGGCGATCGAGGCGCGCAGCAGCCCGTACGCGTCGGCCACCGTCCCCGGCGTGACCACGTGCAGGCCGGGGGTGCTGGTGTAGTACGCCTCGGAGGCGTCGCTGTGGTGCTCGACGCCGCCGATGCCGCCGCCGTACGGGATCCGGACGGTGATCGGCAGCGGAAGCCTGCCCGCCGTGCGGTTGCGCATCTTGGCGACGTGCGAGAACAGCTGCTCCAGCGCCGGGTAGGCGAAGGCGTCGAACTGCATCTCGACCACCGGGCGCAGCCCGTACATCGCCATGCCGATCGCGGTGCCGAGGATGCCGGCCTCGGCCAGCGGGGTGTCCAGGCAGCGCTCCGGGCCGAACTCGGCGGTGAGCCCGTCGGTGATCCGGAAGACGCCGCCGAGCGCGCCGACGTCCTCGCCGAGCACGTGCACCGCCGGGTCCTCGCGCATGGCGTCCCGCAGCGCGGAGTTGAGCGCCTGCGCCATGGACGCGGTGCGCACGGGTGTCGCGGTCGCCATCAGTCCGCCACCTCCGCCTCGGCGGCCAGCTCGGCGGCCAACTGAGCGGCCTGCTCGCGCAGTTGGGGGGTCGGTTCGGCGTAGACGTGGGCGAAGAGCGACATCGGGTCCAGGTCCGGGTCGGCGTGGAACTCGGCCCGCATCCGGGCCGCCAGCGCCTCCGCCTCGTCGGCCGCCTCCCGGACCAGCCGGTCGTCCAGCACGCCGAGGCCGCGCAGCGCGCGCTCCATCAGCAGGATCGGGTCGTGCTCCCGCCAGGCGGCCACCTCGGGCTCGGTGCGGTAGCGGGTAGCGTCGTCGGCGTTGGTGTGGGCGTCGATCCGGTAGGTCAGCGCCTCGACCAGGGTCGGGCCGCCGCCGGCCCGGGCCCGCTCGACCGCCTCGGTCAGCACCGAGTGCACGGCGGGCGCGTCGTTGCCGTCCACCAGCCGACCGGGCATGCCGTAGCCGACGGCCTTGTGGGCCAGGCTCGGCGCGGCGGACTGGGCGCTGAGCGGGACGGAGATCGCGTAGCCGTTGTTCTGCACCAGGAAGACCACCGGGGCGCCCAGCACGGCCGCGAAGTTCAGCGCCTCGTGGAAGTCGCCCTCGCTGGTGCCGCCGTCGCCGAGCATCGCCAGCGCGACCACCGGCTCGCCGCGCAGCCGGGCGGCGTGCGCCAGCCCGACGGCGTGCGGGGCCTGGGTGGCGAGCGGGGTGCAGAGCGGGGCGGTGCGGCTGGCGCGCGGGTCGTAGCCGGTGTGGGCGCTGCCGCGCAGCAGGGTCAGCGCCTCCAGCGGGTCGACGCCCCGGGAGACCACGGCGAGGGTGTCGCGGTAGCTGGGGAAGAGCCAGTCGCGCTCGCCGAGCACCAGCGCGGCGGCGACCTGGCAGGCCTCCTGGCCGGTGGACGCCGGGTAGACGGCGAGCCTGCCCTGCTTGGTCAGGGTGGTGGCCTGCTGGTTGTACCGGCGGCCGACGACCAGTCGGCGGTAGAGCTCGCGCAGCAGGGCCGGGTCGTACTTCTCCAGCGCGGGGGTGCCGAGCGCCCGGACGGGGGAGAGGTCCGGGAGAAGGGGCGCCGGGTCGGTGCGCGGAGCGGTGGCGCCGGGCAGCCAACCGGGCACGCCGGTGTGGTGTCTGTGGTCGAGAACGGTCATCTCGGGGCACCTCCAGGGGTGGCGGGGGCTCCCTACCGATTGTTCGGTCGTCTGTTCATCTTGACCAGAAGCGTGACAAGGTGGTGGACATTCGGCCTGTTCGGCGGTCGACTGGTGGCAGTACGTCCAAACGGTGGGGGTGGGGGGTCATGTCGGCTGAACAGACGTCCAGGCTCGATCGGGTCGACCGCTCGATCCTGCGGCTGCTGCAACAGGACGGTCGCGCTTCCATCCGCTCGGTGGCCGAGCGGGTGCACGTGTCCCGGGCCAACGCGTACGCCCGGATCTCCAGGATGGTCGAGGACGGCATCATCCGCGGCTTCACCGCCAGGGTGGACCACGAACGGGCCGGTCAGGGCGCGTCGGCGTACGTCACCCTGAAGATCGTCCAGAACTCCTGGCGGACGGTGCGCGAGCAGCTGCTGGAGCTGCCGGGGGTGGCGCACATCGCGCTGGTCGGCGGGGACTTCGACGTCCTGCTGCTGGTGCACACCGCCGACAACAAGGCCCTGCGGGAGCTGGTGCTGGGCAGCATCCAGTCCATCCCCCAGGTGCTCGGCACCCGCACCATGCTGGTCTTCGAGGAGACGGACCAGGTGCCGCCGCTCTGAGCGGCCGGCTCCGGACGGTCAGCGCGCCCGCAGCCCGTCGAAGGCCAGGTGGACCACCGCGTCCGCGACGCCGTCGGCGGCCTTGAGCCCCGGCCGGTACCACTCCACGATCGAGTTGATCATCCCGAACAGCAGCCGGGTGGCCAGCCGCGGCTCCACGTCCGCGCGCAGCGAGCCGTCCGCGACCGCCGCCCGCAGCAGCTCGGCGACCTGGTGGTCGAAGTCCCGCCGGCGCTCCAGCGCCCACTGCTCGGTGGCCGTGTTGCCGCGCACCCGCAGCAGCAGCGTGACGTACGGCAGCTCCGCCAGCAGCACCTCCGCGGTGCGCCGCACCACGTGCTCCAGCCGCTCCACCGCCGGCCCCGCGACCGCGGCCGGCTCGGCCAGGATCGCGAACAGCCCGTCCAGCGCCCGCCCGACCGCCAGCCGCAGCAGTTCCTCCTTGCCGCGCACGTGGTGGTAGATGGAGGACTTGGAGATCCCGGCCGCCCGGGACAGGTCCTCCATCGAGGTGCCGTCGTAGCCGCGCTCGTTGAAGACGTCGACGGTCACCGCGAGCAGTGACTCCACGGTGTAGGCGGTGCGCGTGGTGTGATCGGCCATCCTCCGAGTATCCCCGGCCGCCCGCGGCGGTACGCGATCGGGGCCCGCCGGTCCACACCGGCCGGAAGGCCCGATGGTCCACACCAACCGCAAGGGGCAGGCCCTAGACTCTCCGGACGATCCGTTCACGTCCAGAGCACTGGGGTCCACGGCTGATGAACGCAATACCGGCAGTCGCCTCCGACGTGCCAGAGCAGCGCAGCGAGGAACCGGACGGCGCCGCGCGCAGCTGGCAGGAGCGCGGCCGCGCCCTGGTGGTCCGGTTCGGACCGGCCGTGTGGTGCTACGCGGTGCTGAAGCTGGTCGGCTTCACCGTCTTCATGAAGCTGCTCTCCTTCGCCGGTGACTACGCCAAGAAGCCGGCCCGGTTCGGCGGCGGCGCCAACCCCTGGGACGTGGTGGCCAGCTGGGACGGCTGGTGGTACCAGCAGGTGGCCCAGTTCGGCTACCACCCGGCGCTCGTGCCGATCCCCAACGGCCCGCTCGGCTACACCATCGAGCAGAACTCGGCCGCGTTCTTCCCGCTCTACCCGGGCCTGATGCGGCTGGTCTCGGAGGGCACCGGCCTGGGCCTGTACGGCGCCGGGATGCTGGTATCGGTGGTGGCCTCGCTGTTCGCCGCGGCCGGCATCTACGCCGTGGTGGAGAAGCTGACCGGCGACGTGCGGTCGGGCGTGATCGCGGCCGGCCTGTGGGCGATCGTCCCGGGTTCGGGCGCCGAGTGGGCGGTCTACTCGGACTCCCTCTTCGTCGCGCTGGCCGCCTGGGCCTGCTACTTCGTGATGACCGGGCAGTGGCTCACGGCCGGGGCGATCACCCTGGTCGCCGGGCTCAACCGGCCGACCTCGGCGGCCCTGATAGGCGCCGTCGGCCTGGCCGCGATCGTCGCGCTGTACCGCCGGGAGAGCGGCGTCCTGCGCCCGGTGGCGGCGATGCTGATGGCCCCGCTCGGCCTGCTCGGCTACGTCGGCTGGGTGGGCTGGCGGACCGGCGAGTGGGGCGGCTACTTCCGGATCCAGCAGGACGCCTGGATGCACTACTTCGACTGGGGCCAGGGCACCTGGCACGCGATCCGCGGGGTGCTGCTGGGCCGCGCCGACTACCCCTACGGCTTCCCGGCGCCGGACCTCCTCGCCACCCTGATCGTGTTCAGCCTGCCGGTGCTGATCGTGCTGCTGGTCCGGCTGCGCCCGCCGCTGGTGCTGACCGCCTACACGTTGGCCACGATCGTCTCGGTGCTCGGCAGCCTGGGCATCTTCGGCAACGTCTCGCGCTACCTGATGCCCGTGTTCCCGCTGTTCATCGCGCTGGCGGTGGGGATGCGCAAGCTCAGCCTGCCGGTGCTGGCCACCGTCCTGGGCACCGGGGCGGTCGCCTCCGGCTGGTACGCCGGGTACCTCATCTTCGAGCTCGGCGTGCCGTAGACCCGGATCGTCCGAGCCCACGGGGGCGCGTCCGCCACGGACGCGCCCCCTTGCGCGTTCCCGGGGGATCCCCGCCGTCTCGCGCGTTCCCGGGATCCCCTCCGCCGCCCCTCTTGAGCCGACCGATCGTTCGGTTACTCTGTGACGTGTCCCGTCCTGCTTTTCGAGGCCCTCCGAGGAGCGCACAGATGTCCGCAGCGGTCACCCACCCCCTCGTCAGCGAGCTGGTCGAGCGCCACCAGGCCACCCTGGACGCCGCGCTCGCCGCCGCCGCCGAGCGCGACTACTGGTCGCCCTACCCCGAGTTCCCGAAGGCGTACGGCGAGAGCGGCCCGGCGGACGGCAAGGCCGCCTTCGACGCCCTGCTCGGCAAGCCCTTCACCCTCGACGGCCACCCCACCGACGGCGACCAGGTCGGCGGCGAGGCCTCCCCGTACGGCGTCGAGCTGGGCATCACCTACCCGCACGCCGGCCCGGACGCGCTGATCGCCGCGCTCACCGCCGCCCGCCCCGGCTGGGCCGCCGCCACCCCGCTGGAGCGCGCCGCCGTCTGCCTGGAGATCCTGCACCGGATCAACGCCCGCTCCCACGAGTTCGCCCAGGCCGTCATGCACACCACCGGCCAGGCCTACGGCATGGCCTTCCAGGCCGGCGGCCCGCACGCCCAGGACCGCGGCCTGGAGGCCGTCGCCTACGCCTACGCCGAGCAGACCCGGCTGCCGCGGCAGGCCGGCTGGACCAAGCCCCAGGGCAAGCGCGAGCCGCTGGTGATGACCAAGGAGTTCACCGTCGTCCCACGCGGCCTCGCGCTGCTGATCGGCTGCAACACCTTCCCCACCTGGAACGGCTACCCGGGCCTGTTCGCCTCGCTGGCCACCGGCAACCCGGTGCTGGTCAAGCCGCACCCGCGGGCCGTGCTGCCGCTCGCGCTGACCGTCCGGACCGCCCGCGAGGTGCTCGCCGAGGCCGGCTTCGACGCCAACCTGGTCTGCCTGGCCGCCGAGCACGAGGGCGGCACCGTCGCCGCGACCCTCGCGGTCCGCCCGGAGATCCGGATGATCGACTACACCGGCTCCACCGCCTTCGGCGACTGGCTGGAGGAGCACGCCAGGCAGGCCCAGGTGTACACCGAGAAGGCCGGCGTCAACGCGGTGGTGATCGACTCCACCGACGACTACAAGGGCATGCTGGGCAACCTGGCCTTCGCGCTCTCGCTCTACAGCGGGCAGATGTGCACCACCCCGCAGAACGTGCTGATCCCGCGCGGCGGCATCACCACCGACCAGGGCGACAAGTCCTACGACCAGGTGGTCACCGACCTGGCCGGCGCCATCGAGGGCCTGCTCTCCGACGACGCCCGCGCCGCCGCGATCCTCGGCGCCGTGGTCAACCCCGGGGTGCTCCAGCGCTCGGCGGCCGCGGCCGGCGGCGAGTACGGCGAACTCGCCCTCGCCCCGCGCGCGGTGACCTCGCCGGACTTCCCCGGCGCGACCGTCCGCACCCCGGCGCTGGTCAAGCTGGACGCCGACAAGCCGGACGACCGCGCGGTCTTCCGCAGCGAGTGCTTCGGCCCGGTCTCCTTCGCCGTCGCCGTCGAATCCACCGCCGCCGCCGTCGAGTTGCTGCGCACCACGGTCCGCGAGAAGGGCGCCATGACCGCCTCCGGCTACACCACCTCGCCCGAGGTGGAGGCGCTGCTGGTCGAGGCGGCGCTGGACGCCGGCGTCTCGCTCTCGCTCAACCTGACCGGCGGGGTCTACCCCAACCAGACCGCGGCCTTCTCCGACCTGCACGGCACCGGCGCCAACCCGGCCGCCAACTCGGCCTACTGCGACGGCGCGTTCGTCGCCAACCGGTTCCGCACGGTGGAGATCCGCCGCCACGCCTGAGCCGCTCCATCCGCAGCCGGGCCCCGGCGGTCACCGACCGCCGGGGCCCGGCGGTTCACAGCTCCGGCCGCGCCCGCGATGATGGAGGCTGGGAGAACGCCGGGAACGGCGTCCGACCGTCCTCCGAACAACGGGAGCTGAGTACATGGCCGTGAAGCCGACGACCGAAACCGATGTCCTGATCGTCGGTGCCGGACCGACCGGACTGCTGCTGGCCGGCGATCTCGCCGCCGCCGGAGTCGGCGTCACCGTGCTGGAGAAGCGGGCCGCCGAGTCCAACCTCACCCGGGCCTTCGCCGTGCACGCCCGCAGCCTGGAGCTGCTGGACGCCCGGGGCCTGGCCGAGGAGCTGATCGCCACCGGCCGTCCGCTCGCCGAGCTGAGGATGTTCGACCGCTTCGGCATCGACCTCGGCTCGCTGCCCACTCGCTTCCCGTTCGTCCTGATCACCCCGCAGTACAACGTCGAACGGCTGCTGCTGGAGCGCGCGGAGAAGGCCGGGGCCACCGTGCTGCGCGGCGCCGAGGTCACCGGGCTGCACCAGGACGCCGAGGGCGTGACCCTGGAGACCCGGGACGGGCGGAGCCACCGCGCCGCGTACGCGGTCGCCACCGACGGCGTCCACTCCACCGTCCGCGACCTGCTGGGCATCCCGTTCCCCGGGGAGTCGGTGGTCGACTCGGTGGTGCTGGCCGACGTCCGGCTGGAGCGCGAGCCCGCCCAGGCGATCACCGTCGGCGCCAACCAGGCCGGCTTCGCCTTCGTCGCCCCGTTCGGCGACGGCTGGTTCCGGGTCATCGCCTGGGACCGCGAGGAGCGCCACCCGGACGGCACCACCCCCTCGGCCGAGCAGCTCACCGCCCTCGTCGGCGCCATCCTCGGCGAGGACTACGGCCTGCACGAGGTGCGCTGGAGCTCCACCTTCCACAGTGACGAGCGGCAGGCCCCCAACTACCGCTCCGGCCGGGTCTTCCTGGCCGGCGACGCCGCGCACTGCCACTCCCCGGCCGGCGGCCAGGGCATGAACACCGGCCTCCAGGACGCCGCCAACCTGTCCTGGAAGCTCGCCGCCGCGGTCCGGGGCCATGCCACCGACGCCCTGCTGGACACCTACCAGACCGAGCGGCACCCGGTCGGGAAGACGGTCCTGCGCACCTCCGGCGCGCTGATCCGGCTGGCGCTCGCCGAGTCCGCCCCCACCCGCGCCCTGCGCGGGGCGCTCACCGCGCTGGGCGGGCACCTCGACCCGATCACCGAGCGCGGCGCCAAGCTGGTCTCCGGCATCGGCATCTCCTACCCGGCTCCCAAGGACGCCCACCCGCAGGTCGGCAAGCGCGTCCCCGACCTGCGGCTGACCGCCCTGAGCAAGCCCGTCGAGGGTGCCCCGGCCGCCCCCGAGCGGCTCTACGAGGCGCTGCGCGCCGGGAAGTTCGTCCTGGTCAGCAATGACGAGCTGGTCGCCGCCGAGCCCTGGGCCGACCGCATGGTCTCCGCCGCCCCCGCCGACCCGCACGGCAAGCTGCGCGACACCGTGCTGCTGATCCGCCCGGACGGCTACGTCGCCTGGGCCTCCGTCGACCCGGGCCAGGGCGAGCTGCGCGCCGCCCTCACCGACTGGCTCGGCACCCCGGCCTGACCGGCCCCAGGGCGGGCGCGCGGCCCCCCGCGCGCCCGCCCGTCGCCCGATCCTCGCCCGCCCGTCGGCCGATCGTCGCCCCGGCGCCACCGCCTTGCGCCCCGGTCCGGCGTCCGGTCGTCGGTTAACCCCGCGCCTTCACGTAGTGCCGCGCCGCCTTCGCCCGGTTCCCGCAGACCGCCATCCGGCACCACCGCCGGCGGCCGTTCTGGGAGGCGTCGAAGAAGTGCAGGATGCACGCCTCGTGGGCGCACTGCCTGATCCGGTGCGCCCCCTGCCCGAGCAGCCCGAGGAAGCCGTCCGCCGCCAGCCAGGGCGCCAGCCACTCCGGCCGGTCGACCTCGATCCGGTCCTCGGCCCCGCCCGGTGCCGCCGTCCGCCGGATCCGTCCGTGCGCCAGCACCGCGTCCAGCCCGTCCCGGGCCGGTGAGCCCAACTCGCCCTGCTCGCGGGCGTCCTGGGCGGCCAGCCGGATCGCCTCGCGGGCCCGGAGGATCGCCGCCAGGCCCGCCTCGTCAGCCGCGCAGCGTCCGCTCAGTCCGGCGGAGGAGAGCCAGACCGCGTACCCCTCGACGCCGGTGAGCAGGTCGTTGACGGGTGTGCCGGCCCAGCGCGTGTTGAGCAGGTCGAGCGCGAGCGGCTCGCCGATCAGCGGTCGCGGGTCCCTCGGGTCCGGCTGCACGTCAGTCATCGTCCTCCCTCGGCTCGGACCGATTCTACGTCCGGCCCGATCGGCCCGGATTGGTCTGGACCCTCCCCGGAATCCGGGTCATTCACTGAATGGAACCACCGAGTTTCCAGACGTCCACAGTTGACTGTTTTTTAGCAACGAATTGCCCGATCATGAGCCAAATCGCACACGGGTTCTGTCATGTTCGAGCCAGTGTTCTGGACCCCCTGAACGCCTGGCCCCTTGCCGGCCCCCACAGCCGGCCAGAGGAGGATCCGTTGCGCCCCCGCTCCCTTGCCCTCGCCGCGGCGATAGCCGTGCTGCCGCTGACCGCCGTCTCGCTCGGTGTCTCCACCGCGCAGGCCGCCACCCCCAACGCCTCCCCGCGCGTCGCCCTGCCGAACACCGTGAATCCGGCGGTGGCGCACTCGGAGAAGAAGGGCGACGTTCCGGCGGAGCAGCAGATCTCGGTGTCCGTCAGCCTGAAGCTGCGCAACACCGACGCCCTGGACCGCTTCCTCACCGCGGTCACCACCCCGGGCGCCCCGGAGTACGGCCACTACCTGACGCCGGAGCAGTTCACCGCGCAGTTCGGACCGACCCAGGCCGCCGTCGACCAGGTCAGGACGTACCTGGCCCAGCAGGGCCTGACCGTCACCGACGTGAGCGCCAACCGCCAGGTGGTCAACGCCCACGGCACCACCGCCCAGGTCTCCCAGGCCTTCGGCACGCACGAGAGCGCGTACCTCGACCCGCAGCTCCAGCGCGCCTTCTTCGCCAACGACGCCGCCGCCTCGATCCCGTCCGACCTGGCCGCCGTGGTCCAGGGCGTCAGCGGCCTGGACAACCACGCGGTCCGCAAGAACCGCCTGGCCACGCCGAACGCGGTCACCCCGAACGCGGCCACCGCCGCTCCGAGCGGCATGTCCCCGGCCCAGTACACCGGCGCCTACAACCTCACCAGGACCGGCGCGGACGGCACCGGCGTGACGGTCGCGCTGTGGGAGTTCGACGGCTACAAGTCGACGAACCTGACCACCTACGACTCCCAGTTCGGCCTGAGCGGCCCGGCCGTCACCACCGTCTCGGTCGACGGCGCCAACTACGACTCCAAGCCGGGCCAGGGCCAGGGCGAGGTCGAGCTGGACAGCGAGATCGTCCGCGGCGCGGCGCCCAAGGCCACCCAGCTGGTCTACGAGGCGCCCAACAGCGACCAGGGCGAGATCGACATGGCCAACAAGATCGTGACCGACAACCGGGTCTCGGTCATCTCGATCTCCTGGGGCTCCTGCGAGCCGGACACCACCGCCTCCTCGATGACGGCCGTCGACAACGCCTTCAAGCAGGCCGCCGCCCAGGGCATCTCGATCTTCTCCGCCTCCGGCGACGACGGCTCCCGCGACTGCACCCGCTCCACCAGCGGCTCGTCCGTCAAGGCCGTCGACTTCCCGGCCTCCAGCCCGCACCAGACCGGTGTCGGCGGCACCAACCTCAAGGTGTCCAGCAGCAACACCTACTCCTCGGAGAGCGCCTGGAGCACCGCCGGCGGCGGCGTCTCCACGGTGTTCGCCAAGCCGAGCTGGCAGACCGGCACCGGCGTCAGCGGCACCATGCGCACCGTCCCGGACGTCTCCTCCAACGCCGACCCGGCCAGCGGCTTCTCGATCTACACGGCCGGCGGCTGGCAGGTCTACGGCGGCACCAGCGCCGCCGCGCCGCTCTGGTCCGGCTACGCGGCCCAGTTCAACCAGAAGGCCAAGGCGGCCGGCCAGCCGGTCCTCGGCGAGGCGAGCCCGCGGCTGTACTCGGTGGCGAACAGCAGCAGCTACGGCAGCACCTTCCACGACGTGACCGCCGGCGCCAACCAGGACTTCTCCACCAAGGCCGGCTACGACCAGGTCACCGGCTGGGGCTCCCCGGTCGCCGACGCGCTGACCACCGCCCTGCTCGGCGGCACCACCACCCCGCCGTCCGGCGGCTGCACCGCCGCCCAGCTGGTCGGCAACGGCGGCTTCGAGAGCGGCACCGCCACCCCGTGGACCACCTCCAGCGGCGTGGTCGACAACAGCTCCTCCCAGGCCGCCCACTCGGGCAGCTGGAAGGCCTGGATGAACGGCTACGGCTCGGCCCACACCGACTCCATGACGCAGACCGTCTCGATCCCGGCCGGCTGCGCCTCCGCCAAGCTGACCTTCTGGCTGCACATCGACACCGCGGAGACCGGCACCACCGCGTACGACAAGCTGACCGTCCAGGCCAACAGCACCACCCTGGCGACCTACTCCAACGCGAACGCCGCCGCCGGCTACGTCCAGCGCACCGTGGACCTGACCTCCTTCGCCGGCCAGACCGTGACCGTCAAGTTCACCGGTGTCGAGGACGCGTCGCAGCAGACCAGCTTCGTGATCGACGACGTCGCGCTGAACGTCGGCTGACCACCGCCCGACCGCACACCGCACCACCCGATCCCCGCCGGGGCGGAGCCGTCAGGGCCCGCCCCGGCGGAGTCCGTCCCGGGCCCCGACGCGACGCCGCGCGGGGCCCGGCCGGCGGCCCGTGTTTCCGGACTGTTTCAAGATCGATAACCCTTCGGTCCACCTGCCGTGACCACTGTCATACGCACGACTGATGACGTAGCCTCTCGACCGTGCATAGGGTTCCCCAAAGCTCGGTGAAGCCGTCGGCTGCGCGTCCCGACGCCGGCCCGGTCCCACCGAACTCACCTGGTGGGGAGGGTCACCGTATGGCCGCACAGCAACCTCAGGACGCCGCGCGGCTGCGGCTGGTCGGGTCGCACACGGAGCACCCCGGTCCGCCCGGGCCGGCTCCCGCCGTCGTCCCCGCCGCCGCCCCCGCACCGTCCCCCGGCCGACTCGCCCCGGTCGGCGGCTTCGCGGACACCCTGCACCTGGCCATCGAGGCCAGCGGCCTCAGCCTGGACCGCATCCGCGCCGCCCTGGCCGGCCGCGGCGTCAGGGTCAGCGTCACCACCCTGAGCTACTGGCGGCGCGGCCGCAGCCAGCCCGAGCGGGCCAGCTCGCTGCGCGCCGTCCACCTGCTGGAGGAACTGCTCGGCCTGCCGCACAGCGCGCTCTCCTCGCTGCTCGGCCCGCCGCGCCCGCGCGGCCGCTGGGCCGCCGCCGCCAACACCTGCCACCTCGGGCTGGAGGACGTCTGGCCGGGCGAGCAGGAGATCGCCAACATCTTCGCCGAGCTGAACGCCCCGCCGGCCGGCGAGCTGGAGCGGCTGAGCATCCACGACTCCTACTACGTGGACGCCGAGCGGCGCGGCAACCTGCTGCGGATGCGCCAGGTGGTGCGCGCCACGGTCGGCGGCGTCGGCCGCTGCCTGGTGGTGCACATGGCCGACGAGGAGGCGGCCGGCTGCCCGGAGATCACCTCGGTGCGGCACGGCCGGCTGGGCCGGGTGCGCCGCCGCCCGGAGGCCGGGCTGATCGTCGCCGAGCTGATGCTGGACCGCCCGCTCGGCCTGGGCGACAGCACGGTCTTCGAGTACGAGGTGGAGATCCCGCCCGGCGGCCCGACCATGGAGTACAGCCGCCGCTTCGCCACCCCCGTCCGCGAGTACGTGCTCCAGGTGCACTTCGACCCGGCCGCCGTCCCGGCCCACTGCGAGCGCTACGACCGCGAGCCCGGCGCCGACGTCGACCACCGCCGCGAGCAACTCTGGATCGGCGCCTCGGCGAGCGCCCACGTCCTGGCCCCGGACCAGCAGCCGGGCCACATCGGCATCCGCTGGGAGTGGGCCTAACCCCCTCCACCGACCCGCCCGAGCCCCGCCGGCCACCGAAGGCCCGGCGGGGCTTTCGCATGCCCGCCCACAACCTAACCGTTCAGATCTTCAATACCGGTTGACGATGCATCACCTAACTCCTAATCTCATGAATACCGGTTAGGCAGCAGCCTCACCGGACACCGAAGCCTCCGGGAGTGACCAGGCATGTCCACCACCCAGCTCCGCACCCTGCAGACCGGCCACGTGGGTCTGAACGTCACCGACCTGGCCCGCTCTATCGACTTCTACCGCGCCGTGTTCGGCCTCGACGTCACCGCCGAGGGCACCGACCCCGCGCGCCGCTACGCCCTGCTCGGCCGCGACGGCCGCCTGGTGGTGACGCTCTGGCAGCAGAGCACCGGCGCCTTCGCCCCCGCCGCCCCCGGCCTGCACCACCTCTCCTTCGAGGTCGAGAGCCTCGACGAGGTCCGCGCCACCGAGAAGCTGCTGCGCGAACTGGGCGCCGAGTTCGCCTACGACGGCGTCGTCCCGCACAGCGAGGGCTCAGCCTCCGGCGGCATCTTCTTCACCGACCCGGACGGCATCCGGCTGGAGATCTACACCCGTACCGGCGTGGACGAGACCGAGGCCACCGCCCCCACCACCGCCGCCCCGACCTGCGGATTCTTCTAGACCGACCGTCAGGAGCCGACCATGACCACCCTCGGCACGCCGTACCACCCCGGCGAACGGGCCGCCCAGGCCCGGGCCGGCCGGACCGAGCGGGCCGACCACGCCGGCCGGGCGATCCGCGGCACCGTCCCGGCGGTCGCCGCCCGCTTCCTGGCCGAGCGCCGGATGCTGGTCGTCGGCGCCGCCGACCGGGCCGGGCGGGTCTGGGCCACCCAGCTGGCCGGCCCGGCTGGCTTCCTCTCGGCCCCGGACGAACGCACCATGGCCGTGGCCGCCCGCCCGGCCCCGGCCGACCCGCTGGCCGAGGCGCTGGCCCGCCCGGCCCGGGTCGGCACCATCGCCCTGGACCCGGCCGGCCGGCGCCGGATGCGGCTCAACGGCCGCTCCGCCCCGGACGGCCGGGGCGGGCTGCTGGTGCACGCCGACGAGGTGGTCGCCAACTGCCCGAAGTACATCCAGCGCCGCTCCCCGACGGACCGCCCGGCCGCCGGCCCGCCCCGCACGGTCGCCACCGGCCCGGTCCTGACCACCGCCCAGCGCCTGGCGGTGGCCACCGCGGACACCTTCTTCATCGCCAGCACCGGGCCGGGCGGCAGCGTGGACGCCTCCCACCGCGGCGGCTTCCCCGGCTTCCTGGAGCCGGTGGCGCCGGACCGGTTGCGCTGGCCGGAGTACCCGGGCAACAGCATGTTCCTGACGCTCGGCAACCTGGAACTGGACCCGCGGGCCGGCCTGCTGCTGCCCGACTGGGAGACCGGCGGTTCGCTGCTGGTCACCGGTGAGGCCCGAACCGACTGGTCCGAGGAGGCCCGGCAGGACGTGCCGGGCGCCGAGCGGATGGTCGAACTGACCGTCACCGGCGTGGTCGAGCTGGCCGACGCCACCCCGCTGGCCTGGACCGCCCCGGAGTACTCGCCCGCCATCCCGCGCTGACCCGCCCGTCCGCCCTCCCCGCCGCCTTTCGGCGCCCGCCACGCCCGGGAGTCGCACCGATCTCACCCGATCGGCCCAACCCACCGTGACGCATCCCGCCCACTTTGGGACTTTGGTCCGGATAACACGCGGAATAGACCCGGGAAGGCCACTCCTGTCCCGCCGTCAGGCGGCGATCCGGAGAGACCGCAGGAAAGAGGCGGAGCATGACCCTGACCGACCCCCTGTCCCCGCTCATGGCGTTCGACGACGTCGAGCCGGCGGACGACTGCATATGCGGGGGATGCAACGCCCGCCGACGCGCCCGGCTGCACGCCGCACCGGTCCACGAGGGCGGACACGCCGCCGCCCGCAGCGTCCGCCGCCGGGCCGCCGTCCTGGTGGCCGCCGTTGGCACCGCGATCGGCGGCGGAGCGGCCGCCGCCGGCTCCGCCACCGCGGCGCCGGCCCCGACCCCCGGTCCCACGCCCGGCGGCAACAGCGCCCCCCGGTCGCAGACCCCCCAGGGAGAGGTCAGCGGCCTCTACGGCCAACCCCCCGGCGCCCGCACCTTCGCCGCCCCGCGCGCCACCGCGGCGCCGGTCACCCGGGCCCAGATCATCCAGCGCGCCCAGACCTGGGTCGACCAGGGCGTGCCGTACAGCATGAGCCGCTACTGGTCGGACGGCTACCGCCAGGACTGCTCCGGCTTCGTCTCGATGGCCTGGGGCCTGGGCAGCAGCCAGACCACCTGGACCCTCCCCGACTACGCCGAGCGGATCGGCAGGAACGACCTCCAGCCCGGCGACATCCTGGTCTACAACAACCCCGCCAGCCCGCAGGCCGGTTCGCACGTGACGATCTTCGGCGGCTGGGCCGACTCCTCTCGCACCAAGTACATCGCCTACGAGCAGACCGGACCCTCCACCAAGAAGCGCTCCACCCCGTACGCCTACTGGAACAACTCCGGCAGCTACGTCCCGTACCGCTACACCGGCCTCTCCTCCGGCAGCAACGACGGCGGCGGCACCTCCAGCACCGCCTTCCCCGGCGCCGACAAGTTCGGCCCCGGCGCCGACAACGCCTACGTCACCAAGCTCGGCCAGATGCTGGTGCAGCGCGGCGGCGGCTCGTTCTACTCCACCGGCCCCGG
The DNA here is from genome assembly GCF_055633695.1 of Kitasatospora sp. NPDC114501. Taxonomy (NCBI): domain Bacteria; kingdom Bacillati; phylum Actinomycetota; class Actinomycetes; order Kitasatosporales; family Streptomycetaceae; genus Kitasatospora; species Kitasatospora sp. NPDC114501. The sequence continues at coordinate 270,332 of NZ_JBVKDS010000008.1, read as the reverse complement.
CCCGCGCTGGAGCGAGGCCGACCGCAGGGCCACCCAGGCCTTCCAGCAGGCCCAGGGCTGGCGCGGCAGCGAGGCCGACGGCATCCCCGGCAAGGACACCTGGGACTACCTGGTCAAGGGCAAGGGCCGCGACATCGGCGGTGGAGGCGGCACCCCGCTGCCGCCCCCGCCCACCACCGAGGCCTCCGCCTTCCCCGGTGCGCAGTACTTCGGCCCCGGCCGGAGCAACGACCACATCCGCCGGCTCGGCGAACAGCTGGTCCGCAAGGGCTTCGGCGCCTCGTACAGCGTCGGCCCCGGCCCGCGCTGGACGGAGAGCGACCGCCGTGCCGTCCAGGCCTTCCAGCAGGCCCAGGGCTGGCGCGGCAGCGAGGCCGACGGCTACCCCGGCCCCGCCACCTGGCGCCGGCTCTTCTCCTGACCTCCCCGAGGCGCGGTGCCCACCCGGGCACCGCGCCTCAGCGCTTCCCCGACATCCAGTGGAAGAGTCCCATCGCCACACTGGTCGCCAGGTTGAAGCTGGACACCCCCGGCTGCATCGGCACCGCCACCAACTGATCGGCACGCCCCTTGAGTTCCGCCGACACCCCGTGCCGCTCGGTACCGAACGCCAGCAGCGCGTCGTCCGGGAACGGCACGTCCCGGATGTCCGCCCCCTCCGGATCCAGCACGAACAACGGCCCGTCCGGCAGCTCCGACAGACCCAACCGCTCCACCGCGGTGGCGAAGTGCAGCCCCGCACTCCCCCGCAACACGCTCGGGTGCCAGGGATCCAGGTCCCCGGTGGTCACCACCCCGGTGGCACCGAACCCCGCCGCCAACCGGATCACCGCCCCGACGTTCCCCAGGTTGCGCGGATTCTCCAACACCACCACCGGCGCCCTCCGCGGCCGACCCCCCAGCACCACCCGGTTCGCCTCCGCCGACGGCCGCACCGCCAACGCCACCACCCCGGTCGGATGCAGCCGCGGCACCAACCCCCGCACCACCGCCTCCGGCACCTCCACCGCGAGCCCCTCCAGCACCGGAACCACATCCGGCGCCAACTCCCCCGCCAACCCCAGCAAGGCCCCCCGGTCCACGGTCAACACCCCCCGCACCTCCCCCCCGAACCGCAACGCGTGCTTCAACGCGTGAAACCCGTCCAGCACCACCACCCCCGCCCCCCGCTCAGCCGCCCGCCACGCCCGCACCACCTCGTCATCCATGCCACTCACTCTGTCACCCCCCACCCCCACCCCCACCCACGCACACCCTTCCCCCGCCTCCCCGACCAGCAGGCACCCCCGACCTCCCCCACCAACAGGCACCCACCCCCCTCCCCCCTCCCCCCGCGAGAGGGACGCGCTGCGGAAGGGGGCGGCGCAGGGGGTGGGTGCGGAGAGGGGCGTGACGGGTGATTTTCAGACTGCCAACGCCCCCAACGACCCCACCCACGCCACCGGCAGTCTGAAAATCATCCAGCCCCCGCAGCACCCACCCCCGGAGCCGCCCCCGACCCCCCACCCTCCCGAAAGCCCACCCCCTCAGAAGACCCCCGCAAAGCCCGCTCCAAGTCCCGCAGAGCCTGCCCCACCAACCGAGTCCCCGCCCGCACCACATCCCGCTGCACCCCCGCCGGCACCCCCGCCAACCCCTCCTCCAACCGCGCCTGCGCCACCCGCACCGCCCCGAACTCCACCGCCTGCCCCGTCAGCAGCGCCCCCGCCGCCAGCGCCGTCGCCAGCCGCAGCTCCTCCGCGTACTCCGCGGTCCCCGGCACGGGCTCCGCGTCGCCCGCCGGCAGATGGGCCTCCAGCAGCACCGCCGCCCGCCCGAGGGCCCCGACCGCCGCCCGGGCCCGGTCGATCTGGCGCCGGCTCACCCCGGCCAGCCCGGACTCGTGCCGCCCGGGTTCGGCGTCGGCCCGCTGCATCGCCTGGATCAGTTCGGAGCGCGCCTCCCGCGAGTCCAGCAGGGCGCTCCGCACCGCCCGCCCCCGGCTCCCCGCCGGGTCCTCGTAGCAGGCGATGACGGCCCCCGCGTACCGTCCGGCCGCCGCCAGCCACTCGGCGAGCCGTTCGCCGAGCCGGGCGGTCTGCCAGGTCGGGAACAGCGCGTACGTGACGAGCGCGATCGACCCGCCGAGCAGCGTCAGCCCGACCCGTTCGACGGCCGTCACCAGCGGGTTCCCCTCCTGCAGCCCGAGCAGGAACACCACGTACGTGGAGATCCCGACGGTGGTGAGCGCGTACCCGGTCCGGAACGCCAGGTACGCCCCGCCGATGCAGACCACCGCCAGCGCGGCCAGCACCCACTCCCCGGGGTGGGCGAGCTGCACCACCAGGGTCGAGACGGCGACCCCGACGACCGTCCCGGCCAGCCGGGCGACGCCCCGGCTGTAGGTCTGCGCGAAGTCCGGCCGCATCACCATCGCGGCGGTCATCGGCGCCCAGTACCCGTGGTGGAACCCGGCGAGCCGGGCCAGCAGGTAGGCGACGGTGACCACCCCGGCGAGCCGGACGGCGTGCTGGAAGATCGCCGAGCGCGGTTGCAACTGCCGCCGGACGGCCCGCGCCGCGACCGGCAGCATCCGGGCGATGGTCGGCTTGCGCAGCGATCCGCCGGCCCCGACCACGGGCGTGGTGATGGTGTCCTCGTCGTTGCGGTCCAGGGTGTCGGCGGCCTTCCGCAGCAGCCCGCCGAGCCGCCGGGCGGAGCGCCGGGCCGCCCCCTGGAGCCGCGGCCCGTCGTCCGAGCCGACCAGGGTGAGCGAGGGCGCGGAGCGGGGGAGCCGGACCGGGTCGCCGGTGCGGACCGCCCGGGCGAGGGCGTCCATGACCTCGGCGGCGGCCGCCAGCACCTCCCGGGCCCGGTCCCGCTCCGGCCCTTCCTCGGGGGCGCCGACCTTGGGGTCGGCGAGTGCGGCGAGGGTGGGCCGGATGCGTTCGGCGATGCCGCGCAGGCCGCGCAGTTCGGGCGGCCGGTGGCGGTCCTGCCAGGGGGTGAGGGCGGCCGCGTGGCGGGCCGTCATGAACGGCTCCGGGTCCACGTGCGCCGTCGGGTCCTGCCGCAACCGCCGCGCGTAGTCGGCGAGTTCGGCGTAGGTGTCGGCGAGGGCCTCGCGCTGGGCGGTCCAGCTGCCGATCGGCCAGACGGTGATGACGGTGGCCTGGACGACTCCGCCGAGGGCGGCGACCAGACCGTGGCCGAGCGCGGTGATCGCGCTGACCGGGAGCTGGACGACGATCAGCATCACCGAGACGGTGTTGGTGGTGACCACGCCGGCGGTGGGCCCGATCGCCCAGGCCAGTCCGGCGCCGAAGGCCCACACCGCGAGCAGCACCGGGAACAGCCCGGGGACGCCGGCCGCGAGGTAGCCGAGGAAGGTGCTGATGCCGAGGCCGGCCCCGGCCGCGACGGCGAGGCTGGCCCGGGGCCGGAAGCTGCGCTGGAAGGTGGCCGCGCCGGCGATGAACGCGCCCATCGCGGCCGAGGTGGCGAGCGCGACCCCGCCGAGCGCGAGGATGGGGAAGAGCACCAGCGCCACCGCGACCGCCCCGCGCAGGGCCCGCTTGGGGTCGGTGAGCGCCCGGTCCAGGGTGAGCCCGGTCCGCGCGGTGTCACGAAGTGCGGCGAACCAGGACATACCAGCATCCTAGGCCGCGGACCTCCGTCGGATCCGGCTCAGCCGCGCCGCCACCCACAGCAGTGCCCCGGTCGGCAGGAACACCGCGTCCGCCGCGATCATCGCCAGTGAGAAGACCGGCAGCCCGAGCACCACCGCGATCCCCACGTGCTCCAGCACCATGACGGCCAGGAGGACGTTCTTGACCCGCCGGTCGAGCAGCGTGAACGGGAACGCCACCTGGAGGATCACGGTGCCGTACGAGACCAGGAAGACCGGCAGCAGTGCCGAGCCGACCAGTGCCGACAGCCCCGGCCAGGGGGTGAAGTAGTCCAGGTGCAGCGGGTAGTACAGCGCGGTGCCGTCCTGCCAGCGCGAGCCCTGCACCTTGTACCAGCCGGCCGTGGCGTAGATCAGCACCACCTCGACGGCGATCACCAGCATCGCGCAGTTGTGCACCATGTTCGCCAGCGCGTCCAGTACCGCCCGCGGCTCGCCGTCCGGCCGCAGCCGGCCGAGCGTCCACCAGAGCCCGGCCACCGCCCACAACCCCCAGAACAGCGGCGACCAGCCGAGGTACGGGAAGGCCCGGTCGGTCCAGGTCAGGCTGTCACCGGCGAAGCCGCCGAACTGGCAGGCCGCCAGGACGGCGCCGAGCACCGCCCAGAGCACCACCCCGGCCGGCCCGGGCCGCCGGCGCCGGGCGTCCAGCGACCAGACCTCGGCGCAGCGGGTGAAGACCAGGTAGACCGCCATCAGGTGGACGACGTTGTCTCCGCCGTCGCCGAGGAAGACGTCGCGGTTCTGCAGGGACAGCACGGTGACCAGGAACAGCACCGTGCTCGCCCTGGTCCGCCAGCCCAGCAGCACGGCCAGGGCGGCCAGCACCGCGAGGTGGTAGACCAGCTCGAACCAGAGCCGTCCGCCGAACCAGGGCAGCACGGTGAACGCCCCGTTGTCGGTCAGCAGCCGCTCGGCGAGCTCCGCCGACCAGGGGGAGCGGTCGCCGTACAGCACCCGCCGGTGCGGCCACTCGCGCAGCAGGTAGGCGAGCCAGACCAGTCCGAAGCCGATCCGCACCACCGCGGCCTGGTGCCGGCCGAGCACCCGCCCGGTGAAGGCCTCCGCCGCCCGCCCGAGCGGTGCCCGCGGCCCGCGTGCCCGTGCCGCCGCCCCCGGCTCCGCAGGCCGCCCGTCCCCGCCCTGCCGCGGTACGGCCTCCTCCGGCGGCACCGTCCCGTACGGGTGCCCGGCCCGCACCGTCGCCTCGTTCATCCGAGCAGTCCCCGGTAGTCCTCGTCCGCCACCGGCCACCACGGCAGCTCCCGCACCCGGGGCGCCGGCGGCGCGGGCTCGCCGCTCCAGGACGGCGGCGGGACGGTGGCCGCGGTCGACCGGAACTGGATCTCCAGGACCCGTTCGCCGTCCGCCGTCCGGCCGATCCGCTGCAGGGCGATCCGCTTGAGGTACTGCTCGGCGAGCCGGCCGCGCGGGGAGGCCGGGGTCTCGTCCTGCTGGTTGTGCGTGCCGTCGTAGAAGTCCCAGGCCCGGCGCAGCAGGTTCTGCTCGACGTGGCTGGGTGCCGGATTGCCCCGGATCGCGGCGATGTCCTGGGCGGTCAGCCCGATCCAGTCGTGGGTGCGGGTGGCCCCGCCGGGGGCGACGGTGCGGACCCGGGCGTCCACGCTCACGTTCTGCTGGAGCGGGTTGGGCGCGAACAGCTTCCAGTTCTGCTCGAACTCCGGGTACACCACGCCGTCGAGCGCCTCCCGGTACTGCCGGGACACCGAGTTGGCGGGCGCCACGTGCAGGAACACCGCGGCGAGGAACAGCCCGGCGCCCGCGGTCAGCACCGCCCCGGCGAAGCCGAGGACCAGCTGCGCGGGCCTGGACCAGGGCCGCCCGGCAGCCGGCCGGTCCGTCGTCTCGGTCATGGCCCCCCGCCCGGTCGGCGGGCGCCGCCGACCCGGTGCCGGCGCGCTCGCGCGCGCCCATCCTGCCCTACGGCCGGACGGGTGCCGGGCCCTCAGAGGACGAAGGCCTCCTGGCCGGTGCTGCTCACCATCGGACGGCCCGCACCCTGCCAGGCGTGCATCCCGCCGTCGACGTTCACCGCGTCCCGGCCCTGCTGCACCAGGTACTGGACGACCTGCGCGGAGCGGCCGCCGACCCGGCAGAGCACGTACAGCCTCTCGTCCGGCAGCTCGCCGAGGCGGGCGATCACCTCGCCGATCGGGATGTGCAGCGCGCCGTCCACGTGGCCGGCGTCCCACTCGTCCTGCTCGCGCACGTCCAGCAGGGCGGCGTCGGCGGGCACGGCGGCGGCGTCGGCGGAGGGGATCTGCGGGAACATCGTGTGGCTCTCCTGGGATTCGCTCGGGTGCGTGCCATTGTCGCCCACCGGCGCGGGGCCGTGGGCTCCGGAGGACGGGGCGTCCGCCGGGTCCGGGCCGTCGAGCAGCCGCCGCAGCTCGGCCTGCCGCTCGGCGGCCTTGGCCAGCAGCTCCTCGGCGAGCTGCTCCAGCAGCCGGTCAGGGTCCTGCGGGGCGAGGGCGAGCAGCTGGCCCATCGGGGTCTGCTCCAGCCGGACCTGCTCGGTGGCGGTCTCGGTGATCTTGGCGGTCAGCCAGTCCAGCCGGCGGCGCAGCCAGTCCCCGCGGTCGGGGGCGTCGACGGCGGGCGCCGCCTCCGGCGCGGTGGACCACTCGGCGGCCAGCGCGCCCAGCGCGGCCGCGTCCCCGTACGCGTAGGCCTCGTTGACCCGGGCCAGGAAGGCGGCCCGGCGCTGCTGCTCGGCCGGGTCGGTGGTCAGGTCGGGGTGGGCGCGGCGGACCAGTTCGCGGTAGATCCGCTGGGCCTCCTTGCCGGGCCGCACCCGCTCCGGCGCGGCGGGCGGCGGGGCCGACTCCCCGTCCGGGCCGGACTGCTCCCGCACCGAGTCGAACAGGGCGTCCAGGTCCGGGAGTTCCTCGACCTGCCGACGTGCCTCGGCGGCCCGGCGCAGGTCCTCCGGCCGGCCGGTGCGGGCCGCCACGGCCTCGGCGACCAGCGCGTCCAGCTCGTCCAGCCGGGCGTAGAGCGGGCCGAGCAGCTGGTGGTGGATCAGCGCGAAGTTGTCGATCTCGACCCGCAGCGTCTGCACGTCCACGTCCATGCTGAGCCAGGCCAGCTCGGCGGCGGCGACCCGCTCCTCCAGCTCCTGCTGCTCCGGGTCCGTCCAGCGGGCGGGGCTCTGCGCGCTCACTTCTCGCCTCTGTCTCGTCCGGCCGAGTGCGTCCTACGGGCCACCCGTACGGGCGGTCCGGCCTGCCACCCTACCGCCGTGGTCGCGGGCCCCGTCCGGGTGAACCAGGGGTACGGACCGGCGCGCGGTACACGACACGCAACCGATCCTGAGGAATCTCCCCGTTTCGGTGACGAGCCCGGCCCGGTCCGTGCTTCGCTGGTATCCGCACAGCGTGCCCTCCTCCGGAGATACGGCCGCCCCGGGCGCGGCGGCCAGGCAGGAGCAGAGCGAACCCATGGTGGCCGAGTCCAACTCCACACCGCGGCCGGCGGGCGACGGAACCGCGCCGGGCGACCACCCGACGGGGGTGGCCGCCCTGGTCCGGCTCGCCCCCGTCCTGGTCGACCGGGCCGGCCGGATCGCCCGGTGGGACCGGGCCGCCGAGGAACTGTTCGGCCACCGCGCCGACGTCGCCCACGACCGCCCGGCCTCCGGCCTGCTGCCCGCCCTGGAGTCGCGGGTGCTCGAACGCCGCCCCGTCCGCCGCCCCTGCGACGCCTTCGACACCCTCGCCGAGCGGACCGCCGACGGCCGCCCCTGGATCGGCCGGCTGACCGTGACCGACCGCGAGGAGCACCAGCGCGACGTGTTCTGGTGGGCCTACCCGCTGCCCGGCCCGTACGGCGGACTGCTGGCGCTGGCCGCCGACGCCCGCCCGCTGCGCGCCACCGGGCCGCGGCTCGCGCTCGGCGAGCGGCTGCTCCCCTTCGCCGCCGCACCCGGCACCCCGGGCGGCTTCCACGCCCTGGCCGCGGCGCTCACCCCGGCCGGCCGGCCGGTGCCCGAGCCGCTGGCCCGGCTGCTGCCCGCCGCCCACCGCCCGGCGCTGCTGGCGGCGCTGGAGCGGGGCGGGCTGCCCGCCCTGCGACTGGACCCGGCCACCGTGCTGCCGGTGCTGCCCGCCGACGCGCCGACCGGTACGGCGCACGCGGCCGCCGGCCTCGTCCGCCGGTACCCGACGCCCCAGCAGCGCGCCGCCCGGCTCGGCCCGCCGCAGCCCGAACCGGGCACGCCCCGCCGCCGGCCGGCCGGCCCGCTGCCCGGCCAGCGCGAGGCCGCCGAGCGTCCCGCCGCCCCGTTCCCCGTCCCGACCGCCGTCCCGTTCCCCGTCCCGTCCGCCGTCCGGCCGGTGGCCGCCGTCGGCGGCGCCGCGGTCGGCGGCCCGTCCGTCCCTCCTCCCGCCTCCGGCCGGGAGGCGCCCCAGTCCACCGCAGGAGCTGCCGCCATCGAGCACACCGCCGTCGAGCCGTCCGCCGACGGCCACCCGCCGCTGCCCACCGACCGGCCCCAGCCCGCCGCCGTCCCCGTCCCGGTCCCGGTCCCCGCGCCGGCCACCGGCGAGGGCCTGTCCGGCGGCCGGCTCAGCCCGTTCCTCACCAACGGACAGGCCGGCGAGCAACTGGCCCTGCTGAACGAGGTCGGCGGCAAGGTCGGCACCACCCTGGACCTCGGCTTCACCGCCCACGAGCTGTGCCAGGTGCTGGTCCCCCGGGTCGCCGACTTCGCCTGCGTGGACCTGGTGGACGGGCTGATCTCGGACTCCGAGCTGCCGGCCGCCCGCCCGGACGACGACACCATGCTGCGCCGGGTCGCCCTGGTCTACAACGAGACCGGCGGCGCCTGGGACCACGTGCTCTCCGAGGGCTCGCTGGTCAGCATGCCCCGCCACACCCCGCCCGGGATGGCCCTGCAGCTGAACCAGCCGGTGCTGGTCCCGGTGATCAGCGCGGACGTCGCGGTCGACTACGCGATCGCGCTCGGCGGTGCCCAGCTGGCCCCGGTGGTCTCCGGCCGCTCGATGCTGGTCGTGCCGCTCTCCGCCCGCGGCACCGTGCTGGGCATCCTCAAGCTGCTCCGGCTGCCGGACCGCGCCCCCTTCGACGAGAGCGACGCCGCGACCCTCAAGGAGCTGGCCGTCCGCGCCGCGCTGTCGCTGGACAACGCCCGGCTGCACCGCGCCGAGGCCCGGGTCGCCACCACACTGCAACGCTCGATGATCCCGACCCGCCCGCCGCAGATCCCCGGCGTGCAGATCGCCCACCGCTACCTGCCCGGCGACCCCAGGGCCGAGGTCGGCGGCGACTGGTTCGACGCGATCCAGCTGCCCGGCAGCCGGGTCGCCCTGGTGGTCGGCGACGTGATGGGCCACGGCCTGCACTCGGCGGCCGCGATGGGCCGCTTCCGCACCGCCATGCAGACCCTCGCCGCCCTGGACCTGCCGCCCGGCCAGCTGCTGCGCCACCTGGACAACCTGGCCCACAAGCTCGGCGACGACCACCTCGCGACCTGCCTGTACGCGGTGTACGACCCGATCAACCGGACCTGCGAGCTGGCCAGCGCCGGCCACGTCCCGCCCGTCCTGGTGCACCCGGACGGCACCGGCGAGCTGCTGGAGATCCCGGCCGGCGCACCGATCGGCGTCGGCGGGGTGCCGTTCGTCGCCAAGACCATCGACGTCTCGGACGGCTCGATGCTGGTGCTCTGCACCGACGGTCTGGTCGAGGTCCGGGGCGGGGACATAGGAGCCGGCCTGGCCGCGCTCTGCGGCAACCTGATCGACCCCCGACAGAGCCCCGAGCAGGCCTGCGACGAGGTGCTGCGGCGGCTGCACTCGGACGACCGCAAGGACGACGTCGCCCTGCTGGTGGCCCGCTTCGACGGGGTCGCCCCGTCCGAGGTGGCCACCTGGGACCTCACCGTGGACCACCGCGAGGTCCGCCGGGCCCGCTCGCTGGTGCGCGAGCAGCTGGCCGGCTGGCACCTGGAGGCGCTCAGCGACACCACCGAGTTGCTGGTCAGCGAGCTGGTGACGAACGCCGTCCGGGTCGCCCGGGACACCGTGAAGCTCCAGCTGATCCGGGTGGACAAGCTGCTCGTCGAGGTCAGCGACGACAACCACAACCTGCCCTCGCTGGAGCCGGCCGAGCAGCTCGGCGAGACCGGCCGCGGCCTCACCCTGGTCACCAAGCTCGCCGAACGCTGGGGCACCGCCCGCAAGGCGGTGGGCAAGGTCGTCTGGTTCGAGCTGCCGCTCCCGCACTCCTGACGGCCGCCCCCGGACACCGAAAGGGCCGCGTACGGACACCCGTACGCGGCCGGTGGAGCGCTCGACTCCCGTCAGGGGATGACGGCTCCCGCCGAGCGGCGCCGCCGGGCCTCCACCGCGACCTCCATCGAGGCGGCCGCGGCCACCGAGGCGGCGGCGCCGACCCCGGCCAGCACCCTCGGCCAGAAGTCCCCGAAGACCTCGACCGAGACGGCGATCAGCAGCGCGGTGATCACCGCGACCACGTGCTCCAGACCGGCCAGGTTCGGCAGCACGACCGCCTCGCCGATCATCACCGCCACCACCAGGCCGCCGGTGAACCAGGCCCGGCAGCGGAACGCGATGCAGATCGCCAGGGCCACCACCGCGGCCGAGGGCCCGGTGTCCCGCACGTAGGCGACCCACTTCGGGAAGCCGAACAGGTGGTGCGGCCCGATCGCCACGCCGACCCGGGCGAACAGCGTGCCCGCCAGGGTGCAGGTGTAGGCGACCACCAGGGTCATCCGCCGGCCGAGCACGATCTCGGCGATCGCGAAGACCACGAACACCTGGGCCAGCGCCCCCCAGACCGGAAGGTCCAGCGCCGGCACGTAGAGGGAGAGCGGGGTCCGCAGCAGCGAGACCTCCAGCGGCAGCGCCGCCCGCACCACCCCGATGTTGTTGACGAAACGCTCGCCGCCCGGCAGGTGCTGGACGATGCTGAACAGCAGGATCAGAAAAGTCGCCGCCGTGGCCAGCGGAACGGCGGCGAACTTCTTGCGCACCACCGCGTCCCGGACCGTCGCGAACAACGTTCCCCACTCGGCGACAGCGGCCGATCCGGCGATCGCCAGCGGCCCCTTTCGCACGCCCCCCGCGTGGGTCCTGTGAATCACAGCCGTTTCTCCGAATCCCCGAAACTCTCGACTACTCCGACATTAGAGGCCTCTTGACAAAGCCACATCGGCACGGATGTGGAGCGGGGTCATCCTCTGGGGGGAGGCGGGCCCCCCATCAGCCCCCCATTTCGGCCGCCCGGCCCCCTCCGCCCCCCGGCGGAGGGCTACCCCTTCCCGTCCCGGGCCGCCACCGGGACCCGGGGCGCCACCACGGCGGCCCGGGCGTGACGGCGGCGGAACAGGGCGGGAAGGCTGGGCGCGACGATGAAACCCTCGGCGCGGGCGCTGGCGATGCCGATCCGCGGAATCTCGCTGCTCTTCTCGAAGAGCAGGTAACGCGGTTCCCAGATCGGCCGGTACTTGGCGTTGGCGCGGTACAGCGACTCGATCTGCCACCAGCGCGAGAAGAATCCCAGGATCGAGCGCCACAGCCGCAGCACCGGACCGGCACCGAGCCGCGAACCGCGCTCGAAGACCGAGCGGAACATCGCGAAGTTCAGCGACACCCGCTTCAGCCCCACCTCCTCGGCACGCTGCAACAGCTCGATCACCATGAACTCCATCAGGCCGTTCTCGGTGTCCCGGGCCCGGCGCATCAGGTCCAGCGAGAGCCCGTCCGGGCCCCACGGCACGAAACTCAGCAGTGCCTTGAGCTCTCCGTCCCCGTCGAAGCACTCCAGCATCACGCAGCGCCCGTCGCCCGGATCGCCCAGCCGGCCCAGCGCCATCGAGAAGCCGCGCTCGGTCGCCCCGTCGCGCCACTCGTCGGCCTTGGCCACCAGCTCGGCCATCTCCGCCTCCGAGATGGACTCGTGGCGGCGGATCCGCACCGTGTACCCGGCCCGCTTGACCCGGTTGTACGCCTGGCGCACCACCCGCATCGCGCGGCCGTCCAGCGAGAACTCGTCCAGCTCGACGATCGCCTCGTCGCCCAGCTCCAGCGCGTCCAGCCCGTGCCGGGCGTAGATCACCCCGGCCTCCTCGGAGGCGCCCATCACGGCCGGCGCCCAGGCGTGCTCCCGGGCCTCCGACAGCCAGGCGTCGATCGCCCCCGGCCAGGCCTCCGGGTCCCCGATCGGGTCGCCCGAGGCCAGCGACACCCCGCCGATCACCCGGTAGGTGACCGCCGCCTTGCCGCTGGGGGAGAAGACCACCGCCTTGTCCCGGCGCAGCGCGAAGTAGCCGAGCGAGTCCCGCTCGCCCTGCTTGTCCAGCAGGCCCCGCAGCTTCGCCTCGTCCTCGTCGCTCAGCAGCTCCTTGCCGCGCGGGCTGCGGAAGGCCACGTACAGCACCAGCAGGAAGAGCACCGCGCCCATGAAGTTGATCGCGGCGTTCACCCAGGTCGGCGCGGCGATCACCGAGCGCAGGTGCTCGGACGGGGTGATCGTGATCATGCGGCCGACGGAGTACCGGAACAGGTCCCAGAATCCGGCGCCGGACAGCTCGTTGGTCAGCCAGACCAGCAGCGCGCCGACGCCGCCGCCGAACGCCAGCCCGCCGACGAAGGTGGCCGCCGCGGTCTTCGGGTTGGAGCTGTCGCCCTTGGAGGTGAACTCCCTCCGCCCGATCAGCAGCGCCAGCACGAACAGGCAGGTCAGGACGGTGGAGACGTAGTTGAGCGGGTGGGTGTCGAAGCTCTCGCCCGGCACCACCATGGCCGTCAGGTACAGCAGCGCGAACATGCCGCCGAGCGCGGTGTTGAAGATCCACGCGGCCCGCTTGCGCCGCCGCATCGCGATCGCCAGGAACACCGAGAGCACCGCGCTGGCCAGGCCGGCGGTCATCAGGTACGGGGTGAAGTACTCGCCCTCGTTGTGCTCGTAGACCTGGTCACGGAACGGCACCAGCAGCACCGTCGCCACGTTCAGCAGGGCGATCAGCCGCAGGTACCAGACGGACGCCGCGGCGGCCCTCGGGCGCCAGCGGTCGAGCGCGCCACCGAGCCGGGGGCCGGGGGACGTGGCGGACGGCTCCGACTTCACAGTGGACGACACAGCTCAATTCCAAACGATCAGATGGTGGGGCGCATCCGCGAACGGCCCGCCGCAGGGCGCCCGCTCGGGCCCGACGGCCTGGCCGGCGACCTCACCCGGGCCGACCGCCCGAGGTGGAGAAGCGGCCGGAAAAGGGTCAGCCAACTCCATGTTTCACCACCGAACCTGAGAATCGCGTGAACCGGGTAGCGGATTCCCACCCCCGCCGAACGGCGGGGGTGGGCGCCCCCGACGCCGCGTCCTGATCCGACCGGACCCGAGCGGCAGGCCCTACTCTCGAAACGACCCGCGCGGACCGCCCCGACCCGGCCGCCCGAACCGAGGAGCCACCATCACCACCACCCGCGTGCTGATCGTCGACGACGAGATCCTGGTCCGCTCCGGCCTGGGCCTGATCGTCGGCTCCGCCACCGACCTGGAGGTGGTCGGCGACTGCTCCGGCGGTCAGGCCGAGGAGCACGTCCAGCGGCTGCGCCCGCACGTGGTGCTGCTCGACATCCGGATGCCCGACCTCGACGGCATCTCGGTGCTGCGCCGCCTGCGCGCCCTGCCCGACCCGCCCGCCGTGGCGATGCTCACCACCTTCGACACCGACGAGTACATCGGCACCGCGCTGCGGGCCGGCGCGGCCGGCTTCCTGCTCAAGGACACCGCCCCCGAGCAGCTGGTGCACGCCGTCCGGGTGCTCGCGGCCGGCGGCAACATCCTCTCCCCGACCGTCACCCGCACCGTGATCGGCGGCTACGTGGACGGCGGCGGCCCGGACGCCGAGGCCACCGCGCTGGCCCGCACCCTCACCGGCCGCGAGCTCGACGTGCTCTCGCTGCTCGGCGAGGGCCTGTCCAACGCCGAGATCGCCGACCGGCTCTTCCTCGGCACCGGCACGGTCAAGGACCACATCAGCGCGATCCTCGGCAAGCTCGGTGCCGCCAACCGGGTCCAGGCCGCCGTGCTGGCCCACCGGGCCGGTCTGGTCCGGCCCAAGCCCGGCGACGGGGCATGACGACCGCCGACCAACTGCCGTCCAGACGGCTGCCGCCCTGGTGCACCGCCCCCTGGCTGATGCTGCTGCTGCCCGTCCTCTACTCCCTGCTGGACGCCGCCCTGGTGGCCCGGGAGGCCGCCTGGTGGCAGGTGGCGCTGTCCACGCTGGCCGCCGTCGCGCTGTTCTGGCGCCGCCGCTTCCCGGTGGCGGTCCTGCTGCTCACCATGCCGGGCAGCTGGGTGGACGAGATCTGGCTGGCCCCGATAACGGCCGTCTACTCGGTGGCCGCCGAGCGCCCCCGGCCCCGGATCGTGGTCCCCTGCGGCATCCTGTTCGCCCTGGTCGAGTTCTTCCACTGGCCGCTGCCCCCGGACGTCCTCGACCTCAGCCGCGCCACCGCGCTGGACGCCATCCAGGCCGTGATGCTGGCGGCCGGCCCGGCCGCCACCGGTCTGCTCGCCCGCACCCGGCGGGAGCTGGCCGCCCGACTGGACCAGCTGACCCGCGGTCAGGAGCGGGAGAGCCGGCTGCTGGCCGAGCGCGTGCTGATCAGCGAGCGCGGCCGGCTGGCCCGGGAGATGCACGACGTGGTCTCGCACCAGGTCAGCCTGATCAGCATCCAGGCCGGCGCGCTCCAGGTGAGCAGCCCCGACCCGGCCGCGGTGACCGCCGCCCGGACCATCCGCGAACTGTCCGTACGGACCCTGGACGAGCTGCGCCAGATGGTCGGGGTGCTGCGCGGCACCGGCGGACTGCCGGACGCCCCGCTCGCCCCCCAGCCCCGGCTGGCCGACCTGCCCCGGCTGATCGAGGAGAGCGGGCTGGCCGCCGACACCGAGCTGGTCCCCGGCGACCGCCCGTGGCCGGAGGCGGTCGAACGGGCCGCCTACCGCACCGTCCAGGAGGCGCTCACCAACATCACCAAGTACGCCCCGGAGGCGACGGTGCACGTGCGGGTCCGGGCGAAGGGCCGCCGGCTGCGGGTCGAGGTCCGCAACGACGCCCCGCCGGTGCACCCGGCCGAGATCCTGCCGGGCGGCGGCCACGGCCTGGTCGGCCTGCGCGAGCGCGCCCAGCTGCTGGGCGGCACCCTCACCGCCGGACCGACCCCGGACGGCGGCTTCGAGGTCCGCGCCGAACTCCCGGCCGACCGCGGCCGGCCCGGGCGATCCGGCTGACCCGGCTGCCCTGCGGTGACCCGGCCGTCGGGCCGCCTCCGCGCCCACCGGCAGCGGACAACGAGAAAGCCCCGCAGATCCGTAGATCTGCGGGGCTTCGCTGTGCGCGAGGGGGGAGTTGAACCCCCACGCCCTTTCGGGCACTGGAACCTGAATCCAGCGCGTCTGCCTATTCCGCCACCCGCGCATGGGTGTTGTCCTCGTTGCCGACCGATCCTCCGAACTGCTCGGTACCATCGGTACTTCGCACTTCCTTGGTCCGGCTTCCCTTCCGGGCGGCCCTTCCGACGTGGAAAACATTAGCACGACCTGGGGGGCTGCTCCGAATCCGTTGTCCGGGGAGGCCGCGGGCATCCGAACCGATGCCCGACGAACACCCGTACGACTGTCGGAAGGGCGCTCCGACGGGCACACCTGGCGTGCCGTACCCGAAATGCGTCACCCTGTGTGTCCGAGCCCACCCCCGGGCACCACACGGTCCGGGAACCGTACGGAAGGGCCCGGCGTGGATACGATCAGTACGGAAGTACCGCAAGTAGGAGGCGCGACCGGGTCCCGGGCGGGATCCGGCCGGCAGGCAGGCGAACGAACCCTGGAAGGGGGTGCCCCATGGGAGTGCTGAAGAAGTTCGAGCAGCGGCTCGAGGGTCTCGTCAACGGCACCTTCGCCAAGGTGTTCAAGTCCGAGGTCCAGCCCGTGGAGATCGCCGGAGCGCTGCAGCGCGAGTGCGACAACAACGCGAGCATCTGGAACCGCGACCGCACCGTCGTGCCGAACGACTTCATCGTCGAGCTGAGCCCGCACGACCACGAGCGGCTCAGCCCCTACTCCGGGCAGCTGGGCACCGAGCTGGCCGGCATGGTCCGCGAGTACGCGGAGGCCCAGCGGTACACCTTCATGGGTCCGCTCCAGGTGAACCTGGAGAAGGCCGACGACCTGGACACCGGGCTGTACCGGGTGCGCAGCCGCACCCTCGCCGCCGAGGAGCCCCAGCAGCAGCAGTACGCGCCGCAGCAGCCCGGCTACGACCGGCCGCCGGCCGCTCCGGCTCCCGGCGCACCGTGGCAGCAGCCCGGCGCCGGCCAGTACAACGCGCCCCCGCCGCCCGCCGCGCCCCCCGCGATGCCCACCGGCCAGCCCGCGCCCGCCGGCGGCAACGTCCGCGCCTTCCCCGGCGCGGGCCACGGCGGCGCCGGGATGCGCCGCTGGGTCGAGGTGAACGGCGCCCGGCACCAGATCACCGGCTCGGCCTGCGTGCTCGGCCGGTCGACCGAGGCGGACGTGCGGATCGACGACCCCGGGGTCTCCCGCAAGCACGCCGAGATCCGGCCCGGCACCCCTTCGATGGTGCTCGACCTGGGGTCCACCAACGGCATCGTGGTGGACGGACAGCACACCCAGCGCGCTACGCTCCGCGACGGCTCGCGAATCGTCGTGGGCTCCACCACCATCGTCTACCGGCAGGTCGAAGGGTAGTGTCCGAATTGTTCGCGCGCCTCGCTCACCGACTGGCGGGACGGTCATGTCAGAACTGACCCTCACGGTCATGCGGCTGGGCTTCCTGGCCGTGTTGTGGCTGTTCGTCATCGTCGCGATCCAGGTGATCCGCAGCGACCTGTTCGGCACCAAGGTGAACCCGCGGTCCTCCCGTCGTGGCGCCGGCGCCGCGACGGGCGGCGGCGCGGCCACCGCGACCGCCGCACGCGCCGCGGCACCGCCGCAGGCCGCCCCCGCCGCGGGCCAGACCCAGGGCGGCGGCGGGCGCCGTCGCGGCGGTCCGACCCAGCTCGTCGTGGTGCAGGGCTCGCTGGCCGGCACCACGGTGGCGCTCCAGGGCCAGACCATCACGCTCGGCCGCGCGCACGACTCCACCATCGTGCTGGACGACGACTACGCGTCCTCCCGGCATGCCAGGATCTATCCGGATCAGACTGGGCAGTGGACGGTCGAGGATCTAGGCTCCACCAACGGCACCTATCTGGACCGGCAGCGCCTGACCGCGCCCACCCCGCTCCAGCCGGGTACGCCGATCCGTATCGGCAGGACCGTCATCGAACTGCGGAAGTAGTAGCGCATGAGGGACAGCATCCCGTCCATGACCCAGAGGGGGGCACAGGTCGCATGACCCTGGTGCTGCGCTTCGCCGCCGGCTCCCACAAGGGACTGATCCGGGAGGGGAACGAGGACTCCGGCTACGCCGGGCCGCGGCTGCTGGCCGTGGCCGACGGCATGGGCGGCGCCGCGGCCGGCGAGGTCGCTTCCTCCGAGGTGCTCGGCTCGATCGTCCGGCTGGACGAGGACGTGCCGGGCGCCGACCTGCTGACCCTGCTGGGCGACGCCGTCCAGGGCGCCAACGACCGGCTCCGGCAGATGGTCGAGGAGGACCCGCAGCTGGAGGGCATGGGCTGCACCCTGACCGCCATGCTGTGGACGGGCCAGCGGATGGGCCTGGTGCACGTCGGCGACTCCCGCGCCTACCTGCTGCGCGACGGGTCCCTGGTGCAGATCACCCAGGACCACACCTGGGTGCAGCGCCTGGTCGACGAGGGCCGGATCACGCCCGAGGAGGCCGAGACCCACCCGCAGCGCTCGCTGCTGATGCGGGCGCTGGACGGCCGCGGCCAGGTCGAGCCCGACCTGTCGATCCGCGAGGTCCGGGCCGGCGACCGCTACCTGATCTGCTCCGACGGCCTCTCCGGCCCGGTCAGCCACCAGACCCTCCAGGACACCCTCGGCAGCTACTACTCGCCCGAGCAGACCGTGCAGGAGCTGATCCAGCTCGCCCTGCGCGGCGGCGGTCCGGACAACATCACCTGCATCGTGGCGGACGTCATCGACGTCGGCGCCACGGACACCATGAGCGGCCAGTTCAACGACGTCCCGGTGGTGGTCGGCGCGGTCGCCGACGCGCCGCCGTCCTCGGCCGCTGCCGACCGCTCGATCGCGGACACCCCGGCCGGCCGCGCCGCCGGCCTCGGCCGCGGCCCGCAGGGCGCCTTCGGCCCGGCCGAGGGCTACGAGGAGGGCTACGACGCCGCCCAGGGCGGCTTCGGCCCCGCCGAAGGCTACGAGGGCGAGTACGGCTACGGCTCCGGCGAGCCCTCGGTGTACGGCACCGAGGCGCCCGACGGGGAGCGCCCCGCCAAGCGCGGGCGCAAGGGCCTGACGGTCTCGCTGGCCGTCCTGGTCACGCTCGGGCTGCTCGGCGGCGCCGGCTGGTTCGGCTACCGGTGGACCCAGGACCAGTACTACGTCGGCACCCAGGACGACCACGTCGCGATCTACCAGGGCATCAACCAGAACCTGGCCGGTCTGAGCCTGTCCTCGGTGCACTCCTCGTACAGCCGGATCCAGCTGAAGTGGCTGCCCGAGGACCAGCAGGCCCACGTGCGGAAGACCATCTCGGTCGGCAGCATGAAGGACGCCCAGTCGACGGTCAACGAACTCGACGGCTGGGTCCAGCTCTGCCAGCGGGCCGCGAAGGCGGCCACCCCGGCCGCCCCGGGCACTCCGGCCACCCCGGCGGCGCAGGCCGTGTACCTGGCCGCCACGCCCACCCCGACCGAGAAGAACCGCGGCCCGGCCGCGGCGGCGCCGACCACCGCACCCGCGGCCACGCCGACGCCGACCGCCCCGGTGGCACCCGCCCCGGCGCCGAACGCCACTCCTCCGGCGGCCGGCGCGCAGGGCGACCAGGCCCCGCTGTCCGAAGAGGAACTCAGCCGGGCCAACTCCTGCCCGAAGCAGTGACGTCCGTGATCAGCCATGGGCCCGCCCCGAGCGGGCTTGCCGGCCGTCAGGGAGCGGTCACCACGTGAGCAGCTACGACCTGAGCGAAGAGTCCACCCGGCCCGGCCGGCGCCGGGCGGCGGCCGTCCGAGCCGCCGTCCCCCGTCGGCGGGGCAACACCACGATCTCCCCCCAGGAGGCGCCCAACCGACGCAACACCGAGCTGGCCATGCTGGTCTTCGCGGTGCTGCTGCCGGTCCTCGCGTACGCCAACGTCGGCCTCGCGATGGACGGCAAGCTGCCCGTCGGCATGCTCGGCTACGGGCTCGGCATGGGCGCCCTGGCGGTGGTCGCGCACCTGCTGGTGCGCCGCTTCGCGCCGTACGCGGACCCGCTGATGCTGCCGATCGCCACCCTGCTCAACGGGCTCGGGGTGGTGATGATCTGGCGGCTCGACAAGGCGGGCAAGCTGCTCAGGGGCAACTACCCGGCGGCCGAGAACCAGCTGATGTGGTCGGGCCTCGGGATCGCCGGCTTCATCGCGGTGATGGTGCTGCTGAAGGACCACCGGGTGCTCCAGCGCTACACCTACATCTCGATGGTGGTGGCCCTGGTGCTGCTCGCCGCGCCGGCCTTCTTCCCGTCCCGGGCGGAGGACTTCGGCGCCAAGATCTGGATCCGGCTGGGCAGCTTCTCCATCCAGCCCGGCGAGTTCGCCAAGATCATCCTGACCGTGTTCTTCGCGGGCTACCTGATGGTCAAGCGGGACGCCCTGGCACTGGCCAGCCGCCGGTTCATGGGCCTGTACCTGCCGCGCGGCCGCGACCTCGGCCCGATCATCGTGATCTGGCTGCTCAGCCTGCTGATCCTGATCTTCGAGAACGACCTGGGCACGTCCTTCCTGTTCTTCGGCCTGTTCGTGGTGATGCTCTACGTCGCCACCGAGCGGACCAGCTGGATCCTGTTCGGCCTGCTGATGTCGGTCGGCGGCGCGGTCGCGGTCGCGTCGACCGCCAGCCACGTGAAGGTCCGCATCAACGCCTGGCTCGACCCGATGGCCGCCTTCGACCCGCACCCGCCGAAGGGCGCCACCGAGCAGATCGGCCAGTCGCTGATGGCGCTCGGCTCCGGCGGGGTCACCGGCTCCGGCCTCGGCCAGGGCCGCTCCTGGCTGATCGCGTTCGCCGCCAAGAGCGACTTCATCCTGGGCTCCTTCGGCGAGGAGCTCGGGCTGACCGGCCTGATGGCGATCTTCCTGCTGTACGCGCTGCTGGTCCAGCGCGGTCTACGCACCGCGCTCGCCGCCCGCGACCCGTTCGGCAAGCTGTTCGCCGTCGGCCTCTCCTCGGCGATGGCGATCCAGGTGTTCGTCGTGGCCGGCGGTGTCACCGGGCTGATCCCGCTCACCGGTATGACCATGCCGTTCCTCGCGCAGGGCGGTTCGTCCGTGGTCGCCAACTGGGCGCTGGTCGCGATCCTGCTGAAGATCAGCGACAGCGCCCGCCGCCCCGGGGCCGAACCGGCCCCGGCCACCGAGGGCCAGGGAGGACCCGCCCGATGAACAAGCCGATCCGCCGGGTCTCGATCTTCTGCCTCGTCCTGATCCTGGCCCTGATGGTGCGCACCAACTGGGTGCAGGGCGTCCAGGCCGAGTCCTGGGCGACCAACAAGAACAACAAGCGCCAGCTGTACGACCGGTACGCCCACCCGCGCGGCAACATCATCGTCAGCGGCCAGCCGGTCACGAAGTCCGACTACGTCAACGGCCTGCGCTACAAGTACAAGCGGGCCTGGGTCGACGGCCCGATGTACGCCCCGGTGACCGGCTACTCCTCCCAGGCCTACGGCTCCAACCAGCTGGAGAACCTGGAGGACGGCATCCTCTCCGGCACCGACGACCGGCTGTTCTTCCGCAACACCCTGGACATGCTGACCGGCGAGCAGAAGCGCGGCGGCGACGTCGTCACCACCATCAACGCCAAGGTCCAGAAGGCCGCGTTCGACGCCATGGGGAACAAGAAGGGCGCGGTGGTCGCCCTCGACCCGAAGACCGGCGCGATCCTGGCGCTGGTCTCCACGCCCTCCTACGACCCGGGCACCTTCGCCGGCGGCGACGACGCCGACACCAAGGCCTGGACGGACCTCAACGCGGACCCGAACAAGCCGATGCTCAACCGGGCGCTGAAGGAGACCTATCCGCCCGGCTCGACCTTCAAGCTGGTCACCGCGACCGCGGCGTTCGAGAACGGCCGGTACCAGGGCATCGACGACGCCACGGACACGCCGGAGCCGTACATCCTGCCGTACACCACCACCCAGCTGAAGAACGAGAGCCCCAACGAGCGCTGCGAGAACGCCACCGTCAAGTCCGGGATGGACCAGTCCTGCAACACGGTCTTCGCCAAGATGGGCGCGGACCTGGGCAAGGAGCGGATGCGCGCGCAGGCCGAGAAGTTCGGCTTCAACAGCACGATCGACACCCCGATCCGGTCCGAGAAGAGCGTCTTCCCGGACAGTCCCAGCCTGGACGGCACCGCCCAGGACTCGATCGGCCAGCACGACACCCGCGCCACCCCGCTCCAGATGGCCATGGTCTCCGCCGCGATCGCCAACAACGGCAGCCTGATGCAGCCGTACCTGGTGGACCAGGAGCGCTCGGCCTCGCTCACCACCATCTCCAAGCACACCGAGAAGCAGTTCTCCCAGCCGATGAGCCCGGCCACCGCGCAGAAGATGCAGGACCTGATGGTCTCGGTGGTCGAGAACGGCACCGGCAAGAACGCCCAGATCCCCGGCCTCCAGGTCGGCGGCAAGACCGGCACCGCGCAGCACGGCGAGGACAACGCCGGACTGCCGTTCGCGTGGTTCACGTCCTGGGCCAAGACCTCGGACGGCCAGTCGGTCGCGGTCGCCGTGGTGGTCGAGGACGGTTCCCAGAACCGCGACGGCATCAGCGGCGGCCGGCTCGCGGCCCCGATCGCCAAGGCGGTGATGCAGGCCGCACTCGGCAAGTAGGAGCGCGATCCGGGGTGAGGGGAATGTCACGAACGACAGCCCCGTCCGGATACCGGTCTGATATCGGCCGACGGCTGACTCAGGTCCGATGCGGTACGACCGGTAGCGTATCCGCCAGCAGCGGGTGTGCCCGTTGCCGCCCGCGAGGCACCGCACGGCCCGGCCGGAGAACCGGTCGCGGACCGCGCGGCGTCACCCAGAGCGTGCGGGGACACCTACGTCACAACCTCACCGGCGGGTGAGGGAGAGGGTCGGATCTATGGAAGAGCCTCGTCGCCTCGGCGGCAGGTACGAGCTCGGCGGCGTCCTCGGACGCGGCGGCATGGCCGAGGTGTACCTCGCCCATGACACCCGACTCGGCCGCTCCGTCGCAGTGAAGACGCTCCGGGCCGACATGGCCCGGGATCCGTCGTTCCAGGCCCGCTTCCGCCGCGAGGCACAGTCGGCGGCGTCCCTGAACCACCCCGCGATCGTCGCCGTGTACGACACCGGCGAGGACTACATCGACGGCATCTCCATCCCGTACATCGTGATGGAGTACGTCGAGGGGTCCACGCTGCGCGAGCTGCTGCACTCCGGCCGCCGGCTGCTGCCCGAGCGCGCGCTGGAGATGACCATCGGCATCCTCCAGGCCCTGGAGTACTCGCACCGGGCCGGCATCGTGCACCGCGACATCAAGCCGGCCAACGTGATGCTGACCCGGCAGGGCAACGTCAAGGTCATGGACTTCGGCATCGCCCGTGCGATGGGTGACGCCGGGATGACCATGACGCAGACCTCGGCCGTCATCGGCACCGCCCAGTACCTCTCCCCCGAGCAGGCCAAGGGCGAGCAGGTCGACGCCCGCTCCGACCTCTACTCCACCGGCTGCCTGCTCTACGAGCTGCTGACCGTCCGCCCGCCGTTCGTCGGCGACTCGCCGGTCGCGGTGGCCTACCAGCACGTCCGGGAGGAGCCGCAGCCGCCGTCGGTCTTCGACCCCGAGGTGCGCCCCGAGATCGACGCCATCGTGCTGAAGGCCCTCGCCAAGGAGCGCGACTACCGCTACCAGAGCGCCGACGAGATGCGCGACGACATCGAGCGCTTCCTCGACGGCCTGCCGGTGGCCGCCGCCCAGCAGGCCGCGTACGGCATGGGCGCGGCCGGCTACGGCTACGACCAGAACGGCTACCCGCAGCCGCACGACCCGTACGGCCAGACCAACGTGCTGCCGCAGCAGCCCGGCGGGGGCCCGACCACCGTCCTGCCGCAGGCCTCCGGGCAGCCCGGCTACGGGCAGCAGGGCGGCTACCAGGAAGACGGCTACGGCCAGGGCTACGCCGGCGCCGCGGGCGGCGGCAACGACGGCTACGACGACGGCTACGGCCGCGGCGGCGGCCGACGGGGCGACGACCAGCCGAAGAAGAGCAACACCTCCTGGATCGTGCTGGCGGTGGCCGCCGTGCTGGTCCTGGTGGGCACCTTCTTCGTCGCCCAGGCGATGTTCGGCGACAAGGGCGGCAAGGACCCCGTGAAGGTCACCGCACCGAACCTGGTCGGCAAGACCCTGGCCGAGGCCAAGACGGCCGCCGCCGCGGCCGGTTCGAAGCTCGTGGTGGCCGAGGGCGAGAAGGTCGCCTGCCCGGACGCCAACGTCAAGAAGGACCAGGTCTGCACCCAGAACCCGGCGGCGGGCCTCCAGGTCGCCGAGACCGCCACCATCACGGTGCAGGTCTCCTCGGGCCCGGCCAAGGCGCCGCTCCCCGGCGTGACCGGCAAGCCCAAGGACCAGGCCGTCAAGCTGCTCGCGGACGCCGGCTTCGCCAACGTCACCACCGAGTACAAGGACGACGACAACGCCCCGCAGGACACCGTCACCGGCCAGGACCCGGCGGCCAACGCGGCCGTCGACCCGAGCACGCCGATCAAGCTGACCGTGTCGCAGGGCAAGGCCAAGGTGAACGTCCCGAACGTGGTCGGCTCCCAGAAGGAGGACGCGCAGGCCACCCTCCAGGGCCTCGGCTTCCAGGTGGACGCCTCGAAGACCGTGCCGGCGCCCGACCCGAGCAAGGTCAACACGGTCTCCGCGCAGTCGGTCCCGGCCAACACCAAGGCCCCGGCCAACACCAAGATCACGCTGACCGTCTACAAGGCGCCGGACAAGGTCCAGGTCCCGCCGCTGGCGAACGTCAAGCTGTCGGACGCCATCACCCAGCTGTCGAAGCTCGGCCTGGGCTACACCGTGGCCAGCGGTCCGCCGGACCCGAACGCGACGGTCCAGCAGAGCAACCCGCCGGCCGGCACCCTGGTCGACCCGAACACCCAGATCCAGCTCTACACCAAGGCGGCCGAGCCGACCAAAGGGGGCGACCCCACCACCACGCCCCCCAAAGGGGACCACTAAGCCTCCGATATTCCCCTGGTTCGACTGAGCCGGAGGAGAAGCGGTCCGGAGCACGCCCGAGGGCCCGCCACGACACCAGCGGCGGGCCCTCGGGCATTTCCGTACCCGGCCCCTCGGGAGAGCCGTACGGCGGCTCCGGGAGTCAGGAGTTCCGCAGCTCCGGCGGCGGGGTGCGCCTGGCGTCCATGTCGTCCACCCGCACCAGGCTCCCCCAGACGGCCATCCGGTAGCGCGAGGTGTACACCGGCGTGCAGGTGGTCAGGGTGATGTAGCGGCCCGGGCCGGCGTAGCCGGAGCGGGCCGGGACGGGCGCGACGATGCCGGTGTCGTACTTGGACGTCTCCGCCAGGGTGCTGTCCACCTTGTAGACGTACCACTTGTCCTTGGTCTCGACCACGACCGCGTCGCCCTTGTGGACGGCGTCCAGGTCGTGGAACTTGGCGCCGTGGCCGTCCCGGTGGGCGGCCAGCGCGAAGTTGCCCTCCTGGTCCCAGGGCATGGCGGCCCGGTACGGCTGCTCGTAGACGCCCGCCACGCCGTCGTCCAGCACCTCGGTGGAGGTGCCCATCCGGATCAGCACCTGGTTGTTCCGGCCCATCGCCGGGACGTGCAGGAAGCCCACGTCGTCGCCGACCGCGAACTGCCCCGGCGCGGGCGCGGCGCCGGAGGCACCGGACGCACCGGCGGTTGCGGTGCCGGGAGCACCGGGGGCGCCGGACGCGCCGGGGGCCGGAGCGGCGCCGGGTACGGCCGGGGAGCCGGGGGCCGGGCCGGCGGCCCAGCTGCTGCGCAGCCGGTCGGCGGCGGCCGAGGCCGAGCGGTCCGCCTGCACGTTGGTCCACCACAGCGAGTAGGCCACGAACAGGCCGAGCACCAGGCCCAGGGTGATCAGCAGCTCGCCGAAGACCCCGAGCGCGGCCAGCGCCCTGCCCCGGCCCCGCCCGGCCCGCGGCTCGGGCGGGGGAACGGCCTCCCGCGCCGGTTCGGCCGACTGCGCGGTCTCGTCCTGCATCTGCCTGCTCCCCCTCCGGGCCGGGCGGCTACCCGCCCGTGATCGCGGCCGGCTTGCCCTGGGCACGCGGCCGTTCCTCGATCATCTTGCCAAAGACGATGAGACGGAACTTGGAGGTGAACTCCGGGGTACAGGTCGTCAGCGTGATGTAGCGGCCGGGACCGGCGTACCCGGCGCCGTTCGGCACCGGCTTGATCACGCCCACGTTGTTGGGCGAGGTCTCCGGGATGCCCCCGGTGACCTCGTAGGTGTAGTAGCCGGCGGCGGTCTCCACCACGATCTTGTCGCCCTTGCCGAGCTGGTTGATGTACCGGAACGGCTCGCCGTGGGTGTTGCGGTGGGCGGCCAGCGCGAAGTTGCCCGCCTTGTCGCCCGGCATCCCGGTGCCGGCGTAGTGGCCGACCAGGCCCTTGTCGAGCACCGCCGACTTGGAGGTGCCCTCCGCGATCGGGAACTTCAGCCCCAGCTTGGGCAGGTAGACGATGGCGAAGCCCTTGTTGGGCTCGAACACCTCGGGCTTGTTCGGGTCCGGGGCCGGCGGCCCGGGCTGCCCCGGCTGGACGGGCGGCGCGACCGCGTCGAACTGCTGCTCCAGCTGGTTGCGGGCCCCGTCGGCGGCCGCGTCGGCCTGCACGTTGGTCCACCAGAGCTGGTACGCGACGAAGAGCAGCATCACCACGCCGAGCGAGATGCACAGTTCGCCGACGCCCCGGGCAGCCACCACCAGCAGGGACTCCTTGGGGCGCACCCGACCGGCGGCCCGGCCGCCCGCCCGGCGCCGGCCGCTGCCGGAGCGCAGCGAGGTGCGGCCCTGGGCGGCGCGGCGGCGCTCGGCCCGGCCGCCGGTCGGGACCGGTTCGGCGGCCGGCCCGCCGAGGTCCGGGGGCAGCCGCAGCTGGAGGGTCTGGTCGGGCAGCCAGGGGTACTCGGGCCCGTCCACGATGGGCTCCTGGGCCTGCTCGTACACGCCCCAGGCGTCCTCGGGCACGGTCTGCGCCGGGTACCCCTGCCGGTACGGCGCTCCCCCGGTGCCCTCGTCCGGGCCCTGGTACCCGGGCCCGCCGTACTGCTGCACGGTGCCGTACGGGCCCGCCTCCGGCTGGAAGCGCCCCTCCGGACGCAGCGCGGTCACGCCGGTCAGCCCCGGCCGATCACCGGGGCGAGCCCGGCCGACCGGTCGACCGCCTGCGGGAAGCCGCACTCCGCGAGCCAGTTGGCGAGCATCCGGTGCCCGCCCTCGGTGAGCACCGACTCGGGGTGGAACTGCACGCCCTCGACCGGCAGTTCACGGTGCCTCAGGCCCATGATCACGCCGCTCCCGGTGCGCGCGGTGACCACCAGCTCGGCCGGTACGGTGGCCGGTTCGACCGCGAGCGAGTGGTAGCGGGTCGCGGTCAGCGGCGAGGGCAGGCCCTCGAAGACCCCGCCGTCCTCGTGCTCGACCGGCGAGGTCTTGCCGTGCAGCAGCTCGGGCGCCCGGCCGACCACCGCGCCGTACGCGGCCGCGATCGACTGGAGGCCCAGACAGACGCCGAACACCGGCAGCCCGATCCGCGCGCAGTGGTGCACCATCTCGATGCAGACCCCGGCCTCCTCCGGGGCGCCGGGCCCGGGGGAGAGCAGCACCCCGTCGAAGCCCTCCTCGCCTGAGCGGCGGACGGCGTGCTCGACGGTCACCTCGTCGTTGCGCACCACCTCGCAGGTGGCGCCGAGCTGGTACAGGTACTGGACCAGGTTGAAGACGAAGCTGTCGTAGTTGTCCACCACCAGGATGCGGGGCGGGGTCGTCGGCCGGGTCGTCATGCGCGCGTGGTCTCCGTGGGGTGCGGTGCTGGAAGGGAGTGCCGGGCCCGCCGGCTCAGCCGGTCGCGGAGCCGTCGCCGCCGTCCACTGTGACGTCGCCGAAGGGGAGCAGCGGTTCCGCCCACGGGAAGACGTAGGTGAAGAGGAGGTAGACGATCCCCAGGACGAGGAGCAGCGAGATCACGGACCGGACCAGGGTGTTCCCCGGGAGGTGACGCCAGATCCAGCCGTACATGGTGCTCCCTCGACGTAGCGGACTGGGTTAAAGAGTAGACCCGCCGTCCACGGCCGCGGGGCGGGTCCGCTACTGCTGCCCGCCCGCCGACCGCAGTTCGGTGGTGCCGGAGTAGCCGGGCAGGGTCAGCTCGCCGCTCTCCTGGACCTTCCAGCCCAGCCCGTACGCCTGGACGTACTGGAGGTAGTTGCGGATCGTCGGGTCCGCCTCGACGGCCGAGCGCAGGGCGTCGGTCCGCCCGACCGCCTTGACCACGTACGGCGGGGAGTAGACCCGGCCCTGGAGCAGCAGGGTGTTGCCGACGCAGCGGACGGCGCTGGTGGAGATCAGCCGCTGGTCCATCACCTGCACGCCCTCGGCGCCGCCCCGCCACAGCGCGTTGACCACGGCCTGGATGTCCTGCTGGTGGATGACCAGGTCGTTGACGCCGGGCTCGGGCACCCCGGGGATGCGCGCGGTGGCGTTCGGCGGGGCGTCGTTGAGGGTGACGGTCAGTCCGCCGCCCTGGAGCGGCTCCAGCGCGGCGCCGGAGCGCAGGCCGTCCAGCCGGACGGCGTCGGCGGGGTCGCGGCCCTGCTGCTCGGTGAGCTGCCGGGCGCGGTCCTGGAGGTCGGCGAGCTGGGACTGCGCCTGCTGGTTCTGCGCGCTGCGCTGGCGGACCACGTCGCCGAGGCTGAGCAGCGAGTTGTCGGTCCGCAGGTCGGTGCCGCGGGCGGTCTGCGCGCTGATGTAGAAGAGCAGACCGGCGAGCGCGAAGACGGCGCAGGTCAGGGCACGGCCGACAATTCGGGTGCCGGAGCGGCGGGTACGGGCCGGCTCGGGGGGAATCGACAAATTAGTCACCGTACCCTTATCTCCTCAAGACCCGCAGAGCCACTACGCTAACGGACGCCGGTGGCAGGTGGCGGAGCGGTCCCCAGGACGTTCTCCACGGCCGACCCGGCCGATTCCACCCGTTGCACCCCGCGCGGTCTCACAGCGCATCGACAGGAGAGCTCCTCGTGCCGAAGTCTCGACTCCGCAAGAAGCCCGACTACACCCCGCCGACCACGGCCGCGGTGAAGATCAGCTCGGGCCGTGGTTGGGTCGCCCCGCTGATGCTGGCACTGTTCCTGATCGGCCTGGTGTGGATCGTCACCTATTACGTGACCAGCGGCACCTACCCCGTCGAGGGCTGGCGCAACTGGAACATCCTGGTCGGCTTCGGCTTCATCGCCGCCGGGTTCGGCGTCTCCACCCAGTGGAAGTGACGGCCCGCCCGTCCTGAGGCTCGGTTCCGAGCCGTTTTCCGCCGCTCCGGATCGCTCGTCCCGGGGCGGCGGTCAGGCGTG
The DNA here is from genome assembly GCF_055633695.1 of Kitasatospora sp. NPDC114501. Classification (NCBI taxonomy): domain Bacteria; kingdom Bacillati; phylum Actinomycetota; class Actinomycetes; order Kitasatosporales; family Streptomycetaceae; genus Kitasatospora; species Kitasatospora sp. NPDC114501. Next base: position 241,850 of record NZ_JBVKDS010000008.1, on the reverse strand, counting down.
CCCGGAGCCGGGCGGGAACCCGGCCGGTTATCCCCACCATCCGACTTCACGCTTATCCACATGGTTATCCACACTGGGGAAAAGTCTCCCCGGCCTGTGGATAACCTTCCCCGGCAGGGCATGTCCACAGCTGTGCACGACTCCGGGGAGCGGGAGAACCGCACAGCAGGACGCGCGTAGAACAGCAGTCCACAACCGGGCGGTCGCACAGCCTGTGCACAACCCCGCACCCGCTGTGGACAAACGTCCGAGAGGTCGGGCCCCGTCAGGCCCCGTACAGGGCCATCCCGACGAGCAGCATCCCCGCCTCGACCGCCACCGCGCCCGCCACCGCCAGCGCCTGGACCGGGCCGCGGCGCTCGCGCGGGGCGTACATCAGACCGGCCGCGGTCAGCGAGCCGAGCACCAGGCCGCCGACGTGCGCCCGCCAGTCGATGCCGGGGCGGGAGAAGGTGACGATCAGGTTGAAGACCAGGAACGCCATCGCCGGGCCGAGCGGGCCCCGGTTCCGCAGCTGGAGCACGATCGTGGCGCCGATCAGCCCGAAGACCGCTCCCGAGGCGCCCACCGAGTTCATCCAGTCGCCGGCCACCAGGAAGGCGAAGGTGCTGCCGCCCAGGGCGGAGACCAGGTAGAGGGCCAGGAAGCGCAGCCGGCCGAGCGCCTCCTCCAGCGACGGGCCGAGCCAGAACAGCACCAGCATGTTCATCCCGACGTGCCACCACTCCAGGTGGAGGAAGGCGGCGGTCAGCAGCCGGTACCACTGGTCCGGGCCGTCGGCGATGCCCGCCGGACCGCCGAGGATGTCCCGACCGGCGCTGAACAGCGACCAGGTCTGGCCCAGCCGCGGGGCGAGCACGTAGGCCGCCAGCACCCAGACCACGACGTTGATCCCGATCAGCACCCGGGTGACCAGCCCGCCGTCGGCGACCAGGGCCCCGCCGAACCGGGTGGTCGCCTGTCGCGAGCCGGCGCGGCCGTCGCCGACGCACTCCGGGCACTGGAAGCCCACCGAGGCGGCCACCATGCAGCGGGGGCAGATCGGCCGCTCGCAGCGGGTGCAGGAGACCCCGGTGGGGGTCTGCGGGTGCCGGTAGCAGCCGGGCGGCCCGGCCTCCGGGGACCGATCGGCCGACGACCGCGGCTCGTCCGGAAGCATCAGCGGAGTCCCCTTCCCGTACACGACCTCCGAAACCGCCAGCCTACTGCCGCACCCCGGCTCCCGGACCGGCTCCTTCACAGCCGCCCGCCCCGGGCCCGCCTCCCGGCGCCCTCCGCCTGCCCCGGTACGCCGCCCCGTCCCCGCTCCCCCTCCGCCCGCCCCGCAGGGGCCCCGCGTACGGCCCATCCGGAGTGCCTTCCGACAAATCAGGATGCATGATCAGCATTCAGGTGGATATGTGCATAAAGGACGCCACCCAGGAGGAGAGACTCGTGAGCTTTTCGGATTCGGCCCGAGAGACGGCCACCAGGACCCGGGACAACGCCGCACAGTTCGCGGACAGCGCCAAGCAGCGCCTCGGCCCCGCCGTGGACGCCTTCGGGCCGAAGGCCGCGCTGGCCGCCCACAGCCTCCGCAGCCAGTACGAGCGGCACCTCGCCCCGCAGCTCGGCCACGCCTTCGCCAGCCTGCCGCCGGAGGCCCAGCAGAACACCCTGAAGGCCCTCCACCGGGCCCAGGAGGCCGCCCTGGCGGCCCGCCTGTCCGCCGCCCGGGCCGCGGACCAGGCCCGCGCCACCGTGGGCCCCAGGGTCGCCCAGGCGGTCGAGGAGGCCCGCGCGACCGTCGGCCCGGTCGCCCAGGAGGCCCAGGCCCGCGGCGCGGCCGCGCTGACCGCCCTCCAGGGCAACGTCAGCTCGGCCGAGATCAGCGAGCTGGCCGCCCGCAACGCCAGGAAGCAGCACTGCAACCGGCTGTCCACCGGCCTCGCCGTGGCCGGCCTGCTGGCGATCGGCGGCGGCATCGTGGCCTGGCAGTGGTGGCGCCGGCACAGCAACCCGGAGTGGCTGGTCGAGCCCCCGGCCCCGCAGGAGCCCCGGCCGGCCGGTGCGCACGCCGCCTCCGCCCCGGTGAACGGCTCCGGTCCGGACGCCCCCGCCGAGTCCACGGACGGCGCCCCGTCCGCCGAGAACGGCGGCACCGCCGCCGAGGACGGACCGGAGCCGCGCTGACCGCACGGCACCCCCGGAAACGCCGATCGGCCGCCGACCAGGATTCCTGGTCGGCGGCCGATCGGCTACTGCTGCGAACTGTGGAGCATAGGAGACTCGAACTCCTGACATCTGCCTTGCAAAGGCAGCGCTCTACCAACTGAGCTAATGCCCCTCGACGGCACCGCGCGCGTGCCAACGGGCACTAGCGTACCGGTTTCCGGCGCGATTCCCAGCGCCGTCCCCCTGCGGCAGTGCCGTTCCAGAGGGTCGGCCGGTCCGGTGCGTCGACCGGGCCGGCCGGCCCGCGAGGCGCCGACGGGCGCCTCCGGAGTTCGTCGATCGTCAGATCGCCGGGGGCTCAGCGACCGGCCGGGACCGGGTCGGTGGCCTCGGTCCACAGGTCCTGCTCGGCGCGGTCCGCCTGGACCTGACGGTAGACAAAGAAGCCGCCGAGGGCGACCAGGGCGACCAGGAGAAGCTTCTTCACCGCGGGACCTCGTCCTTCTTGCGTTGGTGGACTCAAGAGCCGGATCCGGCCGGGACTGACCGGGCCGACGAGTCCAGTTGCGTTTCGTCGCGAAAGGGCGGCCGGGTGCCAGACTGCCCTTGCGGCCGATGATACACACCGGTGTCCCAATCGTGACCAGCCGCCGGTACGGCCAACCCGGCGGTCCGGTCCCAGGATTGACGGCGCACCTCCTGGCGGGCGGTCCGGCCGGCCCCGCCACCACGGCTCATCTCCCACGACATCGCCACCCGGCGGCACCAACCCTCCACCGTCCCTCCCCGGCCCGGCGGAGGGAAACACGGCGGGAAGCGTGGCGGGAGGCCTGGCGGGAAACGTGGCGGGAAACGCCGAAGGGCCCGGAGTGGATCACTCCGGGCCCTTCGGGGAGGTGGGCCTAACAGGACTTGAACCTGTGGCCTCTTCCTTATCAGGGAAGCGCTCTAACCGTCTGAGCTATAGGCCCTCACCGAGAGGAGATCGTACCGGATTCCGGCCGGCCCGCGGCCCCGTCCGATCTCGGGACGTGTCGAAGGGCCCGGAGTGGATCACTCCGGGCCCTTCGCGGTGGTGGGCCTAACAGGACTTGAACCTGTGGCCTCTTCCTTATCAGGGAAGCGCTCTAACCGTCTGAGCTATAGGCCCTTGCCGCACTGAAAGATTAGCGGACCGACCGCCGATCTCCCAAATCCGGATCGCCCGGGGCCGCGGCGGCGCCCCCCGCGACCAGCCGCGCCGCACCCGTGGCGGGGCGCAGCAGCCACTCCTCGCGGGTCGGCGGGAGGCCCGCCGCGCCCTCCTCGGTGCTGCGGACGGCGAGCACCTGGTTGATCCCGATCCGGTTCTGCTCGAAGGCCAGCGCGGAGGCCGCCATGTACAGCCGCCAGACCCTGGCCCGGCCGCGGCCGACCAGCCGGACCGCCTCCGTCCAGTGCGCCTCCAGGTTGGCCACCCACTCGCGCAGGGTCAGCCCGTAGTGCTCGCGCAGCGACTCGACGTCCCGGACCTCGAAGCCGGCCTCCTCCAGCCGGGCCACGGTGGAACCGACCGGGGAGAGCTCGCCGTCCGGGAAGACGTAGCGGTCGATGAAGGGGCTGGTGCGGTGCTGCTCACCGGGGAGGTCGGGGCGGCGGGCGATCTGGTGGTTGAGCAGCCGGCCGCCGGGCACCAGCAGCCGGTACAGGCCCTCGGCGTAGACCCGGTACTGCTCGGAGCCGACGTGCTCGGCCATCCCGACGCTGGAGATCGCGTCGAAGGGCCCGTCGGCGATCTCCCGGTAGTCCTGGAGCCGGACCTCGACCCGGTCGGACAGCCCGGCCTCCTCGACCCGGGCGCGGGCCAGCGCGACCTGCTCCCGGGAGATGGAGACGCCCACCGCGGTGACCCCGTAGTGCTTCGCGGCGTGCAGCAGCAGCGAACCCCAGCCGCAGCCGACGTCCAGCAGGCGCATCCCGGGACGCAGGCCGAGCTTGCGGCAGATGAGGTCGAGCTTGGCCTCCTGGGCGGCCTCCAGGCTCTTCGCCTCCGGCGTCCAGTAGGCGCACGAGTAGACCATCGAGGAGCCCAGCACGAGCCGGTAGAAGTCGTTCCCGACGTCGTAGTGGTGGCTGATGGCCGCGCGGTCCCGGCTGCGGCTGTGCAGCCGCCCGGAGGCCCTGCGGACCTCCTCGCGGGGCGGTTCGGGCTCGAGGCCGACCGCCCCGGCCCGCAGCGCGGCGGCGAGCACCCGGCGGCCCCTGGCGCCGAGCGCGTCGCGCGGCCCGAGGGCCCGGGCGCGGATGTCCGGCCGCTCGGCGAAGAGGGCGACGGCGGAGAGCGTCTCGTACAGGTCGGTGCCGGGGGCGAGTTCGAGGTCCCCCGCGACGTAGGCCCGGGCCAGGCCCAGCTCGCCCGGCTGCCAGATCAGCCGGCGCAGCGCCCGGCGGTTGCGCAGCACCAGGGTGGGCGCGCCCGGCGGCCCGGCGACGCTGCCGTCCCAGACCTGTACCCGCAGCGGTACCGGGACCCCCAACAGCCCTTCCAGGGCCTCGACCAGTTGACCTGCGAGCTTCGCCACCGCGCGCCTCCGTCCAGTCGTCCTGCGGAACTCAGCTGACCCGGTCGGGCGGACCGGGGGCGGCCTGCGGCACTCCCGGGCGCGGGACGGGCGGCACCCAGCTAAGCCCACCGCGGCCGCCCGGTTTCCGGGTGGCACGCCGCGGGCGGCCGGCTGTCACCCGAAATGACGACGGGCCCCACCGGCTGCAACAGCCGGTGGGGCCCGTACATTCCGTCCTGTGACGGAGAACTGACCCGGGGTCAGGATCCGGCCGGGATCAGTCCTCCTCGGCCAGGGTGAGCTCGACGCCGCCGGTGAAGCCGGCCGCCGCGTTGTAGATGAACGCGGAGAGCGTGGACAGGGCGGTCAGCAGGACGACGTCGACCACGGCGATCAGCGTGGTGAAGGTCATCACCTTGCCGAAGCCGACGTAGTCCATCAGGTTGAGGCCGCCGCTGCTGTCCGAGCCGGTGACGTCCTTGAGGGTCTTGGTCAACGAGTCGAAGACGCCGAGCGAGTCCAGCGTCATCCACAGCACGGCCGCGGCCACGATGATGATGATGCCGACGGCCAGCGACAGCAGGAAGCTGACCTTCATCACGGACCACGGGTCGACCTTGGTCACCCGCAGCCGGGCCTTGCGCGTCCGGCCGAGACCGGCGCCGCCGGCCACGGCGGGCGGGGCGGCGGCGGGCCGACGCGCCGCGCCGGCGGCGGGGGCGCCGCCGACCGGGGTCCCGCCGGGCGGGGTGCTGCCCCCGGTCCGGGTGCCCCGGGCCGGGGTCGGCTGCCCCTTGGCGTACGTGGTCGGCTGCGAGAAGCCGCCCGAACCGGGGGCCGGGCTGCTCGGCGGCACGGGCGGCTGCCCCCCGTACGTCGCACCGCTCTGGCCCGCTCCGCCGACCGGTGGCATCAGCGAGGTGGACGCGGCCGAGTGCTCGTTCGGCGGCTGCGGCACACCGTACGACCCCCCGCCCTGTGCGCCCGGACGGCCGCCGGAGGTTCCTCCCGCAGCACCCGTGGCTCCACTCACCTGGTCCTCCCGCACTTCCCACCAGGACGGCGGCGCCGCCCTGCCTCGTCACTCGTCATCCAGCGCCCGGCGGGATTGCCCGGAACTGGTCGGCGTCCGGTGCCGCCGCGTCCCATGGTCGAACGCGGCAGCACCGGTCTGCGGTTCGGCTCAGGCCTCGACGTCTCCGTCGACCACCGTCGCCGCACCCTCGGCCGTCTCGGTGGACTCGGTACCCGCCACCTCGTCCTCCGCCGTCTCCTCGTCCTCGGCCTCCGCGTTGCGGGCCATGCCCACGACCGCGTCGCGCTTTCCGAGGTTGATCAGTTGGACGCCCATGGTGTCACGTCCGGTTTCACGAACCTCGGAAACCCTCGTGCGGATCACCCCACCAGAGAGGGTGATCGCCATGATCTCGTCGGATTCGTCCACCACGAGCGCGCCGACCAGCGAGCCCCGGCCCTCGACGATCTTCGCCGCCTTGGTGCCGTAGCCGCCGCGTCCCTGGACACGGTACTCGTCCACACCGGTCCGCTTGGCGTACCCGCCGTCCGTGGCGGTGAAGACGTAGGTGCCCGGACGGACGACGTTCATCGAGAGCAGCTCGTCGTCCTCGCGGAAGGCCATGCCCTTGACGCCGGAGGTGGCGCGGCCGGTGGAGCGCAGGGCGTCGTCGGTCGCGGTGAAGCGGATCGACTGGGCCTTCTTGGAGACCAGCAGCAGGTCGTCCTCGGCGGAGACCAGCTCGGCGCCGATCAGCTCGTCGTCCCGGCCCTCCTCGTCCTGGCGCAGGTTGATCGCGATCAGGCCGCCGGAGCGCGGGGAGTCGTAGTCCTTCAGCGGGGACTTCTTCACCAGGCCGGCCCGGGTGGCGAGGACCAGGTAGGGCTTGTCCTCGTACGTGCGGACGGCCATCACCTGGGCGATGTGCTCGTCCGGCTGGAAGGCCAGCAGGTTGGCGACGTGCTGGCCGCGGGCGTCGCGCCCGGCGTCCGGCAGCTCGTAGCCCTTGGCGCGGTAGACCCGGCCCTTGTTGGTGAAGAACAGGATCCAGTTGTGGGTCGTCGTCACGAAGAAGTGGTCGACGATGTCGTCCTGCTTCAGCTGGGCGCCGCGCACGCCCTTGCCGCCGCGCTTCTGCGAGCGGTAGAGGTCGGAGCGGGTCCGCTTGACGTAGCCGCCACGGGTGATCGTGACGACGATGTCCTCCTCGGCGATGAGGTCCTCGATGGAGAGGTCGCCGTCGGACGGGATGAGCGTGGAGCGCCGGTCGTCGCCGTACTTCTCGACGAGCGCGGTGAGCTCCTCGGAGATGATCTCCCGCTGACGGGTCGGCGAGGCCAGGATCGCGTTGTACTCGTCGATCTTGCGCTGGAGCTCGTCGTGCTCGTCCATGATCCGCTGGCGCTCCAGGGCGGCCAGGCGGCGCAGCTGCATCTCCAGGATGGCGTTGGCCTGGAGCTCGTCGATCTCGAGCAGGCCCATCAGGCCGGTGCGGGCGGCGTCGGCGCTGGCCGAGGCCCGGATCAGCGCGATGACCTCGTCGATCAGGTCCAGGGCCTTGAGCAGGGCGCGCAGGATGTGGGCGCGCTCCTCGGCCTTGCGCAGGCGGAAGGTGGTGCGCCGGACGATGACCTCGACCTGGTGGTTGACCCAGTGCCGGATGAAGGAGTCCAGCGACAGGGTGCGCGGCACGCCGTCGACCAGGGCCAGCATGTTGGCGCCGAAGTTGGTCTGCAGCTCGGTGTGCTTGTACAGGTTGTTGAGCACGACCTTGGCGACCGCGTCGCGCTTGAGCACGACGACCAGGCGGGTGCCGGTGCGCGACGAGGACTCGTCGCGGACGTCGGCGATGCCGGCGATCTTGCCGTCCTTGACCAGGTCCGCGATCTTCAGCGCGAGGTTGTCCGGGTTGACCTGGAACGGCAGCTCGGTGATCACCAGGCACTGGCGGCCCTGGATCTCCTCGACCTCGACGACGGCGCGCATGGTGACCGAGCCGCGGCCGGTGCGGTAGTAGTCGTCGATGCCGCGGCGGCCGACGATCAGCGCGCCGGTGGGGAAGTCGGGGCCCTTGATCCGCTCGATCAGGGCGTCCAGCAGCTCCTCGGCGGAGGCCTCGGGGTTCTCCAGGTACCAGAGCGCGCCGGAGGCGACCTCGCGCAGGTTGTGCGGCGGGATGTTGGTGGCCATGCCGACCGCGATGCCGGTGGCACCGTTGACCAGCAGGTTGGGGAAGCGGGCCGGGAGGACGGTCGGCTCCTGGGAGCGGCCGTCGTAGTTGGGCGCGAAGTCGACGGTCTCCTCGTCGATGTCGCGCATCATCTCCATGGCCAGCGGCATCAGCTTGCACTCGGTGTAGCGCATGGCTGCGGCAGGGTCGTTGCCCGGGGAGCCGAAGTTGCCGTTGCCGTCCACCAGCGGCATCCGCAGCGACCACGGCTGGGCCAGGCGGACCACGGTGTCGTAGATCGAGGTGTCACCGTGCGGGTGGTAGTTGCCCATGACGTCGCCGACGACGCGGGCGCACTTGTAGTAGCCCTTCTCGGGCCGGTACCCGCCGTCGTACATCGCGTAGAGCACGCGGCGGTGCACCGGCTTGAGGCCGTCGCGGACCTCGGGCAGCGCACGGCTGACGATCACGCTCATCGCGTAGTCGAGGTACGAGCGCTGCATCTCGGTCTCGAGCTCGACCGGCTCGATCCGCATCGTCACCTGGGCGGTGGCCTCGGCGGGCTCGGGGGTCTCGGGCTGGTCGCCTTCGGGACGGTTGTCGTCGACCACTGGTGGTCAGTTTCCTTTCACGCGGACTGGAACGTGCGGGGCCTGGGGTGCAGGCGTCACACGTCCAGGAAGCGAACGTCCTTGGCGTTGCGCTGGATGAAGGAGCGGCGGGCCTCGACGTCCTCGCCCATCAGCACGGAGAACAGTTCGTCGGCACGGGCGGCGTCCTCCAGGGTGACCTGGAGCAGCAGGCGGTGCTCGGCGTCCATGGTGGTGACCCGGAGCTCCTCGGCGTTCATCTCGCCGAGACCCTTGAAGCGCTGGATCGCGTCGTCCTTGGGCAGCCGGCGCCCGGCCTCGACCCCGGCGGCGATCAGGGCGTCGCGCTCGCGGTCGGAGTAGGCGTACTCGAAGTCGTCCTTGCCCCACTTGATCTTGTACAGCGGGGGCATGGCGAGGTAGACGTACCCGGACTCGACCAGCGGCCGCATGAAGCGGAACAGCAGGGTGAGCAGCAGGGTGCGGATGTGCTGTCCGTCGACGTCGGCGTCGGCCATCAGGACGATCTTGTGGTACCGCAGCTTGGACTCGTCGTAGTCCTCCTGGATGCCGCAGCCGAAGGCCGAGATGAGGGCCTGGACCTCGGTGTTCTGGAGGACCTTGTCGATCCGGGCCTTCTCGACGTTCAGGATCTTGCCGCGGATCGGCAGGATGGCCTGGGTGCGCGGGTCGCGGCCCTGCTTGGCCGAGCCGCCGGCGGAGTCACCCTCGACGATGAAGATCTCGCACTCGGACGGGTCCTTGGACTGGCAGTCCGAGAGCTTGCCCGGCAGCGAGGCGGACTCCAGCAGGCCCTTGCGGCGGGTCAGGTCGCGGGCCTTGCGGGCGGCGACGCGCGCGGTGGCGGCCTGGATGGACTTGCGGATGATGTCCGCGGCCTCGTTGGGGTTGCGGTCCAGCCAGTCGTTGAGCTGCTCGTGGACGACCTTCTGGACGAAGGTCTTGGCCTCGGTGTTGCCGAGCTTGTCCTTGGTCTGGCCCTCGAACTGCGGCTCGCCGAGCTTGACCGAGATGATCGCGGTCAGGCCCTCGCGGATGTCCTCGCCGGAGAGGTTGTCGTCCTTCTCCCGGAGCAGCTTCTTGTCCCGCGCGTAGCGGTTGACCAGGCCGGTCAGCGCGGAGCGGAAGCCCTCCTCGTGGGTGCCGCCGCCGTGGGTGTGGATGGTGTTGGCGAAGCTGTAGACCCCCTCGGTGTAGGAGGAGTTCCACTGCATCGCGATCTCCACCGAGATCGCCCTGTCCTTGTCCTCCGCCTCGAAGTCGATCACCGAGGGGTGGATGACCTCGCCCTTGCGGGAGTTGAGGTGGGCGACGAAGTCGGCGATGCCGCCGTCGTACTTGTACGTGACGGTGAGCGGCTTGCCCTCCTCGTCCACGTGCTCGGGGCGCTCGTCGGTCAGCGAGATGGACAGGCCCTTGTTGAGGAAGGCCATCTCCTGGAAGCGCCGGGAGAGCGTCTCGAAGGAGTAGACGGTGGTCTCGAAGATGTCCGGGTCGGCCCAGAAGGTCACCGTGGTGCCGGTGCGGTCGGTCTCCGCGCCCTTCACCAGGGCGGCGGTCGGGGCGCCCATCTTGTAGTCCTGCGTCCAGATGTGGCCGTCCTTGTGGATCTCCACGGAGAGCCTGGTGGACAGTGCGTTCACCACGGAGACGCCGACGCCGTGCAGACCGCCGGAGACGGCGTAGCCGCCGCCGCCGAACTTGCCGCCGGCGTGCAGGACGGTGAGCACGACCTCGACGGCCGGCTTGTCCTGGCCGGGGACGATGTCCACCGGGATGCCTCGGCCGTTGTCGACGCAGCGGATCGCTCCGTCTGCCATGATCGTGACGTCGATGGTGTCGGCGTACCCGGCCATCGCCTCGTCGACGGAGTTGTCCACGACCTCCTGCACCAGGTGGTGCAGACCGCGCTCGCCCGTCGAACCGATGTACATACCGGGGCGCTTGCGGACGGCGTCGAGGCCTTCCAGCACCTGGATGTTGCTACCGGTGTAGGAAGCCTGGTCGGACTGGTCTGGGGTCTGGCTGGGGTTGCCGGAATCGGCCACGAAGCGCCCTCTCTGGCACAGCACGGGCCGCATGCCCACCCCGTGCGGGCGGGCGTGCGACCACAGCGTTTCGACTCGGTTGCCACTAGCAACAGTGTTTGGCTTTCAGTCTACCGGTACGACTGACAGAGATGGGCGTTTGGCAGCCCTTGAGGGCAGATATGCCGCCCTGAATCCCCTCTGCACATGTCCCGATACTCGACCCGGGGGCCCAGGGCGCCTGGAAGGGCTGTCAGGGGTTCCGGAAGATCGCCATCCGATCCGTGCCGCCGGCGGCGGGCCGACGTCCCGGTCACCCCCAGGTGTCGCCCGGCCCCTTGCTCCCCGGGGCGCGCAGCCGGCCGTAGCCGCGGGCGGGCGCCGCCGGGCCGAGCACCTTGATGGTCCGGACCGTCCCGTGCCCCAGCTCGTGGTTCAGACGTGCCACCAACTGTCGTGCCAGCCAACGCAGTTGGGTGGCCCAGGCGGTGGAGTCGCACTGCACGGTGAGCACCGCGGCGGCCTCGTCGTAGGAAGAGGGGTGGCAGTGCGCGGCGATGTCCGGGCCGACGATCTGCGGCCAGCGGCCCATCACCCCGCCGACCGCGGCCGAGGACTCCCAGCCGCGCTCGGTCAGCAGCCGGTTGAGCGCCGCCCCCAGCGGGACGGGGTCGCGGCCGTCCGAGCGGGCGCCGCTGCGCAGGCCGTGCCGCTTCGCCTCGCGCTTCTCCCGGACCTGCTCGCCGCGCTGGCGGGCCTGGGCGCGGGCCGCCCGCAGCGCGGAGCGGGCGAGGTCGGCGCCGGTCGGTGCGGGGGCACCGGGCTGGGGGGAGTTCTCCGCCGGCTCGCTCACGGCGATCTCCTTTCCCCAGCCTGTGGACAACGCTGAGCGATCCAGCGTACGGGAGGGCGCGGACGACGGACGGCCGGGTGCGGTGCGACCGGTCCGGGAGGAGAAGGAAGGGGAAGGGGAAGGGGAGGGGCGGTCAGTCGTCGATCCGGCGCACCGCGCCGTCGGAGACCGTGAACCGGGCGCCGGACAGCGCCTTCGGCACGTCCTCGGCGACCGCGGCCGTCACCAGCACCTGCTCGCCGTCGGCCACCAGCTCGGCCAGCCGGTCCCGGCGGGCGGCGTCCAGCTCGGCGAACACGTCGTCCAGGATCAGCACCGGCTCGCCGCCGTCGGCCCGCAGCAGCTCGTACGAGGCCAGCCGCAGCGCCAGCGCGAACGACCAGGACTCGCCGTGGCTGGCGTAGCCCTTGGCGGGCAGCGGGCCGAGCTTGAGCACCAGCTCGTCGCGGTGCGGGCCGACCAGGGTGACGCCGCGCTCGACCTCCTGCTTGCGGACCGCCTGGAGCGCGTTCAGCAGCTGCTCCTCGGCCTGTTCGCGGCTGGTCGGCAGCTCGCCCTCGAAGGAGCTGCGGTACTCCAGGGCGGTCTCGCCGCCACCGGGGGCCAGCTGCCCGTACGCGGCCGCCACCAACGGCTGAAGGGCGGCCACCAGCTGGATCCGGAAGGCCGTCAACTCGGCGCCGGCACGCGCCAGATGACCGTCCCAGACCTCCAGGGTGGAGAGGTCGGCGCCCTTGCCGCCGCCGGCCCGGCGGGCCATCGCGGCGGTCTTCAGCAGGGCGTTGCGCTGCTTGAGCACCCGCTCGTAGTCCTGCCGCACCCCGGCCAGCCGGGGTGCCCGGGCGGTCAGCAGCTCGTCCAGGAAACGCCGCCGCTCACCGGGGTCCCCCTTGACCAGGCTGAGGTCCTCGGGGGCGAACAGCACGGTGCGCAGCAGGCCCAGCACGTCGCGCGGGCGGACGTTGTCGGAGCGGTTGATCCGGGCCCGGTTGGCCTTGCCCGGGGTGAGCTCCAGCTCGATCAGGGTGGAGCGGCCGCGGTCCACCACCGAGGTGCGGACCACGGCCCGCTCGGCGCCCAGCCGGATCAGCGGGGCGTCGGTGGCCACCCGGTGGCTGCCCAGGGTGGCGACGTAGCCGATCGCCTCGACCAGGTTGGTCTTGCCCTGGCCGTTGGGCCCCACGAACGCCGTCACGCCCGGGTCGAGGGGAACCTCGGCCCGGGCGTACGACCGGAAGTCGGCGAGCGACAGATGCGCGACGTGCATGGCTGTGGACTGCGCCCGCCTTCTTGTGGAGGACCTGCTGGTTACTTGGACTCGACCGCGTGGCCGCCGAACTGGTTGCGCAGCGCGGCGATCATCTTCATCTGCGGCGAGTCGTCCTGGCGGGAGGCGAAGCGGGCGAACAGCGAGGCGGTGATCGCCGGCAGCGGCACGGCGTGGTCGATCGCGGCCTCGACGGTCCACCGGCCCTCGCCGGAGTCGGCGGCCCAGCCGCGCAGCTTGTTCAGGTGCTCGTCCTCGTCCAGGGCGCGGACGGCCAGGTCCAGCAGCCAGGAGCGGATGACGGTGCCCTCCTGCCAGCTGCGGAAGACCTCGCGCACGTCGGTGACCTCGGGGGCGGCCTCCAGCAGCTCCCAGCCCTCGGCGAAGGCCTGCATCATCGCGTACTCGATGCCGTTGTGGACCATCTTGGCGAAGTGGCCGGCGCCCACCGCGCCCGCGTGCACCGAGCCGAAGTCGCCCTCGGGCTTGAGGGCGTCGAAGACCGGCTGGACCTTCGCGACGTGCTCGGCGTCGCCGCCGTACATCAGCGCGTAGCCGTTCTCCAGGCCCCAGACGCCGCCGGAGACGCCGCAGTCCACGAAGCCGATGCCCTTGGCGGCCAGCGCCTCGGCGTGCTTGATGTCGTCGGTCCAGCGGGAGTTGCCGCCGTCGACCACCACGTCGCCGGGGGAGAGCAGCTCGGCGAGCTCGTCGACGGTCGCCTGGGTGGCGGCACCCGCCGGGACCATGACCCAGACCACGCGCGGGCCCTGGAGCTTGGTGACGAGCTCCTGGAGGCTCTCGACGTCGGAGATGTCAGGGTTGCGGTCGTAGCCGATGACGGTGTGGCCGGCGCGGCGGATCCGCTCGCGCATGTTGCCGCCCATCTTGCCGAGACCGATGAGGCCGAGCTCCATGACCAAGTCCTTACCTGTGGTGACGTGCCTGCCGGCGGCGCCGTTGCCGCGCTCCTTGAGCCTACGCGCTGGAGCGGGCCCACCCGTCGGCGGTCGGGCCGGACGGGGGAGACATCCACAGGCTGTGCACAGCGGGTGTGCACAGCCTGTGGACGGTCGGACCGGGGGATCAGCCGGAGAGGCGGACCGGCATGATCAGGTACTGGTAGGCCTTGTCCTCCTCGGCGTCCACCGAGACCTTGCCGCTGAGCAGCGCGGGCTTGGTCGGGGTGGTGAAGCTGAGCTGGGCGTAGGGGGAGTCGATGGCCTTGAGGCCCTCCTCCAGGTAGCCCGGGTTGAAGGCGATCGAGATGGCGTCGCCCTCCAGGGAGGCCTCGATCCGCTCGGTGGCCTGGGCGTCGTCGCCGGAGCCGGCCTCGAGGGTGAGCACGCCCTCCTCGAAGTTCAGGCGGACCGGGGTGTTGCGCTCGGCGACCAGCGAGACGCGCTTGAGCGCCTCCAGGAAGGGCTGGGTCTGGATCGCGGCGATCGCGTTGAACTCGGTCGGGAACAGGCTGCGGAACTTGGGGAACTCGCCCTCCAGCAGCCGGGTGGTGGTCCGGCGGCCGGCGCCCTCGAAACCGATCAGGCCCTCGCCCGCGCCGCCCGAGGAGAGCGCGATGGAGACGGTGTCGCCGCTGCCCAGGGACTTGGCGATGTCCTGGAGGGTCTTGGCCGGGACCAGCGCGACGGCGGAGATGTCCGACTGCTCGGGCTTCCACAGCAGCTCGCGGACGGCGAAGCGGTAGCGGTCGGTGGCGGCCAGGGTGATCCGGTCGCCCTCGATCTCGACCCGGACACCGGTGAGCACCGGGAGGGTGTCGTCCCGGCCGGCGGCGACCGCGGCCTGGCTGACGGCCGAGGCGAAGACGTCGCCGGCGACGGTGCCGGTGGCGGTCGGCATCTGGGGGAGCGCGGGGTACTCGTCCACCGGGAGGGTGGGGAGGGTGAAGCGGGAGCTGCCGCAGACCACGCTGACCCGCTGGCCGTCGGTGGAGATCTCCACCGGGCGGTTGGGGAGGTTGCGGGAGATGTCGTTCAGCAGCCGGCCGGAGACCAGGACGGTTCCGGCCTCCTCGACGTCCGCCTCCAGCTCGACCCGGGCCGAGACCTCGTAGTCGAAGCCGGACAGCGCCAGGCTGCCCTCCTGCGCGGTCAGCAGCAGGCCGGCCAGCACCGGCACCGGCGGCCGTGCCGGGAGGCTGCGGGCAGCCCAGGCCACCGCCTCCGCGAGGACGTCACGCTCCACCCGGAACTTCACCGGTAACCGCCTCCTGGATCGAGCGCTCCCGCTCGCACTCTGGTTCGTCTGGTCTTGATCGTCGGTTCGGGCTGTCCGCCGAGCTCGTCACTCCGCTTCCAGTCGCAAGGACAGTCTGACGTACTCCGCCGACAGACGGGGCAGACGGGCGGAAGCGGCTCGAACGGTTGTCGCAGACCGGTTGTCCACAGATTCGGGGCCCACCCACTTTGAAAGCAGGTCCGGGGTCTAAATGTGTAGTGGTAGTAGTAGGGCCTGTGGAAACCGTGGATAACCCCGTTTCCGCAGGTCAGAGCCCGAATTTTGTCCACAGGGACTGTGGACGGCGGCTGTGGACGGACAGGCCGCGCTGTGGACAGCCGAGCGTTACCCACAGGGCACGCAGGGTATCCACAGGTTATCCCCAGGGCTGTCCCCAGATCCGGGCCCGGTTATCCACGGGCGCCGGTCAACTTTTCGTGACGCCTTTCACACCAGGGTATGAACGCCAGCCCACGGTTGTCGAACTGTGGACGCCGCTGTGGACAACCTGGGGATAACCGCCCTCTCCCTGGGGACAACCGGTGGACAACCCGGACGGCCCAGTGGCGGGCCGTCAATTGTCCACAGCCTGTGGACAACCGTTGTGCACAAGTCCACAGGCACCTGACCTGCGCCGAAGAGCGTAGCGGTGACGGGCCTGTGGACGAATTCTGGATAACTCCGCACTCCCCACCCTGTGGACGGTGGAAGAGGGGCCGGTCCTGTGGACAACGGCCTTGCGCGCCCCCGGGTTTCGAATCACCGGTCAGTTGTTCGGCGCGGGCTGTGGACTGGCGGACCGTCCGTCGACCGCATCCCTGCCCGGTCGGAGCGCGCCGCACACCTGTGGACGCGCGAAAAGGGCGTCAGGATCCACTCCTGACGCCCTGGGGGCCCGACTGGGGCCGTGCTCGCGGTGCCGCCGGCTCTGCGCGGCTGGTGCGCTGTCGCTAGCTCTTGATGCGGTTGGTGAGTTCGGTGACCTGGTTGTAGATCGAGCGCCGCTCGGCCATCAGCGAGCGGATCTTGCGGTCCGCGTGCATCACCGTGGTGTGGTCGCGGCCGCCGAACTGCGCGCCGATCTTCGGCAGCGAGAGGTCGGTGAGCTCCCGGCAGAGGTACATCGCGATCTGCCGGGCCGTCACCAGCACCCGGCTGCGCGAGGATCCGCAGAGGTCGTCCACGCCCAGGCCGAAGTACGCGGCGGTCTGCTGCATGATGACCTGGGCGGTGATCTCCGGGCCGGCGTCCTCGTCCCCGCCCGGGATCAGGTCCTTGAGGACGATCCCGGCCAACTCCAGGTCCACCGGGGCCCGGTTGAGGTTGGCGAAGGCGGTGACCCGGATCAGCGCGCCCTCCAACTCCCGGATGTTGCGGGTGATCCGGGACGCGATGAACTCCAACACGTCGGCGGGAGCGTTGAGTTGCTCCTGGATCGCCTTCTTGCGCAGGATCGCGATCCGGGTCTCCAGCTCCGGCGGGGTGACGTCGGTGATCAGACCCCACTCGAAGCGGTTGCGCAGCCGGTCCTCCAGCGTGGTCAGCAGCTTGGGCGGCCGGTCCGAGGAGAGGACGATCTGCTTGTTCGCGTTGTGCAGGGTGTTGAAGGTGTGGAAGAACTCCTCCTGCGTGGACTCCTTGCTCGCGAGGAACTGGACGTCGTCCACGAGCAGGATGTCCATGTCCCGGTAGCGGCGGCGGAAGGTGTCCGCCTTGCCGTCCCGGATCGAGTTGATGAACTCGTTGGTGAACTCCTCGGAGGACACGTAGCGCACCCGGGTGCCCGGGAAGAGGCTGCGCGAGTAGTGCCCGATGGCGTGCAGCAGGTGGGTCTTGCCCAGCCCGGACTCGCCGTAGATGAAGAGCGGGTTGTACGCCTTGGCCGGGGCCTCGGCGACCGCCACCGCCGCCGCGTGCGCGAAGCGGTTGCTGGCGCCGATGACGAAGGTGTCGAACAGGTACTTGGGGTTCAGCCGGGCGGCGGGTTCGTCCTTGCGGGAGCCGCCGGCCGGGGGAGCGCCGGGCGGGGCCGGCACCCCGGGGACGCCGGGGCGGTCGGCGGAGCGCTCCGGGGCGGCCTTCTCCGCGGGGCGGCCGCCGGAGGGGCGGGAGCCGCCGGTCCGGCGGCCGGCACCGGCGCGGGGCTGCTCGTTCGGGCCGGGGCCGTAGGCACCGCCGAAGAGGTCGCCCTGGGTGGTCGCGGGCGGGCCCGGCAGGGGCCGCGGCGCCGGGCGGGACGCGGGCTCCTCCGGATCGCGGTAGGCGGGCGGCTGCTCCTGGTAGCCGCCCTGCTCCTGGTAGCCCTGCCAGCCCGGTGCGCCGCCGGGGCCGCCGTACGGGGCCTGGCGCTGCTCGTAGCCGCCGGTGTCGTAGCGGGGACGCTCGTAGTCCTGCTCGTAGGGCTGGCCGTGCTCGTACGGCTGCTGGTAGCCCTGGCCGCCGTAGTCGGGGGCGTCCTCCTCGGCCGGGCCGGGGTAGGGCTCGGCGGGGGCCTGGGCGGCGGACGCGGGGGTGGGTACCGCGTTGGCGTCGACCATCACGGCGATCCGCACCGGGCGGCTGAGCTCACGGCTGAGGGCCTCGGTCAGCTGCGGCAGCAGCCGGCCCTCCAGCACCTGCTTGGCCCGCTCGTTCGGGGTCGCCAGCAGGGCGGTGTCGTGCATCATCCACATCGGCTGGGTGCGCTGCACCCACTGTTTGTCCATCTCCCCGACATCGGGGTCGCTGACCAGCCGCTCGACGACCCTGGCCCAGACCGGGACGAGGTCGCTGTTGACATCAGCCACTGGTGCACGCTTTCCAAGAACAAACCAGACAAGTTCTGCAACGGTAGTCAGCGAACAGAGCCGGATCAAGTCGTTGTCCACAGGCTGTGGGCAACCGGGGGCCGGAGGGGGCTGGTTTGACCCTCGTGCCCCGTCCCGCGTACCGTAACCAGGTCGAGTTGTCGATGGCCGCTGCCGCATGTCCGCGGGTCCACCCGCTCCATAAGGCGCGCAGCACGGGCGCCGTGGATTGCCTCAGACCCCAGCCGAACTGGGGCGATGGGTTGGATTTCCGAATCAGGGGAGATCACGCGGACGCACGGTGACGGCCAAGCGACCCCCCGTCATCCTACGATTCACCTCAGGAGCCCCCGAGTGAGCAAGCGCACCTTCCAGCCGAACAACCGTCGTCGCGCGAAGACCCACGGCTTCCGGCTGCGTATGCGTACCCGCGCCGGCCGCGCCATCCTGGCTGCCCGCCGTGGCAAGGGCCGCACCAGCCTGTCCGCCTGATCCGCGCCAGAGTCTGTTGTGCTGCCCTCCGAGAATCGGCTGCGGCGGCGCCAGGACTTCGCGACCGCGGTGAAACGCGGTCGCCGGGCCGGCCGGCCCCTTCTGGTCGTCCATCTCAGCAGAGACGGTGACCCGCAGGGGCAGACCGACGGGACCAGCGACTTCCGCCCGCACGTCGCCGAGGGGACTCCTTCGGCGCGTGCGGGTTTCGTCGTGAGCAAGGCCGTTGGCCCGGCGGTCGTCCGCAACCTGGTCAAGCGCCGGTTGCGCCACCTCGTTCGTGATCGTCTGTCCAGGCTGCCCGCCGGTAGCCTGATAGTGGTGCGTGCGCTGCCCCAGGCCGCGACCGCCTCGTACCAGGACCTCGAACGTGACCTGGACGCGGCACTGAAGCGGTTGCTGAGGACGGAGCCCGCCGCCACGGCGCCGACGGGAGCAGGGCGATGAAGTACCTGCTGATGGGTCTGATCAGGGTCTACCAGTGGACGATCAGCCCACTGCTCGGTCCGGTCTGCCGCTACTACCCCTCCTGCTCGCACTACGGCTACGAGGCCGTGAAGGTGCACGGGGCGGTCAAGGGCGGCGGACTGACCGCGTGGCGAATCCTGCGCTGCAATCCGTGGACGCCCGGCGGGGTCGATCACGTCCCGCCGCGCAAGCATCCGGTATGGCACCGGCGGTTGCGAGACTGGCTGAAGAGCCGGTCCGCCACCGGAGACCCGGTGACCGCCACTTCCGCCGGTCCGGACCCCGAGGGCCCGGCGACCATTGGCCCCGTGCGGCCGATCCACCTGTCCAAGGAGCCTGACCGGTGACCTTCTCCTTCCTGAATCCCCTGTACACAGCGGTGTCCTGGATCATCGTCCAGTTCCACTCGCTGTACAGCCACATCTTCGACCCGGACGGTGGCTGGGCCTGGGGTCTCGCCATCGCCTCGATGGTGGTCGTCATCCGGATCTGCCTGATCCCGCTCTTCGTGAAGCAGATCAAGGCGACCCGGGCCATGCAGGCGATCCAGCCGAAGATGAAGGCCATCCAGGAGCGCTACAAGAACGACCGGCAGCGCCAGTCCGAAGAGATGATGAAGCTGTACAAGGAGGCGGGTACCAACCCGTTCTCCAGCTGCCTTCCCATCCTCGTGCAGGCGCCGTTCTTCACCGCCCTCTACGGCGTGCTCGCCAAGGTCGCCAAGGGCCAGGACATCGGCGTCATCCACGGCGACCTGCTGGTGAGCGCCGGCAAGGCGCACATCTTCGGTGCCCCGCTCTCCGCCACCTTCGTCGGCAGCCCCGAGACCAGCGTCAAGATCGTCACCGCGGTGATGATCATCATGATGTCGCTGTCACAGTTCGTCACCCAGCGCCAGCTGATGACCAAGAACGTCGACCTCACGGTGAAGACGCCGTTCATGCAGCAGCAGAAGATGCTGATGTACGTCTTCCCGATCATGTTCGCCGTGATGGGCATCAACTTCCCGGTCGGTGTCCTGGTCTACTGGCTGACCACCAACGTCTGGTCGATGGGCCAGCAGCTGATCGTCATCCACAACAACCCGACCCCGGGCAGCAAGGCCTTCGAGGAGCGGCAGGCCCGCCTGAAGAAGGCCGGTCGACTGCGTCCGGACGGTACGGAGATCAAGGGCGCGCTCTGGGGCATGCTGCCTCCGTCCAAGGAGGCCGTCAGCGAGGCGGCCAGCGCCGCCGCGGTGGTCGAGGAGTCGGTGCAGACGCGCCGCCAGCAGCCCCGTCGGCAGAGCAAGTCGCAGCGCCAGCAGGGCGGAGCCGGGCAGCCGACCGCCGAGCTGGGCAAGGACGAGACCCCGGCCGAGGAGCCCGCCGACACTGCTCCGGCCGACTCCACCCCCGCTGAGTCCGGGGGCCGGCCGGCGGCCGCCAAGCAGGCCTCGGCCAAGCCCGCCGGCACCAGGCAGGGCACCAGGCAGCAGCCGAAGCGCGGTGGCGGCCAGCGGCCGAAGAAGAAGTCCTGACCGGCCCCGAGCCCGTGGTGACAGCCGCGAAGAGCTTCGTCCCCGGCCCGACAGACGGGCCCATCTCCGAAGGAGTCCATCAGTGACGGAAGGCACCACCTCCATCGTCGAGGCCGAGGCCGCCGCCAACGCCGACGAGAGCCTCATCTCCCGACTGGAGCAGGAGGGCGACATCGCGGCGGACTACCTGGAGGGTCTGCTCGACATCGCGGACCTCGACGGTGACATCGACATGGACGTCGAGGGCGACCGTGCCCTGGTCTCCATCGTCAGTGACGGCAACGACCGCGCGCTCCAGCGCCTGGTCGGCCAGGACGGCGAGGTGCTGGAGGCACTCCAGGAGCTGACCCGGTTGGCTGTCCACCGGGAGACCGGCGAGCGCAGCCGCCTCATGCTGGACATTGCCGGCTTCCGGGCCCGCAAGCGCGAGGAGCTGGCGGTGCTCGGTGCCAGGGCCGCCGAGCAGGCCAGGAGCACCGGTGAGCAGGTCAGGCTGCAGCCGATGACGCCCTTCGAGCGCAAGGTCGTCCACGACGCGGTCGCCGCGGCCGGCCTGCGCAGCGAGTCCGAGGGCGAAGAGCCCCAGCGGTTCGTGGTCGTGCTGCCGGTCTGAGGCCGACAGGTCGACGACCGGCCGCCGCGGCGGCCGGAGAGCTTCACCGGACGCGACCCCGTCCGCCTCGTGCGGGCGGGGTCGTCGTCCCTTCTGGGTTGTTTCACGTGAAACAGTGCGTTGAGCGGGTCGGTGGATCCGGGGATCGGAGAGGTCGAGATGGACACGGAGAACGCGGCTGCCGGCCGGCCGGGGGCGGACGTGGACCCGGCCGCTGAGGGGCGGGCCACCGAGCTGGGGCAGTTGGCCGAGGCGCCGGCGGTCGCCCGGGAGGTCTTCGGGGAGCGCTACGACGCCGCGGTCCGCTACACCGAGCTGCTGGCCACCGCGGGCGTCCAGCGCGGGCTGATCGGGCCCCGCGAGGTGCCCCGGCTCTGGGACCGCCACGTGCTGAACTGCGCGGTGCTGGCCGAGCTGCTGCCCGCAGGCATCACCCTGTGCGACGTCGGCTCCGGTGCCGGCCTGCCGGGCATCCCGGTGGCGCTGGCCCGTCCGGACGTCTCGGTGACGCTGCTGGAGCCGCTGCTGCGCCGGACCACCTTCCTGGAGGAGGTCGTCCGGGAGCTGGGGCTGGACAACGTCACGGTGCTGCGCGGCCGCGCCGAGGAGATGGTCGGCAAGCTCGCGGTGGACGTGGTGACCGCCCGGGCGGTGGCGCCGCTGGACCGGCTGGCCGGCTGGGGCATGCCGCTGCTGCGCCCGCACGGGCAGATGCTGGCGCTCAAGGGGGACAGCGCGGAGCAGGAGCTGGCCGACTCGCGGGCCGGGCTGGCCAGGCTGGGCGCGGTCGAGTGGACCGTCATCGCGGTCGGTGAGGGCACCCTGGAGACTTCGACCCGGGTGGTCCAGGTGAAGGCGGGGGAGAGCCCCGGCGGGGTGAAGGCGGCCACCCGTCGCGCCAAGGCGGCGCGGGCGGGCCGCAACGCGACCGTCCGCAACGGCGAGCGCGGCCGGAGCGGGCGGCGCCGCAGCCGCTGATCCGGGGTGACGCCGGAAACGTGACGCCGTAGACGTGACGCCGGGAACGTGACGGCGACGGGCGGACGGGCCTCCTGGACGGGAGGAGCGTCCGCCCGTCGTCGTTCAGGTGACGGTCGGGCCGACGCGGGAAAGCCGGAGTGTCGCAACGTCAGATTTCCGGCATAGCGGGCATGGTGTTTCACGTGAAACGTCGCTCCCTGCTCTCGGGCATCCTCCGCCGCGACCGGGCGGTGACTGTTGCCGCTCCGGTTTCACGTGAAACACTGACCCCCATGCAGGACTCGGAGACCGTCGACCAGATCGACGACACGCCCATCGCACGGGCTGCCCAGGCCGCGGTCCGGGCGATCGGCCGAGCGGGTGAGGGACTGCCCCGGCCGGCCGCCGCCCGGGTGATCGTGGTCGCCAACCAGAAGGGTGGGGTGGGCAAGACCACCACCACCGTGAACATGGCCGCCTCGCTCGCCATGCACGGCCTGCGCGTCCTGGTCGTCGACCTCGACCCCCAGGGCAACGCCTCCACCGCGCTCGGCATCGACCACCACGCCGAGGTGCCGTCCATCTACGACGTCCTGGTGGAGGGCAAGCCGCTGGCCGACGTGGTGCAGCCGGTGCGCGACGTCGAGGGGCTGTTCTGCGTCCCCGCCACCATCGACCTGGCCGGCGCCGAGATCGAGCTGGTCTCCCTGGTGGCCCGGGAGAGCCGGCTCCAGCGCGCCATCGCCGCCTACGAGCAGCCGCTCGACTACATCCTGATCGACTGTCCGCCCTCGCTCGGCCTGCTGACGGTCAACGCCCTGGTCGCCGGCCGGGAGGTGCTGATCCCGATCCAGTGCGAGTACTACGCGCTGGAGGGCCTGGGCCAGCTGCTGCGCAACGTCGAGCTGGTGCGTGCGCACCTCAACCCCGAGCTGCACGTGTCGACCATCCTGCTCACCATGTACGACGCCCGGACCAGGCTGGCCGCCCAGGTCGCCGAGGAGGTCCGGACCCACTTCCAGCAAGAGGTGCTGAGCACGGCGATCCCGCGCTCGGTCCGCATCTCGGAGGCGCCCAGCTACGGGCAGACGGTGCTCACCTACGACCCGGGTTCGACCGGGGCCCTCTCCTACCTGGAGGCCGCCCGGGAGCTCGCGCTGCGCGCGGTGGGCCAGGGCGGATCGCTGGTGGGTCAGCAGCGGGACGGCCAGCAGGGGCACGGCGCCCCGGCGGCACAGCACGGCACGACGGAGGGTCATCAGTGAGTGGTCGCAGGGGTCTGGGGAAGGGGCTCGGGGCACTGCTCCCGTCGGCTCCGCCGGCGGTCGACGGGGCGGCGGCGCAGCCCGCGCCGGCCGCGCCCGCGGCGGCCTCGGTGGTGACGACCGGCGCGGTCTCGCCGACCGCGGTGCCGGTGCTGCCGAACGGCCGGGGGACGGTCGCGGCCCGGGCTTCCCGCGCGGCCGAGGCGGTCGAGGCCACCGGCGCGCGGTTCGCCGAGCTGCCGCTGGACTCGATCACCCCCAACCCGCGCCAGCCGCGTGAGGTCTTCGACGAGGACAAGCTGGCCGAGCTGGTCACCTCCATCAAGGAGGTCGGTCTGCTCCAGCCGATCGTGGTGCGCCAGGTCGGCCTGGACAGCTTCGAGCTGATCATGGGTGAGCGCCGCTGGCGCGCCTCCCGGGAGGCCGGGCTGGAACGGATCCCGGCGATCGTCCGGGCCACCGAGGACGACAAGCTGCTGCTGGACGCCCTCCTGGAGAACCTGCACCGCGCCGCGCTGAACCCGCTGGAGGAGGCGGCCGCCTACGACCAGCTGCTGCGCGACTTCGCCTGCACCCACGAGGAGCTGGCCGACCGGATCGGCCGCTCGCGCGAGTACGTCTCCAACACCCTGCGGCTGATGAAGCTCACGCCGTCCGTCCAGCGCCGGCTGGTGGCCGGGACGCTGATGGCCGGACACGCGCGGGCGCTGCTCGGGGTGCCGGACGCCGACGAGCAGGAGCGGCTGGCGAAGCGGATCATCGCGGAGGGTCTCACGGTGCGCAACATCGAGGAGATCGTCAAGGTGATGAAGCTGGAGGAGAAGCCCAAGCGCCAGGCACCCAAGGCGGGCAAGCTGAACTCCCCGGCCTTCGCCGACCTGGCGAGCCGGCTGTCCGACCGCTTCGACACCCGGGTCAAGGTCGAGGTGTCGCAGCGCGGCGGCAAGCTGGGCAAGGGCAAGGTGGTGCTGGAGTTCGGTTCGGTGGAGGACCTGAACCGGATCCTGGACAGCATGGCGCCCGGCGAGGACGGTCTGCGGCTGTCACAGGGCTGAGCCGGACCGGCCCGGCCGAGGGCGACGACCCGAGGGTGCGTGTTCCACGTGAGCGCTGTTTCACGTGAAACATGCACCCTTCGGCGTTGGTGGGGGAATGCTCGACCGTGAGAGGGAGGAGGAGGTGCGGCCATGGGACGGCGGATCGCTCCGCTGACGCTGGACAACCTCGGGGACCTGCCGACCGGCTGTCGCTCCTGCGTGTTCTGGGAGCTGGACCCGGTCAGCGCGAAGGATGCGGTGGAGTCGGGCAAACCGGAGCTGGAGAAGGAGGGGTGGATCTCCACGGTGCTGCTGGAGTGGGGCTCCTGCGGCCGGATCGTCTACGTGGACGACCGGCCCGCCGGGTTCGTGCTGTACGCGCCGCCCGCCTACGTCCCCCGCTCGCAGTCCTTCCCGACCAGCCCGGTCTCGCCGGACGCCGTCCAGCTGATGGTCAGCCGGGTGCTGCCGGGCTACCAGCGCCAGGGGCTCGGCCGGGTGCTGGTGCAGACCGTGGTCAAGGACCTGATCGGGCGCGGGGTGCGGGCGATCGAGGCCTTCGGCTCGTCCGGGCGGGTGCCGACCGGTTGCGTGCTGCCGGCCGACCACCTGCTCGCGGTGGGCTTCAAGACCGTCCGACCGCATCCGCGGTACCCCCGACTGCGGCTGGAGGCCAGGACCACGCTCTCCTGGCGGGGCGACGTGGAGGGGGCGCTGGAGCGGCTGCTGGGCGGCGGGCGCAAGGAGCCGGCGCTGCGGCCCTTCTAGGGACCGACGGAACGACGACGGCGGCGGGGCTCCCCATCGAGGGGGAGCCCCGCCGCCGTGTGGTCGACGACCGGGAGGCCTAGATGAACTCGGCCAGCTCGCGCAGCAGCGCGGCCTTCGGGCGGGCGCCGGTGATGGACTTCACCGGCTCGCCGTCTTTGTAGACGATCAGGGTCGGGATTGAGATGACGTTGTACTGGGCAGCGGTCTGCTGGTTGGCGTCCACGTCGAGCTTGGCGATGGTGATCTTGTCGCCGTGCTCGGCCGCGATGTCCTCCAGGACCGGGGCGACCTGGCGGCACGGGCCGCACCAGGTGGCCCAGAAGTCGACCAGTACGGGCTTCTCGCTCTTCAGGACGTCGTTCTCGAACGTCGCGTCGGTGACGGTGGTGGTGGCGCCGGCCACGGGAACTCCTCGGGATCGGACGGAGGGGGCTGCTGCCAGGAGAACAACGGAGGGGTCCGTTCTGTTTCTGCCCGGCCGGGGCGGGGGCGTTTCACGTGGAACACCCCCGCGAGGTGGAGCGGGGAGGGGCTCAGACCGCCACGGCGGCGGCCTTGGCCTCCAGGTCGTCCAGCGAGGCCAGGTAGCGCTCGGCGTCCAGGGCGGAGGAGCAGCCGGTGCCCGCGGCGGTGATGGCCTGGCGGTAGGTGTGGTCCACGACGTCGCCGGCGCCGAACACGCCGGGGATGTTGGTGCGGGTCGAGGGGGCCTCGACCTTGAGGTAGCCCTCGGCGTCCAGGTCCAGCTGGCCCTTGAAGAGCTCGGTGCGCGGGTCGTGGCCGATCGCGATGAACAGGCCGGTGACGGCCAGCTCGCGGGTCTCGCCGGTGGTGGTGTCGCGCAGGGTGACGCCGCTCAGCTTCGGGTCGCCGTGGATGGCCTCGACCGCGCTGTCCCACTCGAAGCGGATCTTCGGGTCGGCGAAGGCGCGCTCCTGCATCGCCTTGGAGGCGCGCAGGGTGTCCCGGCGGTGGATGATCGTGACGCTCCTGGCGAAGCGGGAGAGGAAGGTCGCCTCCTCCAGGGCGGTGTCGCCGCCGCCGACCACCGCGATGTCCTGGTCGCGGAAGAAGAAGCCGTCGCAGGTGGCGCACCAGGAGACGCCGCGGCCGGAGAGCTTGTCCTCGTTCGGCAGGCCGAGCTTGCGGTGCTGGGAGCCGGTGGTGACGATCACGGCGCGCGCCTTGTGAACGTTGCCCTCGGAGTCGGTGACGGTCTTGATGTCACCGGTGAGGTCGACCGCGACGATGTCGTCGGGGATCAGCTCGGCGCCGAAGCGCTCGGCCTGGGCCCGCATGTTGTCCATCAGCTCGGGGCCCATGATGCCGTCCCGGAAGCCCGGGAAGTTCTCGACCTCGGTGGTGTTCATCAGCGCACCACCGGCGGTGACGGCCCCCTCGAAGACCAGCGGCTTGAGGGAGGCACGGGCCGTGTAGAGCGCTGCCGTGTACCCGGCCGGGCCGGAACCGATGATGATGACGTTACGGACGTCGCTCACTGCTTCTCCTGGTTCGCATCGCGACCCGCGTTTGCTGCGGGGAGGGCGGTCCTGCTCCGCCGCCCGGGACAACGACTGACCAGTGTCTCGCATTCCCAGGCGGATCAGTACCAGGCGCCCGAACTCCGGAAGCGGCGTGCCGCCGTCGGCGTGGATCGCATGGGAACCGTCGGTCAGTGGCTGGGAACGGCCTGGTGGAGGAGGACCGGGCCGCAGTCGGGGGAGCGCAGGTAGACGTCGACGAAACCGGGCCGGCCGGGCAGCGGGTAGACCAGGACGTCGACCGGGGCGCCGTGGTATTCGCCCCGGTCGGTGGCCAGCGGGGTGCCGGCGGCGGGGGCCGGGCAGTCCGAGCCCGTGGGGGAGGGCGAGTCGGGCTCCGGTCGGGCGCCGTCGGCGGGCAGGGCGCCCTCGGACGCGGCGGGCCCGGTGGCCCACAGCCCGGGCACCTTCTCCGAGCGGGCCAGCAACTGCCGGACCTGGGCGGCGAGCGCGTCCTCGCGGTAGTCGGTGCCGGGGGCGGCGGCGGTGCCGGTGGCCGTGGTGTGCGGGGCGCGGGCGTCGTGGCTGTCGGAGGTGGCGGTCGGGGCGCCGCCCGCGCTGGCCGTCACCGTGCCGGACCGGTCGTCGGGGTGCTGGAGCAGTACGCCGCCGAGCCCGAGCGCGGCCAGGGCGGCGGCGGTGCCGAGCAGCAGGGCGAACCGCCGCCGACGGGCGCGGACGCGGCCGGGGCCGGTCGCGGAGCCGGACCCGCCGGCGGGCCGCTCGCCGGCGGGCCGGGAGGGACCGGCGGTGGACGGCGTGACGGGTGCCGTGGCGGCCGGTGCGGGCCGGGCCGGGCCCTCGGTCCGGCGGTCGGCCGCAGTGGCCTCCTGGGCCCGCTCGGCGGCCTCGGCCAGCGCCGCGTCCAGCCGGGCGGCGACGTCGGCCGGCATCGGCGGGGTCTCGACGTCGCCGAGCAGCGCCTGCACCTCGGCGAGCGCGTCGACCGTCTCGCGGCACTCGGCGCAGCCGTCCAGGTGCCGCCGCAGCGCCCCGGCGGTCTCGGGGGAGTCGACCAGCCCTTCGGCGAGGTCGGCCAGTCGCTCGACCGGGGGGTGGTCGTCGGCGGGGTCGGGGAAGGAGGGGTGGGCGTTCATCGGGTGCTCGCGTCTCCTTCCAGGACCGTCCGACCGGTGCTCGTCCCTGTGACGGGTCCGGGGCGCTTCGGGTTCCCCGGGGTGTTCCGGCGTGGTGGGGCCGAGCCGGGGGCGGGTGGTGTTTCACGTGAAACACCCGGCTCGCGCAGGTGCCGGACCAGGGGGAGGAGCCGGGCCCGGCCGCGTGCGCAGCGGCTCTTCACGGTGCCCACCGGGACACCGAGCAACGCGGCCGCCTCGGCCACCGGGTAGCCCTGCATGTCGACCAGCACCAGCGCGGCCCGCTGCTCGGCGGGCAGTTCGGCGAGCGCCGCGGTCACCTCGCGGTGCAGTTCGGCCCGGACCACCGGGGAGTCGGCCGGCTCGGCGGTGCCGACCAGGATGTCCAGCCGCTGCGGGTCGTCGCCGAGCGGGGCGGTGCGGCGGGTGGCGGTGCGCCGGGCGCGGTCCAGGCAGGCGTTGACCACGATCCGGTGCAGCCAGGTGGTGACCGCGGCGCGGCCCTGGAAGCCGGCTGCGGCGCGGAAGGCGGAGACCAGGGCGTCCTGGAGCGCGTCGGCGGCCTCCTCGCGGTCGCCCAGGGTGCGCAGGGCGACCGCCCAGAGCCGGTCGCGGTGGCGGTCCACCAGCAGGCCGAAGGCCTCCGGGTCGCCCGCGACGTGCCGGGCGAGCAGCGCCGCGTCGTCGTCCGTTCCTGTCACCCCTCGACCCCTCGCCGTCGTGCCGGGTCCGCCGTACCCGGTCAGCCGGAGACCTTGACCTCCGCGACCTGGCCGACGAAGTGGCCGACGTTATCCTTCGGCAGAGCGGTGAGCCAGATCAAGAGGTAGCGCGTGGTGACCGGGGCGTCGAGGGTGTACTCGACGTTGGTCCCGGTCTGCCTGCCCACCACCGTGAAGCCCTCCGGCCTGGCCTGCGCCGGGTTGGCGGCGGCGGCCGCGGTGGGCACCCGCAGTTCCGCGGTGTGCTCGCCGACGAACTGGACGTTCACCGAGGAGACCGTCTGCGACGAGCCGAGGTCGATGATCAGGCCGGTGCCCGACTTGAGGGCGGGCGGCTTGGTACCGAACTGGTCGTTGTACCACTGGGTGTTCCAGGTGGTGTTCACGTCGTTGTCGACGGCCTTCGCGGCGTTCCCGTCGGACCCCTCGCCCAGCGGGTTGTACGACTGGGCGCCCTTGATCGCGATCGGCGCCGGGTTGTGGGTGCTGGCCTGCGGGTGCGGCGCGCTGCTGCTGACCGACGGGAGCGGTGACGCGGTGGCCGACCCGGTGTGGCGCAGGCTGTCGACGAACTGCCAGGAGGCGACGCCGATCGCACCCAGGGCGACCGTCCAGGCGGTGGCCTTGACCACCCGGCGCAGCCGCCGCCGGGCGCGCCGGGAGGAGGTCGGGCGGGAGGAGGCCGGCAGCGGGGCGACGGTGGTGTCGGCCACCCGGGTCGGGTTGGGCGCGGTGGGCAGCGCGTGGGTGTTGTGCCGGGGCGGGGTCGGGAAGGCGGGCAGCTCCGGCTCGGGCTGGCGGATCCGGGGCATCTGGGCGATCGCCCGGACCAGCTCCTCCGGCGTGTTGATCGGCTGGGCGTGGTGCGGCGGCTGGTCGAACAGGGCCCGTGCGGCTAGTTCTGACAGGCCCTTGTGGACGCCGGCGCGGACCTGGTCCGGTGCGGCGTTCTGGAGGTCCTTGGGCAGGCCCTTGAGGTCGTAGCGGTCCTCCGGGTACGGCCAGCGGTGGGTGAGCGCGGCGAACAGCAGTGCGCCGATCGCGCGGGTGTCGGCCCGCTGGGCGTCCTCGGCGTCCTCGCCGGGAAGGCCGCGCAGGGCGGCGTCCACCGCGATGCCGTTGATCCGGTACTGGCCGCTGTCGGTGCGCAGCACGCAGCGCGGGGTAAGCCGCAGGTGGGCCTGGCCGCGCCGGTGGGCGGCCGCGACGGCGTCGGCTACCTGGCGGACCATCTGGTACGCCTCGTGCGGCTCCATCGGGCCGTTCGCCAGCAGCCTGGCCAGGTCGGAGGAGTGCGGCAGCCACTCCCGCACGACGTAGACCAGCTCGCCCTCGTGGACGGCGTCCAGCACCTGGACGAAGCGCGGGTCGCCGAGCAGGGCGGCGGACTTGGCCGCGGCCAGCACCTTGCGGGCCCGCTGGTGGCCGGAGGCCATCAGGTGGACGCCGACCGCCCGGCGCAGCTTCTCGTCGACGGCGCGCCAGCTGCTGAAGGTCTCGGTCTGGGAGATGCACTCCTCCAACCGGTACCGGTGGCCGATCATGTCGCCGCTGCGGCGCTGCGGGGCGGGGAGGGTGCGCGGGAGGGTGGCGGTGTCGCGCGGGTCGACCGTGGGCTGCGGGTCGGTGGGGCGGCGCGCGGGGCGGGCGGGTTCGGGGTCGGGCTTCTTCCGGGGGGAGCCGGCGGCCAGCTCGGCGCGGAGCTCCTGGACCGAGAGCGGGGCGGTGATCTCCGAGGTCTCCTCGCCGACGGCGGACCCCGGGCCCGCGGCCGGTGCGTCGTCTTCTTCCTCGTCCTCTTCCTCGTCCGCCTCGGTGCGCCCGGGGGCGGCGGTGGCGTCCTCGCGGGCGTCCGCGGAGGTGCTCGCGGCGGCGTCCTCCGAGCCCGCGAGCTCGTCGATCGCCGCGGCCAGCGCGGCCTCGTCCGTCGCCGCGTCAGCTGCTGACGTGTCGACGACCGCCTTGGTGCCATCAGCCACCGTGGTCCTGCCTCCCCTTGTGTCGCCCCGGCCTGAGAGAGTCGCTGGAGCCCGAGGGTCGGCGGCCCTGTGCTCCAGGACAATTGTGCCCACTCTTCTCCACCGGGTACGACCGCTGAGGCGTCCGCTCGGTTGCATACGGGTGGAGAGATGTGGTGCAGATCCGACACCGGGTCGCCATCCGGCGGCCGGGCGGACCCGAACCGACCGGTGACCCAGCACTCGGCCGGACGAGCGGAGGAGCGCCTCGCTCCGGTTGACGCCCGGTCAGGGCGCCCGCTCGTCCGGCCGGTGGTCGGCCGGTCAGCGGCCCAGCCGGCCGCGGACCATGCCCAGCATGGAGTTGAGCTCCTCGATCCGCAGGCGCTTCGCGATGAGCACGAAGACCGCCAGCTGGAGGCCGCCGGCCACGACCAGGGCGAGGATGTTTCCCGCCCAGCCGCCGAGCACCTGCTGGACGCCCAGGCTGGCGCCGAGGCCGACCAGGGCGGCCGGGACGCAGGCGGCGGCCAGCCGGCTGTACGTCCGGCCGATCCGCTTGGTGTCCAGCCCGCCGATCCGCTTCTTCAGCTTCGGCATCGCGACCATCACCCCGATGGCGTAGGCCAGGCCGTAGCCGAAGGCGATGCCGGTCACCGTCCACTCGGCGGGCAGCACCAGCCAGCACAGCAGCGCGAAGCCGGCCTGGCAGGCCGCGACCCACACCGTGTTGGAGAACGGGGTGCGGGTGTCCTCGTAGGCGTAGAAGCCGCGGAGCATCACGTACTGGGCGGAGTACGGGATCAGGCCCAGCGCGAACGCGGAGAGCATCAGGCCGATGTTGGTGGCATCGTTCAGGACGGTGTCGTTGCCGCCGACCGCGT
Organism: Kitasatospora sp. NPDC114501; assembly: GCF_055633695.1. Classification (NCBI taxonomy): domain Bacteria; kingdom Bacillati; phylum Actinomycetota; class Actinomycetes; order Kitasatosporales; family Streptomycetaceae; genus Kitasatospora; species Kitasatospora sp. NPDC114501. Next base: position 210,859 of record NZ_JBVKDS010000008.1, on the reverse strand, counting down.
AGATCGCCCGGCCGACCACCGGACCGAGCGACAGGAACAGGAAGGCCGCCGGGACGACCGCCACCGCGGTGGTGCGCAGCCCGTAGGAGATGTCGTCGCGGACCGCGCCGGCGTCCTCGTCCGCCGCCGCCCGGGAGAGCCGGGGGAGCACCGCGCTCATGATCGAGACGGTGATCACGGCCTGCGGCAGCTGCCAGATCAGCAGCGCGTTGGAGAACGCGGCCAGGCCGACACCGCCGTGGCCGGAGGCCGACGCGGCGTCGCCCGCCTTGGTGGACAGCTGGGTGATCACCAGGTAGCCGGCCTGGTTGGCGAGCACGAAGAAGAACGTCCACTTGGCCAGCCGGGCGGCCTTGCCCAGGCCGTGGCCGCGCCAGTCGAAGCGGGGCCGGAAGCGGAACTCGGCGGCCCGCAGGTACGGGATCATCGCCAGCGACTGGACGACCAGGCCGATCAGGGTGCCGAGGCCGAGCAGCCGCACGCCCTCGGGGGAGATGCCCTCCGGGGTGACGTGGGTGGTGCCGAACCCGCCGTAGACCCAGAGGTAGGCGGAGAAGGTGAAGATCACCACGATGTTGTTCAGGACCGGGGTCCACATCATCGCGCCGAAGCGGCCGCGGGCGTTGAGGATCTGGCCCATCACCACGTGGATGCCCATGAAGAAGATGGTCGGCAGGCAGTAGCGCGCCATCGCCACCGTGGTCTCGGCGCGCTCCGGGTTGGCCATCATCGGGTGGGCGATCAGCTGCACGAGCACGGGTGCCCCGAGCACGGCGAGGAAGACCACGCCGCCGAGTCCGACCATCACCAGGGTGAGCAGCCGGTTGGCGTACGCGGTGCCGCCGTCCTCGTCGTTCTTCATGCTGCGCACCAGCTGCGGCACGAAGACGGCGTTCAGCGCGCCGCCGCCGATCAGGATGTACAGCAGGGTCGGCAGGGTGTTCGCCGCGTTGTACGAGTCGCCCATCACGCCGACGCCGATGGCCGCGGTGATCACCATGGTCCGGACGAAGCCGGTGCCGCGGGAGACCAGCGTGCCGGCCGCCATGATCGCGCTGGAGTTCAGCAGGCTGGAGACCTTGCCGCCGCCGGCCGCCTTGGCCGGCCCGGACTCCTGCCCGGCGGCCCGCTCGTCGGCGGCGACGTCCGCGAGCGGCTCGACCGCCGGGGGCACCGCGACGGCGGCCACCTGCATGGTGGCCTCCTCCTCGGAGAGCGGCGGGTCGAACTCGATCGGCGGCACGAAGTGGTGCTGCCCGCCCGGAGCGCCGCCGTTCTGCGGCTGCCCCGGGTAGCCGCCCGTCTGCGGGTACGGCGCGGGGCCGGGCGCAGGGGCGGTCGGCCGGCCCGGCTGGGGGGCCGGAGCGGGCTGCGGGACCGGCGGCTGGGCCGCGGCCTGCGCCGGACCGCCGCCGAACAGCGCGTCCACCCCGACGTACTCGGTGGTCTCGGAGTCCCAGGCGGAGTGCGCCGGGCCCGGCTCCCACTGCGGCCGGGGCTGCTCGACGCCGCCCCAGTGGCCGCCGGCGGCCTGCGCGGGGGCCTGCCCCTGCGGCCAGGCGGCCTGCGCCGGGGTGTCCCAGCCGGGCTGCACCGGCGGCACCGGCGCGGCGAACTGCTCCGGGAACTGCTCCGGGGCCTGGTACGGGGTCGGCGGCACCGGCGTGGGGTAGCCGCCGGCCTGCGGCGGCAGCTGCGGCGGCACGTCGTACGCGGCGGCCGGCGGCTGGGGCGCGGCGGGCCGACCGGCCCGCAGACCGTACGGGTCCTGGCCGTCCTGCGGGTGCCCGTAAGCGTCCGCCGCGTACGGGTCCTGGGCGTAGGTGTCGGCCACGTACCAGTCGCCGGACGGCGACTCGGCGCCCGGCCGGCTCTCACCGCGGCCCGGCGGCCGCTCCTCGCTGCGCCCGGTCATGTCACCTCTTCGCTGTCGTGGGGGAGACCGGCCCGGCGGTGCTGGGGGTCGGCGGTGTCAAGGACCAACCTTCTCATCACTGGCGGTCCGATCCCGGCCATCCGGGCTGCTGCCGCGCGGTGTCTGCGCAGGACCGTCACCAGGGGTGCCGTCCGTCCCGCCGGTCCCGTCCGGTGCCGGGGCCCCGGCCGGATCCGCGGTGGACCGCCGCGCGGTGCCCTCCTCGGCACCGTCCGCCGCGGGCCGCGGAGCGCTCCCCGCCGCTCCGCCGTCGCCCGCCGCCGGGCCGTCGCCGACCGGCTGGTCGCCGTCCTCGTGCGGCTGCCCGCCACGGCGCTTGCGCTGGCGCACGAAGCGCAGCGCGGCCAGCAGCAGCAGCAGGCCGGCGCCCGCGAAGACGTACAGCACGCCGTTGGTCACCGAGGTGACCTCCACCTTGAACTTCTGCGGCTCGCCGTACGGCCTGGCGTCGGGGCCGGTGGTCCACAGCTGGGCGGTCATCGCCACCGGCCCGTTGTTGTGCGCCTCGGCGTTGAAGCGGAGGGTCACGCTCTGCGAGGCCGGGAGGACCAGCTCCTCCTCCTTGCTGACCCGCAGCCGGTTCGGCTGGGCCGAGGTGAGCACCAGCTTCAGGTTGGTGACCGTCTGGGTCAGGTCGTTGCGGACGCTGACCTGGAGCAGACCGGTGTTGCCGGCCAGGGTGACCACGTTCTTCTTCGGCACCTGGACGGCGTTGGTCAGCTCCTTCAGGTACCCGGTGACGCCGGCCCGGTAGGTGTTCCCGGCCTGCGGCCGGCTGCGCCACTCGGTGGACAGCGAGCGGACCATCGCGGCGCTGAACGGGCCGCGCACCCGCTGCGGCAGGGTGAGCACCCGCATCAGGGTGTCCAGGTCGTGCTGGATGTCGTCGGTGCGGCTCAGGTCGGCCGCCGGCAGCTCCGAGGCCCGGGACTGGGTCGGGTAGTCGGTGGGTGCCGGGACGGCGGTGTTGGCCTTCGGGTCGGCCGCGGACTGGGCCACCGCGTCCAGCTTGACCGAGGAGATCCACTTGCCGTCCGCCGTCTGCAGGGCGTTGGCCAGCGCCTTGGCGTTGGCGGCGCTCAGGTCGCGCGGCGGCATCACCAGCAGCCCGCGCTGGTTCTGCGGCTGCTCGTGGGTGATCGCGAAGGTCTCGGCGAGGAAGCGCTGGGTGGACCGGGTCTGCGCCTGCGGGCTGGTCAGGTCGTGCTCGAAGAGCGCGGAGACGGTCTCGTCGGCCACCACGGCGCTCTGCCCGTTGCCGATCGGGCGGACCGCGCTCGGGGTGTAGTTGAGCGAGTCCGGCTCCGGCATGCTCCCGCCGTTGACCAGCACCAGCCCGCTGCCCGACTGCTGGGCGAGGGCGGCGATCTGCTGGTCGAGGTGGCCCTGGTACGGCCAGGCGACGTCGGAGCGGGTGTCCACGGCGAGCCGGCCCTCGACGGTCAGCCGGCCGGCGGTGGCCGCCTTGCTCAGGGCGGTGGTCATCCCGGCCAGGTCGGAGCCGTTGTGCGCGATCGAGGCGAGGTCCGGGTCGGCGTACGGCAGGGCGACCACCTGGCTGCCCGGCTTGGCGACGGCGGCCCGCAGCTTGTCCAGCCAGGCGACGGCGGCCGGCGAGCCGCCCTGGACCTGGACGGTGTTGTCGTCCTTGGCCGACTTGCCCGACCCCTCGGTGCCCGGCTTCTGCACCCGGTAGGTCTTGGTCATCGCGAGCGCGGCGTCCAGCAGGTCCGGGTCGATCACCCAGGTCAGGCCGTTCAGCTTGGCGCCGGTGTCGACCAGCTCGAACAGCCGGCCGCCCGGGGCGAACTCGGTGGCCAGGCTGTCGTCGCGCAGCACCGACACCGGCTGGTCGTTGTCGCTGCCGGCCACGGTCTGGGCGGCCAGCACCGGCGGGTGCACCAGCGGCCAGACCGTGGCGACCTTGGTCGGCTGCGCCTCGGCGCCGCCCGGGTTGTACGGCAGGAAGGTCCGGGCGATGCCCAGGGCGCGGTCGCGCGGGTTGTCGGCGGTCCCGCCCCAGGCGTCCACCGCGAGCTCGTACGCGCCGCTGCTGGAGAGTCCGAGGTCGCTGACCGCGACGCTCAGGGTGTACGGCTGGCTCTGTCCCGGGTCCAGCTCCGGCAGGGCGTACTGCGGGCTGTCCAGCTCCACGCCGTCCTTGCTGTCCGGCGTGGAGCGGTCGGCCACGGCGGCCAGGTCGCTGCGCCGGTCCAGCGGCTTGCCGGAGTACGGCTTGCGGACGGCCGCGTGGGCGCCCTTGACCGCCGACTTGCCGGCGTTGGTGACCTGCCCGGTGATCGTCACGATGCCGTTCGGGGTGGCCACCTGCGGGCTCAGCGTGTCGATGGTCATCACCACCGGGTACTCGGCCGTGCCGGAGGAGTCGGCGGCCGGGCGGACGTTGCCGCCGGCCGGCAGCGCACCGGCCGGGGCGGCCGTGAGCAGGGTCAGGGCGGCCGCGCAGGCGGCGGCCAGGCGCAGGCCCGCACGGCGCGCCCGGCGGGCCGGATGGCGCCCCCCGGCGGGGCGTTCGGCCCGTCCAGGCTGTCGGTGCGCCCCCAGGCCCGAGTGCCGTGCCGGCTCGCTCACTCGCTTCGCCCTCGCCGTTCTCGATCGTTCGCTGCTGATGCTGTCCGTCCGGCGCGGTCCGCCCGACGCTCTTCGCTGACCCTCTCGGGACTCTTCGTCCGGCACCGTCGCCGCCGGAGTTCCGCGGGTGGCGGCGGCACGCGGCACCGCATCCCCTGTCCGGTGCCCGAGACCCGTCCACCGGCATGGTAACGATGCAGCCCGCGGTGCAGTGTTGCGGGCTGTGGGGTGAGACGCCCAGAACGCGCGGGCGGTTGACCTGTCGGGGCACGTACCCTTGTGAGCCGTGTCCACTGCCAATGAGCCCATCGCGCGTACCGACCGTTCCAGCACCGCCGTCCAGGCCGTCCCAGGTCTGAGCGAGGCCCAGACGCTCGGCCTCCAAGAGCTGCTGCGGGTGTCGCCGGTCGCCGACGAGATCGCCCGCCGGTTCGAGGCGGCCGGCCACCGGCTCGCGCTGGTCGGCGGCTCCGTCCGGGACGCGCTGCTCGGCCGGCTCGGCAACGACCTGGACTTCACCACCGACGCCCGCCCGCAGCAGGTGCTCAAGCTGGTCAAGGGCTGGGCCGACGCGGTCTGGGACGTCGGCATCGCCTTCGGCACGGTCGGCGCCCGCAAGGACACCCCCGAGGGCTCGTTCCTGATCGAGATCACCACCTACCGCTCCGAGGCGTACGACCGCACCTCGCGCAAGCCCGAGGTCAGCTACGGCGACACCATCGAGGAGGACCTGGTCCGCCGGGACTTCACGGTCAACGCGATGGCCGTCGACCTGCCCGGCCGCGGCTTCGTCGACCCGCACCACGGCCTGGACGACCTGGAGGCCCGGGTGCTGCGCACCCCCGCCACCCCCGAGGAGTCCTTCTCCGACGACCCGCTGCGGATGATGCGGGCCGCCCGCTTCGCCGCCCAGCTGGACTTCGACCCGGCGCCCGAGGTGGTCGCGGCGATGACCGCGATGGCCGAGCGGATCACCATCGTCTCCGCCGAGCGGATCCAGGCCGAGCTGAACAAGCTGCTGCTGGCCAAGCACCCGGTGAAGGGCCTCCGGCTGCTGGTCGACACCGGTCTGGGCGGGTACGTGCTGCCCGAACTGCCCGCGCTGCGGCTGGAGCGGGACGAGCACCACCGGCACAAGGACGTCTACGAGCACTCGCTGACCGTCCTGGAGCAGGCCATCGACCTGGAGCAGGACGGCCCGGACCTCACCCTGCGGCTGGCCGCGCTGCTGCACGACATCGGCAAGCCGCGCACCCGCCGCTTCGAGCCGGACGGCCGGGTCTCCTTCCACCACCACGAGGTGGTCGGCGCCAAGATGACCCGCAAGCGGATGCGCGACCTCAAGTACTCCAAGGAGCTCACCGAGGACGTCTCGCGCCTGGTCGAGCTGCACCTGCGCTTCCACGGCTACGGCGGCGGCGAGTGGACCGACTCCGCGGTGCGCCGCTACATCACCGACGCCGGGCCGCTGCTGGAGCGCCTGCACAAGCTGACCCGCTCCGACTGCACCACCCGCAACAAGAAGAAGGCGGCCGCGCTCTCCCGCACCTACGACGGTCTGGAGGCCCGGATCGGCGAGCTGAAGGCGCAGGAGGAGCTGGACGCCGTCCGCCCGGCGCTGGACGGCAACCAGATCATGGAGCTGCTCGGCCTCAAGCCCGGCCCGCAGGTCGGCAAGGCGTACAAGCACATGCTCGAACTGCGGCTGGAGCACGGCCCGATGGAGCACGACGAGGCGGTGGCGGCGCTGCGGGCCTGGTGGGCCGGGCAGCAGGACTGAGTCCCGCTCCGGAGCCGCGCAGCGGACTCCGGACACGACGCGAGGGGTGGCCCCGGCCGAGCGCCGGGGCCACCCCTCGTCCGTACCGGGCTACTTGATCTGCTTCAGGCAGAGCACGTAGTCCAGGGCCGGGAAGTTGGGGTGCTTGCTGGTGTACCAGCTGTCCGACTTCGGCTGCTTCTCGCAGGACTTCTCGTCGGAGGTGGCGACGTACTTGTAGACGATCTTGTACTGCGCCTTGGCGTCGGTGCAGGGCACCACGGTGATCTTCGGGTTGGTGTCCGTGGTCTCGCTGGTGCCGTTCGCGTTGCGCAGGCAGTCACCGGGGCCGGCCGAGTCCACCTTGGTGTCCGAGTCGGCCGGAGTGGTGACCGGCGGGAGCGTGAGCGTCGGCACCGGCAGCGTGAAGGTCGGCGAGGGGATGACCGGCGGCGTGTAGGTCGGCATCGGCAGCGGCGCGGGCGAGAAGGTCAGCCGGGTGGCGGACGGCGTCGGGTCGGCGAGCGGGTCGCCCTTCTTCGGGCCGAGCACCCCGGTGGCGGCCAGGGTCAGGGCGACCGCCAGCGAGACCGGCACCAGCAGCATCGCGATGTGCGGCCGGCTGGTCAGCGGGGCGCCCGGGTCGAGCTGCGGGCCGTGGCTGCCCGGGACGGGCGGCATCAGCCGCTTGAACCGGTTGTGCGGGACGAGGTTCAGCAGCAGCGTGATCGGGGTCAGCAGCCAGGACACCGGGCTCCACCAGCCCTGGACCAGCGTCCGGGCCGACATGTCGCGCACCGTCGCCGTGCCGCAGGTGCGGCAGAACGGGCCGGTCATCCGCAGCATCCGGTACATGATGATCATGCCCTGGTGGCCGCGGACGGTGGCGTCCACCGCCGGGTAGCCGCCGCAGAACCGGCAGGTGGTGCCGTCCGGCGGGGGCGGCGGGTACCCGTAGCCGTAACCGCCGGGCGCGGGCGGGGCGCCGTACGGCTGCTCGGGCGGCGGGGCGCTCGGGTAGCCGTACCCCGGGGGCGGCGGCGGGGGCGGGGCCCCGTAGGAGCCGCCGGAGGCGTACGGGTTGCCGTCACCCGGGGGCGGGCCGTACGGCATCTGGGGCGGAGGCGGAACGGACAAGGGGGTCCCCCGGGAAGGAGAGGCGGAAGAGGTCAGGACTTCTTCACCGGCGGGACGCCGGTGGTGGTGGGCGCCAGCGGGCCGAGGCAGAGCACGTACCGCTTCTTGTTCCAGCGGCGGCCGCTCTTGCCCGAGACCACGCTCGTGGTCTGCGGCGTCTGCTTGCAGCGGGTCGTGTCCGTGGTGCCCTCGAACTTCGCGAGCACGCGGTAATTCGCCTTGCTGTCAGTGCACTTGACGATGTCGATGTCGCGGGAGCCGCTCGCCCGCACACAGTCGCCGGGCTTGGCGCTGCTGACGCTCGGCCCGGCCACGAAGTAGCCCACCGCCAGCGCCACGCAGCCGCCGACCACCCCGACGATCCGTAGCTTGGACCGCAGGCCGCGCTTCTTGGCGGCCGGCGCGGGCGGCATCGCCGGGGCCGGCTGCGGCTGGCCGTACGGCCCGGGCGGCGGCTGCTGGCCGTACGGGCCGGGGGCCGGCTGGCCGTAGCCCGGCTGTCCGTACGGCTGCTGCCCGTAGGGCTGCTGCCCAGGGGGCTGCTGTCCGTAGCCGGGCGGTGGGCCGTAGCCGGGCGGGGCCTGCGGCGCGGGCTGACCGTAGGCCGGCGGCGGGCCGTACGGCGCGGCCGGCGGCGGGACGGGCGCCCCGTACGGCGGTGCCGCGGGCGGGCCCATGGGGGCCGGTCCGTACGGATTGGGTGGTGTGCTCATCAGTTCGTCCCCCGAGGAAGAGTTCTGTCGTTCCGACAGGTTGAGTACCTTAGCGAGTCGGTCGGACGCCCTCCGCCCCGAGCCCCCGAGGTCTCCCGGGCGGCCTGGTCACCGGGGGAGCGGGCTCCGGCGGGCGGCGCCCAGGTAGAGGACCGCCGTCAGGGCGTACACCCCGGCGACCCCGGTCACCACCGCGACCGAGCGGCCGGACAGCGGCAGGACCAGCGCCGTGACCAGCGCGGCGGCCACGAAGGCGACGTTGAACAGCACGTCGTAGATGGCGAACACCCGGCCGCGGTACTCGTCCTCGACCGACTCCTGCACCACCGTGTCGGCGCAGATCTTGGTGCCCTGGGTGACCACCCCGAGCAGCAGGGCGGCGACCAGGCAGGGCACCAGGGCGAAGCTCAGGCCCAGCGCCGGGACGAACACCACCGGGGCGGCCAGGCAGGCCGTCATCCACCCGGCCAGGCCCAGCCGGCGGGTGCACCAGGGGCTGACCAGCGCGGCGACGAAGAACCCGGCGGCGGACAGCCCGACCGCCTGGCCGAGGGTGACCAGCCCGGCCGCGCTGTCGGTCGGGTCGTTGAAGGTGTACCGGGCGAGCATCACCACGACCACGATCAGCACGCCGTAGCAGAACCGGGCCGCGGTGACGGCGGCCAGCGCGTGCACGGCCGGCCGGCAGTCCCGGACCAGGTGGCGCACCGCGGCGCCGAGTCCGACGGCGGCCCGGACCAGCGCCTGGCCGAGCCCGGGGCGGTCCTCGTGCTGGTCCGGGCCGAGCAGGTCGCGGTCCATCCGCCGGGCGGCCAGCGCGGCCGACAGGTAGAGCAGCGCGGCCACCGTGACCAGGGCGGCGTCGGCCCTCGGTCCGGGGGCCATCAGCTGGTGCAGCAGGAAGCCGATGCCCCCGCCCGAGGCGGCGGCGACCGTCCCGAGGGTGGGGGAGAGGGCGTTGGCGGTGACCAGCCGGTCCTGTTCCACCACCCGGGGCAGGGCGGCGGACAGGCCGGCCAGGATGAACCGGTTGAGCGCGGTGACCAGCAGGGCCGAGGCGAAGAACAGCCAGGTCGGCGCCTCCGCCAGCAGCAGCACCCCGGTGCCCAGGCCCAGCCCGAAGCGGGCCAGGTTGCCGAAGTAGAGCACCTGGCGGCGGCGCCAGCGGTCCAGCAGCACACCGGCGAACGGGCCGATCACCGAGAACGGCAGCAGCATCACGGCCAGCACCGAGGCGATGTCGGCCGGGGAGGACTGCTTCTCGGGGGAGAACACCACGTACGCGGCGAGCGAGACCTGGAAGACGCCGTCCGAGAGCTGGGACAGCACCCGGGCGGTCAGCAGCCGCCGGAAATCGCGGCCCCGCATCAGGTCGAGGAGCGTGGCGCGGTGCGCGGACTGGTGGGTGCTGCCGTTCTCGGTGATCGCCACCCGCCCAGGGTGCCACGGAACAGGCCGCCGTTTCACGTGAAACATCGGCTGCGGAGACGTGAAGGGCCCACGATCCGGAGACCGTGGGCCCTTCCTACGAGCCAGGAGCGGTCAGGCTCAGCGCTCGACCTCGCCGCGGATGAACTTCTCGACGTTCTCGCGGGCCTCGTCGTCGAAGTACTGCACCGGCGGGGACTTCATGAAGTACGAGGAGGCCGACAGGATCGGGCCACCGATGCCGCGGTCCTTGGCGATCTTCGCGGCGCGGACGGCGTCGATGATGACACCGGCGGAGTTCGGGGAGTCCCAGACCTCCAGCTTGTACTCCAGGTTCAGCGGGACGTCGCCGAAGGCCCTGCCCTCCAGGCGGACGTAGGCCCACTTGCGGTCGTCCAGCCAGGCCACGTAGTCCGAGGGGCCGATGTGGACGTTCTTGGCGCCCAGCTCGCGGTCGCGGATCTGCGAGGTGACGGCCTGGGTCTTGGAGATCTTCTTGGACTCCAGGCGCTCGCGCTCGAGCATGTTCTTGAAGTCCATGTTGCCGCCGACGTTCAGCTGCATGGTGCGCTCGAGGATGACACCGCGGTCCTCGAACAGCTTGGCCATCACGCGGTGCGTGATGGTCGCGCCGACCTGGGACTTGATGTCGTCACCGACGATCGGCACGCCGGCCTCGGTGAACTTGTCCGCCCACTCCTTGGTGCCCGCGATGAACACCGGTAGGGCGTTCACGAAGGCGACCTTGGCGTCGATGGCGCACTGGGCGTAGAACTTGGCCGCGTCCTCGGAACCGACGGGCAGGTAGCAGACCAGGACGTCGACCTGCTGGTCCTTGAGGACCTGGACGACGTCGACCGGGGCGTCGTCCGACTCCTCGATGGTCTCCAGGTAGTACTTGCCCAGGCCGTCGAGGGTGTGGCCGCGCTGGACGGTCACGCCGGTCGGCGGCACGTCGCAGATCTTGATGGTGTTGTTCTCGCTGTTGCCGATGGCGTCGGCCAGGTCGAAGCCGACCTTCTTGGCGTCGACGTCGAAGGCGGCGACGAACTCCACGTCACGGACGTGGTAGTCACCGAACTGGACGTGCATCAGGCCGGGGACCTTGCCGGCCGGGTCGGCGTCCTTGTAGTACTCGACACCCTGCACCAGCGACGCGGCGCAGTTGCCCACGCCCACGATGGCTACGCGAACCGAACCCATTCCGGTTGCTCCCTGTGATCTCATGAGGACCGCCGGGGTCGGCGGAACTCGTCCTGCTTCTTCGATGACTGCATGTGCGGGCGCGAGGCGCCCAATCCTGCCGCGCGGCACAGGGCTGGCGCGGTGTCAGCGCTCCTGGTCGGAGCGCCCCGGGCGGTCGTACGGTTGCCCGGACGGGTCCTGGGACCCGGTCTCCTGGCCACGGCCGTCCGAAGTCTTGCGGGGGCCGGCGGCGGTGTTGCCGCCGGCGTCGGGGCCGGTCCGCCCGGTGCGGTTGGACCGCTCGGTCTCGATCAGCTCGTTGAGCCAGCGGACCTCGCGCTCCACCGACTCCAGTCCGTGCCGCTGGAGTTCGACGGTGTAGTCGTCGAACCGCTCGCGGGCGCGGGCCAGCGAGTTGCGCATCCGCTCCAGCCGCTCCTCCAGCCGGCTGCGGCGGCCCTCCAGGACGCGCATCCGCACGGCCCGGTCGGTCTGGCCGAAGAAGGCGAAGTGCACGCCGAAGTGCTCGTCCTCCCAGGCGTCCGGGCCGGAGTCGGCGAGCAGCTCCTCGAAGCGCTGCTTCCCCTCGGCGGATAGCCGGTAGACGATCTTGGACCGCTTGCCGTTGAGCGCGGTGGCCGGGACGTACTCGACGTCCGGGTTGTCCTCGACCAGGAAACCCTGGGCGACCAGGCTCTTCAGGCAGGGGTAGAGCGTCCCGTAGGACAGCGCCCGGAACGTTCCGAGCAGGATGTTCAGCCGCTTGCGCAGCTCGTAACCGTGCATCGGGGCGTCATGGAGCAGTCCGAGGACGGCGAACTCCAGCACTCCTGAGCGTCTGCCCACTGCCGTCGTCCTCCTCCCGCTCGGTGTCCGACCGGCCGCTGCATCCGGCGGTATGCCGCTTCGATGTATCGGCTCGATATATCGAGAACAGTAAACCCGAACCCCGGAACGGGCAAGGGGGGCACGCGTGAATGTGATCACAAGCCGACGCGCGGGCGGGGTTGGCAACGGGCGTGTAATGATCTGTCGCCGTTTTGTGGGCATTGGGAACTGATGTCCGATTAGTTGTATTTCCGTGCTGCGTACGCTGTCGCGTGTGCACGAGGACCACCTCCGATCAGGGCGGTTTGCGGGCATCGGACGTGAACCCTGCCTTCAGGCTGGAAACGCCTGGCGAGGAGTGGCTGGAAGATGAGCGAGCGACGGCGAAGGACGCCCAACCCGGGCGGTGAGGGGCAGCAGCCCCCGGGAGGCGGCGGCCGTCGGGGCGACGGGCCGGGGCCCGACGAGCTGCGCTCGGAAGGCGTCGGCCGGCGCCGCCCGCAGGGGATGAGGGAGACCGCGCAACAGCCCCGGATGACCCGTGCGGAGATGCGCAAGGCCGCCCAGAAGAAGGGCAAGGGGGGCGGTCGGCGCGGTGCCGCCACGGCCTCCGCCGCCGCGGCCGCCGGCCCCGGCAAGAAGCGCTTCATCGACTACCCGCGGTTCGGCAAGACCGGCGTGCGGCGCTGGCTGCCGTCCTGGCGGCAGTGGCTGAGCGGCTTCCTGCTGGTCTTCGGCACCTTCGTGGGCCTGGTGTTCTACCTGTACCAGACCACCAAGGTCCCCGAGCTGAACGACCTGGTGAACAACCAGAACACGATCTACTACTGGGCCGACAACACGGAGATGACCCGCAAGGGCCAGACCAACCGGCAGATCGTCGAGCTCAAGGACATCAGTCCCAACCTCCAGAACGCCGTCATCGCCGCGGAGAACAAGACCTTCAAGACCGACAGCGGCATCGACCCCAAGGGCATGCTCCGCGCCGTCTACAACATGGCGAAGGGAGGTGAGACCCAGGGCGCCTCGACCATCACCCAGCAGTACGTGAAGAACGCCTACCTGAGCCAGGAGCAGACCCTCAGCCGCAAGGTGAAGGAGTTCTTCATCACGCTGAAGATCAACCAGGACAAGGACAAGAACGAGATCCTGACGGGCTACCTGAACACCAGCTGGTTCGGTCGCGGCGCGAACGGCGCCCAGGCGGCCGCCCAGGCGTACTACGGGGTGGACGCCAAGGACCTGAACGTCTGCCAGAGCGCCATGCTGGCCGGCCTGCTCAAGGGCGCGACGTACTACGACCCCACCAACCCGAACAACAAGGAACGGGCCCAGGGCCGGTGGAACTGGATCCTGGACCAGATGGTGGACACCAAGGCCATCACCCCGGAGGAGCGCGCCAAGTGCACCGCCTTCCCGGACCCGATCCCGCAGAAGCCCAGCTCCAACATGAACGGTGAGATCAGCTACCTGGTCGACACCGCCAACAAGTACGTGATGGCCACCGACAAGACGATCACCCAGCAGATGATCGACCGGGGCGGCCTGAAGATCTACACCACCTTCGAGAAGGACAAGGTCGACGCCCTGAAGAAGGCCGTCGACGACGTCAAGGCGGAGAACCTCAACCCGCAGAAGCGGCCGGACAACGACACCAACATCCAGTTCGGCTCCGCCAGCATCCGCCCCGGCGACGGCGCCATCGTCGCCCTCTACGGCGGTGACGGCGTGGAGAACGGCCACTTCGACAACAACGCCGACGCCACCGGCGTCCAGGTCGGCTCGACCTTCAAGCCCTTCGTGCTGGCCACCGCGATGCAGGTCGGCGTGCAGACCGCGAAGGACGACAAGGGCAAGCCGAAGCGGATCAACGCCGACAGCCGCTACCTGGCCGACGACATGTCCGAGATCCGCAAGCCGGACGGCTCGCTGGTGATCGGCGACGACGGCAAGCCGTACCGGCAGAAGAACGAGGACTCCGGCAAGCGCGGCTACGTCTCGCTGCGGCAGTCCATGCAGTACTCGTACAACGTGCCCTTCGTCCAGCTCAACCAGGACGTCGGCGGCCAGAACGTGGCCGACATCGCGGTGCAGATGGGGGTCAAGAAGGAGAGCCTCGCCGACCCGAAGACGGCGACCTTCCCGCTCGGCACCTCCACCATCAGCCCGATCCGGATGGCCACCGCCTACGGCACCCTGGCGGCCAGCGGCAAGGAGGCCGAGCCGTACTCGGTCACCAAGGTCGAGGTGAGCGGCGTGGAGCGCCCGGGCTTCGGCAAGAAGGAGGCCAAGGTCGCGCTGGAGCCGGCCGTCGCCGACAACGTCACCGACGTGCTGGTGAACGTGGCGGTGAACGGTACCGGTAAGAAGACGAAGGACCTGGGCCGCCCGGTGGCCGGCAAGACCGGTACCACCGACCAGAACAAGTCGGCCTGGTGGGTCGGCTACACCCCGCAGCTGGTGACCAGCGTCGCGATGTGGCGCGAGGACCCGGCCAAGCACGAGCGGCAGTCGCTCAACGGCACCGGCGGCAAGGAGTCCATCCACGGTGGTGACATCCCGACCGACGTCTTCACCCGGTACATGAGGGCCGCGCTGGCCAACGAGAAGAAGATGGACTTCCCGACCCCGCAGCCGGTCGGCACCGAGGTGGACTCCTCCGGTGCGCCGTCCACGGCCAGCCCGACGGCGGTCCCGACCGCGACCGACACCCCGACGGCCCCGGCGCAGACCCAGTCGCAGGCGCCGCAGCCGCCGGTGCAGCCGCAGCCCACCCAGACCTGCGTGCCCGGTGTGGACTGCCCCGGCGACCAGCCGACCAACACGCCGACCAGGAACCCGCGCCCGACCAACAGCTGCCTGCTGTTCAACTGCCCGACGCAGCCGCCGGGGCCGACGGACAGCGCGTCACCCGGCGGTGGCGGCAAGCCGGGCGGTGGCGGCAAGCCGTCGCCGACCAGCACCGGCGGTCTGCAGGGCGGGTCGACCACGCCGTAGCCCGGCGCCGACGGAACCACGAACGGCGGTGGCGGTCCTCCGAGGAGGGCCGCCACCGCCGTTCCCGTCCGGGGGCCGTCACCCGCCGTCCCCTCCGGAGGCCGTCGACCCCGTTCCCGTCCGGCGCACCGCGGCCCCGGCGCGGCCGTTCCGGGACGGCCGTTTCGTCACGATTGGCGGGCCCGGCCGCCGTGCGGGGGCGCGGACCGTTGCGGGGTCCTCCTCGTCCCGACGGGACCGGTGCGGCAGGATGTCCGGCATGACGTCGAGCGATCGTGACGAAACCGCCGGCCCGGTCGGGTCCGGCGCCGCCGCAGGGCCCCTCCCGGCAGCCGTCGCCACGGCCGCGCCGCCGGCCAACACCGTGGTCGTCCCGGCCGACGAGGACCCGGTGGCGGCGGCCGGCAGCGAGGTGATCGGCGGGCCGCCGGGCCGCCGGGCGCTGCTCGGCGTCTCCTGGTGGATCCCGGCGCGCTTCCTGGCGCTCGCGGTGATCGTGGTGTCGGTGCTCGGCATGGTGCAGAAGCTGCCCTGCTACGAGCAGGCCTGGTTCCAGCCGGGCTCGCCGCAGTACATCCACGCCTGCTACAGCGACGTCCCGCACCTGTTCTCCGGACGCGGCTTCGCGGCCGGGCTGCACCCGTACGTGGACCGCATCCCGGGCTCCTCGGGGGACCTCCAGTACCTGGAGTACCCGGTGCTGACCGGCCTGTTCATGCAGGTCGCGGCCTGGCTGACGCCCGGCGGCGGGGACCAGCAGAGCCAGGAGCAGTGGTTCTGGGCGATCAACGCCGGGATGCTGATGGCCTGCGCGGTGGTCGCCGTGGTGGCGCTCTCGCGCACCCACCGGCGCCGCCCGTGGGACGCGCTGCTGTTCGCGCTCGCCCCCGTCCTGCTGCTCAACGGCACCGTCAACTGGGACCTGCTCGCGGTCGCCCTGGCCGCCGTGGCGATGGCCTGGTGGTCCGGCGCCCGGCCCGGCTGGGCCGGTGTCTTCATCGGTCTGGCCACCGCGGCCAAGCTCTATCCGCTGCTGCTGATCGGCCCGCTGCTGGTGCTCTGCTGGCGGGCCGGCAGGTGGCGCGACTTCCGGGTGATGCTGGGCGGCGCGGTCGGCTCCTGGCTGCTGGTCAACCTGCCGATCATGCTGGCCAACTGGCGGGGCTGGTCGACCTTCTACGTGTTCAGCAAGCACCGCGGCGAGGACTACGGCTCGTTCTGGCTGATCCTGATGCAGCGCCGCGGCGCCGGGCTGGCCGACCTCGACGTCTACATCGGCGTGCTGATGGTGCTGGGCTGCCTGGCCGTGGCGTGGCTCGGCCTCTCGGCCCCGCGCCGGCCGCGCTTCGCCCAGCTGGCCTTCCTGGTCGTCGCGCTGTTCGTACTGGTCAACAAGGTGTACTCGCCGCAGTACGCGCTCTGGCTGCTGCCGCTCGCGGTGCTGGCCCGGCCGCGCTGGCGGGACTTCCTGATCTGGCAGGCCTGCGAGGTGCTCTACACCCTGGGCATCTGGTCCCACCTGGGCCTGGTCACCGGCTCCAAGCAGCACGGGCTCGGCGAGGGCTGGTACCACTTCGCGATCGGGCTGCACCTGCTGGGCACGCTCTACCTGGTCGCCCTGGTGGTCCGCGACGTCCTCCACCCGGACCGTGACCCGGTCCGCTGGGACGGCAGCGACGACCCCTCCGGCGGGGTGCTGGACCACGCCCCGGACGTGTTCGTGCTGGGCACCGCCCGCAGGCTGCGCGAGGAGGAGAGCTACGCCGCGTACGCGCCGGCCGGCCCCGAGCAGTGGCTGGGCGAACCCGAACTGCTGGAGCCGGCCGAGAAGCCGTAGCGAGCGAGCGCCGAGAAGGCCTGGCTCAGCGGTCCACCACGCGGTCGAAGTGCGTGGTGGTGTGCCGGACCTGGAGACCGAGCTCCTCGCCGATCGCCGGGGGCTTGGTCTCCCCGTCCAGGAACAGCAGCGAGACCTGCATGTGCGGCGGCTCGGCGAACCACAGCTGCTTGCCGGCCCAGTGGAACGGCGACTTGGTCTTGTTGACGGTCGCCAGGCCGGCCCGGGCGATGCCCTTGGCCCGCGCCCCCATGCTCGCCACGTACTTGGGCGCCTCCAGGCCGATGCCGTGCGCGGTGCCGCCGGCGACCACCAGGATGTGGCCGTCGGAGGGCGCCGGGTGCTGGCGGTAGCCGTAGCGGTCGCCCTTCTGCAGCGGGGTGACGTCCAGGACGGTGGCCCGGACCTCCAGCGCGGCGTGGTCGCCCAGCCAGAGCCGGGTGCCGATCCGGGCCCGGAAGACCGTCTGCGGGTAGCGCTGGGCCAGCTGGACCATCCCGGCCGCGCCGAGGTGGCTGACGAACACGGTGTGCACCGGGATGCCGGCGGCCTGGGCGGTGTCCACCCAGTACGCGACCTCCTCGACCGGGCTGGAGCCGTCCGGCCGGTCCATCGGCAGGTGCAGCGCCAGGCCCTCGAAGCTGACGCCCTCCAGCTCGGCGGCGGCGGTGCGCAGGTCCGCCGCGCTCACGCCGTGCCGGCGCATGGTGGTCATGCACTCCAGCACCACCCGGGTGCCGTGCAGCGCGCGCAGCGCGTCCACGCCGGCCACCGTCCGGATCACCCGGGCGTGCGGCAGCGGGAGCACCTCCTCGCCGACCCGGTAGGGGGTGAGCACCAGCAGCTCCCCGCCGTACCACTCGGCGGCGTCGGCCGCCTCGTACGCGGTACCGACGGCGAGCACCCCGGTGCCCAGCAGCGTCGCCTCCTCGGCCAGCCGGTGGTTGCCCAGGCCGTAGCCGTTCCCCTTGGCGACCGGCACCAGGCCGGGGAACTCGGCGAGGACGGAGCGCTGGTGGGTGCGCCAGCGTTCGGTGTCGAGGTAGAGCGACAGCGTCATCGGGGCAGCCTCCTCAGCGGCGGGACATGTAGAGGTCGAGGGCCTTGTGCAGCAGCTTGTTGAGCGGGAAGTCCCACTCGCCGAGGTACTCGGCGGCCTGGCCCCCGGTGCCGACCTTGAACTGGATCAGACCGAACAGGTGGTCGTCCTCGTCCAGGGTGTCACTGATGCCGCGCAGGTCGTACACCCCGCCGCCGAGGGCGTAGGAGTCGCGCATCATCCGCCACTGGATGGCGTTGGACGGCTTGACCTCGCGCTTGTGGTTGGCCGAGGCGCCGTAGGAGTACCAGACGTGCTCGCCGACCACCAGCATCGTGGTGGCGGCCAGCGGCTCGCCCTCGTGGTACGCGATGTAGAGCCGCATGCGGTTCGGGTCCTCGGCGACGAGGGCCTTCCACATCCGCTGGAAGTAGGCCAGCGGGCGCGGGGTGAACTTGTCGCGCTCGGCGGTGACCAGGTAGAGCTGGTGGAAGATCGGCAGGTCGTCGTAGCCGCCCTGGACCACCTCGACGCCGCTCTTCTCGGCCTTCTTGATGTTGCGGCGCCAGAGCTGGTTGAAGCCCTTCTGGATGTCGTCCAGCGAGCGGTTGGCCAGCGGCACCTGGAAGACGTAGCGGGGCTGGACGTCACCGAAGCCGGCGCCGCCGTCCTCGCCCTGGAGCCAGCCGGCCTTGCGCAGCCGGTCGGCCACCTCGAAGGCGCGGGCCTCGTACCAGTCGGCCTCGACGTCGCGCAGCCGCTTGGCCTGCTTGGCGGCGATGGCCTCCTTGATGGTGGGGGCGTTCCAGCGGCGGATGACCACCGGCGGGCCCATCTTCACCGAGAACGCGCCCTGCGACTTGAGGTGCGCCAGCATCGGGGAGAGCCAGCGGTCGAGGTCGCGGTCGAACCAGTCGATGACCGGGCCCTCGGGCAGGTAGGCGAGGTAGCGCTTGAGCTTGGGCAGCTGGCGGTAGAGGACCAGGCCGGCGCCGACGAGCTGGTTGGCGTCGTCGAACCAGCCGATCGACTCGGACCGCCACTCGGCCTTCACGTCACCCCACGACGGCACCTGCATGTGGCTGGCCGAGGCGCGGCTCCTGATGAAGGCGAGGTGCTCCTCGCGGGTGATCGTCCTCAGGCGCAGGCTCATTGCTCGGTGCTCCTCGTCGGTCGGGCTGCGGTGGCCCCAGGTTCTCGGGCTGACCCTATCGTCCGGGGCCCGGGCGCCCGTCGCGGCGGGCACGGCGGCGCCCCCGTCGGGTACCTGTCTCCTCCTGCAGATACGCGACGGGGGCGGTGAGGGTTCCGGGCGGGCCCTGTGGGCTCGGTCCCAGCGGGCGGACGGGGGCTCGGTAGGGGCGGTCGGGGGGACGGCGCGGGGCGGTCCGGGAGCGGCTCAGCCCCAGAGGCCGCCGCGGGCGATGCCGAGATAGAAGCCGAGCGCGGCGGCGCCGAGCGTGACCATCAGGACGAAGCGCTCGGCGGTGGTGACCGACACGAACATGCCCCACAGGCCCGTGACGATGCCGAACAGGCCGGTCCACGAGGTCAGCAGGTGCAGGTTGTGGAAGAACGAGGTGGTGAAGGCGATCACGCCCAGCAGGGCGGTGATGCCCACCAGGGTGTTCTCGCGGGGGTGCGGGTGGCCGTCGGTGTTCAGCGTGAGGGCGGGCATGCGGTGGACGGACTGGGCCATGGGTCCCACCTCCTGGCGTGGAGACGAACGGGCAGGGATCCCGTTCCGTCCAGATTGCGGTGCTCGGGTCGCTCTCACAACCCCTATGCGTTTTGTTCGGCCGTCCGGGTGCGGGTAGGCTGTGCCGTCTGCACTGGTGTAGTTGTGCCCCCTCTGTGCCCTCTTCCGGGTGATGTCCCGCCTCCGGGCGGAGCGTGGGGCCGACTGTCCGACCCGGCCGTTACGGTGGGCCCGGAGTCGTCGCCGCACCGGTGCCGACGCTACGCACAACCCTCCTGCCACGGAGAGACCGTGGCCGCTGAGTCCAAAGGAGGTGGGTTACTCATGCGTCACTACGAGCTGATGGTCATCCTCGACCCCTCGGTCGAGGAGCGCGCTGTCTCCCCCCTGATCGAGAGCTTCCTCGCTGTCGTCCGCAACGCCGGCGGCAAGGTGGAGAAGGTCGACACCTGGGGTCGCCGCCGTCTGGCTTACGAGATCAACAAGCAGTCCGAGGGCATCTACTCGGTCATCGACCTCAAGGCCACGCCTGAGGTCGTCAAGGAGCTCGACCGCCAGCTGGGCCTGAGCGAGTCGGTTCTGCGGACCAAGGTCCTGCGCCCGGACACCCACTGAGCCACCTCTGAGGCCTTCGGGTCTCGGGTAGCTCGCGTCCGTTGTTTCACGTGAAACAGCGGTGAACGGACATCTTCCCGAGAGGTCATCACCACCATGGCAGGCGAGACCGTCATCACCCTCGTCGGCAATCTCGTCGACGACCCCGAGCTGCGCTTCACCCCGTCGGGTGCGGCGGTCGCGAAGTTCCGCATCGCGTCCACCCCCCGCACCTTCGACCGTCAGACGAACGAGTGGAAGGACGGCGAGAGCCTCTTCCTCACGTGCAACGTCTGGCGGCAGCCGGCGGAGAACGTGGCCGAGTCGCTGCAGCGCGGCATGCGCGTCATCGTGCAGGGCCGACTGCGCCAGCGGTCTTACGAGACCAAGGAAGGCGAGAAGCGGACGGTCTTCGAGGTCGAGGTCGACGAGGTCGGCCCGAGCCTGCGCTCGGCGACCGCCAAGGTCACCCGGGCCAACCGGTCCGGCGGCCCCGGCGGCCCCGGTGGCGGCTTCGGCGGCCAGCCGGGTGGCGGCCAGGGCGGTGGCAACTGGGGCGGCGGCGGTGGCGGCCAGCAGGGCGGCGGCAACTGGGGTGGAAACTCCGGTGGCGGTCAGTCCGGCCCCTCCGACGACCCCTGGGCCTCCAGCGCCCCGTCCGGTGGAAACCAGGGCGGCGGCTGGGGTGCCCCGGCCGGTGGCAGCGGCTACTCGGAAGAGCCCCCGTTCTAAGAGCTGACAGATTTCGTGCGGCCCGGCGGCCGGCGTCCCCGGACGCCCGCCGGGCCGTGAACCCCAAATGGAGCACACAATGGCGAAGCCGCCTGCTCGCAAGCCGAAGAAGAAGGTTTGCGTCTTCTGCAAGGACAAGGTCAACTACGTTGACTACAAGGACACGAACCTGCTGCGGAAGTACATCTCCGACCGCGGAAAGATCCGTGCCCGTCGGGTGACCGGCAACTGCACCCAGCACCAGCGTGACGTCGCCACGGCCGTGAAGAACAGCCGTGAGATGGCGCTGCTGCCCTACACCAGCACCGCGCGCTAAGAGAGGGTGACCGAGTAATGAAGATCATCCTCACGCACGAGGTGCCGGGTCTCGGCTCCGCCGGCGAGGTCGTCGAGGTCAAGGACGGCTACGCCCGCAACTTCCTGGTCCCGCGTGGCTTCGCCATCCGCTGGACCAAGGGTGGTCAGAAGGACGTCGACGCCATCCGTCGCGCCCGGAAGATCCACGCCATCCAGACCCTCGAGGCCGCCAACGAGGTCAAGGGTCAGCTCGAGGGCGTCCAGGTCAAGCTGGCCGTCCGTTCGGGCGAGGCCGGCCGTCTGTTCGGCTCGGTGACCCAGGCCGACGTCGTCGAGGCCATCAAGGCCGCCGGCGGCCCGGCTGTGGACAAGCGCGCCGTCGCGATCGCCTCGCCGATCAAGACCGTGGGCTCCCACAAGGTCTCGGTCAAGCTGCACTCGGACGTCGTGGCCAAGCTCGACGTCGCCGTCGTGGCTGCCTGAGTTCCGTAGCAAGGCCCGAGGGCCGGACTCCTCCGGGAGTCCGGCCCTCGGTCTTTTCCGCGCAGGCCCGGAAGAGGCGGGCGCGGAGACGTCTCAGCCGCGCACCGCTCCGGTGACCAGCCACTTGCCGCCACGGGCGCGCCAGGCCAGGAAGCCGGCCCGCAGCAGCATGAACAGGTTCATCGCCCACCAGAGCCCGGCCAGTCCGGCGCCGGTGGCCGGCACCGCCAGCGCCACCGGGACGAACACCGCCAGGGTCGCCAGCCCGGCCCAGGCCAGGTAGGGGCCGTCCCCGGCGCCCATCAGCACGCCGTCCAGCACGAAGACCAATCCGGCCACCGGCTGGGTGATCGCGAGCAGCAGCAGGGCGGTGGCCAGCTGGGCCCGGACGGCCGGATCGGGCGTGAACAGCGGGACGTACAGCGGGCGGGCGACCACCACCAGCAGGCCGAGCACCAGCCCGGAGACGATGCCCCACTCGACCATCCGCCGGGTGGCGGCCCGGGCGCCGGGGGCGTCCGAGGCGCCCAGGTAGCGGCCGATGATGGCCTGGCCGGCGATCGCGATGGCGTCCAGCGCGAAGGCCAGGAAGTTGAACAGCGCCATGGTGATCTGGTGGGCGGCCACCTGGTCGTCGCCGAGCCGGGCGGCCACCGCGGTGGCGGTCATCAGCACCGCGCGCAGGCTGATCGTCCGGACCAGCAGCGGGCCGCCGGCCCTGGCGCCGGCCCGGATGCCCGCCGCGTCCGGCCGCAGCGAGGCCCGTTCCCGGCGGGCGCCGCGGACCACCACGACCAGGTAGGCGGCGGCCATCCCGGTCTGGGCGAGCACGGTGCCCCAGGCCGAGCCGGCCACCCCGAGCCCGGCGCCGTACACCAGGCCGGCGTTCAGCCCGATGTTGGCGGCGAAGCCCGCGACGGCGACCACCAGCGGCGTCCGGGTGTCCTGGAGGCCGCGCAGCACCCCGGTGGCGGCCAGCACCATGAGCATCGCCGGGATGCCCAGGGAGCTGATCCGCAGGTAGGTTACCGCGTGCGGCGCGGCGGTCGCCGAGGCGCCCAGCGCGTCGGCGACCCAGGGAGCCAGCAGCAGGGTGAGCAGCACCACCGGGACGGCCAGGCCCAGGGCGAGCCAGATGCCGTCGATGCCCTGCTGCACGGCGCCCCGGCGGTCCCCGGCGCCGATCCGGCGGGCGACCGCCGCCGTGGTGGCGTAGGCGAGGAAGACGAACACGCCGGTCGCGGTGGAGAGCGCGGCGGAGGCGACGCCCACCCCGGCCAGTTGGGCGGTGCCGAGGTGGCCGACGATCGCCGAGTCGGCCATCAGGAAGAGCGGTTCGGCGACGAGCGCGCCGAAGGCCGGGACGGCCAGGGCGAGGATCTCCCGGTCGTGCCGGCGTCGCGGGGGCACCGGGGCCGGGGTCGGGGGCGAGGCGGTCATGGGGTCCAGGCTACTCATCCACAGGTAATGGATGTAAGGGGCTCGTGCCTATTACTCGAAATCCTGAGCGACGCTGTTCGCCCCCTCTGTGCCCACAGCCGTTCGGAGGTGTGTGAAGAATTTCTCATGCACAGGCCCCGGAAGAGGTAATCCCAGGTCAACCGGTTGACAGTGGATCGATCGTCCGGTTATCCACAGGGACGTCCACAGGGGTGTCCACAGCTTTGCGGCAGTTCTCCACAGGACGGGGCCGTTCATCCACACCCCCTGTGGATAACCGCCTTGGCGCAAGGGCGTCCGGCGCCTTAGCGTGGGCTCTCCGCCCGACACTCCCGCCGACC
Source organism: Kitasatospora sp. NPDC114501 (assembly GCF_055633695.1). Lineage (NCBI taxonomy): Bacteria > Bacillati > Actinomycetota > Actinomycetes > Kitasatosporales > Streptomycetaceae > Kitasatospora > Kitasatospora sp. NPDC114501. The sequence continues at coordinate 187,822 of NZ_JBVKDS010000008.1, read as the reverse complement.
CGGCGTCCGATTTGTCGGAGCCGTGGCGTACAAAGAGGAGCGGATCCGCTCCATCCAGCCACCGGCAGGCCCGCTCCAACTTCGCACCACTCGCTGATCGGGGAACACGCGTGACCGGCCCCCAGTACGACGACCACGACGCCCCGCCGCCGGAGGAGGACTGGCAGCACGCCGAGGACCCGTTCCCGGCGGGCGCCTTCGACGGCGCGCCCTTCCCGGACGGCCCCGGCGACCGGCTGCCGGTCTCCCGCAACCGCGGCGAGGGGCGTCAGGGCGGTGGCCGCGACGGCTTCCAGAAGGGCGGCTTCCAGAAGGGCGGCAAGGGCGGCCAGCTGGAGGGCGGCTGGCAGCGCCGGGGCGAGGGCGACGGCGAGACCGGGGGCGGGGTGGACGGCTTCGAGCGCGTCCCGCCGCAGGACCTGGACGCCGAGAAGTCCGTCCTCGGCGGCATGCTGCTCTCCAAGGACGCCATCGCCGACGTGGTCGAGGTGCTCAAGCCGGCCGACTACTACCGGCCCGCGCACGAGATGGTGCACGGCGCGATCCTCGACCTCTACGCCCGCGGCGAGCCGGCCGACCCGATCACCGTGGCCGGCGAGCTGACCAAGCGCGGCGAGCTCCAGCGGGTCGGCGGCGCCTCCTACCTGCACACCCTGGTCAACTCCGTCCCGACCGCGGCGAACGCCGAGTACTACGCCCAGATCGTGCACGAGCGCGCGGTGCTGCGCCGGCTGGTCGAGGCGGGCACCCGGATCGCCGGCATGGGCTACGCGGCCGAGGGCGACGTGGACGAGATCGTCAACGCGGCCCAGGCGGAGATCTACGCCGTCACCGAGCAGCGCACCAACGAGGACTACGCGCCGCTCGCCGACATCATGGAGGGCGCCCTCGACGAGATCGAGGCGATCGGCTCCCGGCAGGGCCAGATGTCCGGCGTGCCGACCGGCTTCGCCGACTTCGACCAGCTCACCAACGGGCTGCACCCCGGCCAGATGATCGTCATCGCGGCCCGCCCCGCCATGGGCAAGTCCACCCTCGCGCTGGACTTCGCGCGGGCCTGCTCGATCCAGAACAAGCTGCCGAGCGTGATCTTCTCGCTCGAAATGGGCCGCAACGAGATCGCCATGCGCCTGCTCTCCGCCGAGGCCCGGGTGGCGCTGCACCACATGCGCTCCGGGAACATGACGGACGACGACTGGACCAGGGTCGCCCGCCGGATGCCCGACGTCAGCGAGGCGCCGCTGTTCATCGACGACTCGCCGAACCTGTCGATGATGGAGATCCGGGCCAAGTGCCGCCGGCTGAAGCAGCGCAACGACATCAAGCTGATCGTCATCGACTACCTCCAGCTGATGCAGTCCGGCGGCTCCCGGCGGGCCGAGAACCGTCAGCAGGAGGTCTCGGACATGTCCCGTAACCTCAAGCTGCTGGCCAAGGAGCTGGAGGTCCCGGTCATCGCGCTCTCCCAGCTGAACCGTGGCCCCGAGCAGCGCACCGACAAGCGGCCGATGGTCTCCGACCTCCGCGAGTCCGGCTCGATCGAGCAGGACGCCGACATGGTCATCCTGCTGCACCGCGAGGACGCCTACGAGAAGGAGTCCCCGCGCGCGGGCGAGGCGGACCTGATCGTCGCCAAGCACCGTAACGGTCCGACCGCGACCATCACGGTGGCCTTCCAGGGCCACTACTCGCGCTTCGTCGACATGACCCGGGACTGAGGCCCGGCCCGGGCGTCCCCGCCCGGGGCGTCAGACGGTGACGGTGGCGCGGAAGAGCGTGCCGCCGGTGCCGGAGAGGCGGGTCGGGGTGCCGGTGGCGGGGAGGAAGGCGGACTGGCCGCGTGCCAGGTCCAGCACGGTGCCGTCGGCGGCGGTCAGTCGGGCCGTGCCCTCGGTGCAGAGCAGGATCTGCGGGGTGCGGCCGTCGATCTCGCGCCCGGTGCCGTCCAGCACGAAGCGGGAGAGCCGGAACTCGTCGATCGGGACGGGGTAGAGCTCCTCGCCCGGGGTGTCCCGGACCGGGACCGGCTCCAGCACGTCGGGGGCGCCGGCTTCGAAGACCACGACCTTCAGCAGCTCCGGCACGTCGATGTGCTTCGGGGTGAGGCCGGCCCGCAGCACGTTGTCGGAGTTGGCCTGGAGTTCGACGCAGGCGCCGGACAGGTAGGCGTGCGGCACCCCGGCGCCCAGGTAGAGCGCCTGGCCGGCCCGCAGCCGGACGTGGTGGAGCAGCATGGCGGCGATCACGCCGCGGTCGTCCGGGAAGTCCTTGGCGATCCGGGCGTACGGGCCGTACTCCCCGTCGGGGTCGGTCGCCGCGAGCGCCTCGACGGTCTGCCGGACGGTCTCCCCGTCCAGGGCGAGGGCGGCGGTCAGGGCGCCGCGCAGCGCGTCGGACTCCCCCCCGGCCCCCGGCCGGGAGGTGTCCTCACCGGCGGTCAGCCGCCCGATCACCGGGGCGAGTCCGGGCACCGCGAGTCCGGCCAGCAGCCGGGCTGCCCCGGCGGGCCGGCGGAAGCCGCACAGGCCTTCGAACTCGCCCAGCGCACAGACCATTTCGGGCTTGTGGTTGGCGTCCCGGTAGCTGCGCTCGGGGGCGTCCAGGGGGATGCCGAGGGCGTTCTCGGCGGCGAAGCCGGCCCGGGCCTGGTCCAGCGTGGGGTGGGCCTGGATGGACAGCGGAATGCCCGCGGCCAGGATCTTGAAGAGGAACGGCAGGGTCGGGCCGAACCTGGCCACGCTCGCGGCGCCCAGTTCGCCCTCGGGGTCGGCCGCGATCAGCTCGTCCAGCCGGCGCGGGCCCTCGCCGCGGTCGGCGCGCGACGGGGCGCCGGGGTGGGCGCCCATCCACAGCTCGGCCTGCGGCTCGCCGGTCGGCTGCTGCCCGAGCAGGTCGGGCAGGGCGGTGAGCGACCCCCAGGCATACGGGCGGACGGTGTTGACGAGCCTGTCCATGCGCGCGGTCCTACTCCTTCGCAGTCTGGGTGGCCCCGGACGTCCCGAGTCCGGATCGCCGGGGGCCCGGCGGTGCGGGCGGTCCGGGCACGGGCAAGGGAAACGACCCTAGCCGAACGGCGTCACCCGAGGGGAAACGGTGGGCATCGGGTGGGAGTGCCACGGCCGGACCGGTGGTTCCCGGGCGCGGTAGTAGGATGCCAGGACGCAGTAGCCTCCGCCCTGCGCGCAGTTCGCCACCGAGATCCTCCCCGGCGGGCTGCCGGCGGAGCCGCGTTCCAGAGTGCGGGCGCCGGTGTTCCGAGACCCCCCGCCATCGGCCGAGAGGTTTGCACGTGACCGTCAACCAGCAGAGTTTTGCTGATCTCGGCAAGGTCCTGGTGATCATCCCGACCTACAACGAGGCGGAGAACGTCGAGCGGATCGTCGGCCGGGTGCGTGCCGCCGTGCCCGAGGCGCACGTGCTGGTCGCCGACGACAACAGCCCCGACGGCACCGGCGAGCTGGCCGACAAGCTGGCCGTCGAGGACGAGCACGTCCACGTCATGCACCGCAAGGGCAAGGAGGGCCTGGGCGCCGCCTACCTGGCGGGCTTCCGCTGGGGCATCGACCACGGCTACGACGTCCTGGTCGAGATGGACGCGGACGGCTCGCACCAGCCCGAGGAGCTGGACCGGCTGCTGGGCGCGCTGCGCGGCGCCGACCTGGTGCTGGGCTCGCGCTGGGTGCCGGGCGGCCGGGTGGTGAACTGGCCGAAGTCTCGGCTGCTGCTCTCGCGCGGCGGCTCGACCTACTCGCGGCTGATGCTGGGCGTGCCGATCCGGGACGTCACCGGCGGCTACCGGGCGTTCCGCAAGGAGACCCTGCTGGGCCTGGGCATGGACGAGGTCGCCTCGGCCGGGTACTGCTTCCAGGTCGACCTGGCCTGGCGCACGGTGAAGGCCGGGTTCAAGGTCGCCGAGGTGCCGATCACCTTCGTGGAGCGCGAGCTCGGGGCGTCCAAGATGAGCCGCAGCATCGTGGTCGAGGCGCTGTGGCGGGTGACCACCTGGGGCGTCACCGACCGGCTGGCCGGGCTGCGCGGGGGCGCCGCCAAGCGCTGACCGACCGAACCCCTCCTGGCCGGAAGGGCCCGTCCGCCGCAACCGGCGGACGGGCCCTTCCGCATGTCCGGGAGCACCTGGTGCCCGGGCGGGCCGGCGCCGGCGGGCGGCTCAGCAGCCGTTCCTGAGCGCGGCCTCCGGCAGGTAGCGGTCGGCCCAGACGGCCAGTTCGGTGAGCGCGGGCCTGAGCGCGACGCCGCCCTCGGTGAGCCGGTAGCTGACCCGCAGCGGCGGCCCGGCGTCGACCTCGCGGACGACCAGCCCGGCCTCGGCCAGCTCGGTCAGCCGGTCGGAGAGCATCCGCTCGCTGATGCCCGGGACGGCGCGGCGCAGCTCGGAGAAGTACGCGGGGCCGCCGGTGTTGAGCACGCCCAGCAGCATGCCGGTCCAGCGCTTGCCGAGCAGGGTGAACACCCGGTTGAGGGCCAGGTCGATGTTCTGGCAGGGGCCCGGGTCCGCCGCGGCGCAGGAGTCGGTGGCGATCGGGACTCCGTCGGTCACTGCCTCGTGCTCGGCCATGGGGCCAAGCCTACTCGACCTTCCCCCAGTGACTGAAGAAAAGTAAGCTGCTACCGTATTCGCAGTTGCAGCGGATTCGGCAGCTACTAATCCCTTGGAGGCCCTGCCATGCCCACACTCCTGCACCTCGACTCCTCCGCGGTCGCCGACGGCTCCGTCTCCCGCGAGGTCACCGCCGCCTTCCGCGCCGCCTGGCAGGCCGAGCACCCCGACGGCACGGTGATCTACCGGGACCTCGCCCTCGACCCCGTCCCGCACCTGGACGTGCACGGCATCAGCGCCGGATTCGCCCCCGCCGGGACCCACAGCGCCGAGCAGGCCGCCGCCTACGCGCTGCGCGACGAGCTGATGGCCGAGCTGGAGCGGGCCGACGCCGTGCTGATCGGCAGCCCGATGTACAACTTCACGGTCCCGTCGAGCCTCAAGGCCTGGCTGGACCAGGTGATCCTGATGGGCCGCACCGCCGGCGAGACGCCGTCCGCCAAGGGCACGCCGGTCACCGTGGTCGCCCCGCGCGGCGGCTCGTACGCCCCCGGCGCCCCGCGCGAGCCGTACGAGTTCGTCACCACCTACCTGGAGAAGGTGCTGACCGGCATGCTGGGGCTGGAGGTCGACTTCATCGTCCCGGAGTTCACCCTGGCCGGCGTCGTCCCGGCGATGGCCGAGTTCGTCCCGAACGCCGCCGAGTCCAAGGCCCGGGCGCTGGAGGAGGCCGCCCGCCGGGCCAAGGAACTGGCCGTCCGACACGCGGTGTGACGTCCGCCGGAGGCGCGCCCCGCCGGGCGCGCCTTCCGCGCATTCGGCCGCCGGTGCTCCCATGCTGTAGGGCGCAGGGAATCCGACCGCCGACCAGAGGGAGCAGCCCGTGACGACGTCCCCGCCCGAGGAGAGCGCCGGCGCGGAGCGTGCCCAGGCCGGGCCGGCCGTCCCCGGCGGGCCCGCCGAGGCCCCCGGGGGTCCGGCCGCGGGCGCCGAGCCGCCGGAGCCCGGGCAGCCGGCCCCGCCGCTGGAGGTCGCCGTCTTCACCGGCCCCGAGTCGGCCTTCTTCGCCACCTCCACGCTGATCCTCGGCGAGCGGACCGCGATCCTGGTGGACGCCCAGCTGACCCGCAGTGCCGGGCGGGAGCTGGCCGAATGGGTCGCGGGCAAGGGCAGACGGCTGCTCGCCGTCGTGGTCACCCACCAGCACCCGGACCACTACTTCGGTGCCGAGGAGGTGCTGCGGCTCTTCCCCGACGCGCAGCTGCTGGCCGCCCCGGCCGTGGTCGAGGGCATCCGGCGCACCGTCGCCGCCAAGGTCGCCCAGTGGAAGCCGGTGTACGGCGACGACATCCCGGACCACCCGCTGGTCCCCGCCCCGCTGCTGCCGCAGCCGCTGATGCTGGACCGCCAGGTGATCCCCGTGCTGCTGCTCGGCCAGGCCGACTGCGGGGACTCCACGGTCGTCCACGTGCCGAGCGTCCGCACCGTGATCGCCGGGGACTTCGTCCACAACGGCACCCATGTCTGGACCGCCGACACCACCCCGGCCCAGCGCATCACCTGGGGGCACAACCTCGGCCGGATCGCCGACCTCGGCGTGGAGCGGGTGATCGCCGGCCACCGGGCCCCGGACCAGGGCGACGACGCGGCCCGGGTGCTGGCCTTCACCGGCGAGTACCTCCAGGACTTCGACCGGCTGCTGGCCGAGCACCCGGACGACCCGGAGGCGCTGGTCACGGCGATGAACGAGCGGTACGGGGAGCTGACCCTGCCGTCCTTCCTGACGCTGGGCGCGGCGGCCAACACCGCCCGTGCGGCCCGGTCCGACGCGGCGGCCGGGAACGGTCCGGAGCCAGCCGGGGACCGCCCGGAGTCCACGGAGAACGGCCCGGTGCCCGCCGAGAACGGTGGGAGCACGCCCGAGGACGGCCCGGAGCCGGGGGAGGGCGGCGGGCGCGCGCCGGAGTAGGGCGGATACTGGCCGCATGACGCCGTACGACGTGATCGTCCCGGCGGGCGGGGCCGCCCGGCGCCTCGGCGGCGCCGACAAACCCGGCCTGACGGTGGGCGAGACCACCCTGCTCGACCGGGTGCTCGCCGCCTGTGCGGGCGCCCGCACCACCGTCGTCGTCGGCCCGGCCCGGCCGACCGCGCGCGGCGGCGTCCACTGGACCAGGGAGCAGCCGCCCGGCGGCGGGCCGGTGGCCGCCGTCGCGGCCGGGCTCGACCTGGTCACCGCGGACACCGTGCTGCTGCTCGCCGCCGACCTGCCCTTCCTGGACCGGCGGACGGTGGACCGGCTGGCCACCGCCCTCGACGAGGCCGGGGAGCGGGCGGACGCCGCCGTACTGGTCGACGCGGGCGGACGCGACCAGCCGCTCGCCGCCGCCTACCGCACCGCCGCGCTGCGCGCCGCGCTGGCCGCCCTCGGCGACCCGGTCGGCCGGCCGCTGCGCCGCCTGGTCGGCGGGCTGACCCGGCTGCGGGTGGCCGACACCGACGACGTCGCCTACGACTGCGACACCTGGGAGGACCTGGAGCAGGCCCGCGAGCGCGACCGGACGTGAACCTCACCGGTGCCGCCGTCGGGGTGTGAGCGAAACGACGCGCCCCGCACACGGGACGAACACCCCGGGGAAACCGCTGATCGGGCAGCATGGGCGCATGGAGCGCACGCTGGATGACTGGATCACCGAGGTCAAGGCAGACCTGGGCATCGACCTGGACGTCGACGTCCGCGGTCTGCTCGACACGGCCCGGGTGGTCGCGCACGGGGTGGACCGGCCGGCCGCGCCGCTGACCGCCTTCCTGATCGGCTACGCGGCCGCCCAGCGGGGCGGCGGGGCGGAGGCCGTCGCGGAGGCGGCCCGGCGGACGGAGGCCCTCGCCGAGGGCTGGGGCGGCGCCGCCCGGCCGGGCGAGTCGTGAGTGCGGTCGGACAGACCACCGTGGCCGCACCGTCCACCGGTCCCGGCGTGCTGAGCTGGCCCCGGGCCCGGGAGACCGCGCGCCGGGCCGGGTCGCGCCCGCTGCCCGGGGTCCCCGTCCCGCTGGCCGAGGCGCTCGGCCGCACCCTCGCCGAGCCGCTCGGCGCGCTCACCGACCTGCCCGCCTTCGACACCTCCGCGATGGACGGCTGGGCGGTCGCCGGTCCCGGCCCGTGGCGGGTGGCCGGGCGGGTGCTGGCCGGACGGGCGGCGTCGTCGCCGCTGGCCGACGGCACCGCCGCGGAGATCGCCACCGGCGCCCAACTGCCCGCCGGTGCCACCGCCGTCCTGCGCCGTGAGCACGGGCGGACGGACGGCGCGCTGCTGCACGACCGCGGCCCGCGGCCGCTGACCACCGGCCAGGACGTCCGGCCGCGCGGCCAGGAGTGCCGCCGGGGCGAGGAGTTGCTGCCGTCCGGTACGCCGGTGGGGCCGGCCGTGCTCGGCCTGGCCGCCGCCTGCGGCCACGACCGACTGCCGGTCCACCGCCGTCCCGAGGTCCAATTGCTCGTGCTGGGCGACGAGTTGCTCACCGCAGGGGTGCCCGGCCCGGGCCTGGTCCGGGACGCGCTGGGGCCGCTGCTGCCGCCCTGGCTGCGGGCCGCCGGCGCCGATCCGGCCGAAGCCGGGTACGTCCGGGACGACTTCGGGCTGCTCCGGGACGCACTGCGGCACTCCACCGCCGATCTCGTGGTCACTACCGGCGGAACGGCCGCCGGACCGGTCGACTTCCTGCACCGGGCGCTCGCCGAGAGCGGTGCCCGGCTGCTGGTGGACGGCGTCGCCGTCCGGCCCGGGCACCCGATGCTGCTGGCCGAACTCCCCGGCGGCCGCCACCTGGTGGGCCTGCCGGGCAACCCGCTGGCCGCCGTCGCCGGGATGGTCACCCTGGCCCTGCCGCTGCTGCACGCCCGCAGCGGGCGGACCGTCGGCGCCCCCGTGCTCGCCGCCGCCGCGGCCGCCCTGCCCGGGCACCGCACGGACACCCGGCTCCAACCGGTCCGGCGGACCGCCGAGGGCGTGCTGCCGCTGGCCTTCGACGGACCGGCGATGCTGCGCGGGCTCGCCCGGGCCGAGGCGCTGGCCGTGGTGCCGCCCGGCGGGGCGGCGGCGGGGGACACGATCGAACTCCTGGAGGTGCCGTGAACCGGGTCCGGCGCAACCTGGCGCCCGGTACCGAGCCGTGGGCGGACGCCGGGATCGTGCTGCCCGCCCGACAGGCCGCGCCCGCCGTCCGGCAGGTCGGCTTCCGGCTGCTGCTGGCGCTCGCCGTCCTGGTCGCCACCACGTTCGTCGTCTACGTCGACCGGGCCGGCTACAACGACAACGCCGGCGGCGGGCTGAGCTTCCTGGACGCGGCGTACTACGCCACCGTGACGCTCTCCACCACCGGGTACGGCGACATCACCCCGTTCAGCGACAGCGCCCGGCTCACCAACATCTTCGTGATCACCCCGCTGCGCGTGCTGTTCCTGATCATCCTGGTCGGCACCACGCTGGAGGTGCTCACCGAACGGACCCGCCTGCAATGGCGGTTGAACCGCTGGAGGTCCACCGTGCGCGAGCACACCGTCGTCATCGGCTACGGGACGAAGGGTCGCAGCGCCGTCGACACCCTGCTCGGCCAGGGGGTGAAGAAGGAGGAGATCGTCGTCGTCGACCCGCAGCGCAAGGTGATCGACCAGGCCGCCCAGCACGGTCTGGTCGGGGTGGTCGGCGACGCCACCCGCACCGACACCCTGGTGCGCGCCGCACTGCCCACCGCCGCCCGGGTGGTGGTCGCGCCGGAGCGGGACGACACCGCCGTGCTGATCACGCTGACGGCCCGCCAGCTGAACAAGGCCGCCACCGTGGTCGCCGCCGTCCGGGAGGACGAGAACGCGCCGCTGCTGCGGCAGAGCGGCGCCGACGTCGTGGTGACCAGCTCCAGTTCGGCCGGGCGGCTGCTCGGGCTGTCGATGCTCAGCCCGCACGCCGGGGCGGTGATGGAGGACCTGCTGACGTACGGCAACGGGCTGGACGTGGTGGAGCGCCCGGTCACCCGGGCCGAGGCCGGGCACAGCCCGCGCGAGTGCGCGGACCTGGTGGTCGCGGTGGTCCGCGGCCGACGGGTGCTCAACTACACCGAGCCGGAGGCCGCCGTGCTCCAGCTCACCGACCGGGTGATCGTCATCAGGTCCAGCGGAGTCGTGCCGACCGGTTGAGCCGTGCCGTGGAACCGCCCCGGCCCGCAGTAGGTTCGGGGCATGCATGCGATGACGATTCCCGTACCCGGCGGTCCCGAGGCACTGGTCTGGGCCGAGGTGCCCGACCCGGTGCCCGCGCAGGGCGAGGTCCTGGTCGAGGTGGCGGCCACCGCCGTCAACCGCGCCGACCTGCTCCAGCGGCAGGGCTTCTACAACCCGCCGCCCGGCGCCTCGCCCTACCCGGGGCTGGAGTGCGCCGGGCGGATCGTCGCGCTCGGGCCCGGGGTGGCCGGCTGGGCGGTCGGCGACGAGGTGTGCGCGCTGCTGGCCGGCGGCGGCTACGCGCAGCGGGTCGCGGTGCCGACCGGCCAGCTGCTGCCGGTGCCCGCGGGGCTGTCCGTCGAGCAGGCCGCGGCGCTGCCCGAGGTCGCCTGCACGGTGTGGTCCAACGTCTTCCTCACCGCGCACCTGCGGCCCGGGGAGACGGTGCTGCTGCACGGCGGCGCGAGCGGGATCGGGACGATGGCGATCCAGCTGGCCAAGGCGGTCGGCGCCCGGGTCGCGGTCACCGCGGGCAGCCCGGAGAAGCTGGCGCGGTGCGCCGAGCTGGGTGCGGACATCCTGATCGACTACCGCGAGCAGGACTTCGTCGAGGTGCTCCGGGAGGCCACCGGCGGGGCCGGGGCGGACGTGATCCTGGACATCATGGGCGCCAAGTACCTCCAGCGGAACGTGGACGCGCTGGCGGTCAACGGGCGGCTGGTGATCATCGGTCTCCAGGGCGGGGTGAAGGGCGAGCTCGACCTCAACGCGCTGCTGCGCAAGCGCGGGGCGGTGATCGCCACCAACCTGCGCGGGCGGCCGCTGGCGGAGAAGGCGGCGATCGTGGCGGCGGTGCGGGAGCACGTCTGGCCGCTGGTCGAGTCCGGGGTGGTGAAGCCGGTGGTGGACCGGGTGCTGCCGCTGGCCGACGTGGCCGAGGCGCACCGGGTGGTGGAGCGCGGGGAGCAGGTCGGGAAGGTCGTCCTGCGGGCCTGAGCGCGGGAGACCGGGCGACGGACGCGGCTGACGCGGCGGGCGACGGCGGGCGACGGCGGGAGGGCGTGAACCGCCCGAAGTGCCGCCGCGGCCGGGGCGTGCGAACCTGGTCCGGAGCTGTCCCGCCGCCGATCCCGCCCCCGGGCGCCGTCGGCCGTCGGAAGGACTCCGACCGTGGCCGCATCACCGCACGCGTTCCTCGGGCCGCTGCCCGTCGCGCCGCACCACCGTCGTCCCGCCCGCCGTTCCGCGGGCCGCGCCCAGCGGCTGTTCGCGGCGGCCGTGCTGGGGCTCACGCTCCCGCTGGCCGCCGCCTCGGCGGCGGTGGCGCTGCCCTCGTCGTGGGCACCGCGCCCGTCGGGTGTGGAGTCGAGCGCCGGGGCGGCCGCCGACGCCGACCTCGTGCCGGGCGCCGCCAGGCCGGCGGCCGCGCCGCCCCGGCGGCTGCCGCGTCCGCACCCCGGCGGCGGCTTCCCGCAGGTCCGCCGGCACCACCCGGCCTCGCTGCCCGAGCGCTCGGACGCCGCCGTGGAGCAGGCCCCCGAGCAGGTGCCGGAGCAGGTGCCGGAGCAGGCTCCCGAGCAGGCCGTCGAGCAGGCCCCGGAGCAGGCCGTCGAGGCCGCGCCGTCGGAGAGCGACGGGGACGGCGCGGCGGCCGGGGTCCCCGGCGACGACGCCGCCGCGGGCCCGGCCGCCGCGGACCCCGCCACGGCCGCCGGACAGCCGGTCGCGGCCGTCGCCGCGGTGCCGGCGATCTTCCCCGCCCGCTGGCGGGACGCCTCCACCACCCAGCTCCCGCTGGGCGTCGGCCTGGGCCTGATCGGCTGCGGCCTGGGCCTGGTCGGCGTGCGGCTGCGCAGGAGCTGAGGCCGAGGGGCCGGGACACAGGGCCGGGGCGGGGCCGGGTCGCCCTCGGCGGACGGCCGGCGGGCGGGCGGGCGGCATCCGGGGCGCGGGAACTGAGGCGCGGGAACTGAGTATCCGTACGGATACCCGTGCGGCGCCCGGCGGCGTACCTTCGTCAGGGGTGGCGCAGGACGGCGGGACGACCGGGGGCTTCCGCCCGACCAACCCCAGTGAGAGAGAATGTTGTTCATGACGAATCCGATGAACGAGCGCCCGTCGCAGGAGCCCTTCCGGGCCGCCGGCGGGCAGTCGCAGGACGGCCAGAAGGTGCTGATCGTCGGACCGGACGGGCTGCCCGTGGGCCAGGGGTTCGCCGGCGCGGTCGGTGACGGGGACGACGAGGGCGACATGCCGCGTGAGCTTCCGGTGACCGAGATGGTCGAGCAGCCCGCCAAGGTCATGCGCATCGGCAGCATGATCAAGCAGCTGCTGGAGGAGGTCCGGGCGGCCCCCCTCGACGAGGCGAGCCGGGTCCGCCTGAAGGACATCCACGCGAGCTCGATCAAGGAGCTCGAACTGGGGCTGGCCCCGGAGCTGGTCGCCGAACTGGAGCGGCTGTCGCTGCCGTTCACCGACGACACCATCCCGACCGAGGCCGAGCTGCGGATCGCCCAGGCCCAGCTGGTCGGCTGGCTGGAGGGCCTGTTCCACGGCATCCAGACCGCCCTGTTCGCCCAGCAGATGGCGGCGCGGGCCCAGCTGGAGCAGATGCGGCGGGCGCTGCCGCCCGGTCTGCACAGCGGTGAGCCGGACGAGGACGAGCCGGGCCAGAGCCGCGGCCTCCGCTCCGGCCCGTACCTGTAAGCCGCACCCGGCGGTACCCGCCGGTAGGGACGTCCGGTCCGTTCCGACCGCCGACGGACCGGACGTACCACGACGATCCTCCCCGGCCCGGGGCACCGGGTCCGGCGGCCGCCCGCCCGGGGCCGGTCCCGGCCCTGGGCCGATCACCGTCGGCGGGAGCCGATACCCTGACCCCTGTCGCCGGCCGGTGGAACCGCCGCGGCAGGGGCTCGCCAGGCCAGCGGGCCGGGCCCACCACGCACGGACGAGACCGAACGTCAGGCTGCGGCAGCACGGCCGCGCCAAGGGGGAGCAGAGGACCATGAGCGAGCACGGCAACGCGGTCGAGGGCTTCTCCCTGGGCAACGGCCGCTATGTGCTGCAGCGGCTGCTGGGCGAGGGCGGCATGGCCTCCGTGCACCTCGCCTACGACAGCGTGCTCGACCGGCAGGTCGCGCTGAAGAGCATGCACAGCGAGCTGGGCCGGGACGACTCCTTCAAGGAGCGGTTCCGCCGGGAGGCCCAGGCCGTGGCCCGGCTGGAGCACCCGAACATCGTCACGGTGTACGACAGCGGCGAGGACGTCGCCCCGGACGGCTCCAGCACGCCGTACATCGTCATGCAGCTGATCGACGGCAAGGGCCTGCGCGAGGCGATCAACGAGGCGATCGGCCAGTACGGCGCGATGCCGGCCGAGGAGGCCCTGAAGGTCACCATCGGCGTGCTGAACGCGCTGGAGGCCTCGCACGACATGGGCCTGGTGCACCGCGACATCAAGCCCGGCAACGTCATGTTCGACCGCAAGGGCAACGTCAAGGTCATGGACTTCGGCATCGCCCGCGCGCTGGAGTCCGGCGTGACGTCGATGACCCAGACCGGCATGGTGGTCGGCACCCCGCAGTACCTCTCGCCCGAGCAGGCGCTCGGCAAGCCGGTGGACGCCCGCTCCGACCTGTACTCGGTCGGCGTGATGCTCTTCGAGATGATCACCGGGCAGCTGGTCTTCGACGGCGACTCGGCGTTCTCGATCGCCTACAAGCACGTCCAGGAGGAGCCGCCGGCCCCCTCCACCCTCAACCGCTCGATCACCCCCGAGGTGGACGCCTTCGTCGCCCAGGCGCTGCGCAAGGACCCGGCGCACCGGTTCCAGAGCGCGGCGGCGATGCGGGACGAGGCGGAGCGGCTGATCGAGGCCGCCAAGGGCGGTGCCAACGGGCAGCGGTTGCAGGCCAGCACCCCGCTGGTGATCAACGAGGGCCCGCGCGCGGTGCACGCCGCTCCGCCGGCCCCGCAGGCCCCGCAGACGCCGCAGCCCTTCCAGCCGCAGCCGCCGCAGCAGCAGTACCGGACCCCGCCGCCGGCCTACCAGGCGCCGCAGACCCCGCAGCCCTTCCCGCAGCAGTACCAGACCCCGCCGCCCGCCTTCCAGGCCCCGCGGCCGCAGGCGCCGCACACCCCGCACCCCTTCCCGCAGGCGCACACCCCGCCGCCGCAGCCGATGCCGCCGTACCAGCAGCCGAAGGCGCCCACCAGCGGCGGCGGCTGCTCGACGGCCGTGGTCGTGATCGGGATCATCGTCGGCGTGCTGGTGCTCGCGGGCATCATCATCGCGATCGTGGTCAACAAGGCGAACGAGAAGACCGGCGGCAAGTTCAGCACCTCGGAGCGCCCCGCCAACGTCCTGGTCGTCGACCTCCCCGCCGACCGGAATGGCCTGCTCTGACGGGTTCCGGCCGGTTCGGGGGTATCACGGTCGTCCGCCGGAGGCGGTAGCGTTCGGGGATACGTAAGCGACAGGGCACCGCGATCCGAGCGAACGCCCGGGGCGAGGAGCGATGGCACAGACGCAGCAGCCGGACGACGACGCGGGTGTCCGAGGTGTCGGCCGGACCGGCGGAACGCCGAGGATCCCCGAGCCCGGCGGCCCGCAGACCCCGGGCCGCGGGACCGCCGTGCCGCTGAGCACCGTCGGCGACGGCCGCTACCGGCTGACCCACCGGCTCGGGCGCGGCGGCATGGCCGAGGTGTTCGCCGCCGAGGACGTGCGGCTCGGCCGCACCGTCGCGGTCAAGCTGCTGCGCGGGGAACTGGCCCAGGACGACGTCGCCCGGCTGCGCTTCACCCGCGAGGCACACGCCGTCGCGGCGCTCAACCACCACTCGATCGTCGCGGTCTACGACACCGGCGAGGAGTACGTCGGGGACGAGTCCACGCCGTACATCGTGATGGAGCTGGTCGAGGGCCGCACCGTCCGCGAGCTGCTGGCGGACGAGGAGGCGCCGCCGGTCGACCAGGCGCTGATCATCATCGCCGGGGTGCTGGAGGCGCTCGCCTACAGCCACCGCAACGGCATCGTCCACCGCGACATCAAGCCCGCCAACGTGATCATCACCAACACCGGCGCGGTCAAGGTGATGGACTTCGGCATCGCCCGGGCGCTGACCGGCGGGGCCACCACGATGACCCAGACCGGCATGGTCATGGGCACCCCGCAGTACCTCTCGCCCGAGCAGGCGCTCGGCAAGCCGGTCGACCACCGCTCCGACCTGTACGCGGCCGGCTGCATGCTCTACGAACTGCTCACGCTGCGCCCGCCGTTCATCGGCGACACCCCGCTCTCGGTGGTCTACCAGCACGTCCAGGACCCGCCGGTGCCGCCCTCGCAGGCCAACGGCCGGGTGCCGGTCGGCCTCGACCCGCTGGTGCTGCGCTCGCTCGCCAAGAACCCGGACGACCGCTTCCAGGACGCCGACGAGTTCCGCGCCCACGTGCAGCACGCGCTGCGCGAGATGCACGGCGCGGGCGGGCCCGGCTGGGGCGGCGCCGCGGCCGGCGACACCGGCGCGACCCAGGTGATCCGCCCGGACCAGATCGCGGCCACCACGGCCTTCGGCACGGTGGGCCCCGGCGACCGGACCTCCGTGCTGCCGTACCCGACGGGCGGCGCGCACACCTCCGCCTCGCCCTACCCGGCGGCCGGCGGCCCGTACGACGGCGACGGCGCGGACGGGGACGGCGACGGCTCCGGCCGGCGGCGCGGGCCGTGGGCCTGGGTGGCCGGCGCGGTCGCCGTGCTGGTCGCGGCCGGTGCGGGCATCGCGTTCGCGCTCAGCGGCGGCGACGACCCCGGCTCCAAGGTGCCCCCGACGCACGCCCCGGTGGTCACCAGCACCGAGACGACCGCGCCGGTCCCGAGCGGTCCGACGACCCTGCCGCCCTCGTCCTCCGGCAGCAGGAAGCCGCAGCAGCCGACCGACCCCGGCACCACCAGCGGGAACAACACCGGGAACAGCGGCAACAACATGTCGCCGTCGCCGAACACCGGCAAGCACACGCAGGCACCGACGCCGACCGGGGGCCCGACCCGCACGCCGACGGGGACGGCGTCGGCGACGACGGCACCGACGACGGCACCGACCGGCGGCACCTCGGGAACGGGGCAGCCGGTGCCGCCCCAGACGCCCAAGCCGTCGCTGCCGGTCACCGCACCGGCCACGCCCGGCGCCAACTGACGGGTCAGTTGGCGAAGGCGTCCAGGACCTGCTCGTACTCCTGGCACCACCACGCCAGCTGCCCCGCGGAGGCGGGGTAGAGCGGGTCGGCCCGGTGGTCGGCCCGCTGGTAGCGCCACTGCAGCATCCAGAAGTCGTTCAGCCGCTCCCACCAGACCCGGTGGACGGCGGCGGCCAGGTGCTCGGCGGTGGCGGCGCCGGAGGCCCGGTAGGCCTGGGAGTAGCGGCGGACCCGGACCAGGTCGAGGACGCCGGACGAGCGGTCGTTGAAGAGCAGCGTGGCGGCCCGGACGGCCTCCTCGGCGCGTGGTTGCGGGCCGAGCTTGTCCCAGTCCAGGACGGCCGCCACCCGGCCGCCCTCGGGGCCGTCGTCGTACAGCAGGTTGAGGCCGTGGAAGTCGCCGTGGGTCCAGCCGGTGGGCGGTGCGGTCTCCGGGGCGGGGCGGCGGTGGGCGTGCTCGGCGAGCAGTTCCAGCCGTTCCGTGAGCCGTTCGACCACCAGTGCGTCCAGCTCCCCGGCCGGGTGGTGGTCGCGGGCACGGCGCCGCAGGTCGCGGGCGAGGTCGGCGCTGTCGACGGGGTCGGCGCTCTGGTAGCCGGCGGGTTGTTCGAGGGGGGCGCAGACGTCGTCGAGTGCGCCGTGCAGCTGGCCGAGCAGCGTGCCGAGCGCGTCGCACCGCGACGGGTCGAGCTCGCCGCCGTGCCGGTGCCGGCCGTCCACCCAGGGGAACAGCGCGAACAGCCGGCCGCCCCAGGCGGCCACCGTGCCGGACCGTTCGGCGCAGGCCAGCGGGGGTGCGACGGGCAGCCCGAGGGTGTTCAGCGCGGCCATCGCGCGGTGGTGGGCGAGGATCTTCGGACGGCGGGCGGTGGCGGAGTCGACGTAGCACTTCAGGAAGTACGGACCGGCCTCGGTGGTGACCAGGTACCCCCGGTTCAGCAGGCCCTCGGCGACCGGTTCGGCGGTCAGCAGCCGTCCTACCCGGTAGCGGGTCAGGACCTCGGCGAGCGCTCCCAGCGGGACGGGTGGGCTGAGGGTCCCCATCGGCGGTGCGGAGAGGTCGGGGCGGGCCGGTGCGCAGGCGAGGGTCTGGCTGAAAGTCACGTGAAGAGGTTATGGCCCCCTTGCGGGGGCCCTTGACAAACCGTCAGTTCTGTGAAGCTGTCCGTCAGTACTGGTGGTCGACCTGGTGCCGCGCCACGAAGGCGGCCGCCTGGGTGCGCCGCTCCATGCCCATCTTGGCGAGCAGGCTGGAGACGTAGTTCTTCACCGTCTTCTCGGCCAGGTGCAACTCGTTGCCGATCTGACGGTTCGTCATGCCTTCACCGATCAGATCGAGGATCCGCCGTTCCTGCTTGGTGAGTTGGGCGAGCCGCTCGTCCTCCTTCTCGCCGCCGTCGCGCAGCCGGGCGAGCACCCTGCTGGTGGCGACCGGGTCGAGCAGCGAGCGGCCGGCCGCGACGCCCCGGACGGCGGTGATCAGGTCGCTGCCGCGGATCGCCTTCAGCACGTAGCCGGAGGCGCCGGCCATGATCGAGTCGAACAGCGCCTCGTCGTCCGAGAACGAGGTCAGCATCAGGCACTTGATCTCCGGCAGTGCGGACCGGATCTCGCGGCAGACCTCGACCCCGTTGCCGTCCGGCAGCCGGACGTCGAGCACCGCCACGTCCGGGTGGACCGCCGGGATCCGGGTGAGTGCCTCGGCGGCCGTGCCGGCCTCGCCGACCACCTCGATGTCCCCCTCGACCGAGAGCAGATCGTGCACGCCCCGCCGGACGACCTCGTGGTCGTCGAGCAGGAATACCCTGATTTGTCCGTTATCAGTCACGTCCAAAGCCTCCCATATCACCGTACGAAAGACCTATCACCCGGACCTCCACGACGACGTGATCCGGCCAGGGCCGTCCGAAACCGATACCGAGAACCCCCTTACGTACGGGCGTCTGCCCGGATAACGTGCGCTGGTGTCCTGAAGGCGCTCGAATTGAGAGCTGCGTCACGCCGACCGTCACCCCCACCCTTCCGACGGCGAGCCGAACGCGGCACCCTCGGGGTTGTAGACCCTGAACAAGTAGGACGTCCTAGCGCAAGCGCGTCGAGGGCGGACGCTGGGTAACGTTCTCGTGAGGGACGCCGTCGGAACAGGATCACCACCTGCCCCGCAGGGGGAGCGCACACCCACGCGCGCCCCGCGAGGCGGTGACCGGACCGGTCACCGGCGACCCCGGGCGGCCGGACAGACCGAGGAGTGAACGTGACCGTCAAAAGCACGGCGAGGGCTCGCAAGAAGGCGGCCCCCGGCGTCCCTGACACCCTCCGCGCCAAGGGCGAGAACGCCCAGCCGGAGCTCGTCCAGCTGCTCACGCCGGAAGGCGAGCGGGTCGAGCACCCGGACTACCCCCTCACCACCACTCCCGAGGAGCTGCGCGCCCTCTACCGCGACCTGGTGCTGGTGCGCCGATTCGACAGCGAGGCCACCTCGCTGCAGCGCCAGGGCGAGCTCGGCCTGTGGGCCTCGCTGCTCGGCCAGGAGGCCGCCCAGGTCGGCTCCGGTCGCGCCATGCGCCCCGGCGACTACGCCTTCCCCACCTACCGCGAGCACGGCGTGGCCTGGTGCCGCGACGTCGACCCGCTGAACCTGCTCGGCATGTTCCGCGGTGTGAACCACGGCGGCTGGGACCCGAACGAGAAGAACTTCCACCTGTACACCATCGTGATCGGCGCGCAGGCCCTGCACGCCACCGGGTACGCGATGGGCATCAGCAAGGACGGCGCCGACGACGCGGTGATCGCGTACTTCGGTGACGGCGCCTCCAGCCAGGGCGACGTCAACGAGGCCTTCACCTTCGCCTCGGTCTACAACTCGCCGGTGGTGTTCTTCTGCCAGAACAACCAGTGGGCGATCTCCGAGCCCACCACCACCCAGACCAAGATCCCGCTGTACCGCCGCGCCTCCGGCTTCGGCTTCCCGGGCGTCCGGGTCGACGGCAACGACGTGCTGGCCTGCCTGGCGGTCACCCGCTGGGCGCTCGACCACGCCCGCAGCGGCAACGGCCCGGTGCTGATCGAGGCGTTCACCTACCGGATGGGTGCCCACACCACCTCCGACGACCCCACCCGCTACCGGCACTCCGAGGAGACCGAGGCCTGGAAGGCCAAGGACCCGATCACCCGGCTCCGCGCCCACCTGGAGAAGGAGGGCCTGGCCGACGAGGAGTTCTTCGCCTCCGTCGAGACCGAGAGCGAGCAGCTGGGGCTGCGGGTGCGCGAGGGCGTGCGCGGCATGCCGGACCCGGACCCGACCCTGATCTTCGACCACGTGTACAGCGAGCCGCACACGCTGGTCGATGAGGAACGGGCCGAGTACATCGAGTACGCGGCCTCCTTCGAGGCGGGGGAGACCCACTGATGGCCGGTCAGCTGAGCATCGCCAAGGCGCTGAACGGAGCGCTGCGCAAGTCGCTGGAGAACGACCCGAAGACCGTCCTGATGGGCGAGGACATCGGCAAGCTCGGCGGCGTCTTCCGGATCACCGACGGCCTGCAGAAGGACTTCGGCGAGGACCGGGTGATCGACACCCCGCTCGCCGAGTCCGGCATCATGGGCACCGCGATCGGCCTCGCGCTGCGCGGCTACCGCCCCGTCGTGGAGATCCAGTTCGACGGCTTCGTCTACCCGGCCTTCGACCAGATCGTCTCCCAGCTGGCCAAGATGCACGCCCGTGCGCTGGGCCACGTCAAGCTGCCGGTCACCGTGCGCATCCCCTACGCGGGTGGCATCGGCGCGGTCGAGCACCACAGCGAGTCGCACGAGGCGTACTTCGCCCACACCGCCGGCCTGCGGGTGGTCACCCCGGCCAGCGCGCACGACGCCCACTGGATGCTGCGGCAGTCGATCGAGTCCGACGACCCGGTCATCTTCCTGGAGCCCAAGCGCCGTTACTGGGACAAGGGCGAGGTCGGCGACGCCGCCGACCTGGGCCTGCACGACGCCCGGATCGTCCGGTCCGGCACCGACGCGACGCTGATCGCGTACGGCCCGATGGTCAAGGTCTGCCTGGAGGCCGCCGCGGCCGCCGAGGAGGACGGCCGCCGGCTGGAGGTCGTCGACCTGCGCTCGCTCTCCCCGGTGGACTTCGCCGCCCTGGAGGAGTCGGTCAAGCGCACCGGCCGCGCCGTGGTGGTGCACGAGGCACCCGTCTTCCTGGGCATGGGCGCCGAGTTGGCCGCCCGGCTCACCGAGAAGTGCTTCTACCACCTGGAGGCGCCGGTCCTGCGGGTCGGCGGCTACCACGCGCCGTACCCGCCGTCCCGGGTCGAGGAGGCATTCCTCCCCGACCTGGACCGCGTGCTCGACGCCGTCGACCGCGCGCTCGCGTACTGATCCAGGGGAGCGAAGATGACCACCGAAGTTCGCTCGCTCCGCGAGTTCAAGATGCCCGATGTGGGCGAGGGCCTCACCGAGGCCGAGATCCTCAGCTGGTACGTCAAGCCCGGTGACACCGTCACCGACGGGCAGGTCGTCTGCGAGGTGGAGACCGCCAAGGCGGCCGTGGAGCTGCCCATCCCGTACAACGGGGTGGTCGAGCAGCTGCACTTCCCCGAGGGCTCGACGGTCGACGTCGGCACCGTGATCATCTCGGTCGCGGTCGCCGGGGAGGCGGGGGCCGCGGCTCCGGCCGCCCCCGTCGCCGCGCCGGCCCAGGCTCCGGCCCCGGCGCCCGCCGAGGAGGCCGAGCCCGAGCGGCGCGAGGTGCTGGTCGGGTACGGCCCGCGCACCGGCGCCGCCCAGCGCCGGGCGCGGCGGACGACCACGACCAAGGTCGCCGCCACCGGACCGGCTCCCGTCGCCGCTCCGGCCCCGGTGGCCGCACCGGCGCCCGTGGCTCCCTCGGCTCCCGTGCCGGTGGCCGAAGTACCCGGCGGGGAACGGCCGTTGGCCAAGCCGCCGGTGCGCAAGCTGGCCAAGGATCTCGGCGTCGACCTGCGCGCGGTCACCGCGACCGGGCGGGACGGCGTGATCACCCGCGACGACGTGCACGCCCACGCCGCCGCCCAGGCCGCTCCGGCGGTCGTCCCGGCCGCCCAGGCCGCTCCGGCGGTCGCGGTGGCCGAGACCGTCGTGGCCGAGCCGGCCGCGCCGCAGGGGCCGCTGCCCACCGCGGGCGACGTCCGGGTGCCGATCAAGGGCGTCCGCAAGGCGACCGCGCAGGCGATGGTGGCCTCGGCCTTCACCGCCCCGCACGTCACCGAGTTCGTGCAGGTCGACGTGACCCGCACGATGAAGTTCGTCCGCCGGCTCAAGGAGAGCGGCGAGCTGGGCCGGGACGTCCGGGTCAGCCCGCTGCTGATCGTCGCCAAGGCACTGCTCACCGCGATCAAGCGGCACCCCGGGATCAACGCGCAGTGGGACGAGGCGGCCCAGGAGATCGTCCTCAAGGGCCAGGTGAACCTCGGCATCGCCGCGGCCACCCCGCGCGGCCTGATCGTCCCGAACATCAAGGACGCCGGGTCCAAGACCCTCGCCGGGTTGGCCACTTCGCTCGGCGAGCTGGTCGAGACCGCCCGCCAGGGCAAGACCTCGCCGGCCGACATGCAGGGCGGGACGGTCACCATCACCAACGTCGGCGTCTTCGGCGTCGACACCGGCACCCCGATCCTCAACCCGGGCGAGGCCGCCATCCTGGCCTTCGGCGCGGTCCGGGAACTGCCGTGGGTGCACAAGGGCAAGGTCGTCCCGCGGCAGGTGACCACGCTCGCGCTCTCCTTCGACCACCGCCTGGTGGACGGGGAGTTGGGCTCCAAGGTGCTGGCCGACGTGGCCGGCCTGCTGGAGCGCCCGAAGCGCCTGATCACCTGGGGCTGACGGCCCGACAGCATGACGAAGGGGCCCTCCTCCGCACCGCCGTGCGGAGGAGGGCCCCTTCGTCGTGACCGCCCGATCGGCTGCTACCGCTGGGGCCGCAGCCGACGGACGGCGACCAGGACGCCCGCGCCGAGGGCGAGCAGGAGGGCGGAGCCGGCGGCGAGCAGGGTGTCGGCGGAGGAGGAACCGGTCCGGGCCAGCTCGGGGGTGCCGGCCGGTGCGGTGGTGGACGGGGCCGACGCCTTCGGGGCCCCGGTGGCCGGGGCGGCCTCCTGGCTCCGGTCGGCCGCGGGTTCGGCGGCCCCGGCGGCCTTGGCGGGCGCCTCCTTGGCGGGTGCCGCCTTGCTCGGGGCGGGCTGGGGCTTGGCCGGGGCGGGCTTGGCCGGAGTCGACGGCTTGGCGGTGGTGGTGGCGGTGCTGTCCTGGGGGTGGGTCACCTTGACCGGCTGGAAGCCCGAGTCGCCGGGCCCCTGGGAGCCGGCCATCTCCGTCGAGGCCAGCAGGTTGACCGTGGTCACCTCGGCCGGGGTGCCGGGCGCCAGCGAGTACCGGAACGTGAAGGTCATCGAGCTGTGCGCGGCCATCCGCTGGCGCTGCGAGCCGGTGACGTCGACGACGCGGGTGCAGCCCTCGCTCAGCTGGAGGTTCTTCCAGGCACCGGTGCGGTCCTGGAACTGCACCCTGACGTCCTTGCCGCGGGCCGCGGCGCCCGGGCCCGGGGTGACGAGGCCGAGGAACGGCTCCATGCCGTGGGCGTCCTCGTCGGCCCTGTTGGTGACCTTGAGGGAGACCTCGTTCCAGCTGCCGTCCGCGACCACCGAGGACCTGGCCGAGACGATGGCGGTGTCGGGCGAGAGGCCGGACACGCCGGCCGGGGCCCGGTACGCGCCGGTGACCCGGTAGTCGCCGCAGGCCCAGGCGGCGTCGGTGGCGAGGAACTGGACGCCGCCGGCGAGGACCACTGTGGCGGCGACGGTGGCGATGCGGCGGCGGCCGGAGAGCGCGCGGTCGTTCTTCGCGAAACGGGTGATAACGGACGTACGCATGACGTGACTCCCCAGGGTCATGTGACTGACGGTGTGGTGGTGAAGACGACCGGCCTGCTCCGCTCCTCCTGAGCGGAAGCGCCCCCCGGCTCCGCCGGTCTCGCTCTCCGTGCCTTCATACCTATGGACGTGCATCCCCGTCCGGGGTTGCAGGTGGGTCCGGAATTTTTTTCGGGCGCTTCCGAAGGGCCGCTTCGGGATACTGCCGGGATGACCGATGAGCTGACGACCAGACCGGAAACGACGTCGACCGGGAGCGGGGAACGTCGGTCGCTGCGTCGGGACGCGTCGGGGCCGGCGCTGCTGGCGGGGCTGGTGTGCGTCGCGGTGTCCTTCTCGGGGCCGCTGGTGGTGGTGCTCGCGGCGGCCGCCGCCGGGCGGCTGGACACCGCGCACACCGCGTCCTGGATCTGGGCGGTGGCGATCGGCAGCGGGGTGAGCGGCTTCGCGCTGAGCTGGTGGACCCGGACGCCGGTGATCACCGCCTGGTCCACCCCGGGCGCCGCGCTGCTGGTGACCAGCCTGGGCGACTACCCGTACCGGGAGGCGGTCGGGGCGTTCCTGGTGAGCGCGGCGGTGGTGGCGCTGTTCGGGGTGACCGGCTGGTTCGGCCGGCTGATCGCGGCGGTGCCGGTGGGGATCGTGAACGCGATGCTCGCGGGCATCCTGTTCTCCTTCGGCGCCGGGATCTTCGGCGCCGTGCACGGCGCGCCGGTGCTGGTGGTGGGCAGCTTCGCGGCCTTCCTGCTGGCCAGGCGCTTCGCGCCGCGGTACGCCGTGCCGGTCGCGCTGCTGGTCGGCGGGGTCTTGGCGGCGCTGACCGTCGGACTGCCGCTGCACCTGGGCTCGGGCGGACCGACCGTGCCGGTGCTGACGGTGCCGGCGTTCTCCGGTGCGGCCCTGGTGGGGCTGACGCTGCCGCTCACGATCGTCGCGCTGGCCTCGCAGAACGCGCCGGGCCTCGGGGTGATGCGGGCCTTCGGCTACCGGGCGGACGACCGGCTGCTGATCGGCTCGACCGGCGTGGTATCGATGCTGATGGCGCCGTTCGGCTCGCCCGGGGTGAACCTGGCGGCGATCACGGCGGCGATCTGCTCGGGCCCGGAGGCTCATCCGGACCCGCGCCGCCGGTACGTCGCGGGGATGTCCTCGGGCGTGCTGTACGTGCTGGTGGGCAGCTTCGGCGGGGTGCTGGTGAGCCTGTTCACCGGGCTGCCGAAGGAGCTGATCGCGGTGATCGCCGGGGTCGCCCTGCTGGCCTCGCTGCAGGGCAGCCTGGCGGCGGCGGTCGCGGAGGAGCGCGGACGGGACGCGGCGGTGGTGACCTTCCTGGCGAGCGCCTCGGGGATGAGCCTGTTCGGGATCGGCTCGGCCTTCTGGGGGCTGCTGTTCGGGCTCGGCACCCACCTGGTGCTGGGCTTCCGGCGGGGCTGAACGGGAAGGTGGTTGGGATGACACGTATGGCAGGGCGGATGTGGATCGTTCGGCCAGGTCGGTGACTTTTTCGCAGCCGGATAGGCGCGCTCCGCCCGTTCGGGTACGTCTCCGCTCCACCACCCGGGCGACGCCGGGTGACCGGAGCCCGGAGGACGCACCCGTATGCCGCCTGGCAACCCTGGCCGTCTCGTGCGGAGTCTGGCCGCACTCGTGCTGGTGTCCGCCGCCGCCCTCCCGGCCGCCCTGGAGCTGGCCGGCCCCTCGCCGTTCGGCGTGATCGGGCCGGGGGCCCCGGCCGACCGCGCGGTGCCGCCGCACACGGCCCTCCGCGCCGACCAGCGGATATCCGAGGTCGCCCCGACCGTCGACATACGCCGCACCGGCGAACCGGCCAACCGGATCACCCTGGTGCTGCTCGGCGACGGCTACACGGCCGGCGAGCAGGACCTCTTCCGGCAGCAGGCCGACCGGGCCTGGCACGCCCTGATGGACATCGAGCCCTTCCGCACCTACCAGGGCTTCTTCAACATCAGGCGGGTGGAGGTGGTCTCCCCGGTCTCCGGGATCGCCGAGTCCGAGAAACACGGCCGCCGGACCGCCACCCCGCTCGGCATGCACTTCTGGTGCGAGGGCACCGCCCGGCTGCTCTGCGCCGACGAGGCCGCCACCGCCCGGTACGCGGGCGACGGCGCCGGGCCGCAGTACCTGATAGCGCTGGCCAACTCCACCGAGTACGGCGGCGCCGGCGGCACCGGGGTGACCACCCTGGCGGGCGGCAACCCGGACGCCGGGCGGATCATCCAGCACGAGATCGGGCACACCGTGGGGGACCTCGGCGACGAGTACGACAGCGCCCCCGACGACGCCGACTACCCGAACCTCGCCACCCTCAACGCCGACGAGATGCGCAGGAAGCAGCTCAAGTGGTGGCGCTGGCTGGGCGCCGAGTCCCCGGACGGGGCCGGAGTGATCGGGGCGTACCGCAGCGCCAACGGCCTCTACCGGCCCACCCCGGACTCGGTGATGCGCACCCTGGGCAGCGCGTACAACCTCCCCTCGCGGGAGGCGATCATCGAGGAGCTGTACCGCAAGGTCCGGCCGACCGACGCCCCGGTGCCGGCTCCCGGCGAGGTGGCCGGGCGGCCGCGGCTCGACGTCCGGCCGCTGCCGCTGACCGGCCCGCGGCAGCTGAAGGTGGAGTGGAAGGTGGACGGCGTCCCGGTGACGCCGCAGTCCCCCGACGGCTCCTGGCTGGACACCGCCGGGCTGGAGCTGGCGCCGGGCCGGGCGGCCACCGTGACGGCGACCGTCCGGGACACCACCGACTGGGTGCGGGACGAGGCCTTCCGGGACCGCTACATGACCCGTTCGGTGTCCTGGACGCTGACCGGCTGAGGCCCGCGATCGGACGCCCCCCGGCTCCGGGTGTCCGATCATGGGATGACTAATCTGGTCGGACTATGACCGTGGAGCCCGCTCGTCCAGCCCCGTCCCCGTCCGTGCCCGCTCCCCGGTCCACCGCCGAACCCCCGGCCGCACCCGTATCCGCGCCCATCCCCGTATCCGCGTCCGCGCGCACGGCCGCCGCGCCGCCCGGTGGCCGTGCGGCCTGGCTGGCCTGGTCCATCGGGGTCGGCGTCTACGTCCTGGCCGTCATCCACCGCACCAGCCTCGGCGTGGCCGGACTGGACGCCGCCGACCGCTTCGGCATCGGCGCCTCGGCGCTCTCCACCTTCTCGATCCTCCAGGTGCTGGTCTACGCGGCCATGCAGATCCCGGTCGGCCTGCTGGTCGACCGGTTCGGGCCGCGCCGGGTGCTGCTGCTCGGCATCGCGCTGCTGAGCACCGGTCAGCTGGCCTTCGCGTTCAGCGCCGACTTCGGCCCCGCGCTGGCCTCCCGCGCGGTGCTCGGCTGCGGTGACGCGATGACCTTCATCAGCGTGCTGCGGGTCGCCGCCCGGTGGTTCCCGGCGGCCCGCAACCCGTTCGTGGCCCAGCTGACCGGCCTGGTCGGGATGGGCGGCAACCTGGTCACCACCGTGGTGCTCGCCCGGGCGCTGCACAGCGAGGGCTGGACGCCCACCTTCAGCGCGATCGCGCTGCTGGGCGCGGGGGTGTTCGTGCCGGTCGCGTTCCTGCTCCGGGACACCCCGCCGCACCAGGGGGCCGGCGCCCGGCCCGAGCCGGTCGGGGCGCGGCCGAAGGTCGGCCGACAGGTCCTCTCCTGCTGGCGGGAGCCGGGCACCCGGCTCGGGCTCTGGATCCACTTCACCACCCAGTTCCCCGGCAACGCCTTCGGCCTGCTCTGGGGGCTGCCCTACCTGGTGCAGGCGCAGGGCATGTCCCGGGCCGGGGCCGGCGGGCTGCTGACCCTGCTGGTGCTCAGCAACATGGCCTTCGGCTTCGTCTTCGGCCGGCTGCTCTCCGCCACGGCCCGGGCCCGGATGCCGATCGTGCTGACCGTCGTCGTCACCACCGCGCTCGGCTGGGCGCTGGTGCTGGCCTGGCCCGGTGGCCACCCGCCGACCTGGCTGCTGGTCGGGATCATCCTGGTGATGGGCAGCAACGGCCCGGCCTCGCTGGTCGGCCTCGACTACGCGCGCGCCCGCAACCCCGTGGAACGGCTCGGCACCGCCTCCGGGATCGTCAACATGGGCGGCTTCATCGGCACGATGATCACCCTGTTCGGCATCGGCGTGCTGCTGGACCTGCTCTCCCCGGACGGCTCCGGGCCGTACTCGGCCGCCGCCTTCCGCTGGGCGTTCTGCTGGCAGTACGTCCCGCTGGCGGTGGGCACGGCGATGATCCTGCGGCTGCGCCGGAAGGTCGCGGCGCAGTCGGGCTGAGCCCCGGACCCCGTGCGGGGCCCGGGGCGGCGGGCGCCGGTCGTCAGATGGTCACCGAGAAGTTGGCCAGCACCCGCTCGGCCAGCTCCCGGTCGCCCTCGACGGAGACCGGGCCGGGCCGGCCGCGCCCGCAGGCCAGCCGCAGGTAGGTCTCCCAGCCCATGGTGAGCTGGACGTCGGGGGCCAGGCTGATCGACTCGTCCACGGTGCAGTGGCCCGCGGCGTCCACCCGGACGGTGCGCAGGAACTCCACCGGGCCGGTGACGTCCAGCACCAGGGCCGTTCCGGCCGGGGCCCCGGCCTTGTTGGCGACGGCCTTGGGCAGCAGCTCCAGCAGCAGGTCCCGGGTGATCAGGGCGGCCGGGGCGTCCAGGTTGCCCGGGGTGTCCAGGGCCCGGCGCAGGTCCTGCTCGTGCACCCAGACGTCGAAGGCCCGCATCCGCAGCAGCTCGTGGTACGGGACGTCCCTGGCCAGCGGTCCGGCCGGCCAGCGCACCGGCTCCTCGGGCGTCTGCTTGGCGTTCCGCAGCGCCCGGGAGCGGCGGATGATCGTGTACTCCAGCTCGCTGGTCATCTCCAGCGCGGTGTGGCAGCGGCGCTTGTCGACCGGGAGTTCGACGTAACGGGCGAACTCGGTGGTGACGTGACGGAGGTCACGCGGCAGCGAGTGGATCGGGCGGGGGTCGCCGAGCAGGTCGGACTCGACCGCGATCACGTGGGACACGACGTCCCGGACGGACCAGCCGGGGCACTCGGTGGCCCGGTTCCAGGAGTCCTCGGGGAGGGGGGCGACCAGCTCCGATATGGACTCGATGGTCTGGGTCCACGCCTCGGTGTAAGCCTGCACGGTCTGGTTGTCCGTCACGGGAATCTCCGGCCCTCCGTCAGCTTCCTTGCCTCTGCGCCCCGCCGTCACGGCCGACCGGGATGGTCCGGCTTCCGGGCGCACACGCTAACCGCACGTTACGCTGCCGGGAGACAGCTGGGCAGCGCTTTCGGGTGACGATCGTAGGTCTCTTGCCGTGGACGGTGGTACTGTGCGCGCTTCATTGATCCAACTCGCGGTCTCCGACGCGGAGCCGCCCGCCGAGCGGAGGGCTCGGGCGGCGGCCCTGGTGCGGGCGCAGCAGGGTGCCGACCTGGTGGTGCTCCCGGAGCTGTGGCCGCTCGGCGGCTTCGCCCACGACCTCTGGTCGGACGGCGCGGAGACGCTGGACGGGCCCACCTCCGACGTGATGTCGGCCGCCGCCCGGGCCGCCGGGGTCTGGCTGCACGCCGGTTCGATCGTCGAACGCGATCCGGACGGGCCGATCTACAACACCTCGCTGCTGTTCTCCCCGGACGGCGAGCTGGTGCACACGTACCGCAAGATCCACCGCTTCGGGTTCGACAGCGGTGAGGCGGTGGTGATGGGGGCCGGTCAGGAGATCGTCACCGCGCCCGTCGACTTCGCCACGCTGGGCCTGGCCACCTGCTACGACCTGCGCTTCCCGGAGCTGTTCCGGGCGCTGCTGGACGCCGGCGCGCAGCTGCTGGTGGTCCCGGCGGCCTGGCCGGCCCGTCGGCGCGAGCACTGGACGCTGCTGGCCCGGGCCCGGGCGGTGGAGGAGCAGGCCTTCGTGCTGGCCTGCAACACCGCCGGGACGCACGCCGGGGTCGAGCAGGCCGGGCACAGCATCGTGGTGGACCCGTGGGGCCGGGTGCTGGCCGAGGCGGGGCCGGACGAGGAGGTCCTGACGGTCGAGTTCGACCCGGCCGAGGTGGCCAAGGCGCGGGAGGAGTTCCCGGTGCTGCGGGACCGCCTGCTGGGGATCCCGGCGCCGGTCCAGCGCTGAGCCGGGGCGGGACCGGGGCGCGGGGACGGCGTTTCGGAGGGTTGGTTCGTACCTGGGTCGGTCGGGTTTGAGAAGATGAGCACTCGTCGTGTTCCCCACCGGCCCGGACGAGGGCCGGCACGGTAGGCCGCCCGAGGAGGTCGCGCCCATGCCTGGCGACGGCGCAGGCGACACCCCCCGCCCCGTCATCCACCGCAACAGCCTGCGCGAGCAGATCGCCGGAGCGCTGCGCGAGGAGATGATGGCCGGCCGACTCGCGGCCGGCCGCAACTTCACCGTCAAGGAGATCGCCGAGCTGTACGGCGTCTCCGCGACCCCGGCCCGCGAGGCCCTGGTCGACCTCGGTGCGCAGGGCCTGCTGCGGGCCGAGCACCACCGCGGCTTCACCGTGCCCGAGCTGGGGTGGGACGACTTCCTGGAGATCTTCGAGTCCCGGGTGCTGATCACCGACAGCTTCCACCGCCAGTTCGCCGCCCGCCGGGCGCTGCCCGACCTCAGCCGGCTGCCCTCGCTGCACCGCCGGGCGGACGCGGCGGTGCGGGCCGCCCGGGCCGGGAACCTGGACGTGATGGTGGGCTGCGACCGCCGGTTCTGGCAGGAGGTCGGCGGGCTGCTCGGCAACCGCCGGATCGCCGACTACCTGGACTGGCTGAGGGTGCAGTCCTGGATGTTCGCCGCGCGCTACCTGCGGGAACTGCCCACGCTGGGCGGGATCTGCTGGGAGCGCCACCCGGACCTGGTCGAGGCGATCGAGGCCCGCGACTCGGTCGGCGCGCACCGGATCATCTGCGAGTACAACCTGTACACCGTCCGGCTGCTGGCCGGGCTGGCCGGGCAGCCGCTGGAGTCGGTGACCGTCCTGGGGCTGCTCACCGGGTTCGTCGGCGACGAGCTGCCGCCGGTGCCGGTCGAACCGCCGCCGCCGGCGCCGGCCGTCGAGCCCGTCGCGAGTCCCGGTGCGGGTCCCGTCGCGGGGCCCGGCGCCGCCCGCGCCGAGCGGAGCCGCCGCGGCGACGAGGTGGGCCGCGAACTCGGCCGTGAGCTGGGCCTGGGCCTCGGCCTGGTGCCCCAGCCGCGCACGCTGCCGTACGGCCGGTTCGGCCGACGGCTGACCGAACCGGCCCCGGAGGCCGGGCGGGGACGGCCCGACCCGCACGCCGCGCCGGGCCGGTAGGGTGGGCGGGCGTCGGACCGGGCGCCCCGCCGAAGGGCCGTCCGGGTACCGACCCAGCCCCGTCGTCGCCCCGTCTCCGCGGGCGATCCCCGCCTCCGGAGAGGAACTGCCGGCCATGGCCTGCGACCTCTGGCTCGTCCCGCTGGTGGACGTGCTGAGCCACAGCACCGACAACCCCTTCCGGGAAGACCTCGCGCTCTACAACTCGGTGCTGGCCTCGCGCGGGCTGCCCGAGGTGCCGGTCTACCGGTTCGTGCCGGGCGTCAGCGGCGCGGTCGAGCCGATAGCCGCCTTCGACTACGACTCGCTGCACTTCCTGCGCCGCGCCTACCTGTTGGGCCTCACCGGGCTGGACATCACCCCGGTCGACGCGCTCGGCGGCGACTACGAGCAGCTGCTGGAGATGTTCGAGAGCAGCGCCGAACAGTCGCACCTGGTCTGGCACTTCGACCACGCCGGCGCGTACGTGCCGGTCGAGTTCGCGGCACCGCTGGTGGACGACACGCTGCTGGCCTCCGGCGGCCCGCTCGGCTCCAGCCACGGGCTGCTGCGCGAACTCCAGGCCGTCGCACCGGCACTGGGCATCGACCCGCTCAACCCGCCGGACCCGACCAGGCCGCTCGGCCCGACCGGTCTGGAGCAGCCGTTCGGGCCGCCGATCGACGACGTCCACCCGTTCGCCCGGGAGCGGCACGCCTGGTCGGGCCTGTACGCGGCGGCGACCAGGAGCGTCACCCAGGGTTCGATGATCGTCTTCGCCTGAGCCCGTAGTCCGGGCCCACGCTCCCGTCCGGGCCCCGAGCCTCGCGCCCGGGTCCCGGTGCTACCGCAGCGGCCCCTCCGGCGGCCGCTGGCGCGGCATGGTGGGCCGGGTGCCCGGCGGCGGCAGTACCCGCACCTGGGCACCCACCCCGGGCTCGCTGCGCCCGCCCCAGGCCCCGCCGGACTGGGTCGGCAGCTGGGTCATCGAGGCGCGGAACTCCAGCATCCACTCCGAGGTCTCGGAGCGGACCATGTCCGAGACGTCCTCGCAGAACCGGCGCAGCACACCCAGGCAGCGCTCGGCGGCCTCGCCCGCGGTGCCCTCGGTCGGGCCGAGCACCTCGCGCACGCACTCCGACGCCCAGTCGAACTGGAAGGCCTCCAGGCGGCGTTGCAGCGCCTGCCCGGTGGAGATGTCCCGCATCCAGCCGGAGGTGAGGCCGAAGACCCGGTCGGCCGCCAGACAGGCGGCGGAGAGCGCGAAGCCGACGTAGCCCCAACCGGTGCCGTACGCGAAGGCGCCGGCCAGGCCGACCAGCGGGGCGACCACCCCGCCCACCGCGAAGCCGGCCGCGCCGAACCGCAGCAGGCGCGCCCAGCGGCGCTTCCAGATCCGGTCCCGGCGGTACCACTCGATCGCCTCGACCGCCCGCTCCTCGGACCAGCGGTAGAGCTCCTCCAGCCGTTCGGCGGGCTCGCCCCAGTCCCCGAGGGGGAACTGGCGGGTGCTCAGATCGGCTCGGTGGCGGGTGGAGGCCCGTCGGACGACGGCGGCGACGGGCTGGTCCTCCTCACCGATCTCCTTGCCCCAGGCACTCTCCTCGGGCTGCATTTCCGGCTGGCTCACCTGTGGGGCTCCCTGTGGCGGGCGGACTGCTGGTCTGTCGGCGCAACGGCTGACGTGGTGTCCGCCGATGGTTCTCCAACAGCACTTCTTACCGCCAAATGGCTGACCGTGGGGCCGCTTCTCCGCTGATCGTTACCGGTTTCGGCCAACGGAACCCGAGGTGGGCGGGTTGCGGGAGGCGCCGAGATTTCACCCGTCCGAGCGAGGGCCCGGTGACCCGACGTCGTGACCCGACCACCCACCGCCGAACCGGCCCCGCCCGGATTGGAGGATCCTCCGACGCGCTCGCCGTACCGAGTGCCTCTCCTGGAGGATCGGACGGGACCGGAGAGCGGCCGGAACCGGCCACCGACTACGCTGCCAGGCGTGAAGGTCCTCGTCATCGGCGGCGGCGCCCGCGAACACGCCCTGTGCCGCTCTCTGTCCCAAGATCCCGCAGTGACCGAACTGCACTGCGCCCCGGGCAACGCCGGGATCGCGCAGGTCGCGACGGTCCACCCGGTCGACCAGCTGGACGGTGCGCAGGTCGCCGCGCTGGCCGGCCGGCTCGGCGCCGCCCTGGTCGTGGTCGGCCCGGAGGCCCCGCTGGTCGCCGGCGTCGCGGACGCCGTGCGCGCGGCCGGCGTCCCGGTGTTCGGCCCGTCCGCGGCGGCCGCCCAGTTGGAGGGTTCGAAGGCGTTCGCCAAGGACGTGATGGCCGCGGCCGGCGTCCCCACCGCCCGCTCCTACGTCTGCACCACCGCCGCCGAGGCCGCCGAGGCGCTGGACGCCTTCGGTGCCCCGTACGTGGTCAAGGACGACGGCCTGGCCGCCGGCAAGGGCGTCGTGGTCACCTCCGACCGCGAGGCCGCGCTGGCGCACGCCGCCGCCTGCGAGCGCGTGGTCATCGAGGAGTACCTGGACGGTCCCGAGGTCTCGCTGTTCGCGATCACCGACGGCACCACCGTCGTCCCGCTCCAGCCCGCCCAGGACTTCAAGCGCGCGCTGGACGGCGACGAGGGCCCCAACACCGGCGGCATGGGTGCCTACTCGCCGCTGCCGTGGGCGCCCGCCGGGCTGGTCGAGGAGGTCCTGGAGACCGTCCTCCAGCCGACCGTGGACGAGCTGCGCCGCCGGGGCACCGAGTTCTCCGGCCTGCTGTACGCGGGCCTGGCGCTCACCTCGCGCGGCACCCGGGTGATCGAGTTCAACGCCCGCTTCGGCGACCCGGAGACCCAGGTCGTGCTGGCCCGGCTGCGCACCCCGCTGGCGGGCGTGCTGCTGGCCTCCGCCAACGGCACCCTGGACCAGCTGGAGCCGCTGCGCTGGGACGAGGGCGCGGCCGTCACCGTGGTCGTCGCCTCCGAGGGCTACCCGGCCGACCCGCGCACCGGCGACCCGATCGAGGGCCTGGCCGAGGCAGAGGCGGACGGCACCGCGTTCGTGCTGCACGCCGGGACGAGGGCGGACGAGGACGGCCGGGTGCTCAGTGCCGGCGGCCGCGTCCTGTCGGTCACCGCGACCGGTACCGACCTGGCCGAGGCGCGCGAGCGCGCGTACGCCGCGGTGGACCGGATCTCCCTCAAGGGCGGCCAGCACCGCACCGACATCGCGCTGAAGGCGGCCACCGCCTGAGGCGTCCGCGTCCGCGCTGCCCGCGGCCCCCGTGCGAACCGCTCGCACGGGGGCCGCGGTGCGTGGTGCCCCCGGAGCGCGGGGCGGGGGCGGTCGCAGCGGTCGCAGCGGGGACGGGCGGGTCTCGGCGGGATGAGCGGGCATCGAACGCCCGGGCCCACCGGTCAACCCCATGGGCGCAGCGTCCCGGGCGTTTCGGGACCGGAGCGCCTGCGGGGGCGGACGTACCGTTCGGCCGACGGATTCCAGCCCATCGGGTGACA
The DNA here is from genome assembly GCF_055633695.1 of Kitasatospora sp. NPDC114501. NCBI lineage: Bacteria > Bacillati > Actinomycetota > Actinomycetes > Kitasatosporales > Streptomycetaceae > Kitasatospora > Kitasatospora sp. NPDC114501. The sequence continues at coordinate 154,162 of NZ_JBVKDS010000008.1, read as the reverse complement.
GCGTCCGCATCCGGCTGACGCAACCGGCCGTGCGGCCTTATGGTGCGCTGGATCGCGGTGCGCGGGGTCCGTGCGCCGGGGTCGCCGCCGGGTAGCGGTGCTCCCACGGGGGGATGCTGGACGGCGTCCGGCCGGGTGGTCGTCCGGGTGCTTCGCACCGGACCGGCCGTCGGCGTCCGGGCGGTGTCACCGGAACGACCGCGTCACCGGAACGTCCGGGCGGTGTCACCGGGACGAGTGGAAACCGGGGAGATCCGGAACGCCCACCCGGACCGGGGCGTCGAAAATGTCAGTAGCGCCACGCAGCATGCACTACCGGGGATCGGACGCCTCCGCTTCCCGGTCGGAACTGATCGTTTCGAGTCGGCTCAGGGCCCGAAGCCGGGCGCCCGAGGGCTCCGAAGGGGGTGCCGCACCGTATGGCCGCAGTCGACATCGCGCGCGCTCACGCCCAGGCGGTCCTGCGGGTCCGAGGCCTCGCCCGGGCCGCCGCCGCCCTGCCCGCCGCCGTCGCGGTGGTCCTGCTCGCGGGCCGGTTCACCGGCCGGATCGGCGCGCCCGGGGCCGCCGACGCGGCGGGCTGGGACGCCGCCCGCTGGGTGGTCTGCGCGGTCGCCGCGCTGACCCTGGCGGTGGCCGTCCTGACCGCCCGGGCCGTGCGCCGGGCCGTCCCGCCGCGCACCCCGGCCGTCCCGCTGGACCGCGCCGAGGCCCCCGAGCTGTACCGGCTGATCGACGAGCTGGCGGACCGGCTGGACGTACCCGCGCCCTCCGCCGTCGCCCTCACCCCGGACTGCGACAGCTGGCTGGAGGACGCCCCGTCGACCGGACGGACGGCCCGGCCGGACCGGCAGCGGCCGGCCGCCGGGGCACCCGGCCCCGTCCTGGTGATCGGCTCGCCCTTCCTGTGGTGGATGCGGGCCGGGGAGCTGCGCGCCCTGCTCGCCCCGGTGGTGGCCGGCACCGCCGCCTCCGCCGACCCGGAGATCGCCGCCGCCCGGCGCTTCCTGCGCGGCCTGGACGCCTGCCTGGACTCCGGCGGCGGCACGGCCCCCGGCCTCGGCGGCGGCACCCTGGCCGCCCCGCCCCGGCCGCCCCGGCGCGGTCCGGCCGCGCTCGCCGACCGGATCGTCCGCAGGATCGTGCGCCGGCTGCTCGGCGCCTGCCGGGGCCACTCCGCCGAGCTGGAGCGCTCGGTCGCGGGCTGGGCCTCCGAACACGCCAGGACGGTCGACTACGGCCTGCGGATCGCCGCCCAGGAACAGGTCGGTCTCGCCTACGCCGGCTGGGACCGGCTGCTCACCCGGGTCGCGCTGCCCGCCTGGCGGCTCGGCCGCCACCCGGCCCACCTCAACGCCGGCGTGGTCTCCGCGCTCACCGAGCTGTCCCGGCGCGACCGGCTGGCCGACGGCTACGGCAGCCGGCTCGGCGACCGCCCCGCCTGCGACCTGCTGGAGGAGCCCGGCGCCGTCGACCGGGCGGTCTCCCGGCTCGCCGCCGAACTCTTCTTCGGCCGCCCGGCGGCCGGCACCTGGCACGAGCTGGAGTGGGCCGACTACCCGGCCGAGGTGGTGGACGCCGGCTGGCGGGCGGGCGCCACCACCCTGCAGACCGCGCTGGACCGGCTCGCCCCGCAGTCCCGTCCCGGCGCCCCGACCCTCACCCGGCTGCTGGGCCGGCTCGCCGAGAACGACGGCGAGCTGCTGGCCGCCGCGCTCGCCGCCCAGCTGGCCCGCACCACCGCCCCGGCCCCGCTGCTCGAACCCGACCGCAGCGGCCGCGACCTGCTGGTCGACCACGTCACCGCGATGGTCTGCTGTGCCGCCGTGGACACCGCGGGCGGCGCCCCCGGCCTGGACTGGCTGGACGGCCCGGTGCTGCTGCTCGGCGGGGTGCGCCGCACCGACCTGGCCGGCCCGGTCGCCGAGGCCGTCGAACAGGGCCAGGACGGTCCGCTGCGCGCCTGGCTGGACGCCGCCGACGTCCGCCTCGAGAAACCCGTCCGCCTCTGACGTCCCAGGCGTCCCGGAAGGGCGCTCGGCACCCCGTCGCGCGCCCCCAAAACGGCCGACTGCCAGGCGTCTTCGCAGGCCGGAGGCCCTGCCCGGGAGGCGCGCGAGATTCCCTGCACCAATTGCTACCGGAGGGTGACGTTGCGCCAGCACTCTGTGGTGTATTAGACCGCACGCACATCCGGGGGGCACGTGCCAACCGGGCGGAAGTGCACCTGGGAGGGGCGCGTGGGGACCGAACTCAACCGCCGCTGGGAGTCGGGGACGCACGCCTACAGCGTCTCCGACCCCTTCGGGCAGGGCCCGCTGCCCTGGCTCCGCAGCCCGGACCAGTACCTGGCCGGGGCGGAGGGCGCCGTGCCCTGGTACGTCTCGGTGGACGCGCCCGGCCAGCAGTCGCTGACGGCCGGAGTCCGCCGGAAGCCGTCCGTCGGCACCCCGCAGGGCGCCAACGACGTGGACCAGCAGATCAAGGGCTTCGCCTCGGCCGGGGTGGTCCGCCCCGGCGGCTCGGTGGACTTCCGGGTCACCGTCAACCCGCCCCGCGAGTTCACCGTGAACATCTTCCGGATCGGCCACTACGGCGGCGACGGCGCCCGCCACATGACCTCCAGCCCGCTGATCGCCGGCCTCGCCCAGCCCGCCCCGCTGGTGGTCGACCGGACGGTCTCCTGCCACCACTGGTGGCACTCCTGGCGGCAGCAGATCCCGGCGCACTGGAAGCCCGGCGCGTACGTCGCCGTGCTGACCACCGCCGACATGCTGCACCGCAGCCACATCCCGTTCACCGTCCGGGACTTCGAGGAGCAGGGGCGCACCGCCGAGCTGCTCCTGGTGCTGCCGGACGTGACCTGGCAGGCGTACAACCTGTTCCCCGAGGACGGCCGCACCGGCGCCAGCCTCTACCACGCCTGGGACGGCCGGGGCGGCCTGGTCGGCGAGCCGGAGGCGGCCGTCACCGTCTCCTTCGACCGCCCGCACGCCACCGCCGGACTGCCGCTGCACGTCGGCTACGCGTACGACTTCATCCGCTGGGCCGAGCGCTACGGCTACGACCTCTCCTACGCCACCGCCACCGACCTGCACGCCGGCCTGGTGGACGCCTCCCGGCACCGGGCGCTGGTCTTCCCCGGCCACGACGAGTACTGGTCCGAGCCGATGCGCCGGGCCGCCGAGCGGGCCCGCGACGACGGCACCTCGCTGGTGTTCCTCTCCGCCAACACCATGTACTGGCGGGTCGAGCTGACCGCCGCCGCCTCCGGCGAGCCCAACCGGCTGCTCAACTGCCGCAAGCGGCAGAAGGTCGGCCCCGGCAGCCCGGCCGCCGGGGTGCCCGGCGCGGCCAGCGCGCTGTGGCGGGACGCCGGGGAGCCCGAGCAGCACCTGCTCGGGGTGCAGTACTCGGGGCGGGTCGCCGCGCCCGTCCCGCTGGTCGCCCGGCACACCGCGCACTGGCTCTGGGACGGCACCGGCCTCCAGGAGGGCGACGAGCTTCCCGGGCTGGTCGCCGGCGAGGCGGACCGCTACTACCCCAAGGTGGCGCTGCCCGAGCACATCGAGCGGGTGCTGCTGGCGCACTCGCCCTACCAGGACCCGGCCGGCCGCACCCGCTACCAGGAGACCTCGCTGTACCGGGCGCCCAGCGGCGCGTACGTCTTCGCGGCCGGCACCTTCGCCTGGTCGCCCGCGCTGGGCCGCCCGGGCCTGACCGACGAGCGGATCCAGCGGGCCACCGCCAACCTGCTGGACCGGCTCTGCAAGAACCAGTGACGGACGGCCGGAGGAGCGGCGTTCGGCGGGCGTGAAAGACTGCGGGGGCAGTGACCTCCCCTTTCGCGGTGCCCCGCCCGTGAACGACCCCTGAGGACTGAACACCTTGAGCGGATTTGTCACCAAGCCCGAGCCGGTCCAGGTGCCCGGCCTGGTCCACCTGCACACCGGCAAGGTGCGCGACCTCTACCGCACCGAGTCGGGTGAGCTGGTCATGGTGGCCAGCGACCGGACGTCCGCCCACGACTGGGTGCTGCCGAACGAGATCCCCGACAAGGGCCGCGTCCTCACCCAGCTGTCGCTGTGGTGGTTCGAGCGGATCGCCGACATCGTGCCCAACCACGTGATCTCCACCGAGGTCCCGGCCGGCGCCCCGGCCGACTGGAAGGGCCGCACGCTGGTCTGCCGCAGCCTGGAGATGATCCCGGTCGAGGCGGTCGCCCGCGGCTACCTGGCCGGCTCCGGCCTGTCCGAGTACCAGGAGAGCCGTACGGTCTGCGGCATCGCGCTGCCCGAGGGCCTGGAGAACAGCTCCGAGCTGCCCGCCCCGATCTACACCCCGGCCCTCAAGGCCGAGGTCGGCGAGCACGACGAGAACGTCTCCTACGAGGAGACCGCCCGCCGGATCGGCGCCGAACTGGCCGCCCAGCTTCGGCAGACCACGCTGAACGTCTACGCCCGGGCCCGGGACATCGCCCGCGACCGCGGCATCATCCTGGCCGACACCAAGTTCGAGTTCGGCCTGCTGGACGGCGAACTGGTGATCGGCGACGAGGTGCTCACCCCGGACTCCTCCCGCTACTGGCCCGCCGACCAGTGGCAGCCGGGCCACTCGCAGCCGTCCTTCGACAAGCAGCTGATCCGCGACTGGCTGGTCTCCCCGGCCTCCGGCTGGGACCGCTACAGCGAGCAGCCGCCGCCGGCACTGCCGGCCGAGATCGTCGAGCGGACCCGGGCCAAGTACATCGAGGTCTACGAGCGGCTGACCGGGACGACCTGGGCCTGAGCCGCTTCGGAGCGCCCGCGGGTACGGCCTCAGATCCAGCCGTGCTCGCGGGCGATCCGCACCGCCGCGTGGCGGTTCTCCGCGCCCAGCTTGGTGGCCGCCGCGGACAGGTAGTTGCGCACGGTGCCCTGGGAGAGCGAGGCCCGTTCGGCGATCTCGGCGATCGAGGTGCCGTCGGCGGCCAGCTCCAGGACGTCCGTCTCGCGCGGGGTCAGCGGGGTCTCGCCGGCGCTGATCGCGTCCGCCGCCAGCTCCGGGTCCACGTACCGGCCGCCGGAGCGCACGGTGCGGATGATGCCGGCCAGGTCCGCCGCCGAGACGGTCTTCGGCAGGAAGCCGCGCACCCCGACCTCCAGCGCCCGCTTCAGGTAGCCGGGGCGGCCGTGGCCGGTGACGATCATGCAGCGGCAGTCCGGCAGCAGCAGCCGCAGCTGGGCGGCCACCTCGATGCCGTCCCGGCCCGGCATCTGGAGGTCCAGCACCGCGACGTCCGGGCGGTGCGCCTGCGCCATCGCCAGCGCCTCCGTGCCGGAGCCGGCCTGGGCGACCACCTCGATGTCGTCCTCCAGCGAGAGCAGCGCGGCCAGTGCGCCCCGGATCAGGTGCTCGTCGTCGGCGAGCAGGACGCGGACGGGCGCGGCGTTCTCGGTCATCGGGCGGTCCTTCTTCCTCAGCTGGCGAGCGGGACGGTGGCGAGCATCCGGAAGACGCCCGCCCCGGCGGAGGCCACGGTCAGTTCGCCGTCGTGGGCGGCGAGCCGCTCGCGCAGTCCGCGCAGCCCGGTGCCGCCGCCCTGGGACGGGAACGGGACCTCGGGCACCCCGTCATTCTCCAGTTCCAGCACGGCCCGTCCGTCCCCGGTCCGCAGCCGGATCAGGCAGCGGTCGGCCTCGCTGTGCCGCAGCACGTTGGTGGTGGCCTCGCGGATCACCCAGCCGAACACCGACTGGACCGCGGCCGGCAGCTCGTCGGCGTGCTCGCCGAGGTCGATCTCGCAGGCGACGTCGGCCGAGCGCAGCACCGCCCGGGCGCCGATCGCCTCGGCGTGCAGGTCGGCGGTGCGGTAGCCGCGGATGACGTCCCGGACCTCGCGCTGCGACTCCTGGGCGATCCGCTGCACCTCGGCCATCTGGTCGGCGGCCTCGGCGCGCCCCCGGCGGGCGAGCTGGACGGCGAGTTCGCTCTTCAGCGCGATGGTGGTGAGGTTGCGGCCCATCACGTCGTGCAGGTCCCGGGAGAAGCGCAGCCGCTCCTCGGCGACGGCCAGCCGGGACTGCGCCTCGCGGGCGGCGTCCAGCTCCCAGACGATCGAGGTCAGCCAGGCGAAGCTGCGGCAGCTGGAGCCGATGAAGGCCATGCCGACGGTCAGCCCGGTCAGGTAGCCGGTGGCGGTGCCGACGTCGATCCCGGCCAGCCCGGCGGCCGGCAGGACGGCCGCCAGCATGCCCAGGCCGGTGAGGACGGCGGGGCGCGGGGCGAGCCCGACGCACACCGGGCCGTAGGAGAACAGCAGCAGGCTGCTGACGACGAACAGGGTGAAGGGCAGCCTGCCCGGGGCCTCCGTGCCGCCGGTGGCGGGGCCGAACAGCAGGACGACCCAGGAGCCGGCCACCGCGAGGCCGACCGACAGGGCGAGCCAGAGCCGCTGGTCGTCGGCGCGGCCCAGGTAGTGGTCGAGCGTGGTGCGGTAGGCCCGCAGCAGCACCAGGGTGGCGGCGAGGCCGACCAGCACGGAGATCCGGACCGCCGGGAGGTTCCCGGCCTCGGTGACGACGCTGCCGGCGGAGATCAGCACACAGGGCAGCAGGAAGAGCGCCATCAGGTAGAGCGACCAGCGCAGGTACAGCTCGGTGCGCTGGGGCTTGCTCAGGCCCGCCCAGCTGCGAAGCGGCGACCGCATTCTCAATTCTTCCGCCCCAGTTCGATCACGATCTTGCCGGTGTCTTCATATCAGAGGCGCGGAAGGCGCCCATCCGTCGGATGAGCGCCTTCCGCGGGCACCGCCCTTCGGGTCAGCGGCGCGGCTCCCACCGGAAGTAGCGCATCGCGCCCCAGACCGCCAGGCCCAGCCAGATGGTCCCGGTGACCAGGTGCGAGCCGGCCGCGCCCCAGGAGCCGAGGAAGTCCGTCGCGGGGGCCGAGCCGTCGGTGCCGAACCAGCCGACCCGGATCAGCTGGAAGGCGGGGGTGGTCGGCAGCAGCCGGCAGACGTCCGCCACCTGGGAGGGCATGACCTCCAGCGGGACGAACAGGCCGGAGCCGAGCTGCATGACCAGCATGACCGGCAGGGTGGTGATGCCCGCGCTCTCCACGGTCCTGGTGAAGGCGCTGGACAGCGCGGCCAGGGCGATCATGGTGGCCAGCGCCAGCAGCAGGCCGACCAGCATCAGCAGCGGGTTGACCGGCACGGCCAGGTGCAGGCCGAGGCTGCCGCCGATCCCGATCAGGGCGGCCATCAGCAGGCCGAGGGCGAGCGAGGGGACGGCGGTGCCGAGCAGGATCTCGATGTCCCGGGCCTCGCCGGTGCGCAGCCGCTTGAGGACCAGCTCACCGCGCCGCCCGACGTACGCGGCGGTCAGGTTGTAGTACACGACGAAGGCCAGGATCATCCCGACCGAGCCGTAGACCAGCAGCGAGTCGACGTCCAGCCCGGGGTGGGACTCGGCCTGCGCCGACAGCGTGCCCCGCAGGGTGAAGACCAGCACCAGCGGCAGCACCAGGGCGGTGAACAGGGCCGTGCGGTTGCGCAGCAGCAGGGTGGCCTCGGCCCGGCCGAGGGCGAGCAGCCGGCGGACGGTGGTGCTCTGCGGACCGGCGGGGGCGGCGGTGGCGGTGGCGGTGGTCATCGGGCGGATCCGATCAGGCGGCGGCGGGCGGGGCGGGTGGCGGCGGGTGCCTGCGGGGGGTTCTGGTGGGCTGCCTCGGAGGCGATCGCGAGGAAGGCCTCCTCCAGCGAGGCGCTGCGGGCGTCCAGGGCGCCGAGCGCGATCCCGTGGTGCCGGGCCCAGCCGAGCAGGTCGGTGAGGGTGTCCTGGAGCCCGAGGGTCTGGACGGTGACCCGGCGGCCGTCGACGGCGACCTCGGCCCCGGCCAGGACGGGCAGCGCGGCCCCGCTGAACGCGGGCAGTTCGAAGGTGATCCGGGAGGGCCGGTCGGCGATCACCTCGGCGACGGTGCCGGTGGTGACGACCCGGCCGCCGTGCATGATGGCCAGCCGGTCGGCCAGCTCCTCCGCCTCCTCCAGGTAGTGCGTGGTGAGCAGCACCGTGGTGCCCTGGGCGCGCAGCTCGCGGACCAGCTGCCAGACGGCGGCGCGCGCCTCCGGGTCCAGGCCGGTGCTGGGCTCGTCCAGGAAGAGCACCTCGGGGCGGCCGAGCAGGGCCATCGCGAGGTCCAGCCGGCGCTTCTCGCCGCCGGACAGCTGCTTGACCCGGACCTTCGCGCGGTGGCCGAGGCCGACCAGCTCCAGCGCCTCCGCCACCGGGCGGGCGCCGCTGGTCATCCCGGCCCAGACGCGGCCGGTCTCGGCGGCGGTGAGCTCGCCGGGGAAGCCGCCCTCCTGGAGCATGACGCCGATCCGCGGCCGGACGGCGGCACGCTCCTTGAAGGGGTCCCGGCCGAGCACCCGGACGGTGCCGCCGGTGGGCGCGGCCAGGCCCTCGACGACCTCCATGGTGGAGGTCTTGCCGGCCCCGTTGGTGCCGAGCAGCGCGAACAGCTCGCCGCGGCGGACGGTCAGGTCGACGCCGCGCACGGCGTGGTACCCGGAGCTGCCGCCGCCGTAGTGGCGGTGCAGGTCGGTGACCTCGATCACGTCTTCGCTGGGGCGGGAGGGCCGGCTCGTTTCCATGCCCCCAGCCTTCCGCCGGCCGGGCCGGGCGGGCAGTGCGCGCCGTCATGACATCGCGGTGGGGATCCACGGCTCGGCGATGACAAATGTCATGGGCGATATCGCGGGCGCCCGGGGCGGCGTTCTCCGGGGGATGTTCCGGCGCGGGGCGGTGTTCCGGGGTGATGGCGGGGGAGGGAATGCCGAAGGGCCCCCTCGTTCGAGGGGGCCCTTCGGATCGGAGCGGACGACGAGATTCGAACTCGCGACCCTCACCTTGGCAAGGTGATGCTCTACCAACTGAGCCACGTCCGCAGGTCAAACTATTGAGTTGTGCTGTGCTCGCGCACTGCGAGCGGACGACGAGATTCGAACTCGCGACCCTCACCTTGGCAAGGTGATGCTCTACCAACTGAGCCACGTCCGCATGGTGCCTGATGGGGCACCCGCCGCCTCTCCGGATCTCTCCGTTGCGGCGACGAGGAATACTCTACAGCATCGTTCGGGGTGGTCGCCCCACCCTTTCGGTCCAGGCGGGCGGGGCGACCGGGAGCGGGCTCCCGCGGGGCTCAGTTCGCCTCGGCGAACGCCTCGTACACGTGCTTGGGGATGCGGCCGCGGGCCGGCAGCTCCATCCCGCGGGACAGGGCCCAGGCGCGGACGGCGGCCGGGTCCGGGGTGAGGGCGGTGCGGCGGAACGACTTTCCGGTACGGCTCTGGCGGCGGCCGGCGGCGACGAACGGAGCGAGGGCCTCCCGCAGCTTTTCCGCGTTGTCCACGGACAGGTCGATCTCGTACGACTTCCCGTCGACGCCGAAGTGGACGGTTTCCGCGGCGGCGCCGCCGTCCAGGTCGTCGGAGAGCGTGACAACTACACGCTGAGCCATGGGTGTCAATCCTCTCGGGCAATTCGGCCCCGGTCCGAGGGGGTACCGGGGCCTGATGTGCACCAACTCGCGCAAGCACGTACGGGCGGGCCGGACGGCTCGCCTGATACGCAGCACTTGCCGCGACAGGTGGCCCTATTCTGCACCCGAAGGGGGCCGAAATCGAAGAGTCCGGCATTCTTTTCCGGATATTCACGTCTCTTCGCGCTCTTCCTGGATACCGGTGTGCGGGACGGGCGGATCTGTCCCCAAGTGCCGTATTCGGGTGTTCTCCGGACGGTGCCGTTCCGAGTGCCGAATCCGGGGAAACCGGTCGGCCCGGTCCGGCGGCGACCCGCCCGGATCCCTTGCGGCGTAAGGGTCTCGGGTCTACGCGCGTCGCTATCCCCGGCCAGCAATCCTGCCCGAAACCACCGGTAGTCTGGAGTTCCCCCGCCTCACCGAAGACACCACCGGGAGTGCCAGTGGCACGCGTCGTAGTCGACGTCATGCTCAAGCCGGAGATCCTCGACCCCCAGGGACAGGCGGTGCAGCGTGCACTGCCCCGTCTCGGATTCACCGGGATCGCCGACGTCCGCCAGGGCAAGCGTTTCGAGCTGGATGTGGAGGGCCCGGTCGACGACGCGGCGCTCGCCCGTATCCGCGAAGCCGCCGAGACCTTTCTCGCCAACACCGTGATCGAGGACTTCACCGTCCGCGTCGAGGAGGAGGGCAAGTGACCACCCGCGTCGGCGTCGTCACTTTCCCCGGCTCGCTCGACGACCGCGACGCCCAGCGGGCGGTCCGCCTCGCCGGCGCCGAGCCGGTCGCCCTCTGGCACCGTGACAAGGATCTCCACCAGGTCGACGCCGTCGTCCTGCCGGGCGGATTCAGTTACGGCGACTATCTGCGCTGCGGTGCGATCTCCCGGTTCTCGCCGGTGATGGAGACCGTCATCGAGCAGGCGAAGCTCGGAATGCCGGTCCTCGGTATCTGCAACGGCTTCCAGGTGCTCTGCGAATCGCACCTGCTGCCCGGTGCGCTCACCCGGAACGACTCGCTGCACTTCATCTGCCGCGACCAGAAGCTGCGCATCGAGAACACGGACACCGCCTGGACCCGGGATTACTCGGCGGGCCAGGAAATCGTCGTGCCGCTGAAGAACGGCGAGGGCCGCTTCGTCGCCGAGGAGCGGGTGCTGGACGAACTGGAGGCGGAGGGCCGGGTGGTCGCCCGCTACCTGGACGTCAACCCGAACGGTTCGTACCGCGACATCGCCGGCATCACCAACGCCGCCGGCAATGTCGTCGGCCTGATGCCGCACCCGGAGCACGCCGTGGAGCCGCTCACCGGTCCGACCACCGAGGGCCTGGGCTTCTTCACTTCCGTCCTGAAGCAGCTGGTGAACGCCTGATGAGCCTCGACACCGTCAAGAACGCCGAGCAGACCCCGGACGCCGCCCAGCCCTGGGCCGAACTCGGCCTCAAGGAGGACGAGTACGCGCGCATCCGCGAGATCCTCGGCCGTCGCCCGACCGGCGCCGAACTCGCGATGTACTCGGTCATGTGGTCGGAGCACTGTTCGTACAAGAGCAGCAAGGTCCACCTGAAGCAGTTCGGCGAGAAGAAGCCCGACTCGGACGCGATGCTCGTCGGCATCGGCGAGAACGCCGGCGTCGTCGACGTCGGCCAGGGTTACGCGGTCACCTTCAAGGTCGAGTCGCACAACCACCCGTCGTACATCGAGCCCTACCAGGGTGCGGCCACCGGCATCGGCGGCATCGTGCGCGACATCCTGGCGATGGGCGCCCGCCCGGTCGCCGTGATGGACCCGCTGCGCTTCGGTGCGGCCGACCACCCGGACACCCGGCGCGTGCTGCCCGGGATCGTCTCGGGCATCGGCGGCTACGGCAACTGCCTGGGCCTGCCGAACATCGGCGGCGAGGTCGTCTTCGACTCCTGCTACCAGGGCAACCCGCTGGTGAACGCGCTGTGCGTGGGCGTCATGAAGCACGAGGACATCCACCTCGCGCAGGCCTCCGGCGCCGGCAACAAGGTCATCCTGTACGGCGCCCGCACCGGTGGCGACGGCATCGGCGGCGTCTCGGTGCTCGCCTCCGAGACCTTCGACGACACCAAGCCGGCCAAGCGCCCGGCGGTCCAGGTCGGCGACCCGTTCCAGGAGAAGCTCCTGATCGAGTGCACCCTGGAGATCTTCCGGGAGAAGCTCGTCAAGGGCATCCAGGACCTCGGCGGCGCCGGCCTGTCCTGCGCCACCAGCGAGCTGGCCTCGGCCGGCTCCGGCGGCATGCGGATCGAGCTCGACACCGTGCACCTGCGCGACCACACGCTCTCGCCCGAGGAGATCCTCATGAGCGAGTCGCAGGAGCGCATGTGCGCGATCGTGGAGCCCGACAAGGTCGACCGCTTCCTGGAGATCTGCGAGAAGTGGGACGTCATCGCCAACGTCATCGGTGAGGTGACCGACGGCGAGCGCCTGGAGATCTTCTGGCACGGCGAGCTCGTGGTGGACGTCCCGCCGCGCACCGTCGCCCACGAGGGCCCGACCTACCAGCGCCCGTACGCCCGCCCGAGCTGGCAGGACGCGCTGCAGGCCGACGCCCCGACCGCCGAGCGGCTGGCCCGCCCGACCACCGGCGAGGGCCTCAAGGCCGACCTGCTGAAGGTCGCGAGCCACCCGAACCAGGCCTCCAAGTCCTGGATCACCGACCAGTACGACCGCTACGTGCTCGGCAACACCGTGCTCTCGGTCGGCGAGGACTCGGGCATGATCCGGATCGACGAGGAGACCAACCTCGGCGTCTCGGTCGCCACCGACGGCAACGGCCGCTTCGCCAAGCTGGACCCGTACACCGGTGCCCAGCTGGCCCTGGCCGAGGCGTACCGCAACGTCGCGGCCGGCGGTGCCAAGCCGCTCGCCGTCTCCGACTGCCTTAACTTCGGCTCCCCCGAGGACCCGGACGTGATGTGGCAGTTCGCCGAGGCCACCCGCGGCCTGGCCGACGCCTGCCTGGTCCTCGGCACCCCCGTCACCGGCGGCAACGTCTCGCTGTACAACCAGACCGGCGACGTCGCCATCCACCCGACCCCGGTGGTCGCGGTGCTCGGCGTCATCGACGACGTCACCCGGCGCACCCCGCTGGCCTTCGCCGAGGAGGGGCAGCTGCTCTACCTGCTCGGCGACACGGCGGACGAGCTCGGCGGCTCGGCCTGGTCGCAGGCCGTCCACGACCACCTCGGCGGCCTGCCGCCCAAGGTGGACCTGGAGCGCGAGCGGTTGCTCGGCGAGATCCTGATCGCCGCCTCGCGCGACGGCATGATCGACGCCGCGCACGACCTGTCCGACGGCGGTCTCGGCCAGGCGCTGGTGGAGAGCTGCCTCAAGGGCGGCCACGGGGCGCGGATCGTCGTGCCCGAGGGCCAGGACCCGTTCGTCCTGCTGTTCTCGGAGTCGGCCGGCCGCGCCGTCGTGGCGGTGCCGCGCAGCGAGGAGCTCCGGTTCAACGACATGTGCACCGCGCGCGGCCTGCCGGCCACCCGGATCGGTGTCGTGGACGGCGAAAGCCTGGACGTCCAGGGCCAGTTCAGCGTCTCGCTGGCCGAGCTGAAGGACGCCCACACCGGCGTCATCGAGGCCCTGCTGGCCTGACGGCACGGTTTTCCTCCGGGGCGGGTGGTTCTCTGGTGAACCACCCGCCCCTGGGCGTATGTTGACGCCCATGCCTGCCAAGTCCCGTACGTATCAGCCGCAGAAGACGAGCGCCGCGTTGGTGGCGCAGTGCGAGGCGGTGCGCGACGTCGTGCACCGGCTGACCGAGTCCGACCTGGAACGGCCGACCCGGCTCGGCTCCTGGCGGGTGCGGGAGCTGGTGACCCATGTGAGCCTGGCGCTGAGCCAGATGCGGGCCGTGCTGGACGCCGCGGAGGTGGACGGGCCGCCGCTCCCGCTGGCCGACTACGCGGCGCTGGCCGCGTCGATGGCCGAGTTCGTCGACGCCGCGACCACGGAGCACACGGCGATCGGGTTCGCCGGCCCGCCCAAGGAGGTGGCCGCCGCGTTCGACGAGGCGCTCGACACCGTGCGGGCCGTGCTCGGCCGGGCGGCCGCGTTGGAGCCTGACCGGCGGGTCACCTTCCTGAGCGGCCATCCGCTCCACCTGACCGACTACCTGGTGTCCCGGCTGGTCGAGACCGTGGTGCACGCCGAGGACCTGGCCGACGCGCTCGGCCTGGACGCCTTCCCGCACGACCGCGAGGCGGTCGCCGCCGTCACCCGGATGCTGGCCGACGCCCTCGCCGGACAGGTGCCCGGCGGCGCGGTCGAGCTGCGGATCCCGCCGTACGCGGTGGTCCAGGCGGTACCGGGGCCGAAGCACACCCGCGGCACCCCGCCCAACGTGGTGGAGACCGACCCGCTGACCTGGATCCGGCTGGCCACCGGCCGGGCGGACTGGGCGGCGGCGGTGGAGTCGGGCGAGGTGTCCGCCTCGGGGGAGCGCAGCGACCTCCGGGAGTACCTGCCGGTGCTCCGGTAGGGCCTGCCCCGTTCGCGCACCCGCCGAGAACCGTCGGACGCGCCTCCGCCCGTCCCGGCCCGGCCGGGACGGCCGTCCTACGGGACGGACGGCCCGCTGAGGTACACGCCCTCCGCCGAGTACGGCCAGGCGTTGGGAGTGCAGCCCTTGAGGCCGTAGATCTGCTGCATCATCGCGGGCGCGGGCTTGCCGTCGCCCGGGCAGCCCTCGTGCCCGTGGCCGATCCGGTGGCCCACCTCGTGGTTGACGATCAGCGCCCGGTACTCCTCCAGCGGCCCGCTGAACTGGGGTGAACCGGTGTTCCAGCGCTTGGAGTTGACGAGCACCTGGTTGCCGACGTTGCAGTTGACCTCGCCGTGGGTGTCCAGGCCGGAGGCGCCGCAGATCCGGTCCACGGTGGCCGGTGAGGCGATCTTCACGGTGAAGTCGTACGGGCCGTCGGCGACCAGGTGGAAGCCGTTCCTGCGGTCGTTGGTCCAGCCGCGCCGGTCGCCGAGGATGCCGTGGATCTGCGCGGCGGCGGTCGGGGCGTCGATGCCGATGCCGTCCTCGACCTCGACCCGGTAGCGGCGCACGTTGCCGCGCCCGACCGGCTTGGCGGTGGCGGGGGCGACGGTGAAGGACCCCGCGCCCATGGTGGGCCCGGGGTCCGGCCCGGCGGGGCCGGGCGGTGCGGGCGGCGGTGCCGTCGGAGGGACGGCCGGCGTCGGGGGCTGCGCGGGTGGTGGGGCGCTGGCCGGTACCGGGGCGGCGGTGGCGGGAGCCGGGGGCGGGGCCTGCTCGGGCCCCGGCGCCGCCGTGGCGGCCTGCTCGGCCGGCGGGGCGACCCTCGCCTGGGTGGTCGCGGCGGCGTCCGGGCTACCGGTGGGGCGGGTCAGCATGATCGCGGTGGCGCCCAGCACCAGGACGGAGAGCGCCAGTGCCGTGAGCATGCCAGGACCGGGTCTGCGCCGCGGTCGGCGGCGTCGGCGACCGCCCTTCCGGGGCGGTGCGGTGCGCCTGCCGACGGATCGGGCTGCGGACATGATCATCACACTGGCATGGCGAACGGGTGAATGTCCACACGCCCCGGAGGCGGCTCCGGGGCGCCGGGGGCGGTGGATCGCACGGGACGGCGGTTGACCCCTGCGTCTCGGGTGGCAGACTTCAGGGCATGGCGATTCACAGGAACCTTCTCGACGGTCCCGAACCGACCCTCCTCCCGGAGGAGGAGCGGCCCTACCGGATGCTGGCGGAGGAGTCGGCCTCCCCGACCCAGGTCGCGGCCGAGTTCCCGGCCTTCTGCCTGGCGTGGGCCATGCTCGCCGACGACGCCTACGCGGCCGGCCGGTACGTCGAGTCGTACGCCTACGCCCGTACCGGCTACCACCGTGGCCTGGACGCGCTGCGGCGGAGCGGATGGAAGGGGCACGGCCCGGTGCCGTGGGAGCACCGCGGCAACCGCGGCTTCCTGCGCTGCCTGGCGGCGCTCGCCCGGGCGGCCGGCGCGATCAAGGAGACCGAGGAGGAGGCCCGCTGCTGGCAGTTCCTGAAGGACAGCAGCGCGGAGGCGTACGCGGAGCTCAAGCAGTAGACACCCCCCGACGTACGGGTGCCCCCGGCGGTTCTCCGCCGGGGGCACCCGTGTTTCACGCTCGGGGCGCGGGCCCTACGCGGGGCGCGAGCCCGGCTTCGGGCGCGGGCCTCACTTCAGGCGCTTGCCCGCCGAACGCAGCTGCTGGGCGGCCTCGACCACACGGGCGGCCATGCCGGCCTCGGCCAGCTTGCCCCAGGTGCGCGGGTCGTAGGTGTTCTTCTTGCCGACCTCGCCGTCGACCTTCAGCACGCCGTCGTAGTTGGCGAACATGTGGCCGGCCACCGGGCGGGTGAAGGCGTACTGGGTGTCGGTGTCCAGGTTCATCTTCACGACGCCGTTCTCCAGCGCGGTGGCGATCTCCTCGGCGGTCGAGCCCGAGCCGCCGTGGAAGACGAAGTCGAACGGGTCGGTCTTGCCGTACTGCTTGCCGATCGCGTCCTGGAGCTCGCGCAGCAGCTCCGGCTTCAGCACGACGTTGCCCGGCTTGTACACGCCGTGCACGTTGCCGAAGGAGGCGGCCAGCAGGTAGCGGCCCTTCTCGCCCAGGCCCAGCGCCTCGGCGGTGCGCACGGCGTCGTTGACGGTGGTGTACAGCTCGTCGTTGATCTCGTGGGTGACGCCGTCCTCCTCGCCACCGGTCGGGGTGATCTCGACCTCGAGGATGATCCGGGCGGCGGCGGCCTGGGCCAGCAGCTCCTGGGCGATGGCCAGGTTGTCGGCGAGGGTCTCGGCCGAGCCGTCCCACATGTGCGACTGGAACAGCGGGTTCTGGCCCTTGGCCACGCGCTCGGCGGAGACCGCCAGCAGCGGGCGGACGTAGCCGTCCAGCTTGTCCTTCGGGCAGTGGTCGGTGTGCAGCGCGACGGTGACGTCGTACTTGGCGGCGACGATGTGGGCGAACTCGGCGAGCGCGACGGCGCCGGTCACCATGTCCTTGTTGTGCTGGCCGCCCAGGAACTCCGCACCACCGGTCGAGATCTGGATGATGCCGTCGCTCTCGGCCTCGGCGAAACCACGCAGCGCGGCGTGCAGGGTCTGCGACGACGTGACGTTGATGGCCGGGTAGGCGAACTTGCCCGCCTTGGCCCGGTCCAGCATCTCGTTGTAGACCTCGGGAGTTGCGATGGGCATGCGATCCGCTCCTGTCGGGTTGCGGCGTACGGACGGTGCTGTCCGACGCTGTGTACGCCTTCGTGACGACTCCGTGCCGGCCCGCCGACGCGCGGCGTTGCGGTGTGGCTCTCCGGCACGTTCGAGGCGACCTCCGCGGTACGGCCATGAGGGTGGTGTGCCGTTGCGGACCGGACGCCTGTGCCATCTTCCCAGACTCGTGCCCGCAGGTCAGCAGGAGCCCGCCATGCGGAACGGCGCACGGCACGGGCGCACGGCGGTTCCCGGGCGGTGCCGGCGGGGGTCGGGAGCGGTCCCGGCCGGGCGCCGTCGGTACGGGACGCCCGCTTCGCCGGCAAGGTTCGCCCGCTATCCTGCGCCCGTGGACTACAACCAGCTGGCCGTCAACCTGCTCGACGCCAAATCCCTGATCTCGTCCCTCGGCGCCATCGGGCTGATCGCGATCATCTTCGCGGAGACCGGCCTGCTGGTCGGCTTCTTCTTCCCGGGTGACTCGCTGCTGATCCTCGCGGGCGTCGCCGCCTCGAACGCCGCCTCCTCGGTGCTCGGCGACGGGGCCAAGCTGCCGATCGCCGTCCTGCTGGTCGGCTGCCCGATCGCGGCGATCGCCGGTGCCCAGCTGGGGCACCTGATCGGCGCCAAGGTCGGGCCGAAGATGTTCGACAAGCCCGAATCGAAGATCTTCCGCCGCGAGTACGTGGTGAAGGCGGAGGAGTACTTCAACAAGTTCGGCTCCGGCAAGGCGGTGGTGCTGGCCCGCTTCATGCCGATCGTCCGCACCTTCCTGAACCCGGTCGCCGGCACCCTGGAGATGCCCGCCCGGACGTTCTTCCTCTGGAACGTGATCGGCGGCGTGCTGTGGACCGAGTCCATGCTGCTGATCGGCTACTTCTTCGGTGACGCGCTCGCCCCGGTGATCGACAAGTACCTGATCCCGGCGGTGCTGCTGATCGTCCTGCTCTCGGTCTCGCCGATCCTGGTCGAGGTCCTGCGCGAGCGGAAGAAGAAGCGGGCCGGCGGCATCGAGGCCGCCGACGACGAGCAGGTCCAGGCCGGCGGCGGCCGGCACCGGCGCGGCTGAGCGCCCGGCGACCCGGACACGGCGAGGGCCGGTGCCGTTTCACGTGAAACAGCACCGGCCCTCGGTCGTTCGTCGTACCGGACCGGGTCAGAGACCCAGGTCGTCCAGGGTGTACGCGGTCACGTACTCCAGGCCCTGGGCCTCTACGGCGGCCGCGCCGCCGCGCTCCACGATCACCGCGACGCCGACCACCTCGGCGCCCGCCTCGCGCAGCGCCTCCACGGCGGTCAGCACCGAGCCGCCGGTGGTGGAGGTGTCCTCGACGGCCAGCACCCGGCGGCCCTTGACCTCGGGGCCCTCGATCCGGCGCTGGAGGCCGTGCGCCTTGCCGGTCTTGCGGACCACGAAGGCGTCCAGCTGCTGCCCGCGCGCGGCGGCGGCGTGCAGCATCGAGGCGGCCACCGGGTCGGCGCCCAGGGTCAGACCGCCGACGGCGTCGTACTCCAGGTGCGAGGTCGCGTCCAGCATCACCCGGCCGACCAGCGGGGCGGCCACGCCGTCCAGCGTGATCCGGCGGAGGTCGACGTAGTAGTCGGCCTCCTTGCCGGAGGAGAGGGTGACCTTGCCGTGCACGACGGCCTTGTCCTTGATCTGTGCCAGCAGGGCGTCGCGGTCGTTGCTCATGAGCGTTCAGTCTAGGCCCTGGACACGGACGCGGCGCCCCGGGCTCAGCGTCGGCGCAGTGCCCTGACCAGCACCACGGCGCCGCCCAGCAGGGCCACCGAGCCGCCGATCACCCACGGCACCGCGCTGCGGCCGCCGGTGCCCGGCACCACGATCCCGCCGGCCTCGCCGCCCCAGCGGGACGCCGCCCGGGCCCGCGCGCTGCGGGCGGGCAGCGCCGGGGCGTACGGGCCGCGCGGCGGGGCGTGGTCCACCTCCTCGGCGGACCGGCCGACGATGCTGCGGCGCACCGGGCCGCTGAGCGCCGGCTCCTCCTCGTACGCGAAGAGCGGCTCGGCGGGGAGTTCCTCGGCGACGCCGTCCTGCTCGGCGGAGACTCCCTCGCCGTCGACGTCGTCCTCCTCGTCGTCGTCGGCGGAGCCGGTGGGCAGACCGAAGCGCTCGGCGTCGGCGTCGGAGAAGGCGATCAGGTCGGAGAGGTCGTCGTCCAGGTCGTCGCCGGGCTGGTCCTGGCGCTCCTCGATGAAGACCACACCGGCCTCGGGGCCGTCGGCGGCGGACTCGGCCGCTTCGGCGTCCTCCTGGTCCTGGTCCTGCGGCTGCTCGCCCTCCGGGGCGGCCAGCGCGGCGGCGAACCTGTCGAGCAGGCGGCGGCCGGTGCTGTCGAGGGTCTCCTCGTCGAACTCGGTCAGCCGGCCGGTGGCGCTGAGGTCGCCGGTGAAGCGGATCGCCGCGGTGCCGTCCTCGGCCCCGTCCGCGACGCTGACCCGGACGGTCGCGGTCACCTCACCGCTGCCCCGGGCCTCCTCGCCCTCGGCGAGCACGGTCAGCACGCCCTCCCGGCCCTCGATCAGCGACAGCACGCCCTTGTACGTGATCGTGGAGCCGCCGACCCGCAGCTTGAGCCGGCCGCTGATCTCCTCGGCAGCACCGGCCCCGACCGCGGCCGGCTCGGTGCTCAGCCCCGGCACGCTCCGGGCCAACAGCGCCGGATCCTGCAAGGCCTGCCGCACCAGCTCGGCGGACATCGGGACGACAACCTCATGCTCCATGCAACGGAGCCTACCGACTGGGCCCCGCACGGTCCCTACCCACCACCACCAGATTTTCCCCGCCCCACCCGTCCCCTTGGCCGTCGCACCATCGCCGGGCCGCCCGGCGCGTGCCCGGCCGTCGCTCCCGCGGCGTCAGCGGGGGCCGAGGAGGGTGAGGGCGGCCGGGGGGTGGGCGGGGCGGAGGGCGGTGAGGCGGGTGGCGGTGGTGTGGAGGGTGTCGGGGGTGAGGGCGCGGGGTGGTGGCGCGTCGGGGGCGAGGGTGAGCGGGGGCGGGGTGGCGGAGGCGAGGAGGAAGTTCTCGGCGCCGTCCGGCGGGCCGGGGCGGCAGCCGGCGGTGGCACTGCCCGGGACGGCGTACGGGGCGGTCCGCAGTCCCGTGGTCCGCAGGCCGGACTCGATCCGCCAGAGGCCGTCCAGGTCGCTCCCGGCGCGGACGGCGATCCGGCCGCCGGGGGAGAGCAGCCGGCTGGCGAGGCCGTAGAACTCCTGGGAGTGGAACTTGACCGGCCCGCCGTCGGCCGGGGCCGGGAGGTCGGCGAGCACCACGTCGTACGGGCCGTCCCCACCAGGGCCGTCCCCGCCGGAGGCGTCCGCGCCGCGCAGCCAGGCCATCGGGTCGGCCGCGGTGGTGCGGACCCTGGGGTCGTCCAGTGAGCGGCCGCCGAGGGCGGCGAGCGCGGGGTCGGTGCGGGCGAGCCGGGGGAGGGCCGGGTCGGCGTCGACCAGCCGGACGGTGCGGACGCCCCGGTGCCGCAGCACCTCCCGCAGGGCGAGGCCGTCGCCGCCGCCGAGCAGCAGCACCCGGGCGTCCGGGCCGGCCGCCATGGCGGGGTGGACCAGGCCCTCGCTGCCCCGGTACTCGTCGGGCCCGCAGACCGCGAGCCGGCCGTCCAGGTAGAGCCGGAGCGGGCCCTCGGCGGGACCGGTGAGCACGATCTCCTGGGAGCGGCCGCGGGTCGCGTAGCGGACCTGGTCGCCGTACAGGGCGTACCGGGCGGCGCGCTCGACGGCGTCGGAGCCGGCCGCGGCCGCCGCGAGCAGGGCGAGGACGAGCAGGCAGCCGCCCCAGAGCAGCCGTCGTATCGGGGGGGCGGGTTCCTCGCGGAACAGCCAGAGCACCACGGCCGCTCCGGCGACGGCGTTGACGGCGCCGGTGAGCAGGGCGCCGTCGCCCGGCCCGAGGGTGGGCAGGATCAGGAACGGGAAGGCGAGGCCGCCGATCAGCGCGCCCACGTAGTCGGCGGCGAACAGGTCGGCGACGGCCCGTCCGGCGTCCTCGCGCCGGATCCGTTGGATGAGGGTCATCAGCAGCGGGATCTCGGCGCCGATCAGGATGCCGATCAGGCAGGTGAGGCCGACCATGGCGGCCTGGTAGCGGCCGATCCAGGCCCAGCAGGAGTAGAGCGCGAGGACGGAGAGTCCGCCGGTGAGCGCGAGCGCGCACTCGACGAGGGCGAAGGCGGTGGCGGGCCGGCTGGTGAACCGTTTGGCGAGCAGCGAGCCGAGGCCCATGGCGAACACCATGACGGAGAGCACGACGGAGGTCTGGGTGACGGTGTCCCCGAGCAGGTAGTCGCCGAGCGCCACGAGTTCGAGCTCGTAGACGAGTCCGCAGGCCGCGCAGACGAACGCGGCCAGCAGGACGGTCAGGCGGGCGAACCGGGGGCGGGAGCGCAGCCGGGACCGACGGCGGGTGGGCGGCAGTGGGGCGAGGCCTCGCCCGGGCCGGAGGGGGGTGCCGTCGTCGAGGTCCACTCGCGGGCGTGCGGGCGGACCGGCCGGATGGTTGATCACGAACAAACGCTAGGGGACGTGCGGGACGGATGGCTGCGCCCATCCGACGGACAGTGGGCGACGTCGGATTGACGAACCGTTCCTGCGTGCGATTCGTAGGCCTGTGGTGGGCGGCCTGCGGCCGGATCGGTGCACCGCTCCGGGCTGCGGGCGGTCATGGCCCGGACACCACCAGGGAGGAGCGGGTGCACACCAGCTGCCCCTCCTGGGGGTAGGCGTGCCAGGTGCGCCAGAGTAGCCGGTCCGCGCCGCCCTGGGTGACCAGCGCGGTGAAGGCGCTCGGGTCGCCCGGGAAGACCCCGGCCAGGCCCCGCGGGTGCCCCTCGACCAGGGCCAGCAGCTCCTGGGCGCGGGCCGCGAAGTCGTGCGGGGGCAGCGCTTCGATCCGGGCGGCGAACTCGTACTCCCAGCCGCCGACCTGCTTGGCCACCCGGGCCGGCAGCGGGGTGCGGCGGCCGGGCAGACAGGCGACGGTCTCCAGGCACCGGCCGGGGCCGGCGTCGATCACCACCTGGTGGGAGGCGCCCAGCAGGCGCAGTTGGAGGGCGCCGGACGTGCCCGGACGGCCGGCTCCGTCGAGTCTCAGGTCGCGGACGGCGAGAGCGGGCAGCGGGTCGCCGCCGAGGCACCAGGCGAGGTCACCGGCGCGGGTGTCCGTGTAGGAGGTCTGCAGTGTGGTGAGCATGCTCGGCTCCGCGTTTCAGCTCCGTGCGCGCCCGCCGAGCAGCAGCGAGTAGGCCTAGGCGATGGCGAGGCTGTTCGTGGCTGTCCGGCCCTGGGCGCGGCCGACCGTGGAAGGAAGGATTCCGGCTGGAGATTCAGCAGCAGAGAAGCACGAATACGCCGGGTCCGCCGGTGATTTACCCAACTTTGTCAAGCATTCACCGTTTCGAGCACACCTGCTTCCCGGCTCTGATCGAGCCCATGTGCGAGTCTGCACAGCGCGCGCCCCTATCACCGGCTCGTGCGCCGTGCGCGCCGGGTGTGCGCTGTCGAGGTGCATCACGCACCGCCGCCCTCCGAACGCGGGGCGCGGAGGGCGGCGGAGGCGTGCCGACGCGGCGGGAGGACTGCCACCGTGGCACCAAACAGGCGTATAGATCAAGTGAGTTGATGATCCATCAGAACTGGTGTCGGATCACCGGCAGCCCTGTTCGAGGAGCGCGAAAGGGGGCGTGCGGCCGCTCACAGGCGCTGTAGGCGGGTGACGGCCTCCTGGAGCACCTCGTCCTTTTTGCAGAAAGTGAAGCGGACCAGGCTACGGCCGGCCTCCGGGTCGTCGTAGAACACCGCGTTCGGGATCGCGACGACGCCGCAACGGCCGGGCAGGGCACGGCAGAACGCGATGCCGTCCTTCTCGCCGAGCGGGGTGATGTCGGTGGTGACGAAGTACGTGCCCTCGGGGGTGAAGGCCCGGAAGCCGGCCGCGGTGAGGCCGTCCACCAGCAGGTCCCGCTTGCGCAGCAGGTCGGCGCGGAGGGTGTCGAAGTACGTGTCGGGCAGCCGCAGCGCCTCGGCGACGGCGTACTGGAAGGGGCCGGCGCTGACGTAGGTGAGGTACTGCTTCGCGGTGCGCACGGCCGCGACCAGCTCGGGGCTCGCGGTGACCCAGCCGACCTTCCAGCCGGTGAAGGAGAAGGTCTTGCCGGCCGAGGAGATGGTGACGGTGCGCTCGCGCATGCCGGGCAGGGCGGCGAGGGGGTGGTGGGTGGCGCCGAACACCAGGTGCTCGTAGACCTCGTCGGTGACGACCAGCAGGTCGTGCTCGACGGCGATCGCGGCGACGGCGGCGAGCTCCTCGGCGGTGAGGACGGTGCCGGTCGGGTTGTGCGGGGTGTTGATCAGCAGCAGCCGGGTGCGCGGGGTGATCGATGACCGGAGTTCGTCCAGGTCGGGGCGGAAGGACGGGGCCCGCAGGGTGAGCGGGCGGCGGGTGGCGCCGGCCATCGCGATGCAGGCGGCGTAGGAGTCGTAGAACGGCTCGAAGGCGATCACCTCGTCGCCGGGTTCCAGCAGGGCCAGCAGGGTGGCGGCGATGGCCTCGGTGGCACCGGCGGTGACCAGCACCTCGGTGTCCGGGTCGTACGAGAGCCCGTGGAAGCGCCGCTGGTGTTCGGCGATCGCGGTGCGCAGCTCGGGGATGCCGGGGCCGGGCGGGTACTGGTTGCCGCGGCCCTCGCGCAGGGCCCGGACGGCCGCCTCGCGGACCTCCTCGGGCCCGTCGGTGTCCGGGAAGCCCTGGCCGAGGTTGATCGAGCCGGTGGCTGTGGCCAGCGCGGACATCTCCGCGAAGACCGTCGTGCCCATCCCGGCCAGTCGGCGGTTCAGCAGTGGCCTGGTACCCATCGGTGGCTCCCTCACGGCTCGTCGTCAGGGCCATCCTGGGACAGCCGCGAGCCGGGGACAAGAACGGCCCGCCACCGGGCTGAGGCGGTGGCGGGCCGTACCGGGCGTGCGGGCGCGATCAGGCCTCGTCAGTGCCGTCGGTGCCCTCGGTGCCCTTGCCGTCCTCGCCCTCGATCTCGTTCTGGAGGCCGAGGCGCTCGACGATCCACTGCTCGAAGCCGACCGAGGCCTGGGTCCAGTTGGCGGTGGTGGTGACGAAGTAGTCCAGGTTGACGCCGGTGCCGACGATCATCTGGGCCTCACCGATCAGGCGGACCACGCCGTCCTCGTGGGTGTGGGTGTAGACCTTGGGCCAGAGGGTCTCACGGTTCCACTCGTCGATCAGGTCGAGGATCTCGCCCTTCTTCTCCAGCGGGTACGCGCGGTCGTAGAAGGCGCGCACCGCGAAGAGCTCCTTCTGCTCGCCGCGGAACATGTAGTAGACACGGAAGCCCTCCCAGGGGGCGGTGAGGTCGCCCTCCTCGTCCACGACGTGCTTGAGCTGCATCTGGTCCAGCAGCTGGGTCACCAGGGCCTGGTCCGGGACGACGATCGGCGGCGGGCCGGCCGGCCGCCCGCCCTGGCCGCCGGGCTGGCCGCCCTGGGGGACGCCGAAGGACGGGATGGACGACGGGTCGATGCTCATGGGGGTCCTCTTCCTCAGTGCACGTGGTGGCCGGCAATGAGAGGCCGCCCTTTCCACCTCCCATCCTGCCTCATCCGGGCCTCCGCTCACAGGGGCAGCCGAGGGGTGCGTCGATCTTCGTCCGGCGTTCTTCGCGGCGTCGTCCGGTGCCTCCGGCCGGGGTGGAACGGGTGGCGGTCACGGAGGGTGCGCGGGGTGGGGACGGGGTCGGGGCGCGGGTCCGGGCGGGGGCCGCGCGGAGGGGATGGCGGGCGCCGGGTCACGCGCCCGGCGCGCTGGTCCGGCTGCCTCGCGGAGCGGTCGAGGTCGGCGCGCGACGGAATTCGCTTCGGTCAAATACCGTTACTGCCGGGAGAGTTGAGCCGTCCTGAGGCGGACGGTCCGGAATCGGGGAGGGAGCGGGCATGGGTGGAGCGACGGGGGACGGCGCGACGCTCGGGGCGCTGCTGCGGAGCATCCGGCTGGACCGGGGGATGACGCAGGAGCAGTTGGGCGAGGCGACCGGGCTGAGCGTGCGGTCGATCCGGGACCTGGAACGGGAGGTGTCCTGTCCGCGGGTGACCACGCTGCGGCTGCTGACCCAGACCTGGGGGCTGCCGGACGCCCAGGTGGCCGAGCTGCACCGGTTGGCGCGCAGCCGCCGGGACCGGGCCCGGCGGCTGCTGCGGTCGGGCGGTGGGTCGGCGGCGGAGTGACCGCGGCCGAGTGACGGCGGCCGAGTGACGGCGGACGAGTGACCGCTGCCGAGTGACGGGGAACGAGCCGGGGCCCGGGTGCGAACCGGGCCCCGGCGGTGCTACTTCTCCAGCGGCCCCCGGCCGCGGACGGTGAGGCGGTCGCCCGTCTCGTCCCGCTCGACCACGACGGTGTCCCCGTCGTGCACCGCGCCGGACAGGATCGCCCGGGCCAGCTGGTCGCCGATCGCGGACTGCACCAGCCGGCGCAGCGGGCGGGCACCGTACGCCGGGTCGTAGCCGGTGAGCGCCAGCCAGTCGCGGGCCGCCTCGGAGACCTCCAGGGTGAGCCGCCGCTCCTGCAGCCGCTCGCCCAGCCGGGCCACCTGGAGGTCGACGATCCGGCTCAGCTCGGCGGTGCCCAGCGGCTCGAAGACCACGATGTCGTCCAGCCGGTTGAGGAACTCCGGCTTGAACGCGGAGCGGACGGCGCCGAGCACCAGCTCCCGCTTCTCCGCCTCCGGGGTGGTCGGGTCGACCAGGTACTGGCTGCCCAGGTTGGAGGTGAGGATCAGGATGGCGTTGCGGAAGTCCACCGTGCGGCCCTGGCCGTCGGTGAGCCGCCCGTCGTCCAGCACCTGGAGCAGGACGTCGAAGACCTCCGGGTGCGCCTTCTCCACCTCGTCCAGCAGCACCACGCTGTACGGACGGCGGCGGACGGCCTCGGTGAGCTGGCCGCCCTCCTCGTAGCCGACGTACCCGGGCGGGGCGCCGACCAGCCGGGAGACCGAGTGCTTCTCGCCGTACTCGCTCATGTCGATCCGGACCATCGCCCGCTCGTCGTCGAACAGGAAGTCGGCCAGGGCCTTGGCGAGTTCGGTCTTGCCGACGCCGGTCGGGCCGAGGAAGAGGAAGGAGCCGGTCGGGCGGTCCGGGTCGGCGATGCCGGAGCGGGTGCGCCGCACCGCGTCCGAGACGGCCTGCACGGCCTCCCGCTGGCCGATCAGGCGTCGGCCCAACTCATCTTCCATGCGCAGGAGTTTGGCGCTCTCGCCCTCCAGCAGCCGGCCGGCCGGGATGCCCGTCCAGGAGGCGACCACGTCGGCCACGTCGTCCGGGCCGACCTCCTCCTTGACCATCGAGGCGGAGGAGTCCTGGTCGGCGGCGCGCTCCTGGGCGTCGGTGAGCTCCTTCTCGGCGGCCGGGATCTCGGCGTACATCAGCTTGGACGCCCGCTCGAAGTCCCCGTCGCGCTGGGCGCGTTCGAGCGCGCCCTGAAGGTCGTCCAGCCGTTCCTTGAGCTCGCCGACCCGGTTGAGGCTCTTCTTCTCCTGCTCCCAGCGCGCGGTGAGCACGCTCAACTGCTCGTTCTTGTCGGCGAGATCGCGCCGCAGCCGGGCCAGCCGGTCCACCGAGGCCGGGTCGGACTCCTTCTCCAGGGCCAGCTCCTCCATCCGCAACCGGTCCACGGCGCGCTGGAGTTCGTCGATCTCGACCGGGGAGGAGTCGATCTCCATCCGCAGCCGGGAGGCCGCCTCGTCGACGAGGTCGATCGCCTTGTCGGGCAGGAAGCGGGAGGTGATGTAGCGGTTGGACAGGGTGGCCGCGGCGACCAGGGCGGCGTCCGAGATCTGCACCTTGTGGTGCGCCTCGTACCGGCCCTTGAGGCCGCGCAGGATGGCGATCGAGTCCTCCACGCTGGGCTCGCCGACCAGCACCTGCTGGAAGCGGCGCTCCAGGGCCGGGTCCTTCTCGATCCGCTCGCGGTACTCGTCCAGCGTGGTGGCGCCGACCATCCGCAGCTCGCCGCGGGCCAGCATCGGCTTGAGCATGTTGCCCGCGTCCATCGCGGAGTCGCCGCCGGCGCCCGCGCCGACCATGGTGTGCAACTCGTCGATGAAGGTGACGACCTGGCCGTCGGAGGCCTTGATGTCGTTCAGGACGGCCTTCAGCCGCTCCTCGAACTCGCCTCGGAACTTGGCGCCCGCGACCATCGCGCCCAGGTCCAGCGCGACCAGCCGCTTGCCGCGCAGCGACTCCGGCACGTCGCCGGCCACGATGCGCTGGGCCAGGCCCTCGACCACGGCGGTCTTGCCGACGCCGGGCTCGCCGATCAGCACCGGGTTGTTCTTGGTCCGGCGGGAGAGCACCTGGACCACCCGGCGGATCTCGTGGTCGCGGCCGATCACCGGGTCGAGCTTGCCGTCCCGGGCGGCCTGGGTGAGGTCGGTGCCGTACTTCTCCAGCGCCTTGTAGGTGCCCTCCGGGTCCGGTGAGGTGACCCGGCCGCTGCCGCGGACGTCCTTGAACGCGGCGAGCAGCGCCTTCGGTGTGGCGCCCTGGTGCCCCAGCAGCTCGGCCACCTGCCCGCCCTCGGCGGCCAGGCCGACCATCAGGTGCTCGGTGGAGACGTACTGGTCGTCCAGGTCGTTCGCGCGCCGGCCGGCCTCGGTGAGCACCGCGACGGTGTCCCGGGCGAGCTGCGGCGCGGCGACCGTCGAGCCCATCGCGCTGGGCAGCGCGGCCGCCTGGCGGCGGGCCTCGGCGTCGATCCGGGCGACGTCGGCCCCGACCGCCTCCAGCAGGGGCCGGGCGATGCCCTCGGGCTGCTCCAGCAGGGCGATCAGGATGTGCACCGGCCTGACGTCCGGGTTGCCGGCCGTGCCTGCCTGCCGGATGGCGGCGGACAGGGCGTCCTGCGTCTTGGTGGTGAACTTGCTGGCGTCCACTGCTGGGGGGTCCTCCCTGGTCGTCGTTCACTACTGCCACGTACAGCGCTGCCACGTACGACAGAACGAACAGCGCTGCCACGTACAGCATGCACTAAGTTGAGTGTATTCCGCTCAACCTTTCCCGACTCCGGTCGCGCCCCGACGCTCCGGTGAACGCCCGGTGGACCGCCGGGTCAGCCCCAGCAGCTCCCGGGCCGGGCCGCCCGGCCGCTGCCCGGCGGGCCAGACCGCGCGCAGCGGCCGCCGCAGGTCCAGCTCCTGCGCCAGCGGCACCTCGACCAGCCGCCGGGTGGCCAGCTCCTCCCGCACCACCAGCTCGCTCAGGCAGACCGGTCCCGCCCCGGTCATCGCCGCCGCCTTCAGCGCGGTGGACGAGGCCAGCTCCATCCGGGGCCGGGCCGCGCCCCCGTACGGTCGCAGGGCCGTCTCCAGGACCTCCCGGGTACCCGAGCCGGGCTCGCGCAGCACCAGCGGGACGGCCGCCAGCTCGGCCCCGGTCAGCGGGGTGCGGCGGCGCGCCCACGGATGGCCGGGCGCCACCACGACCACCAGCCGGTCCGCCGCCACCACCGTGCAGGCCAGTCCGGGCGGGGCGGACGGGCCCTCGACGAAGCCGAGGTCGGCCTCCCCGGCCAGGACGTGCCCGGCGACGTCCGCCGAGTTCGCCGTCCGCAGCGTCACCGCCGTCCCCGGGCTGGCCTCGGACAGGCCGAGCAGCCAGCCGGGCATCAGGTACTCGGCGACGGTCAGACTGGCCACCACCCGCAGCTTGGCGTCCCGCCGCTCGCGCAGCGCGTCGATCCCGGCGTCCAGTGCTTGCGCCGCCTCCACCACCTGCCGGGCCCACTCGACCACCAGCCGGCCCGCCTCGGTGGGCCGGCTGCCCCGGGGCGAGCGGTCCAGCAGCGGGACGCCGATCTGCCGCTCCATGCCCTTGATCCGGGCGCTGGCGGTCGGCTGGCTGACGCCCAGCTCGGC
The DNA here is from genome assembly GCF_055633695.1 of Kitasatospora sp. NPDC114501. Lineage (NCBI taxonomy): Bacteria > Bacillati > Actinomycetota > Actinomycetes > Kitasatosporales > Streptomycetaceae > Kitasatospora > Kitasatospora sp. NPDC114501. The sequence goes on along the minus strand of NZ_JBVKDS010000008.1, from coordinate 125,448 downwards.
CGCCGCCCGTCCGACGCTGCCCAGCCGGGCCACCGCGAGCAGCAGTTCCAGGGCGCCGAGTTCGGGGACGTGCGGGGAGAGGGGCATAGGTCCAGGCTATGCCCCCATAGAAGCCCGGGCGCTACCGGCCGCCGGGCCGTCCGGGCGACGGTGGGAGCATGTCCACTCTGGCGGCTACCCGCCCCCTCGCCCGCCCCGCCGTCCGCCCCCGGTTCGACCTCGCCCAGCTCGGCCCCAACTGGTACGCCGCCGTGATGGGCACCGCGATCCTGGCCAACGGCGCCGCCGTCCTGCCGGTGCGGCTGCCCGGGCTGACCGGCTTCGGCGAGGTGATGTGGGCACTCGCGCTGGCCGCGCTGCTGGTGCTGGCCGGGGCCCGGCTGGTCCACCTGACCCGGCACCGCGAGGCGGCCCGCGCCCAGCTGCTGGACGACCCGGCCACCGCGGTCTTCTACGGCTGCCCGCCGATGGCGCTGCTGGCGGTGGGGCTGGGCACCCTGCTGCTCGGCTCCCGGGTCATCGGCACCGGCCCGGCGGTCGCCCTGGACGCGGTGCTGTGGACGTTCGGCACCCTGTACGCGCTGGCCGTGGCCGGCGGCATCCCGTACCTGATGATCACCCGGCACCCGCTCTCCGCGCTGGAGGCCAACCCGACCTGGCTGCTGCCGGTGGTCGCCCCGCTGGTCGCCTCCGCCTGCGGCCCGGCGCTCGTCCCCCACCTGCCGGCCGGGACGGCCCAGCAGGCCATGCTGTACGGCTGCTGGGCCCTGTTCGGGATCGGCCTGCTGGCCACCCTGGTGCTGCTGCCGGTGGTGTTCACCGGGCTGCTCCACAGCAAGCTGCCCGCCCTGGCGCTCACCCCCTCGCTGTTCCTGGTGCTCGGCCCGCTCGGCCAGTCCGTCACCGCGGTCCACCAGCTCGCCGACGCCGCCCGCCCGGTGCTGCCCGCGCTGGCGCCCGCCATGGTCGACCTCGCCGAGTTGTACGGCGTGGCGGTGATCGGCGTCGCGATGCTCTGGCTGGCCGTCGCGCTCACCGCCAACCTGCGCGCCCGGCGGGCCGGGATGCCCTTCGCGATGACCTGGTGGGCGTACACCTTCCCGGTCGGCACCTGCGTCACCGGCGCCTCCGCGCTGGCCCGGCACACCGGCTTCGGGGGCTTCAGCGGGCTGGCCGTCGGCCTCTACCTGCTGCTGGCGTTCGCCTGGGTGCTCGCCGCGGGCGGCACCGCGACCGGGCTGGCGCGGCGCCGACTGCTGGCCCGCTGACGACGGCGGCGGGCACCCCGGCGGGCCGGCCGCGCAGCTCAGGAGCACGCCGCCGGTGCAGGAACGCGCACGGCCGGGGGCCGCCGACCGTCGACCCGAGATGGGTGGCGGGCGGCGCCGACTCCCGCCGCCCGGCCCGGTTCCACCGGAATCCACCCCACCGGCCGAACCGCCGCGTCCGCACCGGGATGCAGATAGCTGCAATTGCGCGAACATGCACTCGGGCGGCACTTGTCCACCGGCCGTCACGCTGTGAGGGTGGAGGCACGTCAAGTCGTCCAGGCACCGCAGCCTGATGGTGGCGACTGGCTCTTCGACTGACCGCGGGTGCGACACGTCTCGCGCCGGCGGAACGGGGGAGCGAAGAGCGCCGGCCGGGGGCCATGTGTGGTGATGACCTCCTGCCGGACCCGTCGAGGCGTTGCTGCTCCGCCTCGACGGGAGCGCCTTGGCATTGGCGTACCGACGGCGGCCCCCGGGTGATCCGGCGTGCGACGGCACCCGGACCCGGGGCCCGCCGTCCCACCCGGTACCGTGACCGCCTGATCCATGGTCACGCCGTACCGGCCCACCGGTACCGTGAGCCCGCCCGGCCCACCGGTGCCGTGGCCCGCGCGGCGGGGAGCGCGGGCAGCACCAGGCGAGGCGTCCGGCAGGGAGAGTGCGACGTGACGGCGGAACCGGCGGTCACACCGCAGCACGGGCCGGTGGGCGAGGAGCCCGACGAGGCCGCGCGACAGCTCTACCTGGCCATCATCGCCGCGGGCGGCCGCGTCCCCACCGGCGAGGTCGCGGACGTCGACCGGGACGCGCTCCAGCAGCTCATCGACATCGGCCTGTTGATGGTCAACCGGATGGACCGCTGCTACACCGCGGTCAGCCCCCGCTCGGTCAGCGACCGCCTCGGCGCCGAACTGCGCAGCGAGGCCACCAGGTTGCTGGTCCGCGCGGAGAACCTGCCGGGCGCCCTGGACGGCCTCACCCGGGCCTACGACGCGATGCCCCGCCCGACCGACCGGGCCGGCGGCGCCGTCCACGTCGAGGGGCACGTCCACATCCGCCAGCGGATCTCCCAACTGGTCTCCGACTGCCGCTCCGAGGTCCTCACCGCGCAGCCCGGCCACCGGCCCGCCGACATGCTCCAGGTCGCCGTGCTCCAGGACGTCCAACTGCTCCGGCGCGGCTGCTCGCTGCGCACCATCTACCAGCCGGTCGCCCTCGCCGACCCGCCCGCCCTCGCCTACGCCGAGGAGGTCACCCGGCACGGCTCGCTCATCCGGGTGCTCGACGAGCCCTTCCAGCGGCTGATCGTCTTCGACCGGTCCGTCGCCGTGATCTCCGCCAACGACGACAACAGCACCGCCGCCTTCATCACCGACCCGGCCACCATCACCTACCTGGTCGGCACCTTCGAACGCGACTGGGCCCGCGCCGACACCGCCGAGGCCGCCGCCCTCGGCCAGGCACCCGCCCGCACCGTCCCCGACCGGGTCGGCCGGCTGCTCGCGCGCGGCCTCACCCAGCGCGCCGTCGCCACCCGGCTGGGCCTGAGCGAACGCACCGTCGCCGCCCACATCTCCCGGCTGCGCGACCGCTACGGCGCCCAGACCCTCTTCCAGCTCGGCTGGCTGATGCGGGGCGCCCGCGATGACCGATGAGCCGGGCCCGGCCGAACGGGCCCTCTACCTCGCCGCCGTCCGGGGCGGCGGGCGGCTGCGCCCCGAGGACCTCGCCCCCGCCGACCGCCCCACCCTGGCCGCCCTCGTCGCCCGCGGCCTGCTCACGCCCACCGCCACCGGCTGGACCGCCGCCAGTCCGCGCGCCGTCGGCGACCGGATCGGATTCCACCTGCGCACCCGCGCGGTCCGCCTGCTGCAGTACGCCGAGCGGCTCCCGGACGCCCTGGGGCCGCTGGCCCGCGCCTACGACGCGGCCCGCCACCCGGGGGCGGGCCCCGGCTCGCCGTCCGTCTGCCCTCCGACCGCCGACACCGGGGCCGCCGGCAGCAGCGCCGTCGACAGCAGGGCCGTCGATTCCGGGGCCGGCACCGTCGACGACGTCGCCGAGGTCCGCCGCCGGATCGCCGAGCTCGTCTCGGAGTGCCGGCAGGAGGTCCTGGCGGCCCAGCCCGGGCCGCGTCCGGTCGAAGGCCTCCGGACGGCCCTCGCCCAGGACCTCTCGCTGCTCCGCCGCGGCTGCTCGCTGCGCACCGTCTACCAGCCGGTCGCCCTCGCCGACCCCGCCGTGCGGAGCCAGGTGGCCCTGCGCACCGGACAGGGCGCCCAGGTCCGGGTCCTCGCCGAACCGTACGAGCGGGTACTGGTCTTCGACCGCGCGGTGGCCGTCATCCCCGCCGACGAGGAGCGCGGCCGGGCGGTCTTCCTCACCGATCCCACCACCGTCGCCTACCTGGCCGCCCAGTTCGAACGCGACTGGGCCCGCGCCACGCCCGCCGCCCGCCACCTCGACCCGCCGTCCGTCACCACCGTGCGGATCGGCCGGCTGCTCGCCCGCGGCCTCACCCAGCGGGCCGTCGCCACCCGGCTGGGCGTGAGCGAACGCACCGTCGCCGCCCACATCTCCCGGCTGCGCGACCGCTACGGCGCCCGCACCCTGTTCCATCTCGGCTGGCAGCTCCGGGGCGAGCGCCATGACTGACGGACCGGCCGGCGCTCCGGCGACCGCTGGAACTCCGGCTACTGGAACCCGGGCCGCTGGTAGCGGAGCCGGCCGACCGTTCGCCCGCGGGCTCACGCGGCGGGCGGACGGTCGGCCGGACGGGCTGAGCGGGCCCGCGGCGGCCGGTCGCACCGCCCGGCCGCAGGAGCCGTACGGCGCGGAGGCGCTGTTCCGAAGGGGGCCGGCGGATGCCGGGAGTCCGGGCGGGGGAACCCGGGAGGGGGAGTCCGGGAGGGGAGGTCCGGTGGTTACTCGCCGCTCAGCCGGTGGCGGCACCGGTCGGCCAGTAGCCGGGGACCGGGGGCGACTGCCGGGGGACGTTGAACTGCTCGCCGGGGGCGGTCCAGAAGCCCTCGCGCAGGGAGAGCGCCATGCCGGCCCAGTCCAGGGCGGTCTCGACCGTGTGGTTGAGGGCCTCCTGCGACCAGGTGTCGTCGAAGACCAGCGGCAGGACGGGGGCGACCTGCTCGATGGTGGCGATCAGCGGGTTGTGGGTGATGGCCTCGTCGACGAGGAGGACGATGGGCTTGCGCAGCGCCGACGCCCAGCCGAGCTCCAGGCTCACGCCGGCCGAGAGCGGGGCCCCGACGTAGGCGAACACCAGGTCCGCGGACTGCAGGGCGCGGAAGTCGGAGGGGACGCGGGGCTCCGGAGCGCGGCCGGAGATGGTCCAGGCGTCGCTGTGGTGCGCGCTGTACACGGCGGCACCGCTGCGGAGCAGGGTCGTGCGGAGCGTCGTCAACCGCGTCCGGCTGGCGAGCGTCACCACACTGTCGGCCGGCCCGGTCAGTCGCATCAGCGGGGCGGCCAGGAACACACGTGCACGCCGACCCTCAGGGGCCTGGCTGTCGTGGTGACGCAGGTAGGGCTCGGTCATGTCGACTCCGGGGAAAGGCCGACCGGGTTGCGAAGTGGTGCCGGTGGGCGCTGAGGACGGTGGATTTCCAGTCTGGGGACTGAGGAGATCTGGCAGATATTTGACGGTACAGCGGCAAGTTCGCTATCCGTGCTGGGACCATTGGGAGCGAACTGATCGTCTATCAGTGCACGCGGCCCCGTCCAGCGTCCCGCCCTGTCATCTGGATGCCTGGCAGAGAGATGACGCTCTGGTCGAGGTGAGGGGGGATGGCACTCTCGCGGAACGTACGGCATCATGTGGACGCTAGTGCTATTGATTCAGTCCACAGTGTTAGAGAGTGGGAGGGTGGGTCCGTGTCTGTGCGTCGACTCGTCTGCAAGGCTGCGCTTCCGATCCTCATCGGCATAGCGGTGTTGACCGGAGTCTCCGTCTCCTCCGACAGCGGGCAGTCCGCTGGTACCACCCGTGCGGTGGAGGCTGTCGCGGACGACCTCCACTGGGGTTGATTCCCGCCGATCGACTCGATCGGGACAAGGCGGACAGCCGGGGTGAGCCTGCCGCGCCGGGCGGGGCGGGCTTTCGACCGCTGCCCTCAGCCCAGGTCCGGTCTCGACGACCGGCCGAGCGCGTAGCCCAGCTGGAACAGGGAGTCGACGTGGTACTCCTCCCGTAGCTCCGCGATGTGGCGGGCGAGCGTCCGCTCGCTGATTCCGAGCCGACGCGCGATGACCCGGTGGTTCGTTCCGGCGAGCATCAGGTCGATTATCGTCTGGCGCAGTCTGGACACCACCTGTTGCGGGACGGACCGGTCCCCGTCGAATTCGAGGGCCCGGTTCCAGCTGCGTTCGAACACCTCCTCGATGAGGAAGTTGACGATGGCCGGGTCGTGGATGAACGCGGCCAGGTCGTCGTCCACCACCGGGATCACGGCCAGCTTGCGGTCCACGATGATCAGCCGGGCGTACGGCTCGTCCAGGGTGCGGAACTGCCACCCCGCCTCGGTCAGCTTCGCGACGTAGTCCCGGGTCGGCTGGTGGTAGCGGGTGCTCGCGTTGTAGATCGTCCGCATGGACGCGCCGTGCTGGAGAATCTCCAGGTCGCGCGCCAGGAATGACGTGAGCATTTCCGCCGGCCGGGGACCGCCGGGCTGCATGGCCAGCCCCTCCATGACTCCCGCGGCGGCCGACTGCTGAAGTCTCTGATTAATTCGCGCTTTCCCGTGGATGTATTCGATGGCGCCGCCCGTGGTGTCCGGGGCGTGAAATGCCTCGGCGAGTTCGCTGAGATCGCCGGGAAGCGTCACTGCTTTTGACAGCAGATCAAGGGCCTGGCGCTGCCAGGTCGAACTCAGACTATGGGCGAGCTGCGTCGGATCCACGGCGAGCAGTTCGCCCGGTTCGTCGCTGTCGGGTATGAGAAGTCCCAGCTTCAACAATTCGTCGAGGGCGGGGGAGCCGGCGGCCGGGCACGCGCTCTTGGTGAGACGACCGTTCTCGTTCACGGCCTGCAGGTAGAGCTTTCGGGCGCCCTCGGACAGGACGCGCGATCCGCTGGATGATGCAGCCCCCGCGTGCTCTCGCCCACTCATCTCGGCTCCTAGTGTTGACCGGGAAGTAGTCAACGCGACTGTCGTCTTCTGTGGCAAGAATCCTAGGCGGCGCGAACCGGGTGCCCTGCCGCCCGCAGATCGACCGCGCCGGCCCGGCAGAGCACTCTCTCACCACACGGCAGCCGCCGGCACCCCCCGGGAGGAGGGGCCGGCGGCTCGGTGCGTACGACGGTCAGCGCCTGGGGCGCCAGACGACGAGGGCGCTGGACTGCGGGGTGGGGGGCTGGTACGGGACGAGGTCGCGGCGGTAGGAGGCGTGGACGGCGGCCTCGCGCTGCTGGAGCGCGGCGGCGGCGCCCTCCAGGGAGTCGACCAGTTCCGCGACGCGGGACTGGAGGGCGGTGACCTGGTTCTCCAGCTCGATGATCCGCTTGATGCCCGCGAGGTTGATGCCCTCGTCCTGGGAGAGCCGCTGGACCTCGCGCAGCTGCTGGATGTCGCGCGCGGAGTAGCGGCGGCCGCGGCCGGCGGTGCGGTCGGGGCAGACCAGGCCGAGGCGGTCGTACTGGCGCAGGGTCTGCGGGTGCAGGCCGGACAGTTCGGCGGCCACGGAGATGACGTACACCGGGGTGTCCTCGGTGAGGACGTACGGCGGCGGGCCCGCGGCGGCCCGGCGGGCGCGGCGGGGGCCGGCGCCGGGCAGGCCCTCGCCGAGGCCCGGGCCGATCGGGGTGTCGGGGTCGATCGGGTTCATCGGGGACATCTGGTCGTCACGCTCCCTTCGCCGCCCGGAACAGGGCGGCGCGCGGATCGTCGGAGGCGGTGGCCTCGCGGTACTGCTCCAGGGCGCTCAGCGCGTCACCGGTGACGTGCTGGGGCACCACGACCTCGACGGTGACGAGGAGGTCGCCGCGGGTGCCGTCCTTGCGGGTCGCGCCCTTGCCGCGGGCGCGCATGGTGAGGCCGTTGGCGCTGCCCGGGGGCAGCTTGAGCTTCACGGCCGGGCCGTTCAGGGTGGGCACCTCGATGGTGGCGCCGAGCGCCGCCTCGGGGAAGGCCACCGGGACGGTGACGGTCAGGTTGTCGCCCTTGCGCCCGAAGACCGGGTGCGGGTCGACGTGCACGGTGACGTAGAGGTCGCCGGGCTGGCCGCCGCGCTCGCCCTGGGCACCCTTGCCCTTGAGCCGGATGCGCTGGTCGGCCTGGACGCCGGCCGGGATCCGGACCTGCATGGTGCGGGCCGAGCTGGCGCGGCCGCTGCCGTGGCAGTCGGGGCACGGGTCGTCGACGATCATGCCCCGGCCGCGGCAGTCCTTGCACGGCTCGGAGAGCGCGAAGGCACCCTGGCCACGGCTGACGGTGCCGGCGCCGACGCAGGTCGGACAGACCCGCGGGGTGGTGCCGGACTTGGCACCGGTGCCGTTGCAGCCGCGGCAGGGGGCCTGGCTGGTCATCCGCAGCGGGACGGTCGCGCCGTCCACCGCCTCCTCGAAGGAGAGCGTCACCTCGGTCTCGACGTCGGCGCCGCGCCGGGGCTGGGCCTGCCGGGTGCCGCCGCGGTTGAACAGGCCGCCGAAGACGTCACCGAGGCCGCCGCCGCCCTGGGCGCCGCCCTGGCTGCCGCTGAAGAGGTCGCCGAAGTCGAAGCTGTAGCTGCCGGCGCCACCGGGGCCGCCGGCCCGGAAGCCGCCGTTGGCGAAGAGGCTGCGGGCCTCGTCGTACTCCTTGCGGCGCTTCTCGTCGGAGAGGACGTCGTACGCCTCGGAGATGTCCTTGAACCGCTCCTCGGCCTTGGCGTCGCCCTTGTTGGCGTCGGGGTGGAACTCGCGCGCGAGCTTCCGGTAGGTCTTCTTGATCTCGGTGGCGGTGGCGTCCTTGGGCACGCCGAGGACCTTGTAGTAGTCCTTCTCCACGTAGTCCTTGCCGCTCATGCGTCCACCTCGCTGCGCTCGGCAGCCGCTGAGCGGTACACGCGCCCCCCGATGGTTCGCCCGCTGCGCTCGCTCACGGCTTCCGCCACCTCCCGATGTCCATCGTCACTGCGCTGTCAACCGCCGGTGAAGAGACGGCGGTTGACAGCGCGCTGCGGAGCCGGCCGCCGTACTGGCCGGCGTACGACTCCGCAGCGCACTGGTTGTCAGCTGTCACAGGTTGTCAGCTGTCCGAGTCACCGTCGGACTTGTCCGTGTCGGCGGGCTTCGCCTCGGTGCCCGGGGACGCCTGGCTGCCGGGCTGGGGCTCCGCGACGGCCACCATCGCCGGGCGGATGATCCGCTCGCCGATGCGGTAGCCGGGCTGGAGGACCTGCACACAGGTGTCCTCGGTGACGTCCGAGGAGTAGCTGTGCATCAGCGCCTCGTGCATGGTCGGGTCGAAGGGCTCGCCCTCCTTGCCGAACTGCTGGAGGCCCAGCTTGGCGACGACCGTCTCCAGCGACTCGGCGACGGACTTGAAGCCGCCCGTGACCTCGCCGTGCTCGCGGGCGCGGCCGATGTCGTCCAGGACCGGGATCAGCGACTCCAGGATGTTGGAGACGGCGATCTCGCGGACGGTCAGCCGGTCGCGCTCGACCCGCTTGCGGTAGTTCTGGTACTCGGCCTGGAGGCGCTGGAGGTCGCCGGTGCGCTCGGTGAGCTCCCGCTTGGCGGCGGCGAGGTCGTCCGAACCGGACTCCCCGGCGCCGGCCGCGGCGGCCTCCTCGGCAGCCTTGATCACGGCCTCATCGGCGGCGGAGTCGTCGCCGGGCTTGCCGCCCTGCGGCTTGTCCGTCATGCCGCACCGCCCTTGGGCTTCTCGTCGTCCACGATCTCGGCGTCGACGACGTCGTCGTCCTTGGCCTGGGCGGAGTCACCGGCGGCGGCACCGGCCGGGGCGTCGGCGTTGGCGTACAGCGCCTGGCCGAGCTTCTGCGCGGTGGTGGAGACCTTCTCCGAGGCCTCGCGGATCTTCGCGATGTCCTCGCCCTTCAAGGCCTCCTTGAGCTCGCCGATGGCGGTCTCGACCTCGGTCTTGACGTCGCCCGGCAGCTTGTCGGCGTTGTCGGCGATGAACTTCTCGGTCGAGTAGACGAGCTGCTCGGCGGAGTTGCGCGTCTCCACGGCCTCGCGGCGCTTGTGGTCGTCCTCGGCGTACTGCTCGGCCTCGCGGCGCATGCGGTCGACCTCGTCCTTCGGCAGCGAGGAGCCGCCGGTGACGGTCATCTTCTGCTCCTTGCCGGTGCCGAGGTCCTTGGCACCGACGTGCATGATGCCGTTGGCGTCGATGTCGAAGGTGACCTCGATCTGCGGCAGGCCGCGCGGCGCCGGCGGCAGGCCGGTCAGCTCGAACATGCCGAGCTTCTTGTTGTACGCGGCGATCTCGCGCTCGCCCTGGTAGACCTGGATCTGCACGGACGGCTGGTTGTCCTCGGCCGTGGTGAAGATCTCGGAGCGCTTGGTCGGGATCGTGGTGTTGCGCTCGATCAGCTTGGTCATGATGCCGCCCTTGGTCTCGATGCCGAGGGACAGCGGGGTGACGTCGAGCAGCAGGACGTCCTTGACCTCGCCCTTGAGGACACCGGCCTGGAGCGCGGCGCCGATGGCGACGACCTCGTCCGGGTTGACGCCCTTGTTGGCGTCCTGGCCGCCGGTCAGCTCCTTGACGAGCTCGGCGACGGCCGGCATGCGGGTCGAGCCACCGACCAGGACGACGTGGTCGATCTCGGAGAGCGAGATGCCGGCGTCCTTGATCACGTTGTGGAACGGGACCTTGCAGCGCTCCAGCAGGTCCGCGGTCAGCTGCTGGAACTGGGCCCGGGTGAGCTTCTCGTCCAGGTGCAGCGGGCCCTCGGCGGAGGCCGTGATGTACGGCAGGTTGATCGAGGTCTCGGAGGACGAGGACAGCTCGATCTTGGCCTTCTCGGCGGCCTCGCGCAGACGCTGCAGGGCCATCTTGTCCTTGGACAGGTCCACGCCGTGGCCGGCCTGGAAGACCTTGACCAGGTGGTCGACGACGCGCTGGTCCCAGTCGTCACCACCGAGGTGGTTGTCACCGTTGGTGGCCTTCACCTCGACGACCCCGTCGCCGATCTCCAGCAGGGAGACGTCGAAGGTGCCGCCGCCGAGGTCGAAGACCAGGATGGTCTGGTCGTCCTTGTCCAGGCCGTACGCGAGGGCGGCCGCGGTCGGCTCGTTGACGATGCGCAGGACGTTGAGGCCCGCGATCTCACCGGCCTCCTTGGTGGCCTGGCGCTCGGAGTCGTTGAAGTACGCCGGGACGGTGATGACGGCGTCGGTGACGGTCTCGCCCAGGTACGCCTCGGCGTCCCGCTTCAGCTTCTGCAGCACGAAGGCCGAGATCTGCTGGGGGTTGAAGTCCTTGCCGTCGATGTTGATCTTCCACCCGGTGCCCATGTGGCGCTTGACCGAGCGGATGGTGCGGTCCACGTTGGTGACCGCCTGGCGCTTGGCCACCTCGCCGACCAGGACCTCGCCGTTCTTGGCGAAGGCGACGACGGACGGCGTGGTCCGAGCGCCCTCGGCGTTCGTGATGACGGTGGGCTCGCCACCCTCCAGAACGCTGACGACCGAGTTCGTCGTACCGAGGTCGATGCCGACCGCGCGTGCCATCGTAAATACCTCCACGGAAGAGTTGAGCTTTACAGGCTCAAGGATGCACGACCCGGGGGACGGCGTCAACAGGTATGAGTGTCGGTCGCTCAACTTTGCTGAGCTGATCGCGCGACCGGAGCGCCCCCGCACCCCGCCACGCCGTGGCGGGGTGCGCCCACGTGACTGCCGCCATAGCTTGGGAATCTTCTGGAGAACTGTTGCCCACCGGTAATGTCCGGGCCGTCGGCCCGGCAAGTTACCGACCAGTACAATCAGTCCGAAGACCGTAGAACCGCAGAGCCTGCCCAACCGCAAAGCCGCAGGAGACGGAGAGCCGATGCAGCTAGCAGCGATCGTCATCTCGCTGGTCACGTTCGTGATCGGCACCGCGCTCGCCGCCCGTGCGGCGCTGTACATCTTCAAGGTGGTCCGCACCGGTGCGCCGGACTCCACCCGCTTCGGGCAGCCCGCCCAGCGGGCGAAGACCCTCGCGACCGAGTTCGTCGGCCACACCAGGATGAACCGCTGGGGGATCGTCGGCATCGCCCACTGGTTCGTCGCGGTCGGCTTCTTCAGCCTGGTGCTGACCATCGTCAACGCCTTCGGCCAGCTCTTCGACGCGGACTTCGCGCTGCCGGTCATCGGCCACTGGATGATCTGGCAGCTCTTCGTCGAGCTGATCGGCACCCTGACCACGCTGGGCATCCTGGTCCTGATCGTGATCCGGCTGATGAGCCTGCCGTCCAGGTCCGGCCGCAAGTCCCGGTTCGCCGGCTCGATCGCCTGGCAGGCCTTCTACGTCGAGTACACGATCCTCGGCATCGGCCTCTGCATCCTGATGCTGCGCGCGCTGGAGGGCGCCCTCAACGGCGTCGACTCGTACGGCCCGGAGCACCTGGTCTCGTACCCGCTGGTCTCCGCGCTGAGCGGCCTGTCGCACGGCACGCTGGAGAACCTGATCTACCTGTTCGCGATGCTGAAGATCTGCATCTCGTTCGCGTGGGCGACCACCATCGGCCTCAACCCCTCGATGGGCGTGGCCTGGCACCGCTTCCTCGGCTTCTTCAACATCTACTTCAAGCGCGAGGAGGACGGCGGCACCGCGCTCGGCGCCCTCCGTCCGATGACCAGCAACGGTCAGCCGATCGACTTCGAGGACCCGGCCGAGGACGCCGTGTTCGGCGTCTCCCAGGTCGAGCACTTCTCCTGGAAGGGCATCCTCGACTTCTCCACCTGCACCGAGTGCGGCCGCTGCCAGTCGCAGTGCCCCGCCTGGAACACCGGCAAGCCGCTCTCGCCGAAGCTGCTGATCATGAGCCTGCGCGAGCACGCCTACGGCAAGGCGCCGTACCTGCTGGCCGGCGGCGGCAAGGACATGGAGGGTGAGGAGAAGGCCACCGCCGAGCAGCTGAAGGACGTCCCGGCGGCCGCCCTGGCCGAGGCCGAGCGCCCGCTGATCGGCACCGCCGAGGAGAACGGCGTCATCGACCCGGACGTGCTGTGGTCCTGCACCACCTGCGGTGCCTGCGTCGAGCAGTGCCCGGTGGACATCGAGCACATCGACCACATCGTCGACATGCGCCGCTACCAGGTGATGATCGAGTCCTCGTTCCCGACCGAGGCCGGGACGATGCTCAAGAACCTGGAGAACAAGGGCAACCCGTGGGGCATGGCCACCAAGGCCCGCCTGGACTGGGTCAAGGAGCTCAAGAAGGAGACCGGCATCGAGGTACCGGTGATCGGCGAGGACATCGACCCCGCCGAGGTCGAGTACCTCTACTGGGTCGGCTGCGCCGGCGCCCTGGAGGACCGCGCCAAGAAGACCACCAAGGCCTTCGCCGAGCTGCTGCACACCGCGGGCGTGAAGTTCGCGATCCTCGGCAAGGAGGAGTCCTGCACCGGTGACTCCGCCCGCCGCCTGGGCAACGAGTTCCTGTTCCAGATGCTCGGCGCACAGAACGTGGAGACGCTGAACGCGGCCCTGGAGGACGCCCCGGTCAAGCGGATCGTGGCCACCTGCCCGCACTGCTTCAACACCATCGCCAACGAGTACCCGCAGCTGGGCGGCCACTTCGAGGTCATCCACCACACCCAGCTGCTCCAGCACCTCATCGACGAGGGCAAGCTGATCCCGGTCAACCCGGTCGAGGGCCTGATCACCTACCACGACCCCTGCTACCTGGGCCGCCACAACAAGGTCTACAGCCCGCCGCGCGAGATCATGGACAAGGTCCCCGGTCTGCGCCAGCAGGAGATGCACCGCCACAAGGAGCGCGGCTTCTGCTGCGGCGCCGGCGGCGCGCGGATGTGGATGGAGGAGCGCATCGGCAAGCGGATCAACACCGAGCGCGTGGACGAGGCGCTGTCGCTCAACCCGGACATCGTCTCCACCGCCTGCCCGTTCTGCCTGGTGATGCTCTCCGACTCGGTCAACGGCAAGAAGAACGAGGGCGCGGCCAAGGAGCACCTGAAGGTGGTCGACGTGGCCCAGCTGCTGCTCGACTCGGTGAAGGCCGTCCCGCCGGCCGACAACGAGGAGCAGCCCGCGACGGTGGACGCGTAACGGCCCCCGCAGAGCCCGCTGTTCGACAGTTCTGCTACAACTGCCCGGCCCGGTGGACGCCGCGAACGCGCCCGCCGGGCCGGGCTTTTGGACGGCCCGGACGGCCTGTGCCGGTACGGCGGGCGTACGGGGAGTGACGGCAATCGCACAGGCGCCGGACGGGCATTCGGTCGGAAGCAAATACAGTAGGCCCGGACCGGCTTCGCGCCGGTTCACCCGTTCCGGACGGAAGCCCCGGACGGGTGGCGACCCGCGCCGGCCGGACGGCCGGGTCCAGACCGACGACGAGGTGTCGGCCCGCCGGGCCGGTGCCGCAGAGACCACAAGGGGAACAGCGCAGACCATGACCGAGGCGATCATGCTGGTCGGTGGTAAGGGCACGCGACTGCGTCCGCTGACCACCCACACCCCCAAGCCGATGCTGCCGGTGGCAGGCGTCCCGTTCATCGCGCACCAGCTGGCCCGCGCGGCAGCCGCCGGCGTCACCCGCGTCGTGCTGGCCACCTCCTACCTGGCCGAGGTGTTCGAGGACCACTTCCAGGACGGCACCCCGTACGGCATCGAGCTGGTCTACCTGACCGAGCGCGAGCCGCTGGGCACCGGCGGAGCCATCCGCAACGCCGCCTCCGGCCTGACCTGCGGCCCGGACGAGCCGGTCCTGGTCTTCAACGGCGACATCCTCTCCGGCGTCGACATCGCCGCCCTGCGCGACGGCCACGTGGCCGCCGGGGCCGACGTCACCCTGCACCTGACCCGGGTCGAGGACCCGCGGGCCTTCGGCCTCGTCCCCACCGACGAGGACGGGCGGGTGCTGGAGTTCCTGGAGAAGCCGGAGACCCCGGAGCAGATCGTCACCGACCAGATCAACGCCGGCTGCTACGTCTTCACCCGGTCCGTGATCGACCGCATCCCGGTCGGCCGCGAGGTGTCCGTCGAGCGCGAGACCTTCCCCGAGCTGCTCGCCACCGGCGCGCTGCTGCGCGGCGTGGTCGACACCTCGTACTGGCTGGACCTGGGCACCCCGGCGGCGTTCGTCCGCGGCTCGGCCGACCTGGTGCTCGGCAAGGTCGACTCCCCGGCCGTCCCCGGCCCGACCGGCGACGCCCTGCTGCTGCCCGGCGCCACCGTCCACCCGGGCGCGGTGCTCAGCGGCGGCACCGTGGTCGCCGAGGACGCGGTGGTCGAGGCCGGCGCGATCGTCGAGGGCAGCGTGATCCTGCCGGGCGCCGTGATCGGCCCGGACACCCTGGTCAAGGACTCGATCGTGGGCGCCTTCGCCACCGTCGGCGACCGCTCGGCGCTGGACGGCGCGGTGATCGGCGACGGCGCGATCGTGGAGTCGGACAACGAGCTGCCGACCGGCATCCGGATCGCCTGCGGCACCCTGCTGCCGGTCGGCGCCGTCCGCACCTCGGCCGGCCCGGGCGGCTGCCCGGCCGGCACCAGCGCGGCCGCGGCGGTGCACGGGCCGTCGGTCGGCGTCCAGCGGTAGCGCCCCCGGGGTCCCGGGCTCGCGGCTTCGCGGGTCTTCGGGGCCCGGTCCGGGGGGTTTTCGGCCCCGTTCGTCTCAGCCTCGCTGCAAACCGGCCCCGGCTCCGTCCGGGGCCGACGCGGGCCGGGCCGGGCGGGTACCTTCGGACCGTGGCTGGTAATCGATACGACAACGGTCAGGGCGCGGACCGCCCGCACGGCGGGTGGTCGGCCCCTCCGCCGCCGGCGTCGCCCGGGGGGACGGACGGGCCGGAGTACTTCACGGCCCCGCACACGGCACCGCCCGGCGGGCCCGGCGGCACGTCCGGCGGCCCCGGGCACCCGGCGGGGCACGGGTACGACCCCTACGCGGCCGACCGGCCCGGCAACACCCGGGCCTTCCCGGCCGGCGACCCGTACGCGTCCGGCGGCCCGTACGCGCAGCAGCCGCCGTACCAGGGCCACCCCGGCCAGCAGCACGGCTACTACGACGACGGCCACGGGCAGCAGCCGCCGTACGGCGCCGCGCAGGGGTACGGCCCGGACCAGGGCTACGGCCCGGACGCGGGCTACGGCCCCGACGGGGGGTACGGCCCCGACGGGGGTTACGACCAGCAGCCGTACGGCCAGGACAACGTCGCCGTCTACCGGGCCGGCGGCCAGTCCGCCCCGCACGCCACGGGCCCCCGGCCGCGCTGGCGCGAGCTGTTCACCGGCCTGTTCCGCAGTCCGACCGCGATCTTCGACCGCACCCGCGACCACCAGGTCTGGCTGCCCGCCCTCACCGTCTCGCTGCTGTACGGCGTGCTCGCGGTGCTCGGCATCGGGCTGACCCGCGACGACATCGTCAACTCGACCTTCACCGTGGCGCTGACCGGCCTCCTCGCCGCCGCCGTCGGCTTCACCGTGGCGGGCGCGCTCTTCGGCGGGGTCACCTACGCGCTGGCCCGCCAGCTGGGCGGCGACGGCCCGTGGAAGGCGACCGTCGGCCTGGCCGCGCTGATCGGCTGGCTCACCGACGCGCCCCGGCTGCTGCTCGACCTGGTGCTGCCCTCCGGCAGCGCCGTCGTCCAGGTCGTCGGCTGGGCCACCTGGCTGCTCTGCGGGTACCTGCTGACCAGCATGGTCCGGCGGCTGCACGACCTGCCCTGGGGCAAGGCCGCGGGCGCCTCGGCGATACAGCTGGTCGCGCTGCTGGTGCTGATCAAGCTGCCGACGCTGGGCTGAGGGCTCCGACGGGCGAAGGGCAGAATGGGGGCGGGCCGCGGCCGAGCGCCGAGCCCGCCCCACCCTCGTCGTCCCACCCTCACCGGAGCCAGGCATGACCCTCCCCACCACCCACGTCAGCTTCCCGGCCGGGGCGGTGACCGGCGAGTCCCCGGTGCTGGCGGTGCACCCGCTGGCCGACGGCCGGTACGCCGTCGTCACCGAGGCGACCCCGTTCCACCCGCTCGACCACACCTGGCCCGACCAGCCGGCCGACCTCGGCACCCTGACCGTGGACGGCACCGAGCTGGCCGTGGTCGACTGCCTGACCGGCGCCGTCGGCCCGGAGGGCGGGGAGCCGGCGGTCGGCGCCGACATCCCGGTCCGGCGCGGCGACGAGGAGTGGTCCTGGCTGGTCCTGCACGTCCTCGACACCGACCCCGGCGACATCGTCGGCCGCACCGCCGCGCTCGCCGTCGACGCCCGGCGCCGGGGCGCCCTCAGCGCCTCGCACAGCGGCTGCCACCTGCTCGCGCTCGCCCTGAACGCCGCGCTCGCCCCGCGCTGGCGCAAGGACCCGGGCCGCTCGGACGCCTTCGGCAACCCGGACTTCGACAGCCTCGCGATGGCGAGCTCGGTGATGGACACCGAGGCCAGCACCGACACCTACCGGCTCGGCAAGTCGCTGAAGAAGAAGGGCTTCACGGTGGACGCCACCGAGGAGTTCCCGGCCCTCGCCGACGCCCTGCCGGCCCTCACCGAGGCCGTCAACACCCGGCTGGCCGCCTGGGTCGCCGCCGACGCCCCGGTCCGCATCGAGGTGCCCGGCCCCGAGCTCACCGCCCGCCGGCAGTGGCACTGCGAGCTGCCCGAGGGCGGCGCGCAGATCTTCTGCGGCGGCACCCACCTGCACCACCTCGGCGAGCTGGCCGAGCTGCGCACCGAGCTGCGGCTGTCCGAGGACGGCACCGAGCTGGTCGCCGTCACCAGCCCCAAGCGGGCCTGAGAACGCCGCGGGCGGCCACCCCTCCGATGAGGGGTGGCCGCCCGTCTGCGTGCGGCTCCGCGGGTCGCCGGGCTCCGGTCTCCGGTCTCCCGGGTTTCCCGGTCTTCCGGTCTCAGACCCGGCTGCGGTGGAAGTTCAGGAACGAGCGGGACGGCGTCGGGCCGCGCTGGCCCTGGTAGCGCGAGCCGTAGCGCTCCGAGCCGTACGGGTGCTCCGAGGGCGAGGAGAGCCGGAACAGGCACAGCTGCCCGATCTTCATCCCCGGGTACAGCTTGATCGGCAGCGTCGCGACGTTCGACAGCTCCAGCGTCACGTGGCCGCTGAAGCCGGGGTCGATGAAGCCGGCCGTGGAGTGGGTGAGCAGGCCCAGCCGGCCCAGGCTCGACTTGCCCTCCAGCCGGGACGCGACGTCGTCGGGCAGGGTGATGACCTCGTACGTCGAGGCCAGCACGAACTCGCCGGGGTGCAGGATGAACGCCTCGTCGCCCTCGGGCTCGACCAACCGGGTCAGGTCCGGCTGCTCCTCCGAGGGGTCGATGTGCGGGTACTTGTGGTTCTCGAACACGCGGAAGAAGCGGTCGAGGCGCACGTCGATACTCGACGGCTGGATCATCGCCGGGTCGAACGGGTCGATGACGACCCGGCCCAGGTCGATTTCGGTCCGGATGTCCTTGTCAGAGAGCAGCACGCCTCGAGGTTACGTGCAAGAAAGGGCCCCGGACGAATCCGTCCGGGGCCCACCTCCGCGTCCGTCCGCCGTCAGGCGAGGAACTCCGCGGCCTCCAGCCGCATCGCCCGCGCCAGTTGCGGCTCCGACAGGTCCCGCACGTCGGCCAGCACCGAACTCCGCAGCCGTCCGCACTGCGGACAGCGGATCAACCGCCCGGGCCCGAGCCGGCCCGGACCGAGGTTCTGCATCGGGAACGTGGTGGTGCTGAACAGGTGCCCCTCGGCACAACGAACGACGGCGCGCTGCTCCATCGATCCCCTTCCCATCCCTAACCCAGTACTCACCCGTACTCACGCGCCCCGGCGGCCGAGCCCCGGGACAGCGTCACATTAGGGGATGTTCCGGACATTCCTCACCATGGCTCGCCGCCTCGGCCCCCACCCACCGGAGCACTCGCACGCGGCCCAAACAGTACGCCCCCGCACCCGCCCCACGGCGCTCCGCCGCGTCCGCCGACCCCCTGTGCAACCACCGTCGCGGATGGGGTACAGTGACACTGGATCGAGCGGTCTCTGACGGCTCATCAGGCGGGCGTAGTTTAATGGTAGAACATGAGCTTCCCAAGCTTAGAGCGCGAGTTCGATTCTCGTCGCCCGCTCCACTACCGAAAGCCGCAGGTCATATGACCTGCGGCTTTTGCGTTGTCCCGGGCCGTCCAGGGTGGCCGGTGTCAGTGGGGGAGGACCCAGGTGGGGGTCCAGGTCTCGGGGGTGGTGGGGGTGGGGGCGGCGGTGGCGAGGTGGGCGCGGAGGGTGGGGAGGGCGGGGTGGGGGTTGTCGCGGTGCCAGAGGAGTGAGTGGGGGTAGACGGGCGTCGGGTCGGTCACCGGGATGCGGCGCAGGCCGTGGCCGGCCGGCCAGACGAGGCGGGTCTGCTCGCTCATGAAGGTGGCCAGGGCCGGGGTGTCGGCGATGGTGTCGAGGAGGGCGTCGGAGCCGAAGTTGGGGCCGGTGGCCTCGATGGTGAGGCCGAACTCGGCGACCAGGTCGTCGTAGTAGGCGCCCCATTCGCTGCCGGGGAGGATGCCGGGCATCCAGATCCGGTGGCCGACCAGCTCGGCGACGGTTACCGACCGGGCGCCCGCCAGCGCGTGGGCCGGGCCGGTGAGGAGTTGGAGCGGCTCGTCGAGGACCCGGACGGACGCGATGTCCTCGGGCAGGGGCCGGCCGGGCATGGCGACGGCGCGGAAGGACGCGTCGATCGTGCCGGAGCGGAGGGCGGCGACGGCGGTCTCGATCTCCAGCAGCATCAGCACGTCGAGGTCGATCCCGGGGTGGGCGTGGTGGAAGCCGCGCATCAGGCCCGAGGCCGCCCCGCGCGAGGCGATCACGTCGACCCGTAGCGGGCGGCGGCCGGCGCGGACGGACGCGACCGCGCGCTCGGCGACGCGCAGCAGCTCACGGGCGTGGGGGAGGAACGCCTGCCCGTCGATGGTGAGTTCGGCTCCGCGCGGGGTGCGGGTGAACAGCCGCACGCCGAGGTCGCGCTCCAGTGCGGCGACGCGCTTGGAGACGGCCTGCTGGGTGATCGCCAGGTCGACGGCGGCCTTCTGGAACTGGCCGGCCTCCGCGATGGCGGCGAAGGTGCGCACTGCTTCGAGGTCCACGTCGGCCACCTTAGTGAACAACCAGTGGTTGTGCGGAGCGGGTAAATCGGTTGTTTGACCCGCCGCCGCGCCGCCCGGTTGGCTCGCACCGGTCAACCTCGGTTTGTGCGGCCGAGGACCGGGACGGCGGAGGAGGGCACCGGGCATGACGGGCGGGAAACGGCTGGGCCGGCGGTTCGGCCGGTTGTGGGCGGCGTACGCGGTGAGCGCGTACGGGTCGGGGCTGGGGTTCGGGGCGCTGCCGCTGATCGCCGTGCTGGTGCTGCACGCCGGTCCCGCGGAGGTGGCCGCGCTGTCCGCGGTGGCGCCGGCGGTGGGCGCGCTGGTGGCCGTGCCGCTCGCGCCGTGGGTGGAGTTCCGGCGCAAGCGTCCGGTCATGATCGCGATGGACCTGGTCCGGTTCGCGGCCATGGCGACGGTCCCGGTCGCCTACGCCTTCGGGCGGCTCGGCTTCGTCCAACTGCTCGCGGTCTCGACCGTGGTCACCGCGGCG
This sequence comes from Kitasatospora sp. NPDC114501, assembly GCF_055633695.1. Lineage (NCBI taxonomy): Bacteria > Bacillati > Actinomycetota > Actinomycetes > Kitasatosporales > Streptomycetaceae > Kitasatospora > Kitasatospora sp. NPDC114501. The sequence continues at coordinate 105,430 of NZ_JBVKDS010000008.1, read as the reverse complement.
AAGATCGCCTTCGGTGCGGCCGGCGGGGCCTACCTCAAGGCGCTCGTCCGGCCGGAGGACCTGCTCGTGGCCAACGCGCGCTTCGAGTCGACGAACTGGAGCTCCATCGCGATCGGGCCGCCGCTGGGCGGGGCGGCGGTCGGCCGGTTCGGGCCGGTCACCACCGTGGTGGCCGACGCGCTCAGCTACCTGCTGTCCGCGCTGTGCATCCTCGCGATCCGCGGCCGGGAGGAGGCGCCGCGACGGACCGGCGGGAGCCCGTCCCGGCCCGGTGCGAGCCCGCTCCGGGCCGGTGCGGTGCTCGACGGCTGGCGGCACATCGCGGGCGATCCCGGCCTGCGGGCGCTCTACCTCAACAACATGCTCGTCGCCGGTCTGATCATGGCCACCGAGCCGGTGCTCGCCGTGCTGCTGCTGCGCCAACTCCACTTCGCCCCGTGGCAGTACGGCCTCGCCTTCGCCGCCCCCTGCCTCGGTGGACTGATCGGTTCCCGGCTGGCCCGGCGGGTCGCGGAGCGCCACGGCCGGGACCGGGTCCTCCGGACGGTCGGCACCCTGCGCGCCGTCTGGCTGATCGGCCTGGTCTTCGTCCGCCCCGGCGTGGTCGGCCTCGTCACCGTGATGGCCGTCGAGCTGGCGATCATCGTCAACATGAGCCTGTTCAACCCGGTGCTCGCCACCTACCGGCTCGAACACACGCCCGGGCACCTCGTCGCCCGCACCCTGACGGCCTGGTCGATCGGGCAGCAGGCGTCCATCGCCGTCTGCACCGCGCTCGGCGGGCTGCTCGCCGCCGCCACCGGCCCGCGCACCGCCCTCGCGGTCGCCGGACTGCTCGCCCTGGCCACCCCGCTCCTGCTGCCCCGAGCGGAGCGGACGCGACCGGAGGCCGGACCGGGCACACCGGCAGGCCCGCCACCAGGCACGTCACCAGTACGGAGGACACCCGCATGAGCACCGACCCGGCGTTCGACCCGGCATTCGACCCCGCGCACACCGCGCTCCTCGTCCTGGACTGCCAACCCGCGGTCCTGGCCGCGCTGCCCGAGGACGGGGACCGCGAGGCCCTGCTCGACCGGGTGGCAGGAGCCGTCGCCGACGTGCGCGCCGCGGGCGGCACCATCGCCTACGCGCGGGTCGGCTTCACCGAGGCCGACTGGGACGCCGTCCCGGCCGCCAACCGGTCCTTCGCCCCGCTGGCCCGGCACCGCGCCATGCATCACGAGGACCCCGCCGCCGCCGTCCACGAGCGGCTGGCGCCCCGGGCCGGCGACCTCGTCGTGCGCAAGACCCGCTACGGCGCCCTGTCCACCACCGAACTCTCCACCACCGACCTCGACCGGCGGCTGCGCGAGCGCGGCATCACCACCCTGGTCGTCGCCGGGCTCAGCACCGGTGGCGCCGTCCTGTCCACCGTGGTCGACGCGGCCGACCGCGACTACCGGCTGTACGTCCTGTCCGACGGCGTCGCCGACCCCGACCCGGAAGTCCACCACCTCCTGCTGCACCGGGTCCTCCCCTCCCGGGCCCGGGTCGTCGACACCGCCGGGCTACGCGCCCTGCTGCGGGCAGGCTGACCGGGCGCTGGCGGCCGGGGGGCGACCGCGGCGCCCGGTCCGGCGGGCGTGGCCTCACGGGCGCTGCGTCCGGGTCGGCAGTGTGTTCGAAGTGGCCGAGACCGATCTGGTTCCGGGGCGTCTCCGGCTGGTACCGGGCGGGTACGGCCGACAGCCGCAGGTCGGTCGACCCACGGCTGTCGCGCTTCTCCGGGTGTGCCGTCAGGCACGGTGGGATCAGCGGCGGGCGGCGAGGCCCTCCAGGGCGGGGACCAGGGCGGTCGGGGTGGGCAGGGCGGTGTTGTCGGCCTGCAGGCGGCGGGCGGCGTCGCGCAGCTCGGCGTCGGTGACGACGCGGTCGAGCAGCGCGGTGTCGACGGCCTCGGAGGTGGAGCTCAGGGCGGCGCCGGTGGCGGTGATGGCCTCGGCGTTGACGAAGTGGTCCGCGCCCTGCGGCAGCAGCAGCTGGGGCAGACCGGCCTGGAGGGCGGTCAGCATGGTGCCCGCGCCGCCGTGGTGGATCAGCGCGTCGGCACGGCTGAGCAGCTCGTTGAGCGGGACCCAGGGCAGGCCGCGGACGTTGGCGGGCAGGGTGCCGAGCGGGGCGAGGTCGGCGCCGCCGACCGCGAGCAGGAAGTCGGCGTCGACCTCGCCCGCCGCCTCGACCAGGCGGACCACCGAGCGGACGCCGTCGAGCTCGGCGAGCACGGTGCCCAGGGTGACGACCACCCGCGGGCGCTCGGGCTTGCGCAGGAACTCGGCCGGGACGATGCCGCCGCCGTTGTACGGGACGTAGCGCATCGACAGGCCGTCCGGGTCGCCGCCGAGCGGGCCGAGGTTGAGCACCGCGGCGATGTCCGGGCCGGTCAGGCCGTGCTCCTCGTACAGGTCGGGCACGTGCGAGGCCACCAGCTCGGCCATCGGGCGGCCGGGGCTGGCGCCGAAGTTCTGCACCACCGACGGGATCTTGAGCAGGCCGGCGACCACCGGGGCGGCGGAGTGGAAGGAGTCGTGGACGATCAGGTCGGCGCCCCATCCGGTGGCGGCGGCCAGCAGGCCCTCCAGGTCCGGACGGGAGGCGCGCGCGAACATGGCGGCCGCCATGTCGAAGATCTCCTCCTGGGTCCGGTCGCGGTTGACGTACTCGACCTTGCCGCCGAGGTGTTCCTCGATGATCTCCCGCAGGGTCCGGCCGTCGCCGATCTCCACGACCGGGAAGCCCGCGGACCGGATCAGGTCGACCGGCTGGCCGACGGCGAACAGCACCTCGTGCCCGGCGCCGCGCAGCGCCTGGGCGGTGGGCACCATCGGGTAGAGGTGACCGGCCGCGGTGGGGCCGGTGAAGAGTATGCGCATGGTCGTCTCCTTGCGAATGTCGCGAACAAGGCAGTCTCACCTTCGAAGTTGACGTTCAGTCAATTTGATTTCGATCACCATGCGCGGTAATCAGCCGTTCTGCGGAGGGGCTTGCCTCCGGGGCAACGGTGTGCTCCGGGAGGCAGCCCGCGTCGTTCAGGCGGCGGTTCAGGCGGCGGTTCAGGCGGCGGTTCGGGCGGCGGTTCGGGCGGCGGTGAGGAGGAAGTCCCGGACGGCGCCGGTGAACGCCTCGGTCTCCTCGGCGAGCACGATGTGGCCGGTGTCGAACTCGGCGTAGGCGCTGCCGGGCAGGGCGGCGTGCAGCCGGCGGGCGTTCTCCACCGGGACGGTGGCGTCCTGGGTGCAGCCGATCACCAGGGTGGGGGCCTGGACGCGGGGGAGCAGTGGGCCGAGGTCCAGGTCGAGGTTGAGGGCGATGTGCCGCAGGGTGCCCGAAGTGGGCCGCATGTAGGCGGTGTTGGCCTGGACGGCGGCGCGCCCGATCCGGTTGAGGAAGCCGTCGCTGAAGGCGGTGAGGGTGGCGTAGCCGCCGAACGCGGCGGGGTGGTCGGCGAGCGAGAGCCAGGTGGCCATGGAGAGCCGCAGGTACTCGTCCTGTTCCGCGCTGATCCAGCCGGCGGCGGCGACCAGGCGGCGGACCCGCTCGGGGTGCAGGGCGGCGGTCGCGGTGGCGACGACGGCGCCGAGCGAGAAGCCGAGGACGTCGGCGGGGCCGCGCCCGGCGTCCTCGATCACGGCGGCGACCTGGGCGGCCATGGCCGCCAGGGTGAGCGGGGCGCCGTCGTCCTCGGCGGCCTCGCTGCCGGAGAGGTCGGGCAGCAGCAGGGTGTAGCGGTCGGTGAAGGAGTCCAGCAGGCCGTCCCACATGGCTGAGCCGGGGCCGGTGCCGTGCACCAGGACGAGGGTGTCGGGGCCGTCTCCGACGACGCGGTAGGGGATGCGGGCGGTGCCGACGGTGATGACGGGCATGGCGGGTCCTCTCGATGGCGGGTCAGAAGGCGGGCGGAGAGCGGTCGGTCGGCTGGTCCGGCCCGGCCGTCGCGAGAAGTAAACTACACAGTGCAGAGCAGTGATTCAACTGCACCGTGCAGTGCAATTTGAGGTGGGGGAACGGTGCGGGACGCAACGGGGAGGGGAACTGCCCGTACCCGCCCGCCGTCCAAGCAGTGACGGAATGCCTGCCCGGGTTGAACACCGGGAGGAGTACGGAGGGCCCTGTGCAGTCAGGTGGTACCGAACTGAACGTCGGATGCCCGGGCGGCGGCCCCGGGGGTGCGCGGGTCGCGCCGGGTCGGCGACCGGGGGCCGGGTCGGGGTCGGCGACGGTCGATCAACTCGACGCCGCCGAATGCTGCGAGACGCTGCTCCAGGACACCCTGGACGCCGTCCGTCCGGTGCCGGTCTGGCAGGGCGCGCCCGCGCGGGCGGGGGCCCGGCTGTCGCTGCCGGGGCGCGAGTCGGAGCTGCTCTGGTACGTCACCCGGGGCCGGGACCTCCTCACCGTCGTCTCGCTGCCCCGACGGGCGGCGCTGGTCGACGTGGTGGAGCGGCACTGGCGGCGACGCGGCTGGACGATCACCTCGCTGGACGCCGGCCGGGAGCGCCCGAGGGTCGCCGCGACCACCCCGGACGGCTACCGACTGGCTCTTCGCTTCGGCGAGTTGGGCGAGGCCGGGCTGACCGCGACCTCGCCGGGAGTGGCCCGCTCGGAGCGGGGCCCGGTGCTGTCCGGGAGCGTCGACCACTGCGCGCCGCCGCTGCCGTACGTCAGCTGTCCGTACTGGAGCGCGCTGGTGTAGTCGAACGGCCCGGGGACCGGGGGAGGCGTGGAGCGAGTCCCCCCGGACTCGCTCCACGCCGCCTCGTCGCGCGGCTTCGGCGCTGCCGCTCCCCCCGACACCCCGGCAAACCCGCCGTTTCCCCCCCCTGGCCAACACCCTCCGGCGAGAGCGGTCCGCACAGGCCCCGGCGAGCCCCCACCTCCGGGGACGTCGTTGGATCTCAAACTAACAAACCGCGTGGTTGGTTTGTCAATAGCGAAATCCACGAAACATTTACATCACGGCGGACCCTCGGTGGCGGCCGGAAAGCCCGTGGGACCAAGCATTTACGGCCCTGTGGGGGTGACCGCCGCCCCAACCGACCGCGCCGGGATGGGTGCGGGTGACGGCGGACACCGGCCTGGAATCCGACATTCCAAGGATCATGACAGCACACAGTGACACCGGGCGAGCGCCCAGCGCAGCCGGGAGGAGGCGGGATCGGCGGGCTCAGCGCAGCAGTCGGCGCTCCTTCGCCACCGCCACCGCCCCCGCCCGGGTGTCCACGCCCAACTTGTCGTAGATCCGGCCGAGATGGGTCTTCACCGTGGCCTCGCTGATGAACAGCGCCCGGGCGATCTCCCGGTTGCCCAGCCCCTGCGCCAGCTGTTCGAGGATGTCCTGCTCCCGCTCGGTGAGCTGCGGCGCGGGCGCCCGCATCTGCGCCATCACCCGGGAGGCGACCGGCGGCGAGAGCACCGTGCGGCCCTGCGCGGCCGCGTGCACGGCGGCGAACAGCTCCTCCGGCCGCTCGGCCTTCAGCAGGTAGCCGGTGGCGCCGGCGGCGATGGCCCGGGTGATGTCGGCGTCGGTGTCGTAGGTGGTGAGCACCAGGACGTGCGGCCCGCCCGGAACGGCGGTGATCCGCCGGGTGGCCTCCACCCCGTCGATGCCGTCGCCGAGTTGGAGGTCCATCAGCACGACCTGCGGCGCCAGCCGGGCGGCCAGTGCGACGGCCTCCTCCCCGGTGCTCGCCTCGCCGACCACCTCGATGTCACCGGCGCTCGCCAGCAGCGCCAGCAGTCCGGCCCGCACCACGGCGTGGTCGTCGCAGACCAACAGCCGGACGGGAGCCGCCGGTACGGGAGTCGTGCTCATCGCTGCTCCAGGGTCATCGCAGTTCCAGGGTCGTCGTCGCTCGGCCCGCCGTCGCTGATCACCGGTGCTGGAGGGGGATCGCGGCGGAGACCACGGTGCCCTCGCCGGGCGTGCTCTCCACGGTCAGCCTGCCACCCAGCTGCCGCAGCCGGGCCCGCATCGCCGGCAGGCCGTACCCGCGCCCGCCCCCGGGGCCGGCCGCCTCCGGGTCGAAGCCCCGCCCGTCGTCGGCGATGTCCAGCACGGCCTGGTCGCCGAGGAAGGACAGCGTGATCGCGGCGGCCGAAGCCCCGGCGTGCTCGCGGACGTTGGCCAGCGCGCCCTGGGCGATCCGCAACAGCGCGGACTGCGCCGCGGTGGGCAGCGGCACCGGCGTGCCGTCCAGGTGGAAGCGGACCGGCAGCCCGCTCTCGGCGGACTCCCGCTCGGCCAGCGCCCGCAGCGCCTGGTCGAGGGTGCGGCCGTCGGAGAGCTCCGCCGGGGCGAGGTCGTGGACGAAGCGGCGGGCCTCGGCCAGGTTCCGGGCGGCCACCTCGGCGGCGGTGCGGACGTGGGTGCGGGCGGTCGCCGGGTGGGTGTCCCAGGTGCGTTCGGCGGCCTGGAGCAGCATCTGCTGGCTGGACAGGCCCTGCGCCAGGGTGTCGTGGATCTCCATCGCCAGCCGCGCGCGCTCGGCCAGGGTGCCCTCCCGCCGCTCGGTGGCGGCGAGTTCGCGCCGGGTGCGGACCAGGTCGGCGATCAGCGCGCGCTGCCGGGCGGCCTGCCGGGTCATGAAGAGGAAGACGCCGGTGGCGAGCCCGGCCACCGCGGGCGGCAGCAGGACGAGCGTGGCGTCGGCGCCGCCCGGCAGCCGGATCTCGGCGATCACCACCAGCAGGGTCAGCGCGCCGACCAGCGGGATGGCCGCCTTCGTCGGCAGCGCCCGCAGCGCGGTGTAGATCAGCGGGACGGCGCACCAGGCGAAGCTCGGCGCGAGCAGCACCAGCACCACCCAGAGCGCCACCACCAGCGCCGACGGCCACCGGCGGCGCCGGCCCGGGGCGGGCGGCCTGCGGTGGTCGAGCCAGGACCCGGCCGGCTGGGCGACCGCGAGGGCCGCGCTCAGCCCGATCACCCAGGGCGCCTGGGCGGTGCCGGAGTGGTGGCTGAGGTAGCGGTTGAGCGAGGCGGCGAGCAGCAGCAGGAAGGCGGAGTCCAGCAGCAGCGCCAGCCGGCCCGCGTCCGGGTCGCCCGCGTCGTGTCCGAGGACGCTGGGACGATCGGCGCCGGTGCGGTCCGCAGCGCGGCGGCCGGCGGTCGGGCGGGGCTGCTGCACGGGTGGCTCCTGGCTGAACGGGGTGGTGCGTGCGCGGTCGGCGCCGGTCCGTACCGACCCGCGTCCACCTGCGGCGGCTACCCGCGCCGACCCGCGACGACCTGCGCCGATCCCTCGATGGTGACCCGTCCGGCCCGGGTCCGCATCAGCCGATCGGTTGACCCCGCCGTCCACCATCATGCCCGGCCGTCCGCGCCGGACCGCCGATGTGGCGGCCCCTGCCCCGGGCGGAGGATCGAAGCACGCCGCCGGACGATCCCCGCAACGGTCCGGCGGCCCCCGACCTGCCCACCCCGCCCCACCCCGCAGATCCGCTGAGGAGCTGGACCATGAAGAAGACCTCCGTGCGCACCCGGGTGCTGACCGGCACCGTCGCCGCCGCCGCGCTCGCCGCCGCCACCGTGGGCGCCGTCTCGGCCAGCGCCGAGTCCACCGACACCCCGGCCGCCCCGGCCGCCGTGAAGGCCGACACCCAGAACAAGAACCTGGCCCAGAGCAGCGGACTGACCATCGACGCCGCCACCCGCGCCGCCCAGGCCGCCCTGGACGCGGCCACCAAGGCCGGCCAGCACGTGTCGGTCGCGGTCGTCGACCGGGACGGTGTCACCCGGGTGCTGCTGAAGGGCGACGGCGCCGGCCCGCAGTCCCCGGTGTCGGCCGAGCGCAAGGCCTTCACCGCGGTGTCCTGGAACGCCCCGACCTCGGAGCTGGCCAAGCGCCTGGCCCAGGCCCCGAACCTGAAGGACATCCCGGGCACCCTGTTCCTGGCCGGCGGTGCCCCGATCCAGTCGAAGGGCGCTCCGATCGCGGCCGTCGGTGTCGCGGGCGCGCCCAGCGGCGACCTGGACGAGCAGTTCGCGCAGGCGGGTGTCGCGGAGCTGGCGAAGTGACGCCGGGCCCGGCCGGCCGGCCCCTCCCGTACCCGGGCGGACCGGCCGGCCGGGCCATGGCCTCGTTCGGGTGAACGCCGGGAGGTTCGCCGCAGAACACGGGACGACCCTTCGAAAAGCCGGTGCCGCTGTCAGTGCCGCGTGGCAGGCTTCCCGGTATGACGGCGTGGACCCTCAACGACATCGAACGTGCGATCCGCTCCTCCTGGGGTGTCGACACCTGTGCGCCCGAGGATCTGGCCCACTGGCGTCCCGACAATCCCGCCCGCGGCCAGTGCGGGGTGACGGCGATGGTGGTGCACGACCTGCTCGGCGGCGAGCTCATGATGGGCGAGGTGTACGTCGACGGCGTGCGGACGGACCTCCACTGGTGGAACCGCTTCGCCACCGGCTTCGAGATCGACCTCACCCGCGAGCAGTTCGGGCCGGACGAGCTGGTCGGCCCCGGCCGCCCGGTCGCCCGCCCGGCCCGCCCCGGCCGGCTCCAGGCCCAGTACGAGCTGCTGCGCGGCCGGGTGGTCGCCGAGCTGCAGCGCGGTGCGGCGGCCGACCGCCCCCGGATGCCGGCCCGCGCCTGCGCGTGAGCCGTGGCCCGGCCGCGGGTGCGCCCGGGCCCCGCCGCGGTGCGTCGGCCCTTCCCCCCGCGGGCCCGCCGCGCGCCTGACGTACAGTCGGTCGCACGCGAGCGGTGACGGCGAGGGGAACGGGCGGATGACCGGGCGGACGATCGGCTTCGTGGGGCTCGGAGCGATGGGGCGCGGCATGGCCGGCAGCCTGCTCCGGGCGGGCCACACCGTACGGGTCTGGAACCGCTCGCCCGAGCCGGTGGCCGCCATGGTGGCCGAGGGCGCGGAGGCGGCCGACTCGCTCGCCGAGGTGTTCGCCGCCGACACGGTGGTCTCCATGCTGGCCAACGACACGGCGGTCGAGCAGCTGCTGCTCGACCCCGCCCTGCTGGCCGGCGCCTCGGCTACCCTGCACGTCAACATGGCCACCGTCTCGCTCGCCCTCGCCGAGCGGGCCGAGGCGCTGCACGCCGCGCACGGCATCGGCTACGTCGCCGCCCCCGTCCTCGGCCGGCCGCCGGTCGCGGCGGCGGGGCGGCTGAACCTCCTGGTCGCGGGCGCGCCCGAGCTGCTGGAGCGGGCCGAGCCGCTGTTCGCCGCGATGGGCGAGCGCACCTGGCACTTCGGCGAGAGCCCCCGGCAGGCCAACACGGCCAAGATCAGCACCAACTTCCTGATCGCCTGCGCGATCGAGTCGACGGCCGAGGCGTGCAGCCTCGCCGAGGCCAACGGCGTCCGGACGACCGACCTGGTCGAGATGCTCACCGGCACGCTCTTCCCCGGGCCGATCCACACCGGCTACGGCGCGATGGTGGCCGAGCGCCGCTACGAGCCGGCCGGGTTCCGGCTGCCGCTGGGGCTCAAGGACGTCGGCCTCGCGCTGGAGGCGGGCGCCGCGCGCAACGTCCCGCTGCCGTTCGGCAGCATCCTGCGGGACGCCTTCCTGGACGCGCTGGCCCACGGCGACGGGGACAAGGACTGGGCGGCCGTCGCCGCCGTCGCCCGCCGCCGGGCCGGACTGCCCGACTGACCGCCGGCCCGGCCGCTCCCGGGGGCCGCCCGGGGGCCGGCACCGGCGCGGAATAAACCGGCGTTCGACGGCTGCTCACCCCTGCGTCCGCACCGTACGTACGACGGAGGAGTCCTGATGACCGATCAGCCGTCCGGCGCCGAGGCGCCGCGCCGCTTCCTGTTCCTCGACGCCAGCGCGCGCACCGACGGCAACTCGGCCCGGCTCGCCCGGCTGGCCGCCGAGTCGAGCCTGCCGGCCGGCGCCGAGCAGCGCTGGCTGCGGCTGGACGAGCACCCGCTGCCGCCCTTCCGGGACCTGCGGCACACCGGCGACGGCAGCTACCCCGAGCCGGTCGGCCACGAGCGGACGCTGCTGGACGCCACCCTGGCGGCCACCGACCTGGTCTTCGTCGCGCCGCTGTACTGGTACTCGTTGCCGACCAGCGCCAAGCTCTACCTCGACTACTGGTCGGCCTGGTTCCGGGTGCCCGGGGTGGCGTTCCGCGACGGGATGCGCGGCGGCACCGTCTGGGGCGTCACCGCCCTCGCCACCGAGGACGACAAGGCCGAGCCGCTGATCGGCACGCTCCGGCTGACCGCCGAGTACATGGGGATGCGCTGGGGCGGGGTGCTGCTCGGCAACGGCACCCGCCCGGGCGACGTGCTGGCCGACGAGCGGGCGGTGATCGCGGCCAAGTCCTTCTTCGCGGGCTGATCCTCCAGGGGGCGTGGGGTACCGCCCGCCGGGCGTGTACCCGTCACCCGTCACCCGTCACCCGTCGGCCGTCATCCGTCGGCCGTCCTCCGGTGCGGAGCAAAAGCCGTACGGGATACCAGAGTTGGACTATTCGGACAGGCCTGCCCCGAGTCCGGGGCGAAGGCTGCCACCCGCCTTCCGGACCGGTCCGGTCGTTCGGTACTCTCCGTCGGACTTTCAGCTTCGCGGGGGGTACGCGGCGTCTGCGGCCGCCCCCTCGCGCCCGGGCCTCGCCCGGACTCTTCCGTGAGGTCTCCCTTGTCCATACGTCGCAGTCTTGCCCTTGCCGGCTCCGCCGCGCTCGCGTCCTCGCTCGTGCTGGCCGGCGCCCAGGGCGCCATGGCCGTCGGCGCCACCGGCACCCCGTCCGCCGTCGCGTCACAGGCCGACAAGGCGTCGCACGCGAGCCTCGACCTCTCGCTGAACGGCGTGCCCGGCACCTTCATCGCCGGCGGTGACGCCCGCGAGTTCACCTTCAAGATCGACAACCGGACGAAGCACGACTTCGTCTTCATCCCGCTGCTCAAGTTCAGGAACAAGGCGGGCTCGCTCCAGGCCAAGGACCTCAAGGTCCAGTACCGGCTCCCCGGCGGCGAGTGGCAGACCGCGGTGGTCGCCCCCGACCAGAGCGGGGAGAAGAACGACTCCGTCCTGATGCTGCTCGGCACCCTCGACGCGAGCGGCAACCCGGTCGCCGACGACCTGCTCGGGGTGAACCGCGGCAAGAACGTCCCGATCAAGGTCCGGGCGTCCTTCGCCGACGGTGCCCCGCTCGGCCGGGCCGGCGTCGTCCCGGTCGTCTTCGCCGCCCAGCTCGACGACTCCAGCCACCAGCCGGTCGACAACGGCCACCTCAGCTGCGACGGCGGCGTGGGCTTCGTCATCAAGGCGCCCGGCGGCAAGCCGACCCCGACGCCCACCTCGTCGCACACCGGCAAGCCCAGCCCGACCCCGACCCAGACCGGCAAGCCGTCCCCGACCGCGAGCGGCTCCCCGTCGGCCACCGCGACCGCGACCCCGACCCCGACCGGGCAGCCCACCGGCTCCCCGACCGGGAAGCCCACCGAGAAGCCGACCGAGAAGCCGACCGAGAAGCCGACCACCCCGGCCACCGGTGAGCCCTCCGGCTCGGCCACCGCCCCGGCCCCGGCCGAGAGCAGCGGCGACACCGCGGGCCCGATCGACTTCCCGGTGGTGCCCCCGGTCATCACCCCGCCGCCGCTGACCCCGGCCGCCGTCGACAAGGCCAAGGCCGCCGCGGACGGCAGCGACAAGGCGCTGGCCCAGACCGGTGGCGGTGACAACACCACCGCCATCGCGGCCACCGGTGCCGCCGTCCTGGTGGCCGGTGTCGGCACCCTCGTGGTGCTGCGCCGCCGCAAGTCCGCCCAGCAGGGCTGAGCCGAAGCGCGCCGGCCCGGGGCGCGCCGATCGTGAGACGCGCCCGCTGACGAGCGCGCCGGCTCCGGGGACGCCGCCCGGGCCACGGCTGCCGCCGACCCGGCCCGAGCGGCGTTCCCGAGCGTCCCCGGAGCTGTCTCCGCAGCCGTCCCCGTGCCGCCCGCCCCGTCCCGTCGGACGGATCCGCGGGCGGCACGGGCGGTTCTCCTCCGTCACATAGGATGTCCGGCCGGAGGGGGCGGAACGGCGGGGAGAGGACAGGTGCGGACAGCGCGCACGGCACGGGCCACCACCGACTACGAGGCGTCGACCGGGCGGATCGCCGGACTGCCGCTGCGCAGGCACCACGTCCTGCTGGCCGCCTGGACGGTGCTCTGGTTCTTCCTGGTCGAGCCCAGCGGCGGCTTCTCCTGGCACTACCTGCGCCAGGGCGAGCAGCTGCTCTTCAGCGGCCAGTCCGACGGTGGCCTGTCGCTCTACGCCCACCATCCGGAGCTCCAGATCGGCCCGGTGAGCCTGGCCGCGGCCCGGCTCACCGCCCCGTTCGCCCCGCACACCGGCGAGCTGATCGCCGAGGCGGTGAGCGCCGGGCTGGGCCTGGTGATGCTGGTCCTGGTCGGCCGCACCGCCGCCCTGTACTACCTCGGCACCGGGACCAACCACCGACGGCTTCAGCAGCGGCTGCTGATCGCCGGGCTGGCGTTCATCCCGATGTGGGTCGAGGTCTCGGTCCGCTTCGCGCACCTGGACGACGTCCTCGCGCTGTTCTTCACCACCCTCGCCGCGCACGCCCTGGCCCGCGGCAGGCCCGTCCAGGTCGCGGTCTTCCTGGCGCTGGCGGTCGATTCCAAACCCTGGGCGATCGCCTTCGCCCCGCTGATCCTGGCGCTGCCCCGGCCCGCCTGGCTGCGCACCGCGCTCTGGTTCTGCGCCCTGGTGGCGATCGCCTGGCTGCCGTTCTACCTGGGCAACCTGGACACGATGGCGGCCGCCAAGTTCACCATCCCGAACCAGCCCGCCTCCGCGCTGCGCTGGTTCGGGGTCACCGACCCGGCCACCCCCTGGTGGGACCGGCCGGCCCAGTTCGCGCTCGGCATCGGGCTCGGCTGCGCCGCCGTCCGGCGCGGCCGCTGGCCGGCCGTGGTGCTGCTGGGCGCGGACGCCCGCATCCTGCTCGACCCGAGCGTCTACACCTACTACACGGCCTCGATCCTGCTCGGCACCCTGCTCTGGGACGCGGTCGGGCAGAAGCGGCTCGTCCCGTGGTGGAGCTGGATCGCGCTGGCCGCGCTGTACGGCGGCACGCTTCTCCTGCCGTCCGACGCGGCCCGGGGCTTCGTCCGGCTCGCCTTCGTGGTGGTCTCCGCCGGGTACGTGCTGTTCTGGCCCACCCAGCGGTCCCGTCGGCGGCGGCCGGGCGCCCCGGGCGACGGCGACGACGGGGCCGGCGGCGGTGGCCGCCGGGGTGCTCAGGGCGCCAGGGGCGGCCGTCGGCGCGAGCGGACGCCGGCCGGCGCCGGGGTCTGAGGCGGGCGCGCGCCCGTTCCCGTTCACCGCTTGACCCTCACGCGACGTGAGAGCCGAGGGTGGTGGTCAGCACCAGGGAGGAACTCCGATGACCAGTGAGGGCTACTCGGTCGGCGCCGTGGCGAAGATCGCCAAGGTGACCGTCCGCACCCTGCACCACTACGACGAGATCGGCCTGCTGTCCCCGGCCGGCCGGACCCGGTCCGGCTACCGCCGGTACGTGGACGCCGACCTCGACCGGCTGCAGCAGATCCTCTTCTACCGAGAACTCGGGTTCCCCCTGGAGGAGATCGCGGCGATCCTGGACGACGACTCGGTCAGCCCGACCGAACACCTCCGGCGGCAGCACCAGCTGCTCACCGACCGGATCAGTCACCTCCAGGAACTCGCCTCAGCCGTCGAACACGCCATGGAGGCACGGAGAATGGGCATTCAGCTGACCCCGGAGGAGAAGTTCGAGATCTTCGGCGAGGGCTACCAGGAGGAGTGGGAACAGGAGGCCGAGCAGCGCTGGGGCGACACCGAGGCCTGGGCCGAGTCGCAGCGCCGCACCGGCGGCTACTCCAAGGCCGACTGGCAGCGCATCCAGGCCGAGATGACGGAGCTCAACGACCGTCTGGCCGCGGCGGTCACCGCCGGCGAGCCCGCCGACGGCACGGTGGCCACGGACCTCGCCGAGGAGCACCGGCAGCACATCTGCCGGAACTTCTACGACTGCACGTTCACCATCCACCGGGGCCTGGCCTCGCTGTACGTCTCGGACCCGCGCTGGACCGAGACCTACGAGAAGATCGCGCCAGGCCTGGCGCAGTGGCTGCACGACGCCATCGTCGCCAACGCGGACCGGCGCGAGGAGAAGAGCGAGGGGCGGTAGCCCCGCGCCCAGGCCATACCGCGCTCAGGCCACCCCGCGCCCGAAGGAGCGCCGGTAGGCGGTCGGGGAGGTGCGCATCACCCGGCCGAAGTGGTGGCGGAAGGTCGCGGCGCTCTCGAAGCCGACCGCCGCGGCGATCTCCTCCACCGTCCCCTCCGGCGACTCCAGCAGCGCCAGACTGGCCGCGATGCGCTGGGTGACCACCCAGCGCATCGGGCTGGTCCCGTTGCGGGCGGTGAAGTGCCGCAGGTACGAGCGGTCCGACATCCGGGCGGCGCCGGCCAGTTGCGAGATGGTCAGCGGGGACGACAGGTGGTCCAGCGCCCACTGCATGCTGCGGGCGATCCCGTCGTCCTCGTCCTCGACCGGGCGGACCGCGGCCTCGACGAACTGGGCCTGCCCGCCGTCCCGGTGCGGGGACACCACGAAGCGGCGGGCCACCGTGTTGGCCACCCTGGCGCCGTGGTCCCGGCGGACCAGGTGCAGGCAGAGGTCGATGCCGGCCGCGCTGCCCGCGCTGGTCAGCACGTCGCCGTTGTCCACGTACAGCACGTCCGGGTTGACCAGCACCGCCGGGTACCGCTGCTGGAGCAGCTCGGCGTACCGCCAGTGGGTGGTCGCCTCCCGGCCGTCCAGCAGCCCGGCGGCGGCCAGCGCGAAGGCGCCCGAGCAGATCGACACGATCCGGGCGCCGCGTCCGTGCGCGGTGCGCAGCGCCTCGACCAGGGCGGGGGAGACGCCCGTCCCCACGCCGCCGAACGCGTTCGGCACCCCGGGGACCACCACGGTGTCGGCCGCCGCCAGTTCGTCCAGCCCGTGCCGGGCGGTCAGCGTGAATCCGCCGACCGCCTCCAGCGCCGTCCCGGGCCGGTCGGCGCACACCTTCAGCCCGTACCAGGGCGCCGCCAGCAGGCCGGTCAGCTCCGGCCGTGCCAGCCCGAACACCTCGACCACCACGCCGAGCTCGAACGGTGCCATGCCCGGGAAGGCGTACACCGCGACGTCGTGCACGGGCTCCGGGCGCCGGCCGATGGCGACGGCCACCGGCCGCGACCCGACGGCCGTGCCGACGGCCGCGGCCCCGTCCGCGGCCGGACCGGCGGCCGTACCGGTTCCGGCCCCGACCGGGCCGTCGACGTTCTGGTCGGCCATGCGAACCCCCTGCTCACGGGTGGCGGAATGCCGGTGAGTGTAGCCGTCCGGGGCCCTTCGGAACTTCCTTCGAACCCGCCCGCAACCTCCACCGCCGTCACACGTCCCTTGGTACGGGGGCGGAGGGAGGCCGGCAGCGGACGCCTGCGATGATCCCCCCCGATCATGATCTTGATCAGGTGACCTGACGGAACGGCGGCCGCCGTCACCGTCCCGGGGGAAAGCGGAAACGCAGATGTCCATGGCCATCGGGCCGACCGCCGTGCAGTCAGGGGCCCGCGGCTTCTCCTTCCGAGGGGTGGTCGCCGCGCTGTTCGGTGTGCAGGAGGCGGGCGAACCGCTCGCCGCCGTCGTCACCGAGCAGGAGGCGAAGCAGCGCCGCTCCGGGTTCCGGCTGCTGCGCGGCGGCCGCAAGCCGGTCGAGGACCGGCCCACCCTGACCGACCTGTACCATGCCCACCGGCTCGGCCTGGTCCGGATGGCGGTCCTGCTGGTCGACCACCAGGACCTGGCCGAGGACGTCGTCCAGGAGGCCTTCACCCAGCTCTACCAGCGCCACGGCGAGGAGCTGGACGACCTCGACAACGCGCTCGGCTACCTGCGCACCTCGGTGGTCAACGGGGCGCGCTCGATGCTGCGCCGCCGCAAGACGGCTCGCGAGTACGTGCCGCCGCACGTGGCCGACGCCCCGTCCGCCGAGGACCACGCGGTGCTCAACGACGAGCACCGCCGGGTGCTGGTGGCCCTGCAGGAGTTGACCCCCCGCCAGCGTGAGGTGCTGGTGCTGCGCTACTGGTCCGACATGTCGGAGGCGCAGATAGCCGAGACCCTGGGACTGTCCCGGGGCGCCGTGAAGTCCACCGCCAGCCGCGCTCTGGACGCCTTGGAAAAGCACCTGGAGAAGGTTCGATGACCGACAAGCTCCCCGGCCGCACCGGCGGCGACGGCGACGGCGACGGACCGGCCGAGACCCCGACCGAGCGGCTGCTCCGCGAGGCGATGACGGCCCGGGCCTCCCTGGTCACGGCGACCGGACTGCGTCCGGCCGCTCCCCCGAAGAGCCGGATCCGCCGGCTGCGCCCGGTGTACGCCGTCACCCTGCCGCTCGGCCTGGCCGCGGCCATGGCGGTCGGCGTGCTCACCTTCCACGGCGATCCGGTCGCCCAGGACGAGGTCCCGCCCCCGGCGGCCACTCTGACCACCTCGCCGAGCCCGACGCCCGAGCCGACCGGCACCCCCGGTGCGACGGCCACCCCGACCGACCCGGGCACCCCCACCGGCGAGGCGCCCGCGACCGAGGTCCCGCTCGCCGACGGCGGCAGCCCGTCCTCCACCGCCTCCGGCGGCAACCCCGCCGGCGGCGCGGCGAGTTCGTCCAGCCTCCGGGGCGTCAGGTTCAAGGTCCCGGCGGGCTGGAAGGCCGTGCCGGTCGCGGCCGACCGGGTCTGCGTCCTGAGCCCGGGCGCGCCGACCGACCCGCAGCAGGGCTGGTCGCCGTCGACGTGCGAGCCGTACGGCGCCCTGGTCGTGGCCTACGACAGCCCGGACGAACTCGAAGGCGGTGCCTGGCCGACGATGGGCGACGTGACCGGCGCCGGGCGCTGGGGCCGCCAGCCGAACTGCCCGGTCTGGGGCCGGCCCTACGTCCCCGAGGACGGCTACGCCTCGGTCGGCGACCCCGCGCGGACCAGGTCCACCGTGGCCGGCAAGGCGGTCGACAAGGTCCAGTGGAACGTCACCTGCAAGCCCGGCGACACCTTCACGGCCCAGCTGTGGGGGATGGGCGGGGACCAGGTCTTCGTGGTGGCGAACGGGCTGAAGAGCGACTACCAGTCGGGGCTGACGGCGATCGTCAACAGCCTGGACGTGAGCGGCCACAGGTCGCCGGGACCGTCCTCGACCGAGCAGGCTGCGAAGGACCTCTCCATCACGGTCGACGGAGGCATCGGTGCCGGGCAGAAGGTGTCCGACAACGGCACCCCGGTGACCTTCACGGTGACGTACCGGAACACCGGCCAGAAGACCTACCCGCAGCTCCAGCCGCTGGTCTACACGAAGGAGTACGCCGGAACGCCGCCGAACGTCGTGCTCCCGGTGAACAAGGGCAAGCTGGAGCGCCAGGACGGCGGCGGCTGGACGGAGATCCCGCTCTCGGTGGGCGGCGGCATGGACTACGCCGCGGTGAGCGTCAAGGCCCGGTTCTCGCTCGCGCCGGGTGAGACCAGGAAGGTGACGTACCGGATGGCCCTCGACCCGGCGGACGGGCCCGGGACGATGCCGGTGGCCGTCCAGCTGACGCTGCCGTACGACGGCACCGCGCCGCTGGCCGTGCTGAAGGAGCAGAGCGTCCCGGTGACGGTCGTGAAGTAGTCGTCCCAGGCGGCCGTTCGAGGCGCCGTGGCCGGGGGTTTCCCCCGGTCACGGCGCCTTTCGGCGTTCCGGGGAAGTCCGCGGAGAAAAACTTCGGATCCACCTGCAACCCCCCGGCGGGATGGACGTCTATCAGGGTGAGAGGCGGGGAGAGCGAGCCGGCGGAGCCGGGGCTCGGGCCGGCTCCTCGGGGCGCGACAGCAGGCGCCCGACCATTCCGATCACCGTCACCACGTCCTTGGGGGGACTGTCACATGAACGCGTCCGTTATCGCCCGTATTGCGAAGATCGTCCCGCTGGCCGTCGTGGCCGCCGTCGGTGTCGCGGCCTGCGGCCCGACGAACGGCGGGGCCTCCGTCGCCGCCTCCGCTCCCGCTCCCACCCCCGCGGCCACCACGTCGGCCACCCCCGGCGCGGGCGCCGCCCCGGCCGCCCCGGCCGCGCCCGCCCCGGCCGTCACCACTCCGGCCGCGCCGGCCACCGAGGCGGCCCCGGCCACCGCCGTACCGGCCGTACCGGCCCCCGTGGCCGCGGCCGCGAAGACCGAGCCCAAGCCCGCCGCCAAGCCCGCCACCGGCACCACCGCCAAGCCCGGGGGCATCGGGATCACCTTCGACGGCCTGCGGGAGGGCCAGAGGATCCAGGTGGGCGACAAGGTCTCGTTCTCGGTGACCTGGAGGAACAACGACGCCTCCGGCAGCCGCGCGGTCGCGCCGGTGGTGGCGACGCGGCAGTACGAGGGCGCGCCGTGCCGGCTGGTGCTCGCGATGGCGCAGGGCACGCTGGAGCGCAAGGACGCCTCGGGCTGGAAGGCCCTGCCCGCGCTGAGCCAGGGCGGCGGGATGGACTACGCGGGCACGGGCGACGACGCGGCCTTCACCCTGGCCGCGGGCGAGAGCCGGACCGTCGAGTACCGGATGGTGCTCGCCGTGGACAACCGTCCGGGCAGCCTCGCCGTCGAGGCGGACGCCCCGGCCCCGCACAGCACGTCGTACCGGGACATGGCGAAGAGCGTGGTGACCACGAAGGTCGTCGACGCCCACCGCCCGGTGGTGAACTCGCTCTCCGAGCCGTCCCTCCTGGTCTACGGCGGCGCCCCGACCGAGTTCTCCTACACGCTCTCCTCGCCGGACGGCGTCACCCGGATGCACCCGTCGGTGTTCCTCTCCGCCCGGAACAGCCAGGAGCTGTCCGCGTCGGAGGTCACGGTGCAGGCGAAGGTCGGGAACGACTGGAAGACCCTCACGACGGTCCAGGACTGCAACGGCCGGTTCGGGGTGGAGCCCACCGAGCTGGCGGACCTCCTGCCGGGCAGCTCGGTCCCGTACACCTTCCGGGTCGCGGTGGCGCGGCACGCCGGACCGATGGCCATCGAGGTCGGCGGGGTGGCGGGCGGCCACCACAGCGCCGACTCCCTGGTCCAGCCCTACAGCAAGGGCTGAGCCCGGACCGAAGCCGAAGGGCCCGGCCTCCCACTGCTCGGGAGGCCGGGCCCTTCACGGTGTCGCGGCTCAGGCGAGCGAGGCCATCCAGGCCTCGACGTCCTCGGCGCGGCGGGGCAGGCCGGCCGAGAGGTTCTCGTTGCCGTCGGCGGTGACCAGGATGTCGTCCTCGATCCGGACGCCGATGCCGCGGTACTCCTCCGGCACGGTCAGGTCGTCCTGCTGGAAGTACAGGCCGGGTTCGACGGTCAGCACCATGCCGGGGACCAGCAGCGCGTCGACGTGCTCCTCGCGGCGCGAGTGGGCGCAGTCGTGGACGTCCAGGCCGAGCATGTGGCCGGTGCCGTGCAGGGTCCAGCGGCGCTGGAGGCCGAGCTCCAGGACCTTCTCGACGTCGTACACCGAGGCGTCCAGCAGGCCCCAGGCGAGCAGCCGCTCGGCGAGGACGCGCTGCGAGGCCTCGTGGAAGTCGCGGAACCGGGCGCCGGGCTTCACCGCGGCGATGCCCGCCTCCTGGGCCTCGTAGACCGCGTCGTAGATCCGGCGCTGGATCGCGTTGAAACGGCCGTCGATCGGCAGGCTGCGGGTGACGTCGGCGGTGTAGAGGGTGCTGGTCTCGACGCCCGCGTCCAGCAGCAGCAGCTCGCCGGGGCGCACGTCGCCGTCGTTGCGCACCCAGTGCAGGGTGGTGGCGTGCGGGCCGGCCGCGGCGATGGTGCCGTATCCGACGTCGTTGCCCTCGACCCGGGCGCGGCGCCAGAAGGTGCCCTCGATCCAGCGCTCCGAGGTGGCGACGGCCTGGCCCAGCTCGCGGACCACGTCGGTGAAGCCCTTGACGGTGGCGTCGCAGGCGGCGCGCAGCTCGCCGATCTCCCACTCGTCCTTGACCAGTCGCAGGCCGCTCAGGAACTCCTTGAACGCGGCGTCCCGGTCGGCGTCCAGGGCGTCGGCGAGCGCGGCCTCCAGGCCGGCGTCGTAGCCGCGGACGATCCGGGTCGGCACCACGGAGTCCGCGGCCTTGGCGGCCAGCTCCTCGGCGGCCTTGCGCACGTCGCGGGCGGGCAGGCCGAGCAGCTGCTCCTGCTCGCTCAGGCTGTGCCGGCGGCCGACCCACAGCTCGCCGTAGCCGTCGAGCCAGAACTCGCCGTTCTCGCGGTTCGAGCGGGGCAGCAGGTAGAGGGTGAACTCGTGGCCGGCCGCGCCGGTCGGCTCGCCGACCAGCACCGCGTCCTCGGTCCGGTCGCCGGTGAGGTGGACGTACTCGCTGGAGGCGCGGAACGCGTAGTCGGTGTCGTTGGAGCGCACCCGCAGGTTGCCGGCCGGGACGACCAGGCGCTCGCCGGGGAAGGCGGCGGAGAGCCTGGCGCGGCGCTCGGCCGCGTACGGGGCCTGGGCGACCGGGGTGAGGCCGTGCAGCTCGGTGTCGGCCCAGCCGGTCTTCATCGAGGCGGCCAGCTCGTCGGAGATCTCGCCGTAGAGACCGTTCTTGCGGCCCTTGAACTGCTCGGGCTCCTCGCCGCCCTCGGCCTCGGGGTTCTCGGCCACCGCGGGGGTACGGTCCTCGGTCACGTGCAACGCCTCCTTGGGGGTGGTACCGCCGCCCCTGGGGGGAGGTGTCGGATCGCGACACGCGCGGGCGGCCGTGCGTCCATGGTACGGACGCCCGGCCGCCCGGTTGTTCCGGGCCCGAACCGTCACTCGAACCGGGCCGCCAGCAGCATCAGGTCGTCGGTGGCCGCGCTCACGGCCTCCGGGTCCGGGCAGACGGCCAGCAGGTGGGCGCAGAGCCGGTCCGGGTCGATCCGCACGTCGCGCGGGGCGTCGGCGGCGGCCCGGCGCAGGTTGGCCTGGCCGGCGTGCAGGGTCGGGCCGCAGCGGCGGGCCAGGCCCTCGGTGTACAGCAGCAGGGTGTCGCCGCGCTCGGCGGTGAACTCCACGCCGGGGGCCTCCCAGCAGGCCAGCATGCCGAGCGGGGCGGAGAGCGAGGTCTCCACGAACTCGGCGCCGTGCCGGCCGACCAGGACGGGCGGGCAGTGTCCGGCGCCGGCCAGGGTGATCCGGCGCTCCCCGGGCTCGATCCAGGCGTAGACGGCGGTGGCGGTGCGGGCCGGCTCGGTGGTCTTGAGCAGCAGTTCCAGGTCCCCCAGGACGGAGACCGGGTCCTCGCCCTCCAGCACCGCGTACGCCCGCAGCGCGGCCCGGACCCGGCCCATCGCGGCGGCCGCGCCGGGGGCGGAGCCGGGGCCCGCGCCGGGGCCGTCGCCGGAGACGGAGCCGACGGTGAGGCCGATGGTGCCGTCCGGCAGCGGGATCGCGTCGTACCAGTCGCTGCCGCAGGAGCTCTCCAGGCCGGCCGGGACGAGCCGGGCGGCCAGCCGCAGCCCGGCGGCCCGGGGGAGCCGGTCCGGCAGCAGGCCGCGGCGCAGCGCCTCGGTGGTGCGCGCGATCCGGTCCGCCTCCAGCTGCTTGGCGAGCAGCGGGGCGGCGATCTCGCAGTAGTGGCGGGCCAGGTCGCGCTGGCAGGCGGTGGGCTCGGCGGGCTCGTCGTAGAACCAGAGGGCGGCGGCGAGTGGGCCGTCCTCGACGGTGGCGAGCGGCAGGCCGTAGGCGCCGCCGAGGCCGAGGTGGACGGCGAGTTCGCGCAGCCGGGCGCCGGTGGCCGGGTCCTCGGCGAGGTCGCGGGAGTGCAGCTGCGCGGGCCGGTCCCGTTCGCGCAGCAGCCGGGCCAGCATGCTCTGCTCGGTCGGGACGGTCTCCAGGGCGCCGAGGCTGGCGCGGTCGAGGCCGAAGCCGACCGGCTGTCCGGGACCGCCGCCGGGCTGCCTGGTGACCAGGACGCCGCGCCGGGCGCCGAGCAGGGCGGCACCGGAGGCGAGGACGGTGTCCAGGACGGCGGCCAGCCCACGGGTGCGGACGAGCCGCTCGGTGTGCTCGTGCAGGCTGGTGATATCGGACAGGCGTCCGGCCAAACGGTCCTGCACCGCGGCCGACGGCTCCGTGCGGGCGTCCGGCGTGCCGTCCAGGGCGTCGACGGGGCCGGGCAGGCCGGGCGGGTCGAGGACGGTGAGCCCGCCTGCGCAGCCGGGTTCGCCCGGCTCGGCGGTCGGCGTCGGGGGGAGGGCCGCCGACGGGTGGGACTCGTTCATGCCGTCACTCCTGACGCGGTGCTACGTGCCATGCGAAACCCCCAGATACGGCCAATGTGGAGCGAGCACGGCCTAAGGGCGTGTTTCGCCTCGATTCGCTACTACTCGTCATTGATCGACAGCAATGCCACCACTTCTACACAGGCCATTCGGGGCATGTCCAGATCCAGGACGACGTGGTGGCCGTTTCGACATCGCTCACGATCCGGTCGGGGGGCGTGCGGGATCCGTGCACGCGCCGGGTGGGCGCGAGGCATGGAGCGGGCCGTGAACGGGCAGAACCGGGAGGACGGACCGGGCGGCCGTCCGGATCGTATGTCCGTGCCGCCCGCGAGCCGCGCCGGCCGGAACTCTCTCACTCGTACGGTGGAACCAAGCGCGCCCGGGCGGCGTCCATCCGGTCGCGTACGGGATTCTCGTTCCAAGGGCTGGGCCGGTGTTCGGCCCTTTCATGTCGTGCTCCACACCTGCTCCACGTCGTAGCCGCGCCGCCCGTCCTGCCGCCCGCCCCGCTTCGCGCAGTCCGGGGCCCGCCGCGGCGGGCCCGCACGGAGGATCCCGACGGACGCCGGCGGAGCGGAGCGAACCGAGCGGTCAGGGAAAGGAACGAGCGCCATGCGTGAGAACCCGAAGGACCGGTCGGAGGAGCGTTCCGCCCGGCTGACCGCGGCCCTGGCGGCCGCCGTCGACCACCGCTGGCCCGTGGTGCCGGGCGCCGTGCTGCGCGACGGCCGCTGCTCCTGCGGCGACCCGGACTGCACCGTCCCCGGCGCGCACCCGCACGACCCCTCGCTGCTGGCCGCCACCACGGACGCCCGGATGGTGCGCTGGTGGTGGGAGCGGCAGAGCCCGGACGCGCCGGTGCTGGCCGCCACCGGCTCCACGGTCTCGGCGGTCAGCCTGCCCGCGGCGGCCGGCGCCCGGGCGCTGGTCTACCTGGGCGCGCTGCGGCTGCCGCTCGGGCCGGTGCTGGCGATGCCGGGACGCTACGCGCTGCTGGTGGCCCCGTACTCGCTGGACGTGCTCGGCGAGATGCTCGCCCAACTGCCGTGGGTGCCGGGATCGTTGCGCTACCACGGGGCGGGCGGGTTCCTGCCGCTGCCGCCCGGCGGCGCCACCGGGCGGGTGCGCTGGGTGATGGCCCCGCGACCGGGCGTCGGCGGCGGGGTCTGGCTGCCGCAGGTCGGGCCGCTGCTGGGGGAGTTGGTGGAGGCGACGGTCCGGCTCGATCGCGGACGTTCGGCCTACTGAGGATCACCGGAACGGGGCGGAGGCCGGAGCCGTTCACCGGGGCGCCCCGGAAAAACAAAAGATCCGACCGCTGGCGACGGGGGATGCACCAGCGGCCGGACTCTTTAGACAGTAACAAGGATCTGCGCCCGCGCCAATTTCCAAGACGCCCTCCACGCCCGGAAATTGCGCGTTCACCGCGACAATGTGACGCGTATCACGCGGATCCCGCGCGCTTTAGTTCAGGGTGACCTGACGGTTCACCAGGTTGGCGCGGGCGCGCCGCTCTTCGGCGCTCAGCGGGGTCGCGTCGGCGAGCACCGCGGCGAGCCGCTCGGCGAACTCGGCGGCCGGCTTCTCGCAGTCGGCGGCGGTCATCGCCAGCGGCAGGTCCCACACCGGGACGGTCAGGCCGTGCGCGCGGAAGGAGCCCACCAGGCGGGTGTCCGTGCCGAGCGAGGCCTCGCCGGCCGCGTTCAGCCGGGCCAGCGCGTCCAGCAGCTGCTCCTCGGGCACGGTCATCACCCAGCGCAGGTGGTTCTTGTCCGGGGTGCCGCACCAGTAGGCGGCGTCCACGCCGGCGAGCTTCTCGGTCGGGATGGCCGAGGCGTTGGCGCGCTCCAGGGAGGCGGCGACCTCGCCGGTGGCGGCCTCGGCGTCCTCCAGCCAGAACTCGAAGCCGGTGTGCACGGTCGGCGTGAACGCCGCGGTGGTGTCCAGCAGGTCCTGGAGCCGGCGCCCGCCCGGGACGGTCCGGCGGGCCGGCACCGGGCTGCCCGGCTCGGTGGCCAGCGCCAGCTCCAGGGCGTCCGCGAGGTCGCGGCTGAGGTCGCCGGAGGCGGACTGGGTCTGCAGGCCGAGCAGGATCGAGCCGTCCTGGCGGCGCAGGGCCGGCCAGGCCAGCGGCAGCACGGTGGCCAGGGTCACCGACGGGACGTCACCGGTCGCGCCCCCGGCCACCCCGGCGGCCAGCGTCAGCGGCGCCGTGGCGGCGGGCACCAGCTCGCGCAGCGCCACCCAGTCGGCCTCGCCCGGCAGGCCCTCGAACGGGCGGTGCACCAGCTCCTGCACGGCGTGCGAGGCCTCCCGGCCGTGACAGGCCTTGTACCGGCGGCCCGAGCCGCAGGGGCAGTCCTCGCGGGCCCCGACCACGGGGACCTCACCCGTGACGGCGGTGGTGGACTGGCGCTGCGGCGCCTTCTTGGCGGCCTTCTTGCCCATGCTGCGGCTCTCCCGGGAACGGTGGTCCTGTGTCCCGGGAAGCCTAACGACACATTCCCCCGGCCCGGCTCACGCGCTACGGGCATCGCCCCCGGTGCGCCGGGCGTGCCGGGCCCGGGCGGGCAGCGCCGCCCAGACCGTGACCTCGCCGGGGGCGTCGCGCACGCCCCAGTCGCTGGCCAGCTGGTCGACGATGCTCAGGCCGCGGCCGCCGCGCGAGGTCAGCGAGGGACTCGCGGGCAGCGGCCGGGTGGCCGCCCCGCCGTCCGTGACCTCCAGGGTGAGCACCCCGTCGGCGTGCATCTGCCAGCGGACCAGCACCCCGCCGTCCGGCTCGTCCGAGCCCTCGGCGGGCCTCCGGCCGCCCTGCGCGGAGTGCGGCCCGGACGGGACGCCGACCAGCACCTTCCCGAGTACCTCGGCCCGGGCGCTGCGGCCCAGGGCCGACAGCGGGCCGAGCGGGCGGGCGTACCGACAGGCGTTGCTCAACAGCTCGGAAAGGATCAGAACAGCATCATCGATGACCGGTTCCGGTACCTGCCGGTCACCCAGATCTCGACGCAGTCGGCGCCGTGCGACCCCGACACTCGCTGGGCCGTGCGGCACTGCCATGGTCGATGAAGTCGGCACTTCACGCGCCACCATCAACGCCACCCCCGGACCTCCTTCAGCGTATGCCGAGGGAGAGATGCCCCTTGGTAATGCGTCGGAAACGAGCACCGGACGATCCTGCGGGCCCATTTCGGACAGGACGCCCGACGGTCGACCTCAGGTCATTCCGCGCTCACCCTGCGTCGCCCGGGTGCAAGAATTCCGGCAATTTCGTGCGAGGAAGGTTTGACTGCCGACCAGAGTGATCGGATCGGCGGGGTACGGCGATCAGTGCGTCGGCGGATCACCGGCCGAGCTGCGACAACACCTCCGCGGGCCGGTTGGTGATGATCGCGGACACCCCGAGCTCCAGGCAGAGCTCGACGTCGGCCGGCTCGTCCACCGTCCACACGTGCACCTCGTGCCCCAGCTCGCGCAGCCGGGTCACCAGCTGCGGGCGGGCCCGCACCAGCTCGATGCCCGGTCCGGCGATCCGCGCCCCGCCCGGCAGCGGCGAGCCCGGGCGCAGCCGTCCGAGCAGCGGCACGGTCCGCTCGAACAGGAAGACCCGCCGGTACTCCGGCGCGGTGGCGGCCACCCGGCTCAGCGCGACCGAGGAGAAGCTCATGATCCGGGCGGACGGGCGGTCGCCGTCCCGGGTCGCGCCGATCTTGAAGCGCTCCAGCGTCCGCAGCAGCTCGGTCTCCACCCGGCCGCGGAAGCGCACCGGGTGCTTGGTCTCGATCGCCAGGTCCACCGGGCGGCCGCACTCCACCACCAGCTCCAGCAGCCGCTCCAGCCGCAGCACGCCGCGCAGCTCCGGGTCGGTGCTGGGGCGGCCGGTCTTCCAGGCGCCGAAGTCGTACGCCTCCAGCTCGGCGAGGGTCATGGCCGAGACGGTGCCCCGGCCGTCGGAGACCCGGCCGATCCGGCGGTCGTGCACGCAGACCAGCGCGCCGTCGGCGGTGACCCGGACGTCGCACTCCAGTGCGTCCGCGCCCTCGTCGAGCGCGCGCCGGTAGGCCGCGAGGGTGTGCTCGGGCAGGGCGTGGGAGGAACCGCGGTGGGCGATCACCTGGACGGGCGGCACGGTGCGCGCCGCCGTCGAGGACAGGTCTGGGCTGGTCACAGGCCCAACGATAGGTGGCGCAGGTGAAGCGCGGACGAAGACGGTCCCAACCTGTGGGGCCGTCTTCGTCCGCCGCTTCGCCGGTCGTTCCCGGTGCCGGGCCCGGTTCCCTCAGCGCCCGGCCCGGTTTCTCCCGGCGTCAGGCCCGGCTTCTCTCAGCGCCCGGCGGTGCGGCGGCCGAGCGGGGTGAGCGCCCAGGTGACCAGCGCCGGCACCACGAAGGCGAACAGCGAGGCCGAGGTCCACTCCTGCGGGCTGAAGTGCAGCGCCTCCCGGGCGGAGGTCCAGAAGTCCGTCCACCAGCCGGCCACGTTGGTCGGCGCGATGAACTGGTAGACCGCGAAGCCCAGCACCCACGGCAGCAGCATCAGCCAGCGGGACGGCGCGTCGGCGGAGAGGTTCCAGCCGCGCCGGCCGGCGCCGAGGAAGTAGTCCACCGCGAGCACCGCCAGCAGCGGCACGAACACCGAGCCGATCAGCCCGAGGAAGCCGTAGTAGGTGTCCGTGAACTCGTCGATCCGCAGCGCCAGCACGGTGGTCAGCGCGCCGATCGCCCCGGAGAGCACCCGGCGGTCCACCTTCGGCAGCAGGTTCTGCACCGACATCGCGGTCGAGTACACGTTGGCGAAGGACTGGTCGGTCTCGCGCAGCACCAGCACCAGCAGGAACAGCCAGCCGGCCCAGACCCCGAGGAAGGAGTCGAAGATCCGGTTCGGGTCGCCGTCCGACTGGAGCAGCGCCATCAGGCCGAGCACGTAGCACCAGACCTGGGCGACCGTGTAGCCGGAGAAGCTTCCCCAGAACGCCGAGCGCGGGGTGCGCGAGTGCCGGGTGTAGTCGGCGGCCAGCGGGACGAAGGAGGCCGACACCGCGATCATCGCGTCGGTGGCGCCCAGGAAGCCGTGCCAGTTGCCCGCGCCCGGGTCCGGCACGCCCTGGCGGCCCAGCTGGACGGTGAGGTACACCATCGCCACCGCGACCGCCCCGGCGACGAAGCGGCGCAGCACCGCGATCGAGCCCAGCGGCCAGATGGTCAGCGCGGTGGTCAGCGCGCCCGCGAGCAGGACGAACAGCCAGCGGTAGCCGGTGGTGTGCGCGACGGTCTGGGCGCCCGCCGAGATGGTCAGCAGCTCGAACACGCCCCAGCCGATGCACTGGACGATGTTCAGCACCGTCGGCAGGTAGGACAGCCGGGTGCCGAACAGCCCGCGCAGGTTCGCCATCGCGGGGGCGCCGGTCCGGGCGCCGATCAGCGAGGCCACGCCGAGCATCGCGGTGCCGACCGCCGTACCGACCGTGATCGCGGTCACCGCGGCGGCCAGCGACAGCTCGCTGCCGGGGGCGCCGAGCACGGTGGCGGCGGTGGAGAAACCGATCAGGCTGACGCCCAGGTTCATCCAGAGCGCGAAGTGGTCCCGGAAGCGCAGCGTGCGCGGCGGCTCGGTGTCCAGGACCAGGGGCGCTTCGACGTGGTCGGGGTGCTCCAGGACGGCGGTCGCGCCCGGAGCCGAGGTGTTCGGACCGGGAGCGGGGGCGTTCGCGCCCGAAGAAGAGGATGGCGAAGCAGGCGGCATGGCCGATACTCCCTACGCCGGCATTACCCGGACAGGTTCCGGCGGTCAGCGCCCCCTCGAACGGCCGTCACTCGCGTGGCGTACGGTCGACATGCGCACTCTCAGCCTGGTGGGTCCAAGCTCCCGCGTGTCAGTTTGGAGCGACAGGCTAACCGGCACGGGGGCGAACACCCAAGGCCGAGGGCGTGCGGACCGCATCGCGGGACGCCCGGCGGGGGAGGGGAGCCTCGGCCGTCGGTGCTGGTGCCGGTCCGGCGTCGATGCTGGTGCCGGTGTCCGTGCCGGTGTCGGTGCCGGCTAAGGATTCTTATGAGTTCTTCAGAGGGGTCCTTACGGCAAACGAATCGACAATGCGAAAAACTATGGTCCTTGGTTCTGCCAGCTATGGAGGTCGTCCGTGAGCACCGAGCGCGAGGTTGGGCCCACCGGGCCGCAGGGGGAGCAGCCCGCCGGCCTGGAGGCGGCCGAGTCCGCTTCCGAGGGCCCCGCTCAGGGCGGGCACAAGCCGACCATGGCCTTCCGGCGGGTGCCGGAGGCGGGCGCGGCCGAGGCCGCTGCCGTCGAGGCGGCTCCGCCCGCCGACGCCGTGCCGGCCGAGGGGGTCCAGGCGCCGGGTGTTCCGGCGGAGGGCGGTCACAAGCCCACCGTCGCCTTCACCAAGGTGCCCGCGCCGGAGGCCCCCGCCGTGGCCGCCGCCGAGGAGCCGGCCGTCGACCCGGCCACCGGCTACATCGACGCGCCGCCGCCCGTCCTGCCGCCCGCCCCGCAGACTCCGGCGGCCCCGGCCGCCGCGCCCGCCGCCCCGGCCCTGCCGCCGGCCGGCAACCCGTACGCCACCCCGACCCACGGCGTCCCCGCCGCCGGTCCGCACGAGGGGTACGGCGCCGCCCCGGCCGTGCCCGCCGCCCCCGCCGCGCACGGCCACCACCCCTTCGGGGCCGGCCAGCCGCTCGGCGGCTGGGGACCCGCCCACGACTCCACCTCCGGCGGCGCGGGCTACCCCGGCGGCCCGGCGGGCCCGCTCGGCTACCCGGCGGACTACCCCGGCGGTCCGGGCGGCCCCGGCGGCCCGCGCAAGAAGCGCGGCGCCCTGGTCGCGCTGATGGCGGCCGTCGCGCTGGTCGCCGGTGTGGCCGGCGGCGTGCTCGGCGTGACCGCCGTCAACGGCTCCGACAGCAGCAGCTCCGCGAACGACCACCGCAGCACCACCGTCCAGGCCAGCGACACCCAGAAGAACGAGCCCGCCCCCGGCTCGATCGCCGCCATCGCGCAGAAGGCGCTGCCCAGCGTCGTCACCATCAAGGCGCAGGGCAACGGCGAGTCGGGCACCGGCACCGGCTTCGTCTTCGACACCGAGGGCCACATCCTCACCAACAACCACGTGGTCGCGCCGACCCTCAGCGGCGGCAAACTGACCGTCAAGTTCGCCGACGGCAGCTCCTACGGTGCCTCCGTGCTGGGTCACGCCGAGGGCTACGACGTCGCCGTGATCAAGATCGACAACCCGCCCAAGAGCAAGCTGGCCCCGCTGCCGCTGGCCGACTCCGACAAGGTCAACGTCGGCGACGCCACCGTCGCGATCGGCGCGCCGTACGGCCTGGAGTCCACCGTCACCAGCGGCATCGTCAGCGCCAAGGACCGCCCGGTGGCCTCCGGCGACGAGACCGGCTCGCAGGCCTCGTACATGAACGCCCTCCAGACCGACGCCTCGATCAACCCCGGCAACTCCGGCGGCCCGCTGCTCGACTCCGGCGGCGCGGTGATCGGCATCAACTCGGCGATCCAGTCCAACGCCTCGTCCAACGGCCGGGCCGGCAGCATCGGCCTGGGCTTCGCCATCCCGATCAACCAGGCCAAGTGGGTCGCGGACACCCTGATCAAGACCGGCAAGCCGGTCTACGCCAAGCTCGACGTGCTGCGCAACGACGACTACAAGGGCGACGGCGCGCAGATCCAGACCAAGGACATCCAGGGCCAGCCCGCCGTCACCCCCGGCGGCGCGGCCGACAAGGCCGGCCTCAAGCCGGGCGACGTCATCACCAAGCTCGGCGGCGTCCCGATCGACAACGGCCCCGCCCTGGTCAGCCGGATCTGGACGCACAAGCCCGGCGAGATCGTCGACGTCGAGTACACCCGCAACGGCCAGACCTTCAACACCAAGGTCACGCTGGCCGAACGAGTCGGCGACCAGCCGTGAGCCCGGCCCGCGCCCAAACGTGTGCGCCGAACCCCGCCGGACCCGTTAGGCTGACCTCCGCCTGGAGAGCTGCCCGAGCGGCCTAAGGGAACAGTCTTGAAAACTGTCGTGCGGTGACCCCGTACCGTGGGTTCGAATCCCACGCTCTCCGCCGGTAGGGAACCACCTGCTCAGGGCGGGTGCCGAGATCGTTCGGCACCCGCCCTCGGTGTTTCCCGGGGGCGGTGGGCGGCCGGGGTTGACCCTGACACGGTGGCAGGGGGTGGAGTGGTCGCACCATGTTGAACATCGGAGACTTCGCCAGCCACGGCCGGGTGTCGGTGCGGATGCTGCGCCACTACGACGCGATCGGGCTGCTGCGGCCCGCCCGGGTGGACCCGGTCAGCGGGTACCGCTTCTACGAGGCGTCCCAACTCGCCCGGCTCAACCGGGTGATCGCGCTCAAGGAGCTCGGCTTCACCCTCCAGCAGGTCCGGGACGTCCTGGACGAGCGGGTGGACGTGGCCGAACTGCGCGGGATGTTACGGCTGCGGCGGGCCCAGCTGGCCGAGGCGATCGCGGCCGACGAGCTGCGGCTGGCCCGGGTGGAGGCAAGGCTCCGGACGATCGAGAGCGAGGGGACCATGTCCGCGCACGATGTCGTGGTGAAGCCGGTGCCGCCCGTCCGGGTGGCCCAACTGGCCGGTGTGGCCGCGAGTTACGAACCGGAGGACATCGGACTGGTGATCGGGCCGCTGTTCGCCGAGCTGTGCCGGAGGCTGGCCGCGGCCGGGATCGAGGCGACCGGCCCGTCCGTCGCCCACTACCGGGACGCGCCGGAGGGCGGTGGCTCGGTGCTGGTGCTGGCCGCCGTCCCGGTCGGACCGTCGGTGCGGCCGGGCGCGCACGACTTCGAGGTGCTCGACCTGCCGCCGATCGAGGCGGCGGCGACCATCGTGCACCGCGGCCCGATGGACGAAGTGCTGGGCACCGTTCAGGAGTTGGCCCGCTTCATCGATGAGAACGGCTACCGCTCGGCCGGCTACGCCCGGGAGCTGTACCTGGAGTGCCCGGACGACCCGGCGGGGTGGGTCACCGAGCTCCAGGAGCCGGTGGCCCGGCGGTAGCCGCGTTTGCCCTCGACCGGGTCGAGGGCCCTAGCGTCGCCCGGCATGACGACCGCCACCACCGGCTCCGGCACCACTACCGGTTCCGGCACCAACACCGCCTCCGCCGCCACCACCGGCTCCGGCGCCCCGATCCCGGCGGCGCTGCCCCGGACGTACCTGTGCTGGCTGGCCGGCGTCCAGGCCGGACTGCTGGGCGACGCCGCGCTGTACTTCGCCCTCGGCTGGGCCGCCTCCGCGCACGGCGGCGGCGCGGCCGGGCTGGTCCTGACGGCGGTCACGGTGCCGCGCACCGCGCTGGTCCTGCTGGGCGGCGCGGTCGCGGACCGGTTCGGCGCCCGGCGGGTGATGCTCGTCGGGGACGCGGTGATGCTGGCCGCCACCCTCGCGCTGGCGCTGGTGGCGGCCGACCGGGGGACGCCGCTGTGGCTGCTGGTCGCGGCGGCGGCCGTGATCGGTACGGTCGACGCCTTCCACCTCCCGGCGAGCGGTTCGATGCCGCGTCGGCTGGTGCCCGCCGACCGGCTGCCCCGGGCGCTCGCCCTGCGGCAGGCCGGCGGGCAGAGCGCCGTCCTGCTCGGGGCGCCGCTGGGCGGCCTGCTGGTCGCGGCCGGCGGGCTGTCCGGCGCGGCGCTGGCGGACGCGGTGAGCTTCGGGGTCGTGCTGCTGGTCCTGCTGCGGGTGCGGCCCCGGGAGGACGGCCCGTCCGCCCCGTCGGCCGGCCTGCTGCGCGAGGCGGCCTCCGGCGTCCGGCTCGCCCTCGCCGACCCGCTGCTGCGGGCCGCGCTGCTGCTCACCGGCGCTGCGGCCGGGGCGCTGCTGCCGGTGGTGTCGCTGCTCGGCCCGCTGCTCGCCCGGTTCCACGGCTGGACGGCCGGGACGGCGGGACTGGTCAGCGCCGGGCAGGCGGCCGGGGTGCTGGTGGTGGCCGGCCTGGTCGCCCGGCGCGGTGCGCTGCCCCGGGCCGGGGTCGGGGCGGCGGTCGGGCTCTGTACGGCGTCCGCGGGGACCGCGCTGCTGGCGCTGGCCGCGGGACCGGTGGCGGCGGTGGCCGGCAGTGCGGTGACGGGCCTCGGCTCGGGGCTCTTCGCCTGCCACCTCGGTCCGCTGGTGCTGACCGGTGCGCCGTCGACCCATCTCTCGCGGGTCCAGGCCCTGTTGACGCTGGTCCAGAGCCTGGCGCTGGTGCTCTCGAACGCCCTGCTGGGCCTGCTCGCGGACACGGCGGGCGCCACCCTGCCCACCCTCCTCTGCGCGCTCGCCACCGCCGCCGCCGGCCTCACCGCCCTGGCCACCCCGACCCTCCGCCGGGCCTGAGCCCATCCGGGCACCCCGCCTGTGCGGCAGCGCCCCGGTCCGTCCGCCCCGGCGGTGTCTCCCCTTCCTGCCCGTCCGCCCCGGGGCCCACTTGCCCGGCCCCGGCCGTCCGGGCAGAGTGCGGAGGTGGAGGCGGCGGGGTGGCGAGCGGAGGCGGCGATGAGTGATCTGACGGACCGACTGGCGAAGGGCCTCCCGGACGGGGCCGTCGTGGTGGACCCGGACGTGACCGCCGCGTACCGCCGCGACATGGCGGGCTTCTGTGCGGCCGGGCAGCCCGCGGTGGTGGTGTTCCCGGAGACGGTCGAGCAGGTGCAGCACGTGCTGCGCACCGCGACCGAGCTGCGCGTCCCCGTGGTGCCGCAGGGCGCCCGGACCGGGCTGTCGGGTGCGGCGAACGCGGTGGACGGCTGCGTCGTGCTGTCGCTGGTGAAGCTGAACCGGATCCTGGAGATCGACCCGGTGAACCGGATCGCGGTGGTCGAGCCCGGCGTGGTGAACGCCGAACTCTCCCGTGCGGTAGAGGCGTTGGGCCTCTCGTACCCGCCTGACCCGTCCAGCTGGGAGTCCTGCACGATCGGCGGCAACATCGGCACCGGCGCGGGCGGGCTCTGCTGCGTGAAGTACGGCGTCACCAGCGAGTACGTGCTCGGGCTGGACGTGGTGCTGGCGGACGGACGGCTGCTGTCCACCGGCCGCCGGACGGCGAAGGGCGTGGCCGGGTACGACCTGACCAGGGTGTTCGTCGGTTCGGAGGGGACGCTCGGCGTGGTGGTCCGGGCGGTGCTGGCACTGCGGCCGGCGCCGGCTCCGCAGCTGGCGCTGGCGGCGGAGTTCCCGAGCGCGGACACGGCGGGGGCGGCGGTCTGCGAGGTGATGGCGCGCGGGCTGACCCCGTCGCTGATGGAGCTGATGGACGCGGTCTCGGTGCGGGCCGTCAACGAGTTGGGGCGGATGGGTCTGCCGGAGTCCACCCAGGCGCTGCTGCTGGTGGCCTTCGACGGACCGGACCGGGCGGCCGAGCTGGCACGGGTCGCGCGGCTGTGCCGGGAGGCGGGGGCGACCGGGGTGGTGCCGGCCGAGGACCAGGCGGAGTCCGATCTGCTGCTGGCCGCCCGGCGGATGGCGCTGCCCGCGCTGGACCGGCTGGGCACCACGATGATCGACGACGTGGCGGTGCCGCGCTCGCGGCTGGCGGAGATGCTGAACGGCGTCGCGGTGATCGCCGAGCGGCACGGGCTGACCATCGGGGTGGTCAGCCACGCCGGGGACGGCAACACCCACCCGATCGTCATCTTCGACGCGGCGGACGAGGAGCAGACGGCCCGCGCCCAGCGCTCCTTCGACGAGATCATGGCGCTCGGGCTGGAACTGGGCGGCACGATCACCGGGGAGCACGGGGTGGGGCTGCTGAAGCGGGACTGGCTGGCCCGTGAGCTGGGCCCGGTCGCGTTGGACCTCCAGCGGCGGTTGAAAGCGGTCTTCGATCCGCTGGGAATCCTGAATCCCGGCAAGATGATCTGATTTTTCCAACTCTCTGCGAATGGCCGGAAAAGTCGACATGGAAGGGTGATCGAACTTTTTCGAGGCGTGTTCGCAGTTCGCACGCGCCGGGGTGGTGCGCCCAGTGGATCGTGTGACGCCGTTGCGCCGCCCTCCGGGGCGCCCTGGTCGGCGGCCGCCCGGACGAAACCCCAGCTCAACCAGGGTGAGCTTGCGCACTGACCGCTTTCCGGGCCGTCATGCGCGGCTCGAACGGAGATCACGCAAACGGGCGAAATGCGCCGTGCGAGCTGGCGCTTTGTCGATTTGTTGCGGAAGGCTGTCTTCCGGCGTCGCAGCCCGCAGGTGTTCGTCTGGCCGGCGAACCTTGCACACCTTGATCGACCGTTGCCCGAAAAGAAGCTCCCTGGAGGCATCCATGGCACGCATCCACACCCGCCGATTGGCCGGACTCCTCCTCGCCGGCCCACTCGCGGCCGGTCTGCTGCTGGTCGGTGCCGGTGCTGCCGCCGCCGACGAGGGCGCGGGCGCCGAGTCCCCGTCCAACGCCGGTGTGGTCTCCGACTCCGGCACCGGCAACGTGTTCGGCGGGGTCGACGGCAACCACGTCTCCACCCAGCAGACCGCCACCGGCTCCGGTGCCTCCAACCAGGCCAACACCCTCGCGGTGAAGGACAACGCGGGCAACGTCCAGACAGGCCAGGACAGCAAGAACATCAACGTCGTCTTCGCTCCGACCTTCAACTGACCGACCGCACGGCCGGGTGACGGCACCGGGCACCACACCACCACGAAAGGCGGGGGCGCCGGACGTGGATGGCCGCGGGTGAGCTGAGCAGTCGCGGAAGGGCCCGGAGCGGATCGCGACGGCCGGAACGGACACCGGGGTACCGACGCATCACACCGGAGGGAACAGCGCATTCGACCGGTAGGCGGAAAGGGTCACCGCGAAACCGGCCTCGTTGGGCGGTGCCGCCATCGGCACCGCCCAACGGGCGTGTCCGGCGCCGGATCCCCCGGTGGTGGGCCCGGGTTCCGCGCCGACCACCGGGCGATCCGCCCGTCCACCCGGATTCCCCCGCCCGGCCACTCCGTCCCCGGAGCCGTGTCCCCGGATCGGTGTCCCCGGATCCGTCCACCGAGGGCCCGCGCCCGGAGCCGTCGGTGTACGGCGGTACGGTTGCGCTCTGACAGCGCACCCACGTGCCCGGGCCCGGAAGGACCGGCCCGGCCGGGGCGGCGACCGCGGCAATCGGAAGGAAGGGCGCGCGATGGCGGCGGAGGAGGAGGGCCTGACCGGCCCGGACGGGACCAGGCCTGCACCGGAGCCCCGGTCGGAGTCCGGGCCGCCGTCGGCGGAGGCGCGCCCGGAGCCGCCGGCCGAGCCGGTCCGCGAGCGCCGGTCCGGTCCCCGGTCCGTCCCCGAACTGCTGCTCGGCCGCCCGCCGATGGCCCGCCCGCTGCCGTCCTTCGACCCCGAGGCCGCCCCCGCCGAGCCCGGCCCGCTGTTCGTGGACTGGCTCGCCACCGCGCTGCACGCCGGGGTGCTGGACCCGCAGGCCTTCACCCTCTCCACCGTCGACGCCGACGGCATGCCGGACGCCCGGGTGCTGGTGCTGCGGGACGTCGACGCGGCCGGCACCGGCTGGAACTTCTCCGCGGACGCCGACAGCCCCAAGGGCCGTCAGCTCGCCGACCACCCGGCCGCCGCGCTGACCGTCTACTGGCCGCAGCTGGGCCGCCAGGTCCGGGTGCGCGGCGCCGTCGAGCAGGCCGCCGACGTGGTCGCCGCCGCCGAGTTCGCCACCCGCTCGCCCGCCGCCCGGGTCGGCGCGCTGGTCGGGCGGCAGAGCGAGCCGCTGGGCTCGTTCGACGAGTACGACGAGGCGGTGGCGGTCGCCCGCCGCCGACTGGAGGCGCACCCGGACGCGGTCGCACCCGGGCACGCGGTCTACACCCTGTGGGCGCACGAGGTGGAGTTCTGGCAGGGCGACGCCCAGCGCCGGCACATCCGGCTGCGCTACACCCGCACCGGCCCGGTCAGCTCCCCGGAGTGGTCGCGCACCCTGCTCTGGCCGTGAGGCGTGACACGGTCAAGCCGTAATGTGAGCCGTAAGCCGTGGTGCCGCGCGGGCCCGCGCGGCTACCGCCGCCCGGTCAGCGTGGCGCCCACGCTGGCCGCGACCACGCAGCCGATCCCGGCCAGCTGCGGCAGACCCAGCAGCTGGCCCAGCACCACCAGCCCGACCAGCGCGCTGACCGCCGGCTCCAGGCTGACCAGCACGCTGAACACCCGCTGCGGCATCCGTCGCAGCGCGGTCATCTCCAGCGCGTACGGGATCACCGGCAGCAGCAGCGACACCCCGGCGACGGCGGCGAGCAGCGCGAGCGGCGAGGCGCCGGGCGCGGTCAGCCCGTCCCAGGCCTGGCCGAGCCCGAACGGCGCCAGCGTCAGCGCGCCGACCGTCATCGACACCGCCAGGCCCTGGAACCCCTGGAAGGCCGCGCCGACCTTGTCGGTGAACAGGATGTACGCGGCGTAGCAGGCCGCCGCCCCGAAGGCGTACAGCAGGCCGACCGGGTCGAGCGACCCGCCGCCGTCCCCCTCGCCGAGCAGGGTCAGCAGCACCACGCCCGCGGCCGCGAGCAGCGCCCAGAGCAGGTGGCTGGCGCGCCGCGCGAAGACCAGGGCGACCGCGAGCGGGCCGAGGAACTCGATGGTCGCGGCGGTGCCCATCGGCAGCCGGTCGATCGCCCCGGCGAACAGGAAGGTCATCCCGGCCGAGGCCATGCCCAGCAGCGCGGCCGCGGCGAGGTCGCGCGGGCGCTTGCCGCGGAGCTTCGGCCGGGTGACGGCGAGCAGGATGACCGCGGCGAAGCCGAGCCGCAGGAAGGTCGTGCCGCTGACGCCGAGCGGACCGAACAGCGGCTTGGACAGTGCGATGCCGGTCTGCACCAGGAACATCGCGGTCAGACAGAGAAGCGGCGCCGGGATCCTCTCCGGGCGCCGCAGGACCTTGCCGAACCGGCCGGTGGGCCGACCGGGCCGGCCTTCAGGTGGCGCCGCGGAGCCGGACGCCCCACCTCGTCGCCAGCTTCCCCGCTCACCGGCAGGCTCGCCCTTGGGGGCGGGCGGCATGGCCAGGGCCTCGGCGACGGCGGCGGCCGACGACGAGACGGAGGGGGTTTCGCTGGTATGGGAGGTGGGCATGTTCGTGAGTTTGCCGTAAGGAGTGATGAACCGGCAAGCTCGTTACAAAAATCGGGACGGATACGGACGGGTGCGTCCGAAAGGGTGGACTCGCGAGGGCGCTGCGGCGTGGTTGCCGCAGTCGCCCGACGGACCGTCAGTATCAAGGCGGGATGCGCCATCTCCGCCCCGCCTCCCTCCTCGCAGCCGCCCTCGTGCTCCTGCTGGCCACCGACGGGCCGGGCGCGAACGCCGCGGCCGCCGCCCCGGCCGCCACCGCCACCCCGCGCATCCGGGCCGTCACGCTGCCCGACCGGCCCGGCCCGCCCCGGGCCCGCGACACCTGGAGCGGCCCCGCCTTCGACGCCTGCACCGCACCGCCGCTCGACACCCTGAAGGCCTGGCGCGGCACCTCCCCGTACGGGGCGGTCGGCATCTACACCAGCGGCTCCCAGCGCGGCTGCGCCCAGCCGAGGCTCACCGCCGAGTGGGTGCGCCAGGCGCGGGCGACGGGCTGGCGGTTCCTGCCGGTGCACGTCGGACGGCAGGCGCCCTGTGCCGACCCGAGCCGCAAACCCGAGCGGATCGACCCGGCGAAGGCCGCCGAGCAGGGCCGGGAGGAGGCGGGCGAGGCCGCCCGGGCGCTGCGCCCGCTCGGACTCGCCAAGGGCAGCCCGGTCTACCTGGACATCGAGGCCTACCCGATGGGCGACCCGGCCTGCGGCCAGGCCGTGGTCGACTTCACCCTCGGCTGGACCGCCGGCCTGCACGCCGCCGGCTACCGCTCCGGCTTCTACTCCAGCCTCGACTCCGGCATCGCGGACCTCGCCGCCGCCGCCCGGGCCGGCAGCACCCCGATGCCCGACGCGCTCTGGTACGCCCGCTGGGACGGCCGGGCCGACACCGACGGCCTCGCCCCCGACCTCTGGAGCTTCCACCAGCGCGTCCACCAGTACCACGGCAACGTCGAGGAGACCTTCGGCGGCGCCACCCTCACCGTCGACCGCAACCAGGTGGACGGCCCCACCGCCCGCTGAGACCCCGCCGGTAGGGTGGCCCCCGATCGAAGCACGGGGGGAGCGGCATGGCGAACGGCCAGGGACACGGCGGCACCGGCGGATACGGCGTGCCGCCGCAGAATCCGTACGGGGCGGCGCCCTACGGGCAGAACCCGTACGCGGCACAGAACCCGTACGCGCAGCCGGCCCCGCCGCCGCAGGCGTACCAGCCCCCGCAGCCCCCGCAGCCGTACCCGTCCCAGCAGCCCCACCAGCCCCAGCCGCCGGCTCCCCAACCGCCGTACCCAGCTGCCCGGTTCGGCGCTCCGCCGGTGTCCGGACCGGGCCTCCCCGGCGGCTTCCCCGGCCCGGCACCGCGCCGCAACCGCCTCGCGGTGCTGCTCCAGTTCCTCCTCCAGTGGATCTACGCCCCGCTCTGGGTGCTCGGCCTGGTGCTCCTCTTCGTCGTCCTGATCTTCGCGGACTACAACGGGGGAGGCCCCAGCTCCGACGGCTGGCTGAAGGTCAACCGCAGCTTCATCCCGCCCCGCCGGCTGCGGGCCGAGCTCACCGGCCGGCCGGAGGACTGGGAGCGCTACGTCGCCCCGATCCTGGAGCGCCGGATGGCCGCCGCCGAGGCGTCGTACGCGGCGGGCGGCGGCGAGGTGCAGCCCGACCTCGGCCGGGTGGTCGGGGTCCGGCTCGCCCTGCGGCTCTACCGCGGCCTCGGCGCGGCCGGCGTGGTCCGGCTCGCGGAGTCGCGCGGCTGGCACGGCGTGGCGTCCGGGACGGACGCCGGGCACGTCCGGCTCGCCCGCCACTTCCCGGCCCCGGCCGCCCTGAACGCCCCCTCCCCGCAGGACCCGCCGGCCGCCCCCGGCACCCCGTGGGGCCCGCAGCCGGTCCGCTTCGCGCCGCTGCTGCCGTTCGTCTTCCTTCTCCAGATCGTCTACGCCCCGGTGTACGGCCTGCTCACCTGCTGGGTGAGCCGCCCCGAGCCCGACTACTGGGACCGCTGGGGCGCCCGCTGGACCGTCGGCCCGCGCGCCTTCCGCGCCGAGTTCACCAACAGCCCCGCCGCCTGGGACCGCCACATCCGCCGCATCCTCGAGCGCGACTCCAACCGCACCCGCCCCACCACCACCCGCACCCCCGACGGCACCGTGGTCCACCGCATCCACCTCAAGCGCGCCACCTACCGCGGCGCCGGCGCCCACCAGGCCCTCCGCATCGCCGCCGCCCAGGGCTGGACCCTCGACCCCGCCTACACCCCCGACCCCACCAACTCCCTCCGCCTCACCCGCCCCGCCACCCCCACCCACCCCTGACCCCCTCGCTCCCGCGCGGACTACCCGGGCGGAACTGACCTACCGTCATCCCGTGGGCCATGCCGAGCGAACGAGGGGACGGCGGATGGGGCGGCGAGGGGGAGCGCTGGTCGTGGCACTGGCGGCCGCGATGGTGCTGGCCGGGTGCGGGGGTGGGGCGGACGGGCCGCCCGCGGTGTACACCAACCGGCTGCACGCGGAGGGGGCGGCCAGGCCCGACTACTGGGTGCGGGCGCCGTACGACCGGTTCGCGCTGGAGGTGGAGGAGAGCGCGGGGCCGGACGGGGGCAGGCGGTGGCGCGGGGTGGTGCGGGCGTACACGCCG
This sequence comes from Kitasatospora sp. NPDC114501, assembly GCF_055633695.1. Classification (NCBI taxonomy): domain Bacteria; kingdom Bacillati; phylum Actinomycetota; class Actinomycetes; order Kitasatosporales; family Streptomycetaceae; genus Kitasatospora; species Kitasatospora sp. NPDC114501. Next base: position 65,419 of record NZ_JBVKDS010000008.1, on the reverse strand, counting down.
TCGAAGAGCGGCGAGGGCACGCGCAAGGACGTGCTGTGGTACGACGACACGCTCTATGACAGCAGGAAGGACCAGCCGGAGTACCGGTGGCAGGAGGACGGTCGCCAGGTGTGGATCTTCACCGACCGGCGCCGGGCCGCGGTCACCGCCGAGGACGAGGTGCGGGTGGTCGAGCCCGGCCCGGACGGTGTGTGGCGGAGCCGGACCCTCACCCCCGACCAGTACCGGGCCGTCCCGGCGGACGTGCGCACCTGGCTGCCGACGGAGTCGAGACGGCGGGCGGACGGTGGAACCGGGACGAAGCCGTGATCCGTGCAACGGAGGCGGGATGCTGACAGCGGGGGGCGGGGGCGGCACAATCGGGCACGTCGGCGCGCATTACCGCCCGGTAGGTGCCGCAGGCGCAGCCGCCAAGTGCCGCCAGGTCAAGGAGGACCCGTGTTCAGCACGATGCAGGACGTACCGCTCACCGTCGCCCGAATCCTGGAGCACGGGTCCACGATCCACGGGCGGTCGACCGTGACCACCTGGGACGGCACCGGGCCCGTCGTCCGCAGCTATGCCGAGGTCGGCGCGCGGGCCGCGCAGCTGGCCTGCGCGCTGCGCGACGAGCTGGGGGTGACCGCGGACGACCGGGTCGCCACCCTGATGTGGAACAACACCGAGCACCTGGAGGCGTACCTCGCCGTCCCCTCGATGGGGGCCGTGCTGCACACGCTGAACCTGCGACTGCCCTCCCAGCAGCTGTCGTTCATCGTCAACCACGCCGCCGACCGCGTGATCATCGTCAACGGCTCCGTCCTGCCGCTGCTCGCCGCCGTCCTCCCGGACCTCGCGCCGACCCTCCGGCACATCGTGGTGAGCGGCCCCGGCGACCGCTCGCTGCTGGCCGGCTTCGCGGGCGGCGTGCACGACTACGAGGACCTGATCGCCGGCCGGCCCGCCGAGTACCCGTGGCAGCAGGACATCGACGAGCGGCAGGCCGCCGTGCTCTGCTACACCTCCGGCACCACCGGGGACCCGAAGGGCGTGCTGTACAGCCACCGCTCGGTCTACCTGCACTGCCTCCAGGTCAACACCGGCGACAACTTCGCCTTCACCCCGCGCGACACCGCGCTGCCGGTGGTGCCGATGTTCCACGTCCAGGCCTGGGGCATCCCGCACGCGGCCTTCATGTCCGGCGCCAACCTGCTGATGCCGGATCGTTTCCTCCAGCCCAAGCCGATGGCCGAGATGATCGCCGCCGTCCGTCCGACCGTCAGTGCCGCCGTCCCCACCATCTGGGCCGGCCTGCTCGACGAGCTCGACGCGGGCGACTACGACACCTCCAGCCTGCGCATGGTGGTCATCGGCGGCAGCGCCTGCCCGCCGTCCCTGATGAAGGCCTACGAGGAGCGCCACGGCATCCGGGTGCTGCACGCCTGGGGCATGACCGAGACCTCCCCGCTCGGCTGCTTCGCCCAGCCGCCGGGCGGTCTCACCCCCGAGCAGGAGTGGCCGTACCGGATCACCCAGGGCGTCTTCCCGGCCTCCGTCGAGGCCCGGCTGATCGGTCCGGGCGGCGAGCGGATGCCGCACGACGGCGTCTCGGCGGGCGAGCTGGAGGTGCGCGGCCCCTGGATCGCCGGGGCGTACTACGGCGGCGCCGGCCAGGACCCGGTCCGCCCGGACGACAAGTTCTCCGAGGACGGCTGGCTGCGCACCGGCGACGTCGGCACCATCACCGCCGACGGCTACCTGACCCTCACCGACCGGGCCAAGGACGTCATCAAGTCCGGCGGCGAGTGGATCTCCTCGGTCGAGCTGGAGAACGCCCTGATGGCGCACCCCGACGTGGCCGAGGCCGCCGTGGTCGCCGTCCCGGACGAGAAGTGGGGCGAGCGCCCGCTGGCCACCGTGGTGCTGCGGCCGGGCGCGACCGTCGGGCTGAAGGAGCTGCGGGCCTTCCTGGGCGAGCGGATCGCCTCCTGGCAGCTGCCGGAGCGCTGGTCGATCGTGCCGTCGGTGCCGAAGACCTCGGTCGGCAAGTTCGACAAGAAGGTGATCCGGGCCAGCTACGCGGCGGAGGAGCTGGACGTCACGGTCCTCGGCAAGGAGTGACCGTCGAGGCGTGATCGAGGAGAAGGGCCGGCCGCCCCGTACGGAACGGGGCGGCCGGCCCTTCGGCGTACCGGCGGTCAGCCCGCGGCGGCGACGCCCGCCTCGCCCATCGCGCCGATCCGCCCGAGCAGGTCGACGATCCGGGACTGGACGTCCTCGCTGGTCGAGCGCTCGGCGAGGAACAGCACCGTCTCGCCGGTGCGCAGCCGGGGCAGTTCGCGCGGGTCGAGGTCCACCGAGGTGTAGACCACCAGCGGGGTGCGGTGCAGCCGGTCGTTGGCGCGCAGCCAGTCCAGCAGGCCGACCCGCCGGCGGCGGATCTGCAGCAGGTCCATCACCACCAGGTTGGGCTGGACGCTGCTGGCCCGGGCCACCGCGTCGTTCTCGTCCACCGCGTGCTCGACGTGCATGCCGCGCCGCTCCAGGCTGCTGATCATGGCGGCGGCGATGTCCGGGTCGCTCTCGACCAACAGGACCCGCGGGGCGTGGTGCTCGCCGTCGCGCGGGGCGAGGGCGCGCAGCAGCACGGCCGGGTCGGCCCCGTACGCGGCGTCCCGGGTGGCCTGGCCGAGGCCGGCGGTGACCAGCACCGGGACCCGGCGGTTGAGCGCCGCGGTGCGCAGCGACTGCAGCGCGGTGCGGGTGATCGGGCCGGTCAGCGGGTCGACGAAGAGGGCGGCCGGGAAGCCGGCGGCCTGGGCGTCCACCTCCTCGCGGGAGCGGACGATCACCGGCAGGTAGCCGCGCGCCTGGAGGGCCTGCCGGGTGGCCGGGTCGGGCTCGGGCCAGACCAGCAGCCGGCGGGTGTTGGCCAGTTCGCCGGTCGGGGCCGACGGCTGCTCGGCGGCGGGCCGCTGCTCGGCGGCCGGGAGCTCGGCGATCGGGCGCGGCGCGATCCGGGCGGCCTCGGCCGGTACGGGCGGCTGCGGCGCGGCGGCGGGCACCGGCGCGGCGCCGAGGGCGCGCGGCGGGGCCAGTTCGCCCAGGCCGGTGCCGACCGGGCGGGGCGCGGACGGCTCCTCGGCGGTGGGCAGCGCGGCCCGGGTGGGCGCCAGGGCGCTGCCGGGCGCGGGCTGCGTCTGGCCGACCGGGCCGGACGGGCCGGCCGGAGCGGAGGCGTTCACCAGGGCGTCCGGGTCGGGGCCCGGGGGGACGGCCAGTCGGCGGCGGCGTCCGGTCGGCGCGGCGGCGGTCGGCTCGGGCGGCGCGGGCGCGGGGCCGGCCGGCAGGGCGTGCTCCAGGCCGGGGTAGACCGGGGCGTCGGCCACTCCGGGCAGGGCGAAGCCGCCGGAGGAGTCCTCGGCGGTGGGCAGCGCGCGGCGGCGCCGGGGCTTGGTCTCGCCCGGGACGTGCTCCTGGTCGCTCTCGGCGGTCGGGGTGCCGCCGGGCGGGGTGCCGTCCGGGGCGGCGGGCGCGGGGGCCGGACCGAGGGCGAGCGGCTCTCGCCCGGCGGGGCGGGTCGGCGGCTGCGCCCGGTCGCCGTCGACGGGCACGGCGTAGGCGGGGCCGGAGCGGCCGTCGTCCTTGCCCCACGGGTCGCTCTGGGCGCCGTCCGGCCCGGCGAGGCCCTGGCGGCCGTACGCGGGGTCGTTGCCGGTGCCGTTCCACTGCTCGGGGACGGTCCGCTCGACCCGGGCCGGGGCGTTCGGCCACTGGTCGGCGGGAAGATCGGGGGCACCGGGGGCAACGGAAATGTCGGGGGCACCGGGAACACCGGGAGTGTCGGGGGTGCCGGAGGCCGGGGACTCGGGGGCCGGGCGGCCACGGCGGCCGCGCCGCTCGGCGGGGGGCTCCTCGGCGGGCGCCTGCTCCGCCGCGGGGTCTTCCGCGGCCTCGGGAGCGGGCTGCTCGCCGGCCGCCTCGGCCTCGGCGGGCCCGTCGGTCCCGCCGCTGCGGGGCAGCTGCGGGATGCCCGGAAGGTCGGGCAGGACGGCGCTGTCGCTCTCCTTGGGCCGGTCGGACCGGCCCTCGGCGGCGGCGCGCTCGGCGGCGGCCTTCGCGGCTGCCGGGTCCAGCGGCAGCTCGACGACGTACGTGGTGCCGGTCTTGCCGGGCAGCTCGTGCGGCTGGAGCACGCCGCCGTGGCGCTCGACCACCGTGCGGGCTATCGGCAGGTGGACGGGGCTGCCGCCGACTCCGGGGCCGCGGATCTCGACCCGGGCGACCTCGCCGCGCTGGGCGGCGGCCAGCACGACGGTCGGCGGTTCGGGGGCGGGCGGCAGCACGGGCGCGGCGGCGACGTTCAGCCCGGGCACGGCCAGACCGGGGGAGGGGGCGGCGGGGGCGTCCAGCACCACGCCGACGCCGCTGACGTCGGCGACCAGGTGGGCCAGCGCCTGGGCCAGCCGCCGCTCGTCGGCGATCACCTCGACCGCGGCGGCGTGCACCGAGAACCGCACCCGGCCGGGGCCGACCAGCTCGCCGGCCTCCTCGACGGCCCGGCGGACCACCTTGTCCAGGCCCACCGGCACCCGCGGCGCGGCCTTCCGCGCGCCCATGCCGTCCGTGGCGTCCTTGGCTTCCTTGCCGGTCTTGGGCTCCTTGCCGTCCTTGGCCTCCGCGCCGCTCTCGCCGGCCTCGCAGCGCTGGTGGTCCAGCACGTCGTCGATCAGCTTCCCGAACCGGCGGCATTCGGCGGCCAGTCGGCGCAGCGTCCAGTTGGCCTCCGGCCAGAGCTGGCCGGCCGGGTCGGCGGCGAGCGCGTCGAGCCGCTGGTTCAGCGCGTTCAGCGCGCCGCCCAGCTCGCTCTCCAGGACGGCGGTGAGGTGCTCGTTGCGGGCCACCAGGGCGAGTTCGCGGCTGCGGTCGGTGAAGGTCATCACCGCGCCGACCAGCTGGTCGCCGTCCCGGACCGGGGCGGTGGTGAGGTCGACGGTGACCGGCCGGCCGTCCTTGCGCCACAGCACGGTGCCGCGCACCCGGTGCTTGCGCCCGGAGGTCAGGGTGTCCAGCAGCGCCGACTCCTCCAGCGCCAGCGGGGTGCCGTCGGCCCGGGAGTGCTGGATCAGCGGGTGGAGTTCGCGGCCGCCGAGCTCGCTCGCCCGGTACTCCAGGATGTGCGCGGCGGCCGGGTTGACCAGCACGCAGCGGCCTTCGAGGTCCACGCCGAGCACGCCCTCGGCGGCGGCGCGCAGGATCATCTCGGTCTGCTTGTGCTGGCGGCGCAGTTCGGCCTCGACGCCGAGCCGGCCGGAGAGGTCGCGGACCAGCAGCAGGAGCAGGTCGGAGGAGGAGGGCGAGTTCTCGCGGTACGAGTCGTACGGGGAGCGCGCGTAGCCGCGGCCGTCGCCGTCGTCGGCGAAGTCGTTGCCGGAGACCTCGACGGGGAAGGTGGTGCCGTCGGTGCGGTGGGCGGTCATCCGGACCGGGCGGTCGAGGGCGTCGCCGTCACGGGTGGCCGGGCGCATCGAGCCGGGGATGCGACTGGGGTCGAACTCGGGCAGCAGACCCAGCACGCCCATGCCGACCAGTGAGGTGCCCGGCGCCTGCAACGCCTGGACCGCCGCGCTGTTGGCGTCCACGACGGTGCCGTTGCTGTTCACCAGCAGCAACGCGTCGGGCAGGGCGTCGAGTATGGCGGCGAGGCGAGCAGCGCCTCGGATCGGCCTGCTGCTCACGTCGACAGGTCTCCTCGGCTCGGGGCAGCTCCTCCGGAGACGGCAGTATCTCATTCTTCTTTGCGGCGGGGACGACCCGCCTAGTAACGTTGGCGGTGGTTGGTGCCAAGCCCCACGGTTGTGGCATCATCACTGACACACGGAACGGTTCCGCTCGCGCGGGAACGGTCCATGTGGGGAGGCTTCGCCTAGTCCGGTCTATGGCGCCGCACTGCTAATGCGGTTTCGGGGTTATTCCTGATCGAGGGTTCAAATCCCTCAGCCTCCGCCAGTCGGGAGCCCCCGTCGACGATCTCGTCGGCGGGGGCTCTTCGCGTTCCCGGGGAGGACCCGGGCGGCCCGGCGGCTGGTCGCGGGTGGCTCGGCGGTCGGCCCGGCGGATGGTCCCGGGGTGCTCCGGGGAGCGGCTCCGGCGACGCCGGGAAGGAGTCGGAGGGGCCGGGCGGAGCCCGGATCAACCGATTTCGTCCTACGCCGCAGGTCATGTAATGTTGTCCACGCAACGCCCCGGGGACGACGTTCACCAGGGCGAGCGCTCATAGCTCAACGGATAGAGCACTTGACTACGGATCAAGAGGTTGCAGGTTCGAATCCTGCTGAGCGCACCAAACTCCGCAAGATCGGGTTCGCCCGTTCCTTGCGCTCATAGCTCAACGGATAGAGCACTTGACTACGGATCAAGAGGTTGCAGGTTCGAATCCTGCTGAGCGCACCATCGAGAAGCCCCCGGCCACCGGCCGGGGGCTTCTCCCGTTCTCCGGGGTGCCCGGCCGGCGAATCGAACAGAGCCGTCCGGTGGATGGATCCGTCCCGGAAGCGGGTGTCGCCCGCATGGGTCCGGAGCACCCGATCCCGCGTCCGTTCGGGTGGTGCCGATTGCCGCCTAATGGATGAAATGCAGCTGTTTCGGGTACATCCCGTCCTGCCACCCGGATGACCGCCGAACGGGTGGGACACGGCCAAAAGCACAGGTGTCGCAGTATGACCGGCTCAGGATCGTGATTCCTTTTTGTCGGATCTTGTGCAGACTGCCCACCACCCGGCAGCCGACCGCGAAGGAGAGCCGGATGAGCCGACAGTTTTCCCGTACGGCTGCCGCCCTGGCCGTCCTCGCGACCGGGCTGCTGACCACGTGGAGCACCCCACTCGCGGCGGCCCGGCAGGCCCCCGGCACCTGGTCCGCCGAGCAGCGGGCGGTGCTGCCCGCCGGGCTCCGGGTCCGCTTCGGTTTCGACGCCGCCCCGGGGCCGGGCGCCACCGCGGCCCGGCCGGAGATCACCGAGCCGGTCGACGGTGCCGTTCTCGCCGACGCCCGCCCGCGGATCAGCGGCCGGGGCGCGGCGTCCGGCGCCACGGTGGAGGTCCGGGAGGGCGACACCGTGCTCTGCACGGCCGAGGTGGGGCACGACGGCGACTGGTCCTGCCGCCCCGACACGGAGCTGGCCGCCGGTCCGCACGCCCTCACGCCGGTGGAGAGCGCCGACGGAGGCGTTGCGGTGCGCGGCGAACCGGTCGGGGTCAGCGTGAAGACGGTGCCGCCGGGCGCCCCCACGCTCATCGTCCCCGCGTACACCAACGACCCGGGGCTGCGGCTCACCGGCACCGGCGAGCCGGGCAGCACCGTCATGGTCGTCGACCAGGACTCGGGCGAGGACCTCTGCATCACGGGGGTGCCGGCGGACGGCCGGTGGTCCTGCCTGCCGGTCGAGAACCTGACGGACGGGAAGCACCTGCTCGCCCCGGTCGCGGTCGACATGGCGGGGAACCGGACGGCCGGTCAGCCGGTCGCGCTGGTCGTCGACACCGGCCTGCCGACCGGTCCGGTGCTCACCTCGCCGGCCTCCGGGGAGACGGTGCGGGTCAGTCGGCCGAAGCTGGTCGGCCGGGCGGATCCGGGCGTGGACGTGCTGGTCACGGCGCGGGCCGTGGCGGGCTCGGAGCAGGAGCGGCGGACGGTGCTGTGCGGGGCGACGGCGGCGTTCGACGGGAGTTGGAGCTGCACGGCCAACCGGGACCTGGCGGACGGTGAGCAGTGGCTGATCGTCACGGCGACCGACCGGGCGGGGAACGGGGTCTCGGCGGGAGCGGTGCTGGTGCGGGTCGCCACGGCGAAGGCGGTGCCCGACCCGGCGACGCCGAGTACGGCGGCCTCGGGGACGCCGAGCCCGGTGGCCGTGAGCCCGACACGGTCGGCCTCGGCCTCGGCCTCGGCTCGGCCCAGTCCGTCGGCGACGGCGGTGGCGACGGCGGGGGCACCGTCGACGGTGTCGAGCCAGGCGGCGCCGAAGCCGGTGCCGTCGAGTCCCGCCGAGCCGAGCCCGGCGGCCCTCGCGGCCACCGTGCCGGCCGGGTCCACCGTGCCCGCAGGGTCCGCCGCCTCCACCGGGCCCGTCGTCCCGACCCCTTCGACCGCCGCGATCGTCTCCTCGGCTCCGGCAGGCGGCGTCGGCACCTCGCCGACGGCCGTCGCCGCGGTGAGGTCCGTGCCCGCGCCGGCCGGAGCCGTCGGCCTCGTCGGACTCGCCGGGCCCGCCGATCCGGCGGACTCCGCCGAGCGGGCCGGGGAGGCGGACCGGCCGTTGGCGGCGCCGCCGGCGGAGGCCGCGCAGGGTGCGTCCGGTCGGCCCGGGGAGGCCGGCTGGCGCGGTGGACTCGCCGGAGTCCTGCTGGTGCTCACCGGTCTCGGACTGATCACCCGTCGGGTGTTCGCCCGTAGGGCCGGTGCTCCTCGGCGCTGAACCGCGCCGAACTGTCCCGACCATCAGTTCATGTGCCTGCGCGTCAGGTCGGCTTTGGATGATTCGTCAGTAAATGTCGACACACCTCGGTCAAATGTCGCATTTGATGACGTATGAACTTAGCCTGACCCTGGCACTGCCCGTCAGATCCGGGCCGCCCGTTGCGCGACACACCGACCCAGAGGACCCGTGCATGGACGTCACCCGCGATTCTTCGCAGCGACCCGACAACCCGCCCAAGGCACTCCCGCCGGCCCTGCCGGAACGTTCCGGCTCCAGCCCGCTGGCCAGAGCCACGGCCGTCAGGACCGTCAAGCCGGGCGGCCCGGCCGACAGCGGCCCGGCGACCACCCCGCTGGCGGTCGTCCCGAACCCCTCACCGGGCGCTCCGGCGGACCTGCCCGACCCGCTGGAGACCGTCGCCCCGGAGACCGTCGAACTCCTGGACGCCACGACGGTCGGAGCCCCGACCGCGACCACCTCCCGCCGACCGCCGCGCGCCGACCAGGCGCTGCGCGAGCAGCGCGCCACCGCGGTGCCCGGCTGGATCGCCCTGCTGGCGGTGCTGATCGGCGTGGCCGGCGTGCTGCTCGTCCTGCTGCGCACCGGCGTCATCCCGTACTGGGACGCGCTGCCCGACCTGCGCGGCGCCGCCGCGAAGAGGAGCGGTCTGGTCGAGGTGGACGCGCGGTGGGTCGCCGCGGCGGCCGCGGCCGGCCTGCTGGCGGTGCTCGCGCTCGCCGGGCTGCTGGCCAACGCGGGCGGCGAGACCCGGGTGCTGACCCGCTGGGGCCGCTACCGGGGCACCGTCCGCCGGACCGGCCTGGTCTGGGTCAACCCGCTGCTGCGCCGCCGCCGGGTGGACGTGCGGCTGCGGCACTGGCGCAGCGAGCCGGTCAAGGTGGTGGACCGCACCGGCACGCCGATCGTGGTCCGGCTGCTGATCGTCTGGCGGGTCAAGGACACCGCGCGGGCGCTGCTGGCGATCGAGGACCACGAGAGCTACCTGCGCGAGCAGGTCCAGGCGGTGCTCACCCGCACGGCGTCCACCCTGCCCTGCGACAGCAACGCGGGGCCCGGTCCCGCGCTGCGCGACGGGCAGTGGTTCGCCGACGAGATGACCAGGGCGCTGGCCGCCGAGGTCGCCCCGGCCGGCCTGGAGGTGTACTCGGTGCAGCCGCTGGCCCTGGACTACGCGCCCGAGGTGGCCGAGTCGATGCGCCGGCGCCGGCTGGCCGACCTGGACGCGGGCCTGCGCACGGTGCTGGTGGACGACGCGGTGGAGGCGGCGGCGCTCGCCGTCCGCCGCCTGGAGCGGGCGACCGCGCACGAACTGGACGAGGCCGCCCGCAGCGCGCTGATGGAACAGCTGCTGGTCGCCTTCGTCGCCCCGGCCGGAGTGGCCGCCTCGGTACCGCCCCCGGCCGTCCGTGCCGGACGGAAGGAAGGACGACCCGCATGAGGATAGCCACCGGCCCGTACGCCGAACCCGCCGTCACCGCTGTCACCGCTGGCACCGACGGCGCAGTCGGCGCAGTCGGAACCGAGGACGATCCCGGGCTGATCGGCTTCGAGGAGAGCCTCGGCGGCATTCCCGCGATCGCGGACTGCGGCTGCCCCCACTGCGTCGTCCGGCCGCGCCCCGCCCGCTCCGCGGCGGCGGCCGGCGGCGGCCGAATACACCGGGCCGTGCGGAACACCTGTCTGGCCACCACCGTGCTGGCGGGCGCCGGCGTCGTCGGCCTGACGGCCGGCGCCGGATCCGCGCACGCCGCGGCCGGGAAGCAGGGCTGGGACGGGTCGAAGTACTGGTTCAAGAACGGCTCCGGCGAGTGGCGTTGGACCAGCCACCAGGACGTCTACGCGAGCCGCACCGGGCAGTCCGGCGGCTCGGCCGGCCCCGCCGACCGGACCGTCTCCAACGGCTCGGCCTCCTCCGCCGGGATGCGCCAGGGCTGGGACGGGTCGAAGTACTGGTTCAAGAACGGCAGCGGCGAGTGGCGTTGGACCAGCCACTACGGCGTCTACGCCAGCCGCACCGGGCAGTCCGGCGGCGGTTCGGCCCAGGCCCCCGCGCAGCCCGCGCCCCCCGCGAGCCGTCCGTCGTCGAAATCCGTCCCGGCCTCCGGGAGCCTGGAGTCGGCCGTCGACTACGCGCTCGCCCAGCTCGGCAAGCCGTACGTCTGGGGCGGCAACGGCCCGTCCGGCTACGACTGTTCGGGACTGGTCCAGCAGGCCTACCGGCGCGCGGGGATCAGCCTGCCGAGGGTGGCCGACGACCAGTACGCGGCGACCACGCCGATCAGCGCCGGGCAGCTGCGCCGCGGCGACCTGGTGTTCTGGTCCGACAGCGGCCGGGCCTCCGGCATCCACCACGTGGGGATCTACCTGGGCGGCGGCACGTTCGTGGAGGCGCCGCGGCCGGGCACGACCGTCCGGGTCTCGACGCTCAGCGCGGGCTACCACCCGACCCACTTCGGGCGGCCGTAGCCACGGGAACGGTGACGGGCCCCGGCGGTGTGATACCGCCGAGGGCCCGTTCCGTGGTCCCGGGGAAGTCGTCCCAGGGCAGTCGTCTCAGGGCAGTTGCGGCGCCGAGCAGCCGTGGCGCTGGGCGGAGCGGGTGGCGAAGGCGCGCAGGGCGTCCTTCTCCAGGGCCGGGTCGGGTGCGGCGGCCCGGTTCCCGTCGAACACCGTGTCCACCGTGAAGAGGGCGGTGGCTCCGCCGGGGCAGGCGGCGGTGGCCCAGGCCAGGCCGTCCTTGCCGCCGGCAGGGCCGGTGACCGGGTAGTCCGCGACGGCCGGGAGACCGTCCGCGAACGGCGGGTAGTACGCGCCCAGGCGGAAGCGCGGGGCGTCCTGGCCGGCGTACAGGAAGCAGTCCTCGACGGGGGCGTTCGGGTCCGCCGGTGACTCGTTGACGGCGCCGGGCAGCCCGGCGCAGGTGCCGCTCGCCGCGCCGTCCGGGACCTTGACGTACCGGGTGTCCGCGGGGACCTCGGTGATCTCCGGGCCGGAGGAGGCGGTGCAGCCCCAGACCCGGGCCGCCCCGTCCGCGGCGCGGGCGGCGATCCGGGCGAACCGGGCGCGCTGGGCCGGGTCGTCGAGGAGGTGGTCGCCGCCGGCGGGGACGGTGTGGGCGGTGACCAGCAGCCCCTCCTTGCCCTGGCCCGGGCAGTCCAGGGCGACCACGGCGGTCGCGCCGGCCCGGCCCTGGAGGTCCAGCACGCCCCGGCGGCCGTGGCCGAGCGGCATCACCATGCCGGTGGCGAGGCTCGGGCGGTCCCGGCCCAGCGCGTGCAGTGCCGTGCCGACCCCCTCCGGGCCCCGGTCGATCCGGACGTCCAGGTAGCCGTTGCCGGGACTCCCGGCGTTGCCCACGGAGCAGGAGGCCAGGCCCTCGGGCGCCCCGGCGTCCTTGCCGCGCACCCGGTCCACCCCGAGCAGGGCCTTGACCTCGGCGGCGTCCACGCTGCCGTGGCAGAGCCCGGCCAGCGAGCGGCCGTCCTGCCAGCGGTCGTACCCGCCGCCCAGGTAGAACACCGCGCCGGCGGCGAGGACCAGCCCGACGGCGGCGGCGACCGGGAGCCGCCACCGCCGACGGGCCCCGCGCGGTTCCGCGGGCTCGGGCGTCACTTGTTCTCGCCTCCGCGGCCGAGGGCGGACGCGGCGTCGCTGCGACCGGTGTTGTAGATCGTCCGCATCTGCTGCTCGTCCCAGTCGACGGCGGGGGCGTCCGGGTTGAGACCGGCCCGCTGCTGCTGCCACTTCTCGACCATGGCGCTGATCCCCTCGTGTCCGCTGCGGCCGTTGGCGCCGGTGAGGGTGTTCTCCTCGATCTTGCCGGCCGCGGTCGCGTTGATCTCCTCGGTGGCGTTCATCTGCCACCCCATGATCCCGCTGCCGAGCAGGCTCTGCGCCATGTCCGCCACGCCGGGGACCGGGACCAGCTTCAGCGGCGTGCCGATGCCCTGGTACATGCCCTTGGCCCGCCAGGCCGCGACCTTGGTGTCGTCGTCGCGCTGGTCGAGGATGGCGTCGGCCTGGACGGCGTCGTACACGCCGAGGGCGACCGAGGAGTTGGCCATCACGCCCTTCCACTCCTTCTCGCTCACGTTCGGCGGGAGTTCGGCGAGCTGCTGGGCGACGTGCACCATCTCGGCCTGCTGGACGATGTGGTGGGACTCGGGGTCGTCGGCGACACCGCGCAGGACCCGGATCAGGGAGCCCTTGTCGGTGGCCATCCTGGTCTCCCCGGTGACCGGGTCGACCCAGACGCCGCTGGCGTCCTCGCCCGAGTGGTCCTTGGCGGCGCGGTTGGAGCCGGACAGGATGTCGTGGGTGTCGGCGGCGTAGTCGGCCAGCGCGTTGGCTATCGGGCGCTGCATGCCGGCCGGGAGCCCCTCGTTCTTGATGCCGCCGTCCAGCATGTTGATCGAGTCGCGCATCACCCGGGCCTGCGCCTCGCTGTGGTGCCGGACGCCGTCCTCCTGGCCCGCCCGGTCGCCGGTGGCGGCGGCCTCGATGGCCAGGCCGAGCGAGTGCTTGTCCTGGACGTACTTGGCGTGCCGGTCGATCTCCTCCGGCCAACGGCGGTCGTCCAGCAGGTACTTCAGGTGGTCGTTGGTGCGGGGGTCGCCCGGGTCCAGGAAGCGGGTGGAGGCCTGCGGGTTGTGGCTGAGGGACTCCAGGAAGCCGCCCACGGCGTCGCCACCGCGGCCCTCGGTGAGGTAGTCCCACCTCGGCTGGGTGGAGTCGGGCGACCAGAGCCCCTGCGGAGTCGTCTGGGCGCTGCGCTCGAACTTGAGCAGGCCGCCGCCGTAGGCGTTGAGGAAGTCGGTGTCGTACTCGCCGGAGCGCATCAGGCTGCTCATCAGTTGGTAGCCCCGCGGCAGCGGGCCGCCGTGTTCCCGCGCCACGAGCTGGGGACCGAGCTTGATCATCTCGTTCTCCCAGTCCTGCATGGCCTGGGAGTGGCTCTGGGTGGCGGTGCCCAGGGTCACGCCCAGCGAGGCCTGGAGCTTCTTCATGGCCTCGTTGCGTTCCTTGCTGTACCCCCCGGGGAACTTCGTCGGGTCGTTGACGTCGCGCCAGAAGTCCAGGGTGCCGCGCGGGCCGAGCGTGGTGGCGAACTGCTCGGCGAACGCCGGGTCGTTCTTGCGCTTCTCCAGCAGGGAGTTGAGCCTGGTCAGCTCCTCGACCGAGAGGTCGCCGCCCTTTCCGGCCAGGGCGAGCGCGTCGGAGAGGTCCTTGCGGGCCTCGGTGGCCTCCTTGAGGCTGTGGTAGCCGTTGGCGTTGAACGAGTGGTCGTTCGCGCCGTTCGGGTCCGAGCGCAGCGCCCAGGCGGCGGCCTGGTCCGCGTCGGCGGCCTGCTGGAGCGCCGCTTCGAGGCTGTGGACCAGGTTCTCCACCGCCTGCCTGCGCTGGGGCAGGAACACCGTCTGGTAGTCCGGGTCGTGCTGCGCGGTCTTGTCGTGGAGCAGCGGGTGGACGTCGGTGACCTTGCCGGTGCCGTCGACCTTCAGGTTGTCGGCGGGGCCGTCCTCGTCGGCGATCTTCTTGAGCAGGTTCTGCGCGGCGGTGAACTGCTGCGCGGCGTCGGCGAGCAGCCCGGCGATGTCGGCGGACTCCTTGCCGGCGGCGTCGAGCTGCTCGGCGGCCTTCTGGATCTGCGTGCGGGCCTGGGTGGCGGCCTCGCCCTCCCAGCCGGCGGCCAGCTTGTTGGCGACCTCGCTGGTCAGCCGGTCCTTCAGGCCGACGTAGCGGGCCTGGAGCGTCTTCCACTCCTCGGCGGCCGCGTGCAGCGGTTCGATCTTGGCGTTGCGGACGATCTCGTAGCTCAGCACGGTGGTGGCCCCCTCAGTTCCCGCCGGACAGGTTCTGCTTGTTGGCGTTCTCGGTCGCCGTGTACTGGTCGGCGGTCTTCCGCAGCCGCTGGGCGATGTCGTAGAGGAGGTTGCCGAGGGTGGCGACCTGGCTGTCCCAGCGGATGGAGCGGTTGCGCAGCTCCGGGCCGGTCTGCCAACTGGTCAGCGCGCCGTAGGCGGCGGTGGTCTTCTCGTCGGCGGTGTCGTCGACGGTGTGGAAGTTGCCCTTGATCTCGTCGACGGTGCCGGCCCGCGCCTTCAGGTCGGCGGGGCTGACGGTCACCTTGCCGCCGCCGCCCCCGCTGCCGCCCGCGGAGTTGAGTTGCAGGCCCGCGTACCGTTTGCGGTCCTCGTCGTCGAACAGACCGTCCCAGGCAGGATTGTCGGCCAAAGCGTCCCCCGTGTCGGCGTTGTGCGAGTGAAGTCTTGATGCGTGCTTGATGGTTCATTGACCATGACTTGTCACCGTGCCCGATGGTTCCCGGACGGGCGGATGCGTCCGGACCGCCGCAGGCCGCGGACCGCGCCCCGGGCGGGGCGGGTCCGCGGCCTGCGGTGCACGGCACGGTGGGGTGCCGGGCCGGGGCTCAGGCGGAGGCGGCGTCCAGCAGCGCGGTCTGCTCCGGGGTGAGCTCCAGGGTGGCGCCGGCCAGCAGCGGCGGGAGCTGCTCGACGGTGCGGGCACTGGCGATCGGGGCGGCGACCGTCGGCCGGGCGGCGAGCCAGGCCAGGGCGACGGAGGCGGGCTCCACCTCCAGCTCGGCGGCGACGGTGTCCAGCGCCTCCAGCACCTTGGGGCCGCGCGGCTCGGCGAGGTAGCGGGCGGCGCCCTCGGCGCGGGCGCTGTCCACGCCCTCGGCGCCCGGGCGGTACTTGCCGGTGAGGAAGCCGGACGCCAGCGCGTAGTACGGGACGGTGGCCAGGCCGTGCTCGGCGACCACGTCCGCCAGCGGGCCCTCGAAGGTGCCGCGGGAGACCAGGTTGTAGTGCGGCTGGACCGCGACGTACTTCGCCAGGCCCTCGCGCTCGGCGAAGGCCAGCGCCTCGGTGAGCCGCTCGGCGGAGATGTTGGAGGCGGCGACCGCCCGGACCTTGCCCTCGCGGACCAGTTCGTCCAGCGCGGTGACGAACTCCTCGACCGGGGTGTCGTCGTCCCGGTGGGTGTAGTAGAGGTCGATCCGCTCGACGCCCAGGCGGCGCAGCGAGTCCTCGGCCGCGGCCTTGATGTTGGCCGCGCCCAGGCCGCTGCGCTCGGCGAGCATGCCGACCTTGGTGGCGATCACGACGTCCTCGCGGTTGCCGCGGCTGCGCAGCCAGTTGCCGAGGACGGTCTCGGACTCGCCGCCGGTGTTGCCCGGGGCCCAGGCGGAGTAGACGTCGGCGGTGTCGACGAAGTTGCCGCCGGCCGCCGCGTAGGCGTCCAGGACGGCGAAGGACTGCTGCTCGTCGGCCGTCCAGCCGAAGACGTTGCCGCCGAGCGAGAGCGGGAAGACGGACAGGTCGGAGGTGCCGAGGCTCACCCGGCTGTGGGTTCCGGTCATGGTGGCAGTCAACCCGATCGCGCGGCCGGGCATTCCGTGAACCGCGAGGTCTTCACGAGGCTGTCGTACCGCTGTCGCACGTGGGGGAAGCGTGTCCCGCGCGACGGGGGTCCGGGGTGTGCCTGAGGTGGGCCGATTCGTTAGAGTCCGTGCCATGGCTGACAACGACTACGACCCCGCCGGCAGCACCCAGATGTTCCGGGCGTTCGTCGACGAGACCCCGGCGCCGCAGGCACCGGGCTCCGTCTCCACCTACGGCAGCAGCAAGGGCGGCAGCCGCACCGGCGTGATCGCGCTGGTCGCCGTCGTCGCGCTGGTCGTCCTGGGCGGCGTCATCTGGCTGGCGGTCAAGTGACCCTCGCGCGGGTGACCCGGCCGAGGGTCACCCGCGCGACGGGCGCGCGACGCGTCAGCAGGGCTTGCGCCAGGCGTTCAGCTCCAGCTTCTTCTGCATCGAGCTGAAGCCCAGCGACTTGGCCTTGCCGCAGAACTGGGCCGTGTCGAGCTTGTACTCGACGTGGAAGACCGCCTTGCCCGCCTTCACGAAGGGGGCGACCCGGTCGCACTCGTCGAACTGCGCGCACTCCTCGTTGACCGCGAAGTCGAAGTCCGCGAGCAGCGCCGGGATCTGGTCCAGGTCGTTCTTCAGGCCGATGGCCAGGCCGCGTTCGTGGGCGAGCTGGGCCAGCATCCGGTTGTACCTGAGCTGGTCGTCCGGGGTCAGCGGGAAGCCGCTGTTCTGGTTGTAGGCCTCGATGGTGTCCGGCTCGACGGCGTCGAAGCCCTTGCTCCTGCACATGTCGAAGCGGGCGGCCATCAGCGGCCTCAGCTGGTCGAGCTTGCGGATGTCGAACCACTTCTCGCCCTTCCAGCCGGTGTCCGAGCCCTGGAGGGACTTGGCGAAGGCGGCGGAGTCGGGGCGGAAGTCCTCCCAGGAGCCGGCGTTGACGTAGCAGATCACCTTGCGGCCCTTGGCGTGCAGCGCGGCCACCACCGAGGCGTCGTTCTCGAAGCCGTCGATGTCGTAGACCGGGACGTCCACCGACTGGTCGACGACGCCGCCGCCTAGCTGCCACTGCCAGGCCAGGCCCGGGGTGGGCTGCCAGCGGGCGCCGGCCGGCGGTGCCGGGCTGCCAGGCGGGGTGGCGGGCGGCGGGCTGCCGCCGGGCGTGCCCGGGGCCGGGGCGGTGGTGCCCGGGGTGGTGGACGCGGGGGCCGGGGTGCCCGGGGCGGTGGTGGTCGCGTCCGGGGTGCCGGGGGTGCTCGGCGCGGTGGCCGCGGGGGAGTTGCTCGGGGTGCCGTCGGCCGAGTCCTGGTCGTCCTCCGATTCCGAGCTGCTGCACGAGCTGACCAGCAGGGCGGTGGCGGTGGCGAGGGCCAGGGCGGCCGGAAGTAGCCGGTTGCGGCGGTTCACGGTAGTCGGACTCCGGATCGGGTCAGGTCAGTTCGGCGGCGTTCAGGCCGTACGGCAGGGTGCGCCAGGGGTTCTCCCCGGCTCCCGGTACGGCGCAGCCGACGCCGGCTCGCCGGGCGGCGATCAGGGCGGCGGCGTCCTGGGCGTGCTCGGCGGGGACGTCGTAGACCAGGTGGCAGAAGCGGGAGGCCGCGTGGCGGCCGGTCCACAGCGGCAGCGTCATGGTGCGGTAGGCGTCCCAGTCGCCCTCGAAGGTGACCAGCAGGTCGGCCAGGCCGACCTCGGCGTAGCCCGGGTCCGGGTGCTCGCCGTGGCCGAACACCACGGTGCCGCAGCCGGCCGCGCGGGCGGCCGTGGCCAGCCGCCGGTAGTGCGCCAACGCGCCCGGGTGGGTGCTCACCTGGTCGAGGTAGACGCCGGTGATGCCGTGCCGCTGGCGGTACGTCAGGATGTCGGCGACCACGGCGGCGTGCGGTCTGCGGCCGTAGTCGGTGTCGGTGTAGCCGACCAACGGCAGGCCGGCGGCGCGGAGTTCGTCCGCCGCCTCGGCGAAGACGTGGTCCGGGACCTCGCCCGGGCCGTCGGCGAGGTTGAGCACGACGGCGGCGATCCGGGCGGGGTCGGCGGCGGCGACCGCCCGCCAGGCCGCCGGGTCCACCGCGGGGTGGACGTACAGCGGCACCAGCAGGCGGCCGTCGGGGGTCTGCCCGGCGGTCATGCGACCACCGGGTCGGGGGTGGGCCCGGCGGTGCCGAGCCACAGGTCGCGCAGGGTGTCGGCGAGGTCCGTCTCCGGCCGCCAGCCGAGTTCCCGGGCGGCGGCCGACACGTCGGCCTGCTGCCAGGAGACCGCGGCCGAGCGTTCGGAGCCCGCCCCGCTCTCGTCGATCCGGCCGGTGAAGCCGGCCGCGGCGACCAGCCCGTCGGCGATCGCCCGGACCTGCCGGGCGTGCCCGGAGGCCAGGTTGAGCACCCGGGGGAGCGGACGGTCGGCGGTGACGGCCAGGCCGACCGCCCTCGCCACGTCCCGGGCGTCGACGAAGTCGCGGTAGGCGGAGAGGTCGCCGACCGTGATCACGCCGTCGGCGCCCTCGGGTGCCACCCGGCGCAGCTCGGCGGCCAGCCGGCCGGGCAGCGAGCCCGCCGGGGCGCCGTGGCCGACCGGGTTGAACACCCGCAGCACCACGGCGTCGAGCGGCGAGCCGGCCACCGCGAGGGAGCCGGCCAGCTTGGTCGCGCCGTACACGCCGACCGGGCGGGCGTCGGCGTCCTCGGCGAGCGACTCGCCCTGCGCGCAGACGCCGTACTCGCCGGCCGAACCGATGTGCACCAGACGTGCCTTCGGGGCACCGAGGGAGAGCGCCTCGCAGAGCACCGCCGGGCCGCGGGCGTTCACCTCGGCGAGCTTCACCGCGCTGCCGGCCACCGCGCCGGCGAAGTTGACCACCACGTCGGGGGCCAGCGCGGACAGTTCCTCGCCGAGCGGGCCGGCCTGGGCGGTGGCCAGGTCCAGCCGGAGGTCGTGGGCGGGCCGCCGGCCCGCGGTCAGCACGGTGGCACCGGGCAGTGACCGCAGGACGGCGGTGGCGTGACGGCCGAGGAAGCCGTCGCCGCCGAGGAGCAGTATTCTCACGCGGCCCGTCCGTCGCTCTCGACGCCCGCGGCGGCGGGCTCGGCGGGCTGGTCGTCCGGCGCGGTGCGGGCGGCCGGGATCGGCAGCTCCGCGACGTCGGACGTGATGCCGGTCGACTCGAAGGGCATCAGGACCGGGCGGATGGTGTTGAACTCGGCGTTGGCCCGGTCGTAGTCGTCGGGCCGGCCGATGTCCAGCCAGTAGCCGCCGAAGTCGTACGCGGACGGCGGGGTCCCGGCGGCCAGCAGGTCCAGCACCAGTTCGTCGAAGCCCAGCGGCAGGCCGGGGGTGTACTTGGCGAGCGCCGAGCGGGAGACGCCGTACACGCCCATCGAGACGCGGTAGTCGATGCTGGGCTTCTCCTGGAAGCCGGTGATGCGGCCCTCGGCGGCGGTCAGCACGCCGAAGTCGATCTTGACCTGCCGGGCGTAGGTGGCGATGGTCAGCGGTGCGTCGGACGCCTCGTGGTGCTTGAGCACCCCGGCGAAGTCCAGGTCGGTCAGGATGTCGCCGTTCATCACCAGGAAGTGCTCGGGCAGGCGGTCCTGCATGGTGAGCAACGGGCCCATGGTGCCGAGCGGGCTGTCCTCGACGGCGTAGCCGACCCGCAGGCCCCATTGGGAGCCGTTGCCGACGTAGGCGCGGATGATGTGGCCGAGGTGGCCGATGGCCAGGGTGACGGTCTGGAAGCCCGCGGCGGCGAGCTGGCGCATCACGATCTCCAGGATCGCGTGCTGGTCGCCGATCGGGACGAGAGGCTTGGGAAGCGCGGTGGTGTACGGGCGGAGACGGACGCCCTTACCGCCGGCCAGGATCACTGCGTGCATGTGTTTCCCCCACGGAACGGATGTGCAGGACACGAACCTTGGTTACCAGGACGAGCAAGCTCGGTCGCGGCGGTCAGACGTTGTAGATGTCGGTCTTGTACCGGGCCAGGTTGGCCGGGTCGCGGAAGAACTCGATGGTCTGCTCCAGGCCCTGCTCCAGGCTGAAGGCGGGGGCCCAGCCGGTGGCCGCGCGCAGCCGGGTCGCGTCCGCGACCAGGCGCATGACCTCGGAGTTGGTCGGACGGATGCGCTGCTCGTCCTCCTTCACCACCAGGTCCACGCCCATCAGCTTGCCGACCAGGGTGACCAGGTCGCCGACCGAGATCTCGCCGCCGGTGCCGGCGTTGAAGGTCCGGCCGACCACGGCCTCGGCGGGCGCGGTGCCCACCGTGCGGAAGGCGTTGGCGGTGTCCTTGACGAACGTGAAGTCGCGGGTCGGGCGCAGGTCGCCGAGGGTGATCTCGGTCTGGCCGGCCGCGACCTGGGCGATCACGGTCGGGATGACGGCGCGCATCGACTGGCGCGGGCCGAAGGTGTTGAACGGGCGCAGGGTGACGACCGGGGTCTCGAAGCTGGCGTGGTAGCTGTCGGCCAGCCGGTCCCCGCCGGCCTTGGAGGCGGCGTACGGGGACTGGGTGTTGATCGGGTGGTCCTCGGTGATCGGCACGGTCTGCGCGGTGCCGTAGGTCTCACTCGTGGAGGTGTGCACCAGGCGGGGGATCTCCAGGTGGCGCACCGCCTCCAGCACGTTGAGGGTGCCGGTGACGTTGGTGTCCACGTACGAGTGGGGGGCGCGGTAGGAGTAGGGGATCGCGATCAGGGCGGCCAGGTGGTAGACCGCCTCGGTGCCCTTGACCAGGCCGTTGACCGAGCCCGGGTCCCGGACGTCGCCGAGGACGATCTCGACCGAGTCCAGCACCTCCTCGGGCAGGGTCTCCAGCCAGCCGAAGGACGAGAACGAGTTGTACTGGACCATCGCGCGGACGTGGTGCCCGTCGGCGACCAGGGTCTCGACGAGGTGGGAGCCGATGAAGCCCTCGGCTCCGGTAACCGCGACGCTGCTCATGCGGATTTCGCTTTCTCGATCTGCCGGGGCGGTCCGACGCGTTGTGGTGGCCGGCCGCCGGGGCCCGGTGGGTGTCTCAGGTGGAGCGGGTACGACGTGCACGCGAAGGGAGGCGTGCGGGATTTTCGATGTGTTCAGCGGTGCTGGGTGGTACGGCCGAGCGCGGGCCCGGCGAGTGCGGTGAGGACGACGGCGGCCGTCCCGCAGCCGATCAGCTGCAGGACGATCGGGTCCGCACCTGCCAGCAGCCCGGCGCTCTCGGCGACCGCGGCGGCCAGACAGACGAGGGCGGTGCTCCAGCTGAACCCGAAGGCGTTCAGCAGCAGCGCCAGCCAGAGCGAGCCGCCGAGGAGCAGCATCGCGCCGAGCTGCGGTACGCCGAGCGCGGGGGCGCCGGGCCACAGCACGGTCGCGGCGGCGTCCAGCGCGGCCACGGTGGTGAGGTAGATGAACAGGCAGCCGAACAGGATCGCGCCGGTTCGGCGGGAGAACTGGCCGCTGGTGTGGCTGGTGCGCAGCGCGGCCACCGCCAGCGCCCGGTAGCGGAAGAGCAGCCACTCGGCGAGGCCCAGGCTGAGCGTCAGCGCGATCATGGCCGGGCCGGTCGGGGTGGTCGAGGTCTCCTGCGCGGGGTGGCCGCCGGTCTGCACGGCCTGGTGGATGGTCCCGCCGAGGCCGGCGATCAGCGTGAGCGCGCCGCAGGCCAGGCCGAACAGCAGGTGCGGGACCTCCTGGCGGACCGGCAGCCTCAGCTCCCCGGACTCGCGTTCGCCGCCGCGGACGCAGGCCAGCAGCTCCCGGACGGCCAGTCCGACGGCCAGCGCCAGCGAGGCGAGCAGCACGACCGTACGGACCACCTGCGGGACGTCCACCGCCAGCACCACGCCCGCGCCGACCGAGGCCGGGGCCAGCGCCAGCAGCAGGAACTTCTCCCGCCCCAGCACCAGCAGCACGGTGGCCGCGCCGAGGTAGCAGGACTGCCCGGCGGCGAAGTACAGCGAGCCGAGCGGCCCGCCGACCAGGTAGGCGGCGGCCGCCGCGACCAGCGCGCCGAGCGGGGCGCCGACGGCCAGGCAGACCGCCGCCTCGCGGCGGCGCAGCCGGCCCAGCCAGCGGTAGGAGCGGTGCGCCAGCGCCTGGTTGAAGCCCCAGCTGACCAGCGTGGCGACGGACAGCGCGAGCATGCCCGACGGCAGGCCGAAGCGCATCCGGGTGGTCGCGAACAGGTTGGCGCCGAGCAGGTAGCCGAGCCCCGGCAGGGCGAACACCAGGCCGCGCACCACGCAGCGCCAGGGATCGGCCCGCCAGGGGTTGGCGAACTCGGAGCTCGGGCCGGGGTAGCGGCGCTCGACCTTCTCGAACAGCTCCTCGGCGACGGTGAACGCGTCGGGGCGGCCGTACAGCAGGGCGGCCTGCTCGTCCGAGAGGCCGTCGGACTCCAGGAAGGCCGCGATCTCGTACGGATGGACGGCGTCGGCGCAGACGTCGCGCAGGCGCTCGGCGAGTTCGTCCAGCGGGTCCGCGGGGAGGTAGAGCGACTCCTCGGGCTCCGGCTCCGGCGGAGCGGGGCGACGGCGCTTGAGCGGCAGCGTGCGCAGCTGCATGGTGTGCTCGGGCCCGCCTTCACCTGGAATCAGACGCAGAGGACCACTCACGCGCCCACCTCGCTCGGCTCGGGGCGGGCGACGGCCAGCCGCTGGTCCCAGTCGGGGCTGGGGACCTGGTCGGTGACGGCGACCACCCCGCCGGGCATCCAGCGGGCGGTGCCCAGGAGTTCGGTGTAGATGCCGCGGAAGCCGTCGATGTTCTGGCGGAGGGTGAACTGCTCGATCACCCGCAGCCGGGCGCCCTCGCCGAGCCGGGCGCGCCGTTCGGGGTCGCGCAGCAGCTCGATCGCGGCGGCCGCCATCGGTTCGGGTTCGCGCGGGGGGACGACCAGTCCGGTGTCGCCGACGGCCTCCCGGACGCCGCCGACGTCGGTGGAGACGGTCGCGCGGCCGCAGGACATCGCCTCGATCAGGGTGAACGGGAAGCCCTCGCTGATGCTGGAGAGCATGACCACGTTGCCCGCCGCGTACGCGTCGGTGATGTCGGCGACGCGGCCCTCGAAGGCCACCGAGTCGGCTATGCCGAGCTCGGCGGCCAGGGCTATGCAGCCGTCCCGGTACGCCTCGCCGCCTTTGGGGGTGCCGCCGAAGAGCCGCAGCCGTGCCTCGGGGATCTCGCGCTGGACGATGGCGAAGGCCCGGATCAGCGTCTCCAGGTCCTTGATCGGGTCGACCCGGCCGGCCCAGCTGAGGGTGGGCGTCTCGGGTTCGGGGCCGGCCGGCGGGAAGGCCGCCGGGTCCACCCCGTTGTAGACGGTGCGGATGTGCGAGGACGGCGTGCCGCCGCGCTCCTCCCAGCGCCGGTTGTACCGGTTGCCGGGGGTGACCAGCGCGGCCTGCCGGTAGCTCTCCTCGGCGAGCATCCGGTAGAAGCCGAGCAGCAGCGCCTTGACCGGCCAGCGGTACGGGCCGGTGCGGTAGCCGAGGTAGCGCTCGCGCAGGTAGATGCCGTGCTCGGTGAGCAGAAACGGTACGCCGTACTGCTGGGCGGCGATCAGCCCGGGCAGGGTGGCGAGCCCGCCGCTGGCCGCGTGGGCGACGCCGTCCTTGGGCGGCTCGACCGAGAGCGGCCGCAGGGCGTGCTCCAGCAGGTCGGTGGCGTTCAGGGCGTCGTGCAGGGTGGGCCGGGAGACGGCGGTCGGCAGGTAGTCGCGGGTCCAGACCTGCTGGAGGGTGCGCAGCGCCCGCTCGCTGCGCAGCGCCGGGCTGAGCAGCCCGCGCCGGGCGAGGTCGGCGAAGCCGTACAGCTCGGTGCCGAAGTGCGTGGTGTAGACCGGGTCGAGGATGGAGTGCAGGAAGCGCTCGTACGCGTTGAGGAAGCGCCGCATCTCCTTGCCACGGGGCGGCCGGCCTTCCGAGGCCGGCCCCCACAGCGGTGCGGTGGTGACCGACCGCACGTTGGCGGGCAGCTCCCATGCCAGTGGTTCGTGGCCGGTTCCGGTGACGGCGATGACGTCGAACTCGACGTCCGGCATGCCCTGAACGAGCTGGTCGCACCAGACGCTCACGCCGCCGTGCTGGTGCGGGTACGTCCCCTCGGTGAGCAGGGTGACGCGCATTCCTGTCCCCCCTCCTGTTCTTGCGTCGGTTCCGGTCTGGATGACCGGAACGGGTGCCGTGGCGGGGTCGGGCCGGGCGACCGGCCCGACCCCACCAGCGGGTGGTACCGGTTACCGGTTGCCGGGGCGTCCGGTGGTGCTGCTCGGCGTGGCCGTCCCCCCGGAGGCCTTGCCGTTCTTCGTCGCGGCCTTGTCGCCGTGGTGGCCGTTGCCGCCCTGGCCGATGTTGCCAGCGGCGAGGTCCTTGCCGGGCACCGGGGTTCCGCTACCGGGGACCAGGGACGGAGCGGGCCGGCGGGTGGTGTCGCCCGGGCCCGCCGGGACCGGGGTGGCGACGCCCTGCGGGACGACCGTCTTGTCCGCCGGCGCCGGGGCCGGGACGGACTTGGCCGCGACGCTCGGCGCGACGGCGGCCGGGGCGGTCGGCGCGGACGGCAGCTGCAGGGTGACGCTGCTCTGCAGCGCGCCCGGGGCCACCCAACCCGAGAGGGTACCGGCGTAGGACGAACCGAACCCGGTCGTTCCGATGGCCAGCTTCTGAGCGGTTCCGGTCGGCATGGTGGCCTGGACCTGAACGCCGGACGGCGCGTTCACGGTGACGGTGTTGCCGACCCGGTAGGCGGTGACCTGGCCGGCGGCGACCGCCGTGTGCCAGGCCGCGCGGCGCTGGAACTCCAGGCCGGTCTCGCGCTGGCTCAGGTTCACGATCGGGGCGCTGTCCGCGTGCAGCGAGCGGTAGGTGCCGAGGATCTTCTCCAGCACCGGGTACAGGATGCCGTCCTCGGAGAGGTTCGACTGGTGCACGAAGTGCGGCCGGGGGTCGTTGCTCAGCACGTGGCCGAGGTCGATCCGGGCCTCCAGCGGCACGATGTACGACTGGTAGCCGGTGTTGACGTCCAGCGGCTGCGGCAGGCAGGTCGAGTTGGCGTTGTTCTCGCAGACGCCGCTGCCGCCGTTGGCCTTGCTGGTGTAGATCCAGTTGTACTCGTCGGTCTCCTCCTTCGCCGTGCCGGCGTTGTAGAAGACGTTCATCGGGTACCGCGGCACGGTCAGCGTGGAGCTGCCGACGGCGCGCTGGCCCGCCTCGCGGGAGGCGTCGCTGGCGGTGAACTTGATGCCGTGGGCGGCCAGCGCCGGCGCCAGGTTGGGGTTGTCGCTGGTCTCCTGCGGGGCGGTGAGCAGGCCGGAGTGCTCACCGGTGACCAGGGTCTGCGGGTCGAACCGGAGGCCGCGGGCGGTGGCCCAGTCCGCGTTGTTCTTGATCTGGGTGGAGATGGTGTTCTGGTCGACCCAGACCGTGTTGCCGGCGGCGTCCTTGGAGCAGCGCCACGGCACCACCGAGACGTCCTGGACGCAGCCCAGGTACGGGTGGGTGTAGGTGTGGTTGATCCACCGGTAGCTGTTCTGGTCGGTGATCAGCTGGTCCGCCGCGGCGTCCACGGTGGTCTCGTGGTCGGCCTTCCAGTCCTCGCTGCCGCCACCGTTGAACACCATGTCCAGGGTGAAGTTGTTGGCGGTCTGCCACTGCTTGAGGCGCTGGGCCTCGGCCTGGGTCATCCGGATCGGGTGGGCGGAGTCCGGGGTGCCGGGCGGGCAGGTGACGTCGCCGGGGGTGCACTTGAGGACGGTGTCCCAGCGGTCGTCGGCCAGGAAGACGTCGTCCACGTGGGTGGCGAAGTAGTTGCGGTCGTAGCCGAGGTGGACGCCCTGGGTGAGCCAGTCGACCATGCCGCGGGCCAGCAGCCGGTACTGCTGCTGGTACTGGTTGTAGACGAACGTGACGACCAGTTCCTTGCGGCCGTCGTGGGTGTACTCGCCGACCAGAGAACCGCGGGCGGTCGTGTCGGGTATCGGCGCGTCGACCAGGGGCACGAAGGAGGCGCCGGCCGGCAGACCGGCGAGGGGGGTGGCCAGGTAGCCGTAGCTCTCGCTGACGTTCGCGTCGTTGTCCTCGAACGGGACGCTGCCCTTGAGGTACCCGAACGGTCCCGACGTTCCGGCCGTGGTGGTGGCGCCCTGGAATCCGTCGAGGGTGCCCGCGAATCCGGGATTCTGGGCGTAGTTCAGCCCCACCGCCGGACTGGCCCACGTGTACGCGTCGATCTGGCGGACGTTGAATGCGGCTTCGTAGCTCGCGATCGCCGTCATCTCGGCGGCACTGTTGGGGAAGGGGTTTTCGTTGGGCAGCACGATGCCCTGGAACTTCCCGCGGGACTGGCCGTTCACCGTGTCGCTCAGGAAAGCGGAGTTGATGACGGGGCGGTTGGGGTCATTGAGGCTGACGACCTTGTAAGGCGTGCCCTGGCTCTTCAGCTCGGCGGTGATGGCCGCGACGGACGGGCCGCCGTCGTCGATGACCAGGACGGTGAGGTCGATCCTGGGCGGCGCGGTGTCGCCGTGGGCCAGGGTGGTCTGCAAGCCGCTGGCCAGCAGGACTGCCGCCGCGCACGCGGCGACTCTTCGGGTCGCTCGACCCATGGTGATCCTCCCCTTGGGACCGGCGTCGCGCTGCTCCGCGCTCGCCTGCCCGTGTAGCTGTTCGCGGGCAGCAGGCTGCCCGGGCCCATCCTGGTCGAGGGACGGCGGTGCGAGGGACCAATCGGGCGAGAGTGCAGCGAACCTGTTACCAACGTTCATGGCGAAGCCATGAAGGCGCTGATTGTGACCGGAACCGTACCGGCGGCGCAAATAATGAATTGAAAATGAAAAACCGGAAGCTGAGTGCTACAAGCGGTTACCGACGGTGTGGCTCGGCGGGTCGGGCTGGACACCTACACTGTCGTCGTTGCGCATGACACTCTTGCACATCCCGCCGCCCGGTCGGGCAGGTTCATGCAATATCGGGCACCGCTGTGCCATGTGACAGTCCGAATATGCAATGGAGGCGCTCGCGTGGTCGATCAGCATACCGAGCCGGCGGGATTCCGGAGCGTACGGAATGCGTCACCGGAGCCGTACGGAACGCCGCTGGTCGGGCGCAGTCTCGGTTTGCGCGGTGCGCTGAATGCCCGCGATCTGGGCGGGTACCGGGCGGCTGACGGGCGGATTCTCCGGCGCGGGGTGGCCCTGCGCAGCGATGGCCTGAACCATGTCACCGCCGAGGACATCGGCCCGCTCGGCGCGATCGGCCTGCGCAGCGTGGTGGACCTGCGGAGCATGGGCGAGGTCCGCGCGACCGGCCTGGACCGCCTGCCGGCCGGCGTGACCCTCCACCACCTCCCGCTGCTGGCAACGGGTTTCGACGTCTTCCTGCTGGTCCGCGAGGCGCTGGCCGACCACAGCCCGCAGCGCCAGCGGGCGCTGCTCGGCGACGGCCGGGCGGCGGCCCTGATGACCGGCCTCTACCGCTGGTTCGTCACGGACCGGGTGGCGCGCGAGCGCTTCGCGGCCCTGCTGCGCCTGCTGGCGGCCCCGGAGGGCCCGCCGCTGCTGTTCCACTGCTCCGCGGGCAAGGACCGCACCGGCTGGGCCGCCGCACTGCTGCTGACCGCCCTCGGGGTGGACCGCGGGACCGTCCGGACGGACTACCTGCTCACCAACGAGCGCTCCGCCCCGCTGGTGCGGCGGGTGCTGGACGACCTCGGCGGCCGCGGCCTGATGCGCGAGCCCGAGCTGCTGCTGCCCGTCCTCCGGGCCGACGGCGGCTACCTGGACGCGGCCTTCGCCGAGGTCGAGGCCGGCTGGGGCGGCTTCGACGCGTTCTGGCGGGACGGACTCGGACTGGACGACGAGGTGCTGGCCGGGCTGCGCGCCAACCTGCTGGACGACCCGGTGGCCGGGCCGGGCGGCGGCCCGGCCACCGGCGGCCGGCTCAGCCCTCGTTGATCAGCCCCTCGCGCAGCTGGGTGAGCGTCCGGGTGAGCAGCCGGGAGACGTGCATCTGGGAGATCCCGATCTCCTCGCCGATCTGCGACTGGGTCAGGTTGCCGAAGAACCGCAGCATGATGATCCGGCGCTCGCGCGGCGGCAGCTTGGCCAGCAGCGGCTTGAGCGACTCCCGGTACTCGACGCCCTCCAGCGCGAGGTCCTCGTAGCCGAGCCGGTCGGCCAGCGGCCCGTCGCTGTCCTCCTCGCCGGTGCTGGAGTCGAGCGAGCTGGCGGTGTACGCGTTGCCGACCGCGAGGCCCTCGACCACGTCCTCCTCGCTGACCCCCAGGCAGACCGCCAGCTCGGCGACGGTGGGGGAGCGGTCCAGCCGCTGGGAGAGGTCGTCGCCGGCCTTGGTGAGGGCCAGCCGCAGCTCCTGGAGCCGCCGGGGCACCCGGACCGACCAGCTGGTGTCCCGGAAGAAGCGCTTGATCTCGCCCACCACGGTGGGCATCGCGAAGGTGGGGAACTCCACCCCGCGCTCCGGGTCGAACCGGTCGATCGCCTTGATCAGGCCGATGGTGCCGACCTGGACGATGTCCTCCATCGGCTCGTTGCGGCTGCGGAAGCGCGCCGAGGCGTACCGGACCAGCGGCAGGTTGAGCTCGATCAGGGTGTCGCGCACGTAGGTGTGCTCGGCGCTGCCGGGCTCCAGTGCGGCCAGCCGCAGGAACAGCGAGCGGGAGAGCGTCCGGGTGTCCAGCGCGGAGCCGGGCGGCGTCTCCGGTGCCGCGTCGGGGCCGGGCGGCCGGACCGGTTCGACCCGCTGCCGCGGGACCAGGTCCTCGACGACGGCCGTGCCGTCGGCCTGTCCAGCGTGGATCTCCGCAGTGGCCGACTCTCCGGACATGCACCCACCCCCTTGTGACTGTCAGCAGAACGGGGGCCGTCGCGCGGAGGTTCCCGGCGAGGGCCTTCCCCCTCCATACCGGAACACGGTCCACGGCAAACCCGAACGTCGCAAGATGTCACGCGGGGGTAACTGGCTGCAATCTCACTCTTCCCAGGAGTTGCCGGTCCGAAGCCTGGTCAGGATCCGGGAGAGCAGCCGGGACACGTGCATCTGGGACATCCCCAGCTCGGTGCTGATCTGGGACTGGGTCAGGTTGGCGAAGAACCGCAGCATCACGATCCGCCGCTCCCGCTCGGGGAGCTGGACCAGCAGGTGGCGGACCATGTCCCGGTGCTCGACCTCGGCCAGCGCGGAGTCCTCGTAGCCGAGCCGGTCGAGCAGCGCCAGCCCGCCCTCGTGCTCCTGCGCGGCCTCCAGGGAGGCCGCGTTGTAGGCCCGCCCGGCGTCCAGGCAGGCCCGCACGTCCTCCTCGGGGATCCGCAGGCTGGCGGCGATCTCGGGCACCTTGGGGGCCCGCCCGTGCAGCACCGTCAGCTCCTCCATGGCGCCGCTGACCTGGACCCAGAGCTCCTGGAGCCGGCGCGGGACGTGCATGGTGCGGACGTTGTCCCGGAAGTAGCGCTTGATCTCGCCCAGGATGGTCGGCAGCGCGTAGGTGGGGAACTGGACGCCGCGGCCGGGGTCGAAGCGGTCGATCGCGTTGATCAGGCCGATGGTGCCGACCTGGACGACGTCCTCCATCGGCTCGCTGCGGCTGCGGAAGCGGGTGGCCGCGTAGCGGACCAGCGGGATGTTCACCTCGATCAGGGCGGCCCGGACCCGCTCCCGCTCGGGGGCGTCCGGGGGCAGCTCGGCGAGCCGCTCGAACAGCACCCGGGTCAGCGTCCGGACGTCCACGGCGGGGCGGCCGCCGGGGCCGCGCAGCCGGTCCGGGCGGAGTTCGCCGGCCGGGCTGGTGATCGCAGCCAGCACTTCGTCCACGGACATCTCACCCCTCCCAAAGTCGTCAACGGCGGTCCCTGCGGAGCGGGTGTCGCGGCTGGTTCACTACCTCGCCATGTCCGGCAAAACCGGTCATAGCATCACAAGGTGGGCACACGTCGGGCAAGCACCCGACGGAGGTGTGTTGGTGGGGCGTTCAACCTTTCCCGGGCCGGCCGGCGAAGCGCCGCAAGGGTCGTTCCGGGACAGAGCAGGGCGCCCCGTCCGGAGGTCGGACGGGGCGCCGCGGTCCGTCCGGGGGAAGGGCCCGGGGGTGGGCTTCGGACGGGCTGGGTCGGACGGGTCGGAGCCGGACGGGTGCTCAGACCTCGACGTCGGCGATCACCCAGGTGGCGAACTCGCGCCAGAGGTCGGCCGCGGCCTGGTGGTCCGGGTGGGTCAGGTAGGCCTGGAGGGCGTCGCGGTCCTCGACCAGGCTGTTGATCGCGTAGTCGTACGCGATGTCGCGCTCGGTGGTGTTCCAGCCGCACTCCCACTCGCGCAGCTCGGGGATCACCGCGCCGAGCGCGTCGAAGGCCTTGGCGCCGGCGAGCACGCGCTCTTCGTCCTTGCGGACGCCTTCGTTGAGCTTGAACAGGACCAGGTGCCGGATCACGATTGCCGCTCCTCGCGGACGGGGACAGAGGGTCGCGCTCACCGTAGCCGGTGCGCGGGGCCGGTTGTCATCCGGAGGGGAGGAGGCCGTCCGTCACTTGATCAGACCGGTCATGAAGGTGCCGACCGCCTTGGCCGCGTTCGAGATCCCCTCGAACCCGAGCTGGACCAGCTCGGCGGACCGGGAGGGCGAGGTGATGATCGAGTAGAGCACGAAGACGAGCAGAAGGATCGTGCCGATCTTCTTCGCCTGCGCCATCGGGTGACCTTCCTCCGAGCTGTGGGCCGCCGCCTTCCGGTCCCCGAGCGGCCTGCAGGGGCAGCTTATCCACCCGGACGGGCTATCAAGTGTGCGACGCGTTCGGCCGGCGGGACGAAGGTCCCCGCGAGTGGGGCCTTTCTCCGGGGGCCCGGCCGCGGCCCGGGCGGCAGGATGGAGGACGTGTCGAGGATCTGGCAGGAATCCCCGGCACGTGGATCCGGAGCTCCCCGCTGTGGGACCGGTCGCCGCGGCTTCCCCCCGACGCGGCGCCGGTTGTGGGACTCCGTGGGGGGAGCGGTCAGTCCCCCCGAGCCGCTCCCCCTCCAGGCTCCGTACGGACCGGGCACCGGTGGTCATCAGCCCGGCGTACGGAGCCGTTCCTCGTGCCCGCGCAGGCCCGGCACCGGGCGTGAGTCGCGCCTGGTGCACAAAACGCCGAGGGCCCGTCCGGATCGGACGGGCCCTCGGGCTTTCGAGCGGTAGCGGTGGGATTCGAACCCACGGTGGAGTTGCCCCCACACACGCTTTCGAGGCGTGCTCCTTTGGCCGCTCGGACACGCTACCGAGAGGAACTCTACCGGAGGTGTGGCGCAGTCACGAAATCCGTACCGCTACGGCGATCGGCGGGCCTCAGCGGTGGGTGTCGAAGAAGGCGCGCAGCTGCTCGCCGCACTCGTCGGCGAGGACACCCCAGATCACCTCGGGGCGGTGGTTGAGCCGGCGGTCGCGCATCACGTCGAAGAGCGAGCCGGCCGCGCCGGCCTTCTCGTCGAGGGCGCCGTAGACCACCCGGTCGATCCGGGACAGCACGATGGCGCCGGCGCACATGGTGCACGGCTCCAGCGTGACGACCAGCGTGCAGCCGCTCAGCCGCCACTGCCCGGTCTTCTCGGCCGCCTGCCGGATCGCGACCACCTCGGCGTGCCCGGTCGGGTCGCCGACCGCCTCGCGCTCGTTGTGGCCGCGTCCGATCACCTCGCCGTCCGGGTCCAGGACGAGCGCCCCGACCGGTACGTCCCCGGTGGCCGGCGCCAGCGCGGCCTCGGCCATCGCGAGGCGCATCGGCGCCGCCCAGCGGTCGCGGACCGGGTCGGGGCGGACGGGGGCGGGCAGCGGGGTGACGGGCGGGACGGTGAGTGGGGTGGATGCGGGCTGCATGGCATCCAGTGTCGGGTATCCGGTGGAGGACACCGGCATGACCGACCCCGCTACCGGACGGCCTCCAGGACCTCGCCGCAGCCCAGGGCCTCGGCGATCTCCTCCAGGGCGTCGCCCGGCACCGCGCCCTCGCCGCTGAGCGCGAGCAGCGCGTCGGAGGCGAAGCCGAACTCGGTGAGCAGGTGGGCGTCGCCGAGCGGGCCGACCGGGACGCCGCCGCGGGCGTCGGCGTCCTCCTCGTCCCGCTCCTCGGCCTGCTCCTCGGTCTCGTCCAGCAGGTGGTCCAGGTCGCCGAACTCGCTCTCGCCGGCCTGGTCGACCAACTCGTCGGTGAGGACGGAGCCGTAGGAGCTGCGGGCGGCCGCGGCGCCGTCCGACACGAAGATCCGCGGGTCCTCCTCGCCGTCCACGCGGACGACGGCGAACCAGACGTCCTCCTGTTCGATGAAGATCAGGACGCTGTCGTCGTCCTGGGCGGCGTCGCGGGCCAGATCGGTCAGATCGGCCAGGGTTTCGACGTCGTCGAGTTCCGTCTCGCTCACATCCCACCCGTCCTCGGTGCGAGCAAGCACTGCAGCGAAGTACGCCACCAGGGACACTCCCAAGATCATCGGCCTCGGCTGTCGGCGCGTACGGGCAACGCGGTAATCCGGCCGCCCCCGCGCCAGAGGCGGCCCGCTTGTTCGGACCGTCCCATCGGAATCGTGACAGAAAGCCCGCCCTCGCGGGGGGTGTTCGGCAGCGCGTCTTTGCAGGTCGTGTCGGAAGGACCGGGTGGCGGACGGCGAAGCCGCGGCGGGCCGGTCCGAGGCCGGTCGAAATTTGCTCCGAACGCCCGTCGGGGTCGTGGCGGGCCGTTTCGCGGGCCGCCCCGGGTGCTGCGGGGCGCGCGTCAGGAGCGCGTCGGGCGGTGCGGGGCGGTGCCCGGGCCTCGTCCGGGCCGGGTCAGATCCGGAAGGTCCGCATCCGCATCGCCTCGCGCATCCGCCGCTCCTTGGTCCGTCGGGGCTGCACCCGCTCCCGGAGCTCGCGGGCCTCGGTGAGCTCGCGCAGGAAGACGGCCCGCCGCTTGCGGCGCTCCGCCTCGGTCTCCGGGTGGTCGTACGGCGGGCCCGGGCTGCGGCCCGTCCCGTCGACGGGCTCGTCCTTCGAGCCGTCCCCGGCGTTCGGGTTGCTCGTCATAAGAGGTGACATTCCCCGAACGGCCCGGTTGATACCACAGGGGGCAGTTCCGTCCGGACATTCGCGGTGGGTCACGGCGTGTCACGGGAACGTCACCCGGACCGGCGCGCGGCTGGGGCACGGCGGGTCGTACACCCGTCCAGGACCGGGCTAACCTCGGTACATGCGTCTCCACGTCGTCGACCACCCCCTGGTCGCCCACAAGCTCTCCACCCTGCGCGACGAGCGCACCGACTCGCCGACCTTCCGTCGCCTGACGGACGAACTGGTGACCCTCCTCGCCTACGAGGCCACCCGGGACGTCCGCACTGACGAGGTGGAGATCACCACCCCCGTGGCGGTCACGCTGGGTACCCGGCTCAGCTACCCGCGACCGCTGGTGGTCCCGATCCTGCGGGCCGGCCTCGGCATGCTGGACGGGATGACCCGTCTGCTGCCGACCGCCGAGGTGGGCTTCCTCGGCATGATCCGCAACGAGGAGACCCTGGAGGCCTCCACCTACGCCACCCGGATGCCGGACGACCTCTCCGGCCGCCAGGTCTACGTGCTCGACCCGATGCTGGCCACCGGCGGCACCCTGGTCGCCGCGATCAGGATGCTGATCGAGCGCGGAGCCACCGACGTCACCGCCGTGGTGCTGCTGGCGTCCCCCGAGGGCGTCGAGGTGATGCAGCGGGAGCTGGCGGGCCTGCCGGTCACCGTGGTCACCGCCGCCCTGGACGAGCGGCTCAACGAGAACGGCTACATCGTCCCCGGCCTCGGCGACGCGGGCGACCGCCTGTACGGCACGGCCGGCTGAGCCTCCCCACCCGAACCACCGAACACCGAGAGCCCCCGGCACTGCGTCTGCCGGGGGCTCTCGGTGTCCGGTGCCTCAGCAGCTGCCGGTGGCGGTCGGGGTGGGGGAGGGCTTGGTGGCCAGGGCGAGGGCGGCGGCCGCCTGGGTCTCGTCCAGCAGGGCGTTGTAGCTGTCGCCGATCACGAAGTCCACGGTGGCGTCGGTGCGGGCGTCGGCGGTGACGGCGGCCCCGGCGATCTGCGAGCCGACCAGCGTGCCCGCGCCGGCGCCGGCCGGACCGGCGATCACCTGGGCGGTGCCGGGCACCTTCTTGTCCAGCTCGGCCGGGGCGTTGCCGACCTTGCCGATGACGAAGCCGCGCTTCTTGAACTCCTCGGCCGTCCGGCCGGCCAGACCGGCCTTGGTCGTGGCGTTGTAGATGTTCACGGTGACGGCGGCGGGCTGCGGGACGGCGTGCGGGTCGCCCTGCGCGGCGGCGGGCGCGCCGGAGGCGCCCGGGGTGGCCCCCGGGGTCGGGGCGGCCAGCGCCTTGCCGGACGGGGTCGCGCAGGCCTGGGCCGAGGCGTTCTTGTTCCTGCCGGTGAAGATGTCGTACAGCTGCACGCCACCGAGACCGATCAGGGCCAGGGCGAGCAGGCCGGCGAGCGCGGCGATCACCTTGCGGCTCTTCTTCGGGGGCCGGCCCAACCGCGGGTAGGTGTTGCCGGTGACCCGGTACTGCTTCCCCTTGAGGCCTTGGGGAGTCAACATGCTCACGGTTTGTCTCCCCCTCGTGCCGGGGCGGGGTCGGGATGACGGATCGGCCGGGTGGGGACTTCCCCCGCTGCGGGCGGAATCCCCTGGTCGCGGCCGTAGTCAGCAGCGTAGTGCCGTACGGCCTCGAAGGTACTAAACGATCATCATCTGGCGTACCCCGGTACCCGAACGGGGGTACCGGGGTACGCGCGGACCGCCCTCCGCCGGGTGGCGAGGGGGCGGTCCGGAAAAGCCCGTGGCGGTCCGACGGTCCCGGTGGCGGGGGCCGTCACTCCATCTCGAGGACGCGGGCGTGCAGCACCTGGCGCTGCTGCAACGCGGCCCGGACGGCCCGGTGCAGGCCGTCCTCCAGGTAGAGGTCGCCGTGCCACTTCACCACGTGGGCGAAGAGGTCCCCGTAGAACGTCGAGTCCTCGGCCAGGAGGGTTTCGAGGTCGAGTTGCCCCTTGGTGGTCACCAGCTGGTCGAGTCGCACCGGGCGCGGGGCGACGTCAGCCCACTGGCGGGTGCTCGTCCGGCCGTGATCCGGGTACGGCCGCCCATTGCCGATGCGCTTGAAGATCACACGGAAAGCCTACCGTTTGGGCGGCGGATGGCGCAGCAGCCGCGGCGCCGCCACGCGCGCCGGTGTGAACTGCGCGTGGACGAATGCGGCTGTTTGATGGGAAATGTCGCGAACATCGCCCGGTGCCGATCGGGTTCCGAGCCGATGCCGAACCGTTCCGAAGCGTTCCGATCCGCTCAGGAGTGTGCACCGATGTCCTCCGACCTCACCCCGCCGGCCGTCCGGGAGATCGCCGACGGGTACGCCTTCACCGGTCCCGCGCTCGAACTCGGCGCGGTGCTGCTGGACGGCACCGCGTACCCGGACGCCCGGGTGCGCATCCCGCTGGGCGTGCTCAACCGGCACGGGCTGGTCGCCGGGGCCACTGGCACCGGGAAGACCAAGACCCTCCAGCTGATCGCCGAGCAGCTCTCCGAGCAGGGCGTGCCGGTGTTCCTGGCCGACATCAAGGGGGACGTCTCCGGCGTCGCCGCGCCCGGGACGCCGAGCGAGCGGACCGCCGCCCGGGCCGCCGAGGTGGGGCAGCAGTGGGCGCCCCGGGGCTGCCCGGCTGAGTTCTACGCGCTCGGCGGGCAGGGTACGGGCATCCCGATCCGGGCCACCGTCACCAGCTTCGGGCCGCTGCTGCTGGCCAAGGTGCTCGACCTGAACGAGACCCAGGAGTCCTCGCTCAGCCTGGTGTTCCACTACGCCGACGGCAAGGGCCTGGAGCTCTACGACCTCAAGGACCTCACCGCGGTGATCGCCTTCCTCGCCTCGCCCGAGGGCAAGGAGGAACTGCGGACCATCGGCGGGCTCTCGGCGGCCACCGCCGGGGTGATCCTGCGCGCGCTCACGGTGCTGGAGAACGAGGGTGCCGGGGCGTTCTTCGGCGAGCCCGAGTTCGACACCGCCGAGCTGCTGCGGACCACCCCGGACGGCGGGGGCGTGGTCTCGGTGCTGGAACTGCCCGCGGTGCAGGACCGGCCGCGGCTGTTCTCCACCTTCCTGATGTGGCTGCTCGCCGACCTCTACCAGGAGCTGCCCGAGGTGGGCGACCTGGACAGGCCCAAGCTGGTGTTCTTCTTCGACGAGGCGCACCTGCTGTTCAAGGGCGCCTCCAAGGCCTTCCTGGAGGCGATCACCCAGACCGTGCGGCTGATCCGCTCCAAGGGCGTCGGCATCTTCTTCGTGACCCAGACGCCGCGGGACGTCCCGTCCGACGTGCTGGCGCAGTTGGGCAACCGGGTGCAGCACGCGCTGCGCGCCTTCACCCCGGACGACGCCAAGGCGCTCAAGGCCACCGTCTCGACCTTCCCGCGCTCCTCGTACGACCTCGGCGCGGTGCTGACCTCGCTGGGCACCGGCGAGGCCGTGGTCACCGTCCTCTCCGAGAAGGGCGCGCCGACGCCGGTCGCGGCGACCAGGCTGCGGGCGCCGCGGTCGCTGATGGGGCCGATCGAGGCGGCGGACCTGCGGGCGGTGGTGGACGCCTCGCCGCTGACGGCGCGCTACCGGGACGCCGTCGACCGGGAGTCGGCGTACGAGAAGCTCGCGGCGCGCGCACCCCGGCCGGAGGCGGCGCCGACCGGGCCCGAGCCGGCCGAGCGGCCCGCGCCGGGGCGGGGGGATCGGGCGGAGTCGGGGGAGCGGGTGAGGGAGCAGTCGGGTGCGGGCGGGCTGCTCGGGTCGCTGCTGAACAACCCGACCGTGAAGTCCTTCGCGCGCTCGGCCGGGCGGCAGCTCGGGCAGGAGATCTCGCGCAGCCTGTTCGGGACGTCCAAGCGGCGTCGCTGACGGGGCGGTCGGCGGGGCGTCGGTGGGGCGGTCGGCAGGCCCGGTGCCGATCCGGTCAGCCGGCGAGCGCGGCGCCGATCCGGTCCAGGGAGGACAGCCGCATCAGGCCGTAGTGGTAGAACTCCACCTCGGGGACACCGAGTCGGCGCAGCACGGCGATCTTGGCGGCGAGGTTCGCCGGGCCGTCGCAGTCGGAGGACATCGGGCGCATGATCACCGCCATGGACCGCGGGTGGACGCCGTGCAGGGCGAAGGCGGCGATCTTCTCCCGGACCGCCTCCGGGGTCCTCACGTAGCCGAGGGTCTCGATCTGGTCGGTGACCAGCGCGAGGGCCGGGAGGTCGATGCCGGAGAGCCAGCCGGTGCCAGGGCCGCCGCCGTCCATGAAGCTCAGCCGCATGCCGTGCCGGCGGGCCTGCTCGGTGAGTTCGGCGGCGAGCGAGGTGACGGTGGCCGCGGAGGCGTCCACGTAGGCGGCGAAGGCGCCGTCGGCGAGGGCGCTCAGGTCGGCGGGCTCGGCGGCCGCGGACTCGTCGGCCAGCCGGCGGCGCAGCTCGGTGCGGACCGCCTCGGCCACCTCCTCGGCCGGGACGCCGGCACCGGTGGCGGCGGCGCGGCAGTGCGGGCAGAAGCAGACCCCGAGCAGCGCCTCGGCGCTCGGGCCCAGCTCCTCGAAGTAGCGCTCGTGGTGGTAGCCGTGGCGCAGGCCGTGGAAGTGCAGGGACTCGGCGCGGATCGCGTCCACGCCGTACCGGGCCAGTTCGGCGACCAGGGTCAGCGCGTACTCCCGGACCTCCGGGTTCGCCGGGCAGAGCTCGGTGAGGTGGCGGTCGCCGAAGGCGTTGGCCGGGGCGCAGTCGGGGTGGGCGAAGCCGAGCCGGTCGTTGTGGCAGAAGACCGTCCAGGCGTGCAGGTTCAGGCCCTGGCGGCGGGCCTCCTCGGCGGCCTCGGCGAAGGGGTCGCGCCCGCCCAGCGCGGTGGACGGGACGGGGGCCAGGCGGCGGCCCCGCCAGCGGACCGGGTCGGGGCGGAAGTAGGCGGCGCCCGGCTCCAGGTAGCGGACCACCCGGCGGGGGTTGTGCGGGAAGACGTCGCGGGCCTGGTGGTAGACCGAGGCGAGGGTGACGCCGCCGACCCCGGCGCGGTCGGCGAGGTTGCCGAAGAAGGTGTCGGCGCCCTCGTCGAGCAGGTCGGTGGCGAAGGCGAGGACGGACGACTGCACGGTGCGGCTCCGGAGCTGGGAGGGTGAGCGATCCACGCTAGCCGCAGGGGTGGGATTGGTCTATACCTGATGCTC
Organism: Kitasatospora sp. NPDC114501; assembly: GCF_055633695.1. NCBI lineage: Bacteria > Bacillati > Actinomycetota > Actinomycetes > Kitasatosporales > Streptomycetaceae > Kitasatospora > Kitasatospora sp. NPDC114501. The sequence continues at coordinate 27,340 of NZ_JBVKDS010000008.1, read as the reverse complement.
CGGACGCGGCGGACGGCCTCAGAGGCCGAGCTCGTCCAACTGCTTGAGCAGGGCGGATCCGGGGCTGTCGGGTGCGGTCGCCTGCGGGACGGTCGCCGGCGCGGCCTTCCGGGCGGCCCGCCGCTCGCGGAGCAGCACGGCGGCGGCCAGTCCGCCGATCAGCCCGCCGAGGTGGCCCAGCCAGCTGACGCCCGGGGTGACCGGCAGCACCCCGATCAGGATCGTCGAGTAGACCGCCGCGATGACGACGCCGACCACCGCGTCCAGCACGTTGCGGTCCAGGACGCCGCGCAGCACCACGTAGCCCAGATAGCCGTAGACCATGCCGCTCGCCCCGGCGGTCACCGTGTTCGGGCTCTCCAGCAGCCAGACCAGCAGCCCGCCGGACACCAGGATCACCAGGCTGGCCAGCAGGAACTTCTTCATGCCGCGGTACGCGGACAGGAAGCCGAGCACGAACAGCGGCCAGGAGTTGGCCTCGATGTGGCTCCAACTGAAGTGCAGGAACGGCATGGTGAACATCTCGGGGAGGTCCCCGACCTGCTCCGTGCGCAGGCCGAACTCCCGCGACAGCCCGTAGTCGTCCAGCCAGTTGACCACCTGCACCGACCAGATGACGGCCTGGATGCCGAGCATGGTGAACAGTGCGCGACGGGAATCGGCGAACAACTGGGCGAATTTGGCGGCCATGGCACCGACTGTAGGGGCGCCGGGATCGGCCGTGCACCCCATTACAGTGACTCGTGTCATTCCGACCGTGAGAGGTGACCACCCCATGAGTGTTCGTCCGCCGCTGCCGTACGAGTTCCTGCCGCAGGTGCCGTCCTTCCAGCTCAGCAGCCAGGACCTCACCGAAGGCGGCACGCTGGGCCAGGAGTTCGTCCACGCCGGCGGCAACCTCTCGCCGCAGCTGGCCTGGTCGGGCCTGCCGGAGGGCACCCGGAGCATCGCGGTCACCTGCTACGACCCGGACGCGCCGACCGGCTCCGGCTGGTGGCACTGGCTCGCCCTCAACCTGCCCGCCGACACCACCGGGCTGCCGCGCGGCGCCGGCTCCTCGGACGCCGGCCTGCCCGGCGAGGCCTCCTTCCACGGCCGCAACGACTTCCCGGGCAACCGGTACGACGGCGCCGCCCCGCCGCCCGGTGCCCCGCACCGGTACGTCTTCGCGGTGCACGCGCTGGACGTGGAGAAGCTGGACGTCGCCGCCGACACCCCGCCCGCCCAGGTGGGCTTCAACCTCACCTTCCACACCCTGGGCCGGGCGCTGCTGACGGCCGAGTACGGGGTCTGAGCACTGGTGACGCCTGATCGTCCGGTCGAGGTCTGGCGGCTGCCCGAGGAGGACGTCCGGGCGGGCCGCCGGGCCCCGACCTGGACGGTCGGGCCGCAGGGGCAGCTGGCCGTCCTGCTGGTACCGGAGCGGTGCCTGGCGCCGGTCGGCTCGTGGCCGGCCGCCCGGCTGCCGTTCGACGGCGAGGTGGTGGTGCACGGCCCGCACGGCGAGTGGCGGGTGCCGCTCGCCGGGGCCCAGGTCTCGCCGGACCTGCTGGCGCTGCTGCCCGGCGGGCGGGTGCTGCTGGCCGGGCGCCGGGCGGAGGAGACTGCGGACGGCTGGGAGCACAACGGCCAGGTGTTCGGCGCGGACGGCCGACCGGCCCGGGAGCTGCAACTCGGAGACGACGTCCAGGCGTTGATCACCGACCGGGACGGCCGGATCTGGCTGGCCTTCGGGGACGAGGGCAACTACGGCGACAACCCGCTCGGCCGGTGCGGCCTGCTCGGACTGGACACCGCCGGGCGGACCGTCTGGCGGCCGGACCTCAAGGCGCTGGGCGACGAACCCCTGGAGGGCCTCGCCGCCGCCACCGAGGGACGGCGGGCCTGGCTCGCCTGGTACGGGGACCGGAGCCACCTCACCGGCATCGACCCCACCGGGGACGAGCCGGTCGTCATGCGGCTGCCGGCCCGGCAGCCGGTGGGCTTCGCGATCGCCGGGGACCGGGCCGTGTTCCTCCAGCCCGACGGTGAGCTGGTCCGGTGCGAACGGGAGAGCCGGAAGGGCTGGCGGGAGGTGCGCCGCGAGCGGGTGGCCGCCCCGGGGGACCTCGACCGGGAGCGCGCGTACGGCCGGGACGGCGTGCTCTGGTTCCGGTCCGGCGACGGCTGGTTCCGGGTGGCGGCCTGACCCCCACGGCCGTTCCGGCGTCCTGGCCTTCCTAGCCCTCCACGCCCGCCGCGCCCTCCGTGCCCTCCGCGCCCGCCGCGTGCCGGGCGCGGGCGGCGAGCCCGCGCAGGTGCTCGCGCAGCGCCGGCGGCTCGTGCACCTCGAAGGCGCAGTCCAGCGACAGCAGCCGCATCGCCGTCCACTCCAGCGAGTCCGAGCGGGAGCGGAGCCGGCAGCTGTGCCCGTCGATCGGCTCGACCTCGGAGTCACCCGACCTGAGGCTGTGGCGGACCCGCTCGGCCGGGGCGTGCACGGTGGCGACCACGGTGCCGCTCGGTGAGGGCCGGTGCAGCTTGCTCGCCACGTACGCGGCGGCGTCCTCGGCGGGGAGCCGGCGCGGGGTGGACCGGACGCCGGTGGCGGCCGGGTCGCTCACCCGGTCGACCCGGAAGAGCCGCCAGTCCGCGCGGTCCAGGTCGTAGCCGACCAGGTACCAGCGCCGCCCCACCGAGACCAGCCGCTCGGGCTCGACCTGCCGCCTGGTCTCGGCGCCGTCGTACGCCCGGTAGCCGAAGCGCAGCCGCTCCCGGGCGGTGACGGCACGGGCGAGCACGGTGAGGTCCTCCGGGTCGACGGTCGGCCCGTCCCCGGTGAGCAGCGGCATGGTCGCGGAGTTGAGCGTCCCGACCCGGTGCCGCAGCCGGCCCGGCAGCACCTGGAGCAGCTTGCCGAGCGCCCGGACCGAGGCCTCCTCGATGCCCACCACGGCGTGCCCGGCCGCCGCGCGGAGCCCGACCGCGATGGCCACCGCCTCGTCGTCGTCCAGCAGCAGCGGGGGCATCGCGGTGCCCGCGACCAGCCGGTAGCCGCCGACCGCGCCCATGCTGGCCCGCACCGGGTAGCCGAGCTCGCGCAGCCGGTCGATGTCGCGCCGGATGGTGCGGGTGCTGACGCCGAGCCGCTCGGCGAGTTCGCTGCCGGGCCACTCGCGCGGGGTCTGGAGCAGGGACAGCAGGTTCAGCAGCCGGGCCGGGGTGTCACTCATGCCGTCCAGGATGCCGGACCCACTAGGACAGCTCCTGACCTATATCCCCGTTACCGTCCCGGACGTGAAGAAGAAAGAGGACAACGGAATGACCACCGCGGCAGCGGACCGGCGGAGGTGGATCGCGCTGACGATCGTGATGGTCGCCTCCTTCATGGACCTGGTGGACGTCACCATCGTCAACATCGCCATCCCGAGCATCCAGCAGGACACCGGTGCCTCCTTCAGCACCCTCCAGTGGGTCACCGGCGGCTACGCGCTGGCCTTCGCGATCGGGCTGATCACCGGCGGCCGGCTGGGCGACATCCACGGCCGCAAGCGGGTGTTCCTGATCGGGATCGGCGGATTCACGCTGGCCTCGGCGCTGTGCGGGCTGGCGGCCGACCCGGAGATGCTGGTCGCGACCCGGCTGCTGCAGGGCGGGACGGCGGCGCTGATGGTGCCGCAGGTGCTGTCGATCATCCACGCGACCTTCCCGGCGGAGGAGCGCGGCAAGGTGTTCGGCCTGTTCGGCGCGGTGGTCGGGCTGGGCGCGGTCTCCGGTCCGATGATCGGCGCGCTGCTCACCGAGTGGGACCTGTTCGGCCTGGCCTGGCGGCCGATCTTCCTGATCAACCTGCCGGTCGGCATCGCCGGGCTGCTGCTCGGCCGCCGCTTCATCGACGAGTCGAAGGCCGACCAGGCGCTGAAGCTGGACCTGGTGGGCGTGGCGCTGGCCAGCCTCGGCCTGCTGATGCTGATCTACCCGCTGACGCACGGCCGGGAGGCCGGCTGGCCGCTGTGGGGCTACCTGTCGATGGCCGGGAGCCTGCCGGTGTTCGTCCTGTTCGTGGTGTACGAGAAGGTCAAGACGCGGCGGGACGGCTCGCCGCTGGTGGAGCTGGCGCTGTTCCGGGTGAAGTCCTTCGCGGCCGGGATCTGCGTGCAGCTGGCCTTCGGCGTGGCGCTCGGCATCTTCTTCCTGGTCTGGACCCTCTACATGCAGGTCGGGCTGGGCTGGAGCCCGCTCAAGGCCGGTGCGACCGGCATCCCGTTCTCGATCGCGGTCTCCACGGCGGCCGGGCTGTCGGTGCAGAAGCTGGTGCCGCGGTTCGGGCGGAAGGTGCTGCAGACCGGCGCGCTGGTGATGGCGGCGGGCGTGCTCGTCTACATCTGGGAGGCGGACCGGTACGGGACGGCGATCGCGGCCTGGCAGATGGCGCTGCCGCTGGTGGTGATGGGCCTGGGGATGGGGCTGATCGTCGCGCCGATCACCGACGCGGTGCTGGCGGAGGTGCCGCGTGAGCACGCCGGTTCGGCGTCCGGGCTGATCAACACCGTGCAGCAGGTCGGCAACGCGCTCGGGCTGGGCCTGGTGTCGGTGGCCTTCTTCGGGGCGATGGACGACGTGGTCGCGCCGGAGGCGGTCGGGACGGCGTTCGGCGGGGCCTTCGTACACGCCATGTGGTGGGTCACCGGGGTGCTGCTCGCCGTGTTCCTGCTGATGTTCGCGCTGCCGCGGCGGCGCAGGGCGGTCGGGCCGGTGGCCGGCTCCGGCGCGCAGGAGCGGGAGCCCGTCCTGGCCTGACGGAGCACTCCCGTTCGCGGGCCCCGGTCGCGCGGCGCGGCCGGGGCCCGCGTCGCGCTCTGGGAAGGCCCGGCCCCGGTGCGGTCGGGCGGGTGGATCGGCCGTCGGTCAGCGCGCACCGGACGGGGCGGGGGCGGCGGTCGTGCGGGTGGTGGTGCGCGGCTTGGCGGCGGCCTTGGCCTCCTTCGCGGCGCGCTTTGCCTCCTGCTTGAACTCCCGTACCAGGACGAGGGATTCGGGGCCGGTGATGTCGGCCACCGAGCGGTGCGCGCCCTCCTCGCCGTACGCCCCGGCCGCCTCCCGCCAGCCCTCGGGCCGCACCCCGTACTGCTTGCCGAGCAGGGCCAGGAAGATCTGCGACTTCTGCTTGCCGAAGCCGGGGAGGGCGTTGAGCCGGCTGAGCAGCTCCTTGCCGGTGCGGACGTTCTTCCACAGCGCGGCGGCGTCGCCGTCGTACTGCGCGACGAGGAACTGGCAGAGCTGCTGCACCCGTTTGGCCATCGCGGCCGGGTAGCGGTGGACCGCGGGCTTCGCGGAGAGGAGCGCGACGAACTCCTCCGGGTTGTAGGTGGCGATCTCGTGGGCGTCCAGGTCGTCGTGGCCGAGGCGCTGGGCGATGGTCAGCGGGCCGGTGAACGCCCACTCCATCGGGACCTGCTGGTCCAGCAGCATGCCGACGAGCGCGGCGAGCGCACTGCGTCCGAGCAGCTCGTCGGCCTCGGGCTGCTGTGCGAGCCGAACGGTGACGTTCATGGGCTTGCCCTCCTCGGAGTTGACGTCGGGTCGGCGCCCAGTCTGGTGGAAGCGGCGTTGGCGTACGCGGTCAACACGCCCGTATCCGGGGAAGTCTTGTCTGTTCAAGGCCTTGTCAGAGCGGCATTGTTCGTCGGCGGAGCGGTTTTCGGGCGGGGCAACGGGGTGAGGCGGACAATTTTTTGCCCGCGCCTGTCACACCCGCCGGGCGCCCCGGGTCAGGGGAGTGTCGAACCGAACAGCCGTCGAATGGGGAGCCCTCCGATGTCCGTCGCCCACACCGTCGTCACCGTCCTCGGCGCCCTCATGGTCGGCTTCTCGGCCTATTCCGTCTTCGCCGGCGCCGAGTACGTCGTGAAGCCCCTCGCCGAATACGGCGTCCCGCGCGCCTGGTGGACCTGGCTCGGCGTCGCCAAGGCGGCCGGTGCCCTCGGTCTGCTGGTCGGCCTCGCCGTCCCGGCCGTCGGCTACGCGGCCGCGGTCGGCATCGTCCTCTACTTCCTCGGCGCCGTCGTCACCGTCCTCCGCGCCCGCGCCTACGCCCACGTCCCCTTCCCCCTCGTCTACATGGCGCCCGTCGCCGCCTCCCTCGTCCTCGCCTTCGCGGCCTGAGCAGGGCCTCCGCCCGCGCTCCGCTGCCGCCTCCGCCCCGCCGGGGCGGGCCGACCTCGGCCCGCCCCGGCGGGGCGCGTGTTCATTCATTCGTGTCGTTCCCATGCGTGGACATGTCGGCAACTCGTTTTGTTCGCATGGCCATTCGAGGTGGAAAGAGGAAACGGGAAACCCTGCCGATCCCCGTTTGGCCGGCTTGATCGCATGCCAAGATTCCAGGCGGAAGCGAGGGGTGACCGCTTCCGGCCCACCACGCAGCAGATGCCAGGGCATTCGGATCCAGGATGGGGGTTGGCATGAGCGCGTCCAGATCGTCGTCCGGCGAGTTCGGGCCGGAGCTGCGGAGACGCCGGATCGCCGCCGGGCTGACCCTCACCCGGTTGGCCGAACTGCTCAGCTACAGCAAGGGCCACTTGAGCAAGATCGAACGCGGCCACAAGCCGCCCCCACCCCAGCTGGCCCGCCGCTGTGACGTGCAGCTCGACGCGGGTGGCGAGCTGGAGCGGCTGCTGGCCGTACGCGGCGCGGCCGAGCCGTCGCAGTCCGGCGGCCCCACCCGGAACGGCACCCGTGACAAAAGGGAGCCGCCGCTCGGGGGAGACCGTGAGGACTCAGGTCGGCCAGGATCCCTCGGACGGCGGCAACTGCTTGCCGTCGGGGCCACCTCTCTGCTCGGCGGCGGCCTCGGAGCGCCCCTGCCGACGGCGGCCTCGGCGACCGCCGTCACGGAGTCCGCCCCGGTGGAGATCTTCCGGGCCCAATTCGACCAGATGCGGCAGCTCGGCCAGTCCGGCGACCCCGGCACGCTGATCCCGCTGCTCACCGTCCAGACCCACACCCTGCGCGAACTCGCCGACCGGACCGACCCGGTGAACCGGGGCCGACTGCTCGTGCTGGCCGCGCGGTACGCGGAGTACACGGGCTGGATGGCGCAGGAGGCGGACGACAACGCTTCGGCGCTGTGGTGGACCGCTCGGGCCGTCGAACTCGCACAGGCCGGCGGAGACCGCGACCTGGCGTCGTACGCGCTGGTCCGACGCGCCCTGGTCACCTTCTACGCGGGCGACGGGACCCGGACCGTACAACTGGTCGAACCGGCGCAGGACGACGCCCTGCCGCCACGGATCCGCGGCCTCGCGGCACAGCGGGAAGCGCAGGGCCACGCTCTCACCGGCGACCACACCGCCTGTCTGCGGAGCCTCGACAGAGCCCGCAAACTGTTGGCCAGGGCCGACGCCGAGAACGGCGGTGCCCCCCTCCTCGGCACCACCCACCTGGCCGACCCGGCCGCCATGGTCACCGGCTGGTGCCTGTACGACCTCGGCCGCCCGGGCCAGGCCGCCGAGGTGCTGGACCACGAGTATCCGAGGATCCCGGCGCACGCCGTCCGCAGCCGTGCCCGGTACGGCATCCGGCGCGCCCTCGCCCACGCGGCCGCGGGCGAACCGGAGCATGCTTGCGCACTCGCCGCGGAGCTCCTGCCCCTGATCCCGGCCCTGCGGTCGGCCACCATCCGATCGGACGTCCGCAGTCTCGCCCGCGAGCTGCACCGGTTCCGGGCCAGCCGACCCGTGCAGGACCTCCAGCCCCTGCTCGCCCGGGCACTGCACCCGTAGACCGTCCGAGCCCCGGCCCGTCCCCGGGCCGCCACGCCATCCCTCCCTCACTAACTCACCTGGAGAGGTGATTCCGTCATGCCCGACATCTTCGTCAACTACCGCACCAGCGACGAGGACACCGCCGCCACCGTCATCGAGCGCGAGCTCTCCCGGCGGTTCGGAACCGAGCGGGTGTTCCGCGCCAGCAAGTCCATCAAGATCGGCCGCTCCTTCCCCCGGGAACTGCTGACCGCCGTCCGCCGCAGCAGCGTGCTCATCGCGGTCATCGGTCCGGGCTGGGCCGACGCCCGTACGGCGGACGGCCGACGTGCGCTGGACGACCCAGAGGACTGGACCAGGCGGGAGATCATCGAGGCCTTCGAGAGCGGAGCCCGGGTGGTTCCGGTGCTCGTCGGCAGCACGACACGGCTCGACCGACGGCTCCTCCCGCCGGAGATCGCCGAGCTGGCCGACTGCCAGTACCGCCGGTACTCCAACCGCGACGCCGAGAGCTGCCTGCGACGTCTCGGCGACGACCTGGCCGAGGCGATCCCCCGGCTCGCGGAGGCGGAGCGGCAGATCGCCAGGGCGGCGGGCGCGGCGGAGACCCACAACGAGATCGGCCGGGTGAACGGCAGCGTGGTGCAGGCCGGGGACTACCGGCACGACCAGAGCGGCGGGATCGGCAACGTGGGACGCGACGTGGGGACGTTCATCAACAACGCGAGCGGTCCCGTCCACACCGGGAACGGCACGCAGCACAACACGATTCGAAACGGTGGCGTCGAGTTCCACGGCGACGGCAGCAACTACGTCGAACGCGGCACTGTCAACAACAACTTCGGTCCTCGCGGCGACCGCGAGGGCCGGCGTCGGTGAGCGACTCCTCGGGCGGGACCCGTATCGGAGAGGCGTTCGGTCCAACCCACACCGGAAATGGCGCCCAGAACATCTTCCTCGGCAGTGAATCACCATGGGGGAGAAGGCCCCCATCGGATCCGAGGTCGGTGGCCTTGGACCAGCGCCGCCGGCTCGGCGCCAGGTTCGTTCCGCCGAGCGGGTTCGGGGACCTGAAGGCCGACCTCGCCGAGTCGGGCAGGGTCGTGTTGGTCGACGGGCCGCCGGGATGCGGACGCCGAACGGCTGCTGTGATGGCGCTGCACTGGGTTGCGGACGGCAGGGGACGGGTGGTTGAAATCCCCTTTTCCGGTGAGCGGGAAGACTACCCCGGCCTGGCGGCGGACGACTTCTGCCTGCTCGATCTTTCCGCACTTGCGGAGGATGCCTACCCCAAAGCGGCTGAACTGTTGAGCGAGTTCTGGGGGCGGACGGAGAACAGTAAAGCCAGGCTTGCCGTTGCGCTTCCCTCGCTGAAGGACGAACTGGTTCCGCCGCAGCTGCGCACGGTGGTGAAACAGATCGGAAGGCCCCGTGAGTTGGCGGTTCTTCGTCGGCATCTCGATGTCGAGGGAGTGCCGTACGATCCGATGGAGCTTCGGGAGCTCGGCTTTCTCGACCAGCTGGCCGACTTCGCTATGCGTGACATTCAGCGCCTTGCGATTCTGACTGGCCAAGCCCGGGTGCTGGACAGGGCGGCTGGGATCGGCGGTTGGCTCGCCACAGCGCTCGCTGCGTGGAGCAATCGCACTGAGGAAGCCGCACGGATTGTGGCCGCACTCGCCACGGGCCGGAAGCGAGCACTGCTCCTGGCGGCGGCCATGCTCGAAGGAACCGCCACCACGGATGCGGTCTTCCGGTGCACTGAGACCCTGCTCGGGAAAGTTGAGCACACCCCTGACGAAAAGCCGGGGTTTGAATGTGCCGATCTGGCAGAGCGGTTGGCGGAAGTGTCCGTGGAGGTGGATCCCGCCGGACGCATCCGCTTCACGTCGCTGGCGTACGGCGGAGCGGTCCGGGATCACTTCTGGACCTACTTCCCGGCCTTTCGAGAACACTTCGGGGCATGGGTGGCGGAGACGGTCAACGATCGTGGGAGATGCCTGGACCTGGAGGACCGGGCCACGTTCGTGGGCCGGTTCACCGATCAGAGCCTTCGCGTCGGAGATCTCGACGTGTTGCAACGGCTTGCTGGAGCGTGGGCCGCGGACCCTGAACGTCGAGACGAGGCAACCGTGGTCCTGGAACGTGCGCTGTCACACGAACTTCACGGAACGAACTTCCGCGGGTGGATCTACGAGCAGGTCACGAAGGAGAAGCTGGAGCCCTCCACGGTCCAGACCCTGGTTCGGGTCTGTTCGGAGGTGATGGCGCCGAGCCACCCCGAACAGGCACTCGTCCGGATCCACCACATGGCACGGCGAGCTCCAGAGGCTCTGGGCGCCCTCCTCGAGATTGCTCGTTCGGAGACCAGGCTGTACCTGAGACTGCTCGGTCGGGTGTGCGACGGGATGGAAAAGCAGAAGCCTTGGCTGCAGGATGCACAGATCTTCCTGGCGCTCGTCTCACACCAACCCGGGCGGGTACGGACGCCGGACTTCGTGCGGGGATGGCGATCGGTACTGAAACTGGTACCGCGGACGGATTGGGCCACCGGTGTTGAAGCCTGGCTGTCCGCCGCACGCCAGGAGCGGGACGGCGGTGAGCGGCTGGCGGAACTGTTGATCGCCGCAGCTGACGGCGGGATTGAAACGCTGAGTCACTACTACCTGTTGGCGTACGACTGGGCGACCGTGTCGGACGACGCTCCGGGGCTGCCGCCCCGGACGGAGGTGGCCACGCGCTTTTGCCAGGCGATCGACCGAGCACAGGGAATCGAGCCGTTGGTCGGGACGGCCGAGGGGAGCGGACGATGACAGGCACGGGGAAGCTGCCGCTGGTCGGGATGGCACTCGCGGCAGGGGCGGTGACTGTGGTGCTGGGGGTGTCGTCCAGGTGGCCGGCCTGGCTGTGGTCGATGCCGGCGATGACGGCCGTAGTACTGGCCGTCCTGATCGCGTCGGCGCGGAATCCGAAGCCGCATGTGGAGCCCGGGACACCCGCTGAGCCGGAGCTGACGGAGCGGGCCTGGGAAGACGCGTACGTGGCTGAGGTGGCACTGCCGAGCCGTGCGCCGGACTACGACTTCATCTTCTCGGCGAGGGTGTGGTGGCGTCCGATTCCGAACTCAACCGGGCTGGTGCATGCCGATCCCGCCGGGCTCGCCGCCGAGATGGTGCTGGCCCGGGCCCAGGAGGTGACCGAGCACGGGGACCCGGGCCGGCCTGACCTTCTGGTGCACCGCCTGAACGGGACTCTGGGCATTCCGAGCCGTGATCCGTTGGGGTTGGTGGAAGCGATGGGCGGTCGGGTCGAACTCAGGCTTTCGGACGATGACCGGAACCGCTTGGGGAAGCTGTCCGAAGTGCGGAAGTCCGAGGAGGTTTGGGAGTCCGAACTTCGGTTCGAGCAGAATCGGAGGGCTTATCTGGGCGATGACGTCCTGAAGTCGCCTGGCAGCGCGGTCGTGTGGTGGCTGGCTCGTCACGATGACAAGGTCAGGGACGCCGTTGACATGATCGGCCCGCTCGCGCAGCTTTCGGCGGCGGCCAACGACGAGCCGGTGAGCGAGCTCTACGAACACCTGGTGCCTGGAGCGGATTCCTTCCCGGACGACGATGGGAACGACGATGAGGATGGGACCGCTGCCGGTCCGCCCGCGCCGGTGGGGCCATACGGTCCGACCGGGGGGCCGGCCGTGATCGGGCCGTTGAGGCAACTACTGGACGACGTGGATCTGGCCGAGGATTCCGTCGAGCGGAAGGTTTACACACACCGGGTGGCCGCATGCACAAAAGCGGTTGGCCGACCGGAGTTCGCCCGGTTGATCCGGGAAAAGCTCCTGGGGGAGGACGGTGGCGCGCCCGCTCAGCCTGGATCGGCGGACGAGTGCGCGACCAAGGAGTCTGGCGGAAGCTTCGCGAAGTTCGAGGGGCCGATGAACGGTCATTCCATGAACGGGGATTCCCCGGAACACGGGCGGGGTGGTGAGGCTCAGGAGTGACGGCTGGAGCCTACCTGGAGGGCGGCCAGGTCAGGCGTGTGGGGCGGGCACAGGCTGCATAGGGGCGGACGCGGGGTGTGGGAGCGCTCGGCCGGGGGAGTGGATTTGCGTGGGTGGAGCGAGTCATTTCATATGACTGTTTCTGTTGTGCCGGTGCGGTGAGCTGACGGCGGGTCATCCTTGGTCCACTCGACGTGTCCAGAAAGGCTTGCAGCCGTGACCCAGCCGTTCGAACTGCCGTCCTTCTACGTGCCGCACCCGGCACGTCTCAACCCTCATCTGGAGGAGGCGCGGTCCCATTCCACCGGCTGGGCCCGGGAGATGGGGATGCTGGAAGGCTCTGGGATCTGGGATCAGGCCGATCTGGAGGCCCACGACTACGGCCTGCTCTGCGCGTACACCCATCCCGACGCCTCCGCCGAGGCGCTGTCGCTGGTCACCGACTGGTACGTGTGGGTCTTCTTCTTCGACGACCACTTCCTCGACATGTACAAGCGCACCAACGACCGCGAGGCGGGCAAGGCCCACCTCGACCGGCTGCCGCTGTTCATGCCGGCCGACCCGGCCGCCGAGCTGCCCGAGCCGGAGAACCCGGTCGAGGCGGGCCTGGCCGACCTGTGGCGGCGCACCGTGCCGGTGATGGGCGAGGACTGGCGCATCCGGTTCGCCGAGAGCACCCGGAACCTGCTCAACGAGTCGCTGTGGGAGCTCGCCAACATCAACGAGGGCCGGGTGGCCAACCCGGTCGAGTACATCGAGATGCGCCGGAAGGTCGGCGGAGCCCCCTGGTCCGCGCAGCTGGTCGAGTACGCGGCCGGTGCCGAGGTGCCCGCGGAGGTGTCGGGTTCGCGGGCGCTGCGGGTGCTGATGGACGCCTTCTCCGACGGGGTGCACCTGCGCAACGACATCTTCTCGTACCAGCGGGAGGTGGAGGACGAGGGCGAGCTGAGCAACGGCATCCTGGTGCTGGAGCGGTTCCTGGAGTGTTCCACCCAGGAGGCCGCCGATGCGGTCAACGACCTGCTCACCTCGCGGCTCCAGCAGTTCGAGAGCACCGTGTTCACCGAACTGCCCGTGCTGTTCGCGGAGACCGGGCTCGACCCGGCGGGCCGTGCCCGGGTGATGGCGTACGTCAAGGGCCTCCAGGACTGGCAGTCCGGCGGGCACGAGTGGCACCTGCGGTCCAGCCGGTACATGAACGGCGGTGGCGCGGCGGCGGGTTCGGGAGGCTTCGGCGGTCCGGGCGGTTCGGGCGGAGTGGCGCCCGGCTCCGGCGGTGCACCGGAGGGTCTGCCCGGGCTGCCGGGCGGGTCCGGGGGCGGCAACTGGTGGGACCAGTACGCGATCGGCGGCATCGGCACGGCGGCGCTGGAAATCCTGCGCAGCACGGCCGCGGGGGCCTCGACAGGCCAGGCCGCCTCCGCGAAGGAGGGCGCGGGGTCGGCGGCCCGGGGAGCGGCGGGCCCGGCCCGGCGGCGGGCGCGGTCGTACAGCCACGTGCCGTACCGGGCCGTCGGCCCCTCCCTGCTGCCCGAGTTCAGGCTGCCGTACGACCTCCGGCTGAGCCCTCACCTGGACGGCGCCCGGGAGCGGGTGATCGAGTGGGCCGAGCGGATGGGTCTGCTGGCGGCGGAGCCGGGCGTTCCCGCCTCCGGCATCTGGGACGCCGAGTCGATGCGCGACTACGACCTCCCGCTCTGCGCGGCCGGCATCCACCCGGACGCCACGGCCGACCAACTCGACATCGCCTCCGCCTGGTTGGCCTGGGGCACCTGGGCCGACGACTACTACCCCCGGGCCTTCGGGCACACCCGCGACCTGGCCGGCGCCAAGGTCGCCAACGCGCGGCTGTCGCTGTTCATGCCGGTGGACGGCACCCCCGCGGCGGAGCCGGGCAACGCGCTGGAGCGCAGCCTCGCCGACCTCTGGGAGCGCACCGCCGGTCCGATGACCGTCGAGGCCCGGGGCCGGTTCCGGGTGGCGGTCGAGACCATGCTGGACAGCTGGATCTGGGAGCTGACCAACCAGATCCAGAACCGGATCCCGGACCCGGTGGACTACCTGGAGATGCGCCGCTCCACCTTCGGCTCCGAGCTCACCACGAGCCTCTCCCGGCTCGGCCACGGGAAGGCCGTCCCGCAGGAGGTGTACGACCACGGCTCGATGCGCGCGCTGGAGAACTCCGCGATGGACTACGCGTGCATGATGAACGACCTCTTCTCGTACCAGAAGGAGGTCGAGTACGAGGGCGAGCTGCACAACGTCGTCCTGGTGGTGCAGAACTTCTTCAACTGCGACTACGAGTCGGCGGTCCGGATCGTCGACGACCTGATGCACTCGCGGCTGGACCAGTTCCAGCACGTCGCGCAGAAGGAACTCCCGGTCGTGTACGAGGACTTCGGGCTGACGCAGGCGGCCAGGGAAATGCTCGACGGGTACGTGGAGGAGCTGGAGAACTGGCTCGCGGGGATCCTGAACTGGCACGAGGGCTGTCTCCGCTACGGCACGGCCGACCTGGAGCGGCACTTCGGCGCCGAGCGGGACCTGGCGGAGGCCTCGCAGCTCCGGCGGGCGGCCACGGCGGCCGCGGCCGAGGCGCCGACGGCTCGCACGGCTTCCACGCCTTCCACGGCGGTGCCGGCGCCCGCGGTGCCGCTCGGGCCGACCGGGCTGGGCACGTCCTCGCTGCGCCTGGGCGCGCCCTCGCCGCGTGCGGGGACGGGCACGCCGCGCCCGTGACACCGGTGAGCCGCTGAAGCCCGTGAGCCGCTGAAGCCCGCCACCGGGGCGGCGCACCCGCGCGGAGTTCAGGCCGCGCGGGTGCGCCGCCCCGTGGCTAGGCTGGCGAACCGGGGGTCGGCGTGCGCCCTCCGGCGCGCGCACTTCGCGACACACGAGGGCAGAGAGATGGCTGCGCTACCTGAGGGCACACCCTGTTGGGCCGACGCGATGTTCACCGACGTGGAGGGCGCGAAGGCCTTCTACGGCGACGTGCTCGGCTGGACCTTCGGCGAGAGCTCGTCGGAGTTCGGCAGCTACACCCAGGCGTACTCGGACGGCAAGGCGGTCGCCGCGGTCGTGCCGCCGATGCCCGGCGTGGAGGCCCAGTCCTCCTGGTGCCTGTACCTGGCCTCGCCGGACGCCGGAGCCACCGCGGCGCGGATCCGCGCCAACGGCGGCGAGGTGGTCATGGGGCCGATGCAGATCGGCGACTTCGGCACGATGGTGATCGCCAAGGACCCGGCCGGGGTGGTGTTCGGCGTCTGGGAGGCCGGGCGGCACGAGGGCTTCGAGAAGCAGGGCGAGCCCGGCGCGTACAGCTGGGCCGAACTGGTGACCCGCGAACCGGCCGAGGCGGACGCCTTCTTCCCGGCGGTGTTCCCGTACGGCGTGACGAGGATGGACTCCGAGGAGTTCGACTACCGGATGTTCCAGGTCGGCGACCGGCCGGTGCTGGGCCGGATGGGAGCGGAGGGCGACTTCCTGCCGCCGCAGGCCCCCTCGTACATCAGCGTCTACTTCGCGGTGGACGACACCGACGCCGCGATCGAGCGACTGACGGCGCGCGGCGGCAAGGTGTACGTCGGGCCGATGGACAGCCCGTTCGGCCGGTTCGCGGCGGTCGGCGACCCGCAGGGTGCGGCCTTCGGGCTGATCGACCTCGGGCGGACGGTCGGCGAGCCGCCGAAGACGGTGGACGTCTGATGGGGCGGTGGGGTGTGGGAGGACGGGCTGCGGGACGGTGGCCTGCGGGGCGACGGACCGGGGTGGGCCGTGGGTGAGCGCGAGGAACTCGTCGAGACGCTGGACAAGCACCGCGACCTGCTGCGGCGCACCGCCCGGGACCTCACCGACGCGCAGGCGGCCGAGCGCACCACGGTCAGCGAGTTGTGCCTCGGCGGCCTGCTCAAGCACGTGGCGGCGGTCGAGGCGCGCTGGGCGCGGTTCATGACCGGCGGCGCGGAGGCGATGCGGGGCCGGAACGGGGAGCACGGCCCCGACAACGCGGACACCTGGGCGGCCCAGTTCCGGATGGTGGAGGGCGACACGCTGGCCGGGCTGCTCGCCGAGTACGAGCGGGTGGCGCGTGGGACGGACGAGCTGATCCGGACCCTGCCCGACCTCGACCTCGCCCACGAGCTGCCGCCCGCGCCCTGGTTCCCGCCGGGCACGGCCTGGTCGGTCCGGCGGGTGCTGCTGCACCTGATCGCCGAGACCGCGCAGCACGCCGGGCACGCGGACATCATCCGGGAGTCGCTGGACGGGGCGAAGTCGATGGGCTGAGCGGGCTCCGGTGGTGGTCGGCCGGCCGGGCAGCTCTCGGCCGCCCGGACGACGGTCAAGGCAGCTCCACGCCCAGGAGATCGCGCAGCGCCCGGCCGCCGTCCGGGGTGACCCGCAGGGCCCGGCCGGAGCCGATCCGCTCCACCCAGGCACGGTCCAGCGCGGCCCGGCAGAGCGCCGCGCCCAGCGCCCCGCCCAGGTGGGTGCGGCGCTCCGTCCAGTCCAGGCAGCCGCGCACCACCGGGCGTCCGCCCCGACGGCCCGCGCGCGGCGGCAGCTCGATCGCCTGCGCGGCCAGCCAGTCCCGGCCGCGCCCGGTGACGGCCAGCCCGCCCTCCTCGGTGACCAGGCCCCGGGCGAGCAGCGCGTCCGACACGGCCACGCCGAGGCGCCCGGCCAGGTGGTCGTAGCAGGTACGGGCGCGGGCCTCGGCGCTCAGCCGGGTGGCCTCGCCGAGGTTGCGGGGTGCGGTCGCGTGGCCGGAGCCGGACTCGGCGAAGACGGTGAGGTCCTCGATCAGCGTGGCCACCGTGGGCGTGGCCAGCCGGACGTACCGGTGCCGGCCCTGCCGCTCCTCGGCCAGCAGCCCGCCCGCGATCAGCCGGGACAGGTGCTCGCTGGCCGTGGACGGCGCCACGCTCGCGTGCCGGGCCAGCTCGCCGGCGGTCCAGGCGCGGCCGTCGAGCAGCGCGGTGCAGAAGGCGGCGCGGGTGGGGTCGGCGAGCAGGGCGGCGAGGGCGGCGAGCGTCATGCCTCCATGGTCGGGGCTCGGGGACGGTTCAGGGGACGGGGCAGGGGACAGGTGAGGGGCCGCGTGGGGGAGCGGAGCCGGAGACATGCCTCCAGGGTGGCCCCGGCACGGTTCGGCCGGCGCCGAAACGACCCGGGGCCACGATGACGGCATGAGCGAAACCACGGTGGTCTCCGACCCCGCGACCATGACCTTCTCCCGCTACGAGGACGTGACGGCGGCCCTGGCCGACCCGGCGCTGGTCCCGCTGCCCGCCGCGCCCCTCGCGCCCGGCGCCGCCCCCGGCACGGTGGCCTGGCTGCGGTCCGCCGTCGCCCGGTTCAGCTCCGGCGAGGCGCACGCCCGGCGCCGGGCGCTGGTGCTGGCCGACCTGGAGCGGCTGGACCCGGCCCGGCTGCGGGTGGCCGCCGCCGGGGGCTTCGAGCCCGACGTGCGGCTGCGGGTGGTCCGGGTGCTCGCGGCGGAGCTCGGCCTGGCCGACCCGGAGGCCGTGGCCCGGGATGTCGCGGCGGTGTCCCGGGCGTACTTCGCCGACATGTCGGACGACCCGGCGGCGGACCCTTCGGCGGACGTGACGGCGGCGGACGCGGCGGTGGCCCGGCTGCTGCCCGCGATGGGGGACGGGGACGAGGAGACGGCCGCGAACCGGATCGGCCTGCTCGTCCAGGCCTGCGACGCCACCGCCGCGCTGGTCGAGGCCGCCCGCCGGAACGGCGACGGGCCGGCCGGTGTGCTGCGCTCGGACCCGCCGGTCCGGACGATGCGGCGGCTCGCCGCCCGGCCGACCGAGGTCGGCGGGGTCGCGGTACCGGCCGGGACGATGGTCCTGCTGGACGTCGCGGCCGCCCAGGCCGGCGCGCCGGAGGGCGTCGCGCTCACCTTCGGAGCCCCGCCCCGGAGCTGCCCGGGCCGCTCGCAGGCCCTGGCCATCGCCGAGGGCATCCAGTACGGCGCCTCCGATCCCGCGGACACCGAAACGCCTCCGGCTCTGGACCTCGGGAAGGCCGAACTCGCCGCCCTGGTACCGGAGATGGTCGGCCACGTGCTCGCGCAGGCGGCCGGCTGGACGGTCTGGGACGGCCGCCCGGTCGTCAACGGCGACGGCCGAACCTACACGCCGCACAAGGCGGTTCGCCGGATCACCGACCATCTCCTCGACCACCTGGCCGAGTTGGAGGCCCGGCTGGTCGGCGAACCGACCGAGCCGGACCGCTGGCACGCCTCCGGCATCACCACCCCGGCCGACCTCGCCCCGTTCACCACCGCCGACCTGGACGAGGCCCGCAGCCGGCTGACCCGGCTGGCCGGGATCTGGTCCCGGCGGGTCGCCGCGCTGCCGGACGAGCGGCTGGACGACTCGCCGGGGACGGGCTGGAGCTTCCGGCAGATCGTCTGCCACGTCTCCGAGGCCGGGTACTACTACGCGGACTCCGTCGGGCACCTGGCCGACCCGTCCGGGGGCGCGGCCGGACCGGCCGGCAGCGCGGCGAACCCGACCGGAGGCCGGACGGGCACGACCGGAAGCCCCGCGGGCACGACCGCCGGCCCGCTCGGCGCGACCGGAGCCCTCGCGAACGAGCCGAGGGAGACGACCCGATGACCCCCTTCGCCGCCCTGCACCACCGCCCCGGCCACCCGCTGCTGCTCCCCAACGCCTGGGACCACGCCTCGGCCGTCGCCCTCGCCGCCCAGGGCCACCCCGCGATCGGCACCACCAGCCTGGGCGTGGCGGCCGTCGCCGGCCTGCCCGACGGCGCCTCCGCCACCCGTGCGGAGACCGTACGGCTGGCGCGCCGGCTCGGACGCGGCGGTTTCCTGCTCAGCGTCGACGTGGAGTCCGGGTTCAGCGACGACCCGGACGAAGTCGCCGAGCTGGCCGCGGAGTTGGCCAGCGCGGGAGCGGTCGGCATCAACCTGGAGGACGGCCGGGCGGACGGCACGCTGACCGCGCCCGCCCGTCACGCCGCGAAGATCGCGGCGGTGAAGGCGGCCGTACCGGAGCTGTTCGTGAACGCCCGCACCGACACCTACTGGTGCGACCAGGACGACCCCGAAGCGGAGACGCTCCGGCGCCTGGACGCCTACCAGCAGGCGGGCGCGGACGGCGTGTTCGTCCCCGGGCCGGCCGATCCGGCGGTCATCGGCCGACTGGTCGGCGCGGTCGCCGCCCCGCTCAACGTCCTCTGGACGCCGGGCGGCCCGGGCCTCGCCGAGCTGGCCGCGCTCGGGGTGGCCCGGGTCAGCCTGGGCTCGCTGCTGTACCGAGCGGCGCTGGCGGCGGCGCTGGCCACGGCGGCGGCCGTCGCGGCGGGCGAGCCGGTCGGGCCGGTGCCGGGCTACGCGGACGTGCAGGCGCTCAGCGGGAGTTGAGCGGGAGTTGCGCGGGTGCCGTCGGGGGCCGGGCGGGGCCGCTCAGCCCCGGCGCCGGGCGGCCAGGGACGCCTCGACCCCGTCCAGGATGACGTTGACCCCGCGGGCGAAGCCGTTGTCCCGGCCCGCGGCGATCTCGTCCGGCACCTCGGTGGTGTACAGCCGGTGCAGTCGCGGGAACTCCTTGGTGGCCTCGATGACGGCGGGCAGGAGCCGGTTCATCCACTCCTGCTCGTCCTGGCCGCTGCGGGCCAGCGCGTGCACCCAGGAGGCCTCCACGCAGGCGGTCCCGATGGTGTAGCCCATCACCGCGCTCATCGCGTCGTTGGCCTCGCCGGTGTCGAAGCCGGCCGTCTCCATCACGGTCAGGAAGGTCTCGGAGAGCCGCATCCAGTTGGGTCCGAGGTAGATCATCCCGACGTCGCCGATCACCGAGACCATCCACGGGTGGCGCATGATGGCCGCGCGCATGCCCTCGGCCAGCTCCATGACCTTCGCACGCCAGACGTCGGGCGCCTCGCAGCCCTCGGCGTCGGGCTGCGGGAGGCTGCCGAAGATCTGGTCGACGACCAGGGCGAGCAGCTCGTCCTTGTTGGCGACGTGGGTGTACAGCGAGGTCGCGCCGGCGTTCAGACGGGCGGCGAGCTTGCGCATGCTCAGCGCCTCGATGCCGTCCGAGTCCAGCAGGGCGAAGGCCTCGGAGACGATCTGCTCGCGGCTGAGGGCGGGCTGTTCCCGCCGTCGCTGCGGGCGGTTCCACGGCGTGGGGATGCCGGGGGTCGTTCCGTCCTCTGATTTGGCCGTCATCGGGCTCTCCTCACCAGTCGTCCGGACCGGGGCCGGTCCGGCACAGCGCCACAGGCTGATGCGAACAGTGTACGGCGGGGCGAACGCTGTGCGGAGATCGAACGGCGTACGGCGTTGCGAACAGTGTGCGGTGTCCGTACAGTGTTCGGAGCGGCGCACACCGTTCCCCTGGGGACGGAGGGCGGTGTGCCCCGCACCGAATCCGAAGTCCGAAGGGGGAAACGCCGTGGAACGGCATCCGCAGCGCTGGCTCATCCTGGTCGTGCTCTGCCTCAGCAGCCTGGTGCTGGTGATCGACAACATGGTGCTCACGGTGTCCATCCCGCCGATCGCGGAGGACCTCAAGGCCGGGGCGCAGGACATCCAGTGGATCATCGACTCGTACATCCTGGTCTTCGCCGGCCTGCTGCTCACCTCGGGCAGCCTCTCCGACCGCTTCGGACGGCGGAAGGTGATGATCGTCGGACTGGTGCTGTTCGGCGCCGCCTCACTGGTCGCCGCGTACGCCGGCAGCCCCGGTGAGCTGATCGCCGGGCGCGTCCTGATGGGCGTCGGCGGCGCGCTGGTCATGCCGAGCACGCTCTCCATCCTGATCACCGTCTTCGACGACGAGGAGCGCCCGAAGGCGATCGCCGCCTGGAGCGCGGTGGCCATGATCGGCCTGGTCGGTGGCCCGGTACTGGGCGGCGCGCTGATCGCGCACTTCTGGTGGGGCGCGGTCTTCCTGCTCAACGTGCCGATCGCGGCGGTCGCCATCGTCGCCGCGATGCTGCTGATGCCGGAGTCCAAGGGACCGTGGCGCCGCCCCGACCTGCCGGGCATGGTGCTGTCGATGGTCGGCATGACGGCGCTGGTCTGGTCGATCATCGTGCTGCCCCGGGACGGCTTCACCAGCGCCAGCACCCTCGGCGCGCTGCTGCTCGCGGTGGCCTCGCTGGCCGGCTTCGCCGTCCGGCAGGTCCGCACCGACTCTCCGATGGTCCCGATCAAGCTCTTCCGCAACCGGGTCTTCACCGGGGCCAGCTTCTCGCTCGTCCTGCTGACCTTCGCCACCGGCGGACTGATGCTGGTCCTCACCCAGTACCTCCAGTTCGTGCTGGAGTTCTCGCCCACCGACACCGGCCTCGCCTTCATCCCGCTGGCCATCGCCTCGCTGGTGTTCAACGCGCTCGGCGCGGTGCTCGGCAAGAAGGTCCCGGCGCGGGTGCTCACCTCGATCGGCATGCTGATCATCGCGGGCGGCTTCGGCCTGCTGGCCACCCTCTCGGTGGGCGACGGCTTCACCAAGGTCGCCATGGCCATGCTGGTGCTCGGCATCGGCTCCGGCCTCGGCATGCCGGCCGCCGCCAACGCCCTGATGGGCGCCATCCCCAGCGAGCACGCCGGCGTCGGCTCCGCGCTCAACGACACCATCCAGCAGTCCGGCGCGGCGCTCGGCGTGGCCATCCTCGGCACCGTGCTCTCCAGCACCTACACCGGCGCGATGCCCGACGCCGCCCCCGACGCCGCCCGCCACGACATCACCGGCGCCCTCGCGGTGGCCGGCTCCACCGGGGACGGCGGACTGGTCGCCGCCGCCCGGGAGGCGTTCAACACCGCCACCTCCACCACCTTCACGGTGGGCGGTATCGCGGTCGTCGCGGCCGCGGCGCTCACCCTGGTGCTGATGCGCGACGGGCGGAAGACCGCCGCCGCGGAGGCCGGGGTGCCGGCGGAGCCCACGGCCGAGCCGGTCGGCTGAGCCCGGCCCTCACGGCCCGTCCGTCCCGTCCGGCCCCGGTCGCCTCGTGCGGCCGGGGCCGTCGGCGTCCACGCCCCCGTCCTGCGGGGCGTAGCCTCGCGTCATGTCCTCCATCCCCTCCGAGTACCGGGAGCGCGCGTCCCGGCTACCCGGCGCGGCCGTCTGGACGAAGCGGGCCCTCGTGCGTACCGGCGCCGAGCGTACGGACTCCGCCCAGGCCGGGCCCGTCCTGCCCGACGGCTGCATGGACCTGCTGTGGACGGAGGGGCGGCTGCTGGTCGCCGGACCGGACACCCGCGCCTTCCACCCCGGCCCCGGACTGCACGGCCCGTGGGCCGGCGTACGCTTCCGCCCCGGCGCCGCCCCCGCCCTGCTCGGTGTCCCGGCGCACGAACTACGGGACCGCCGCGTCGAGTTGGCCGACCTGCGGCCCGCCGCCGAGGTCCGGCAGCTCACCGGACGCATCGACGCGGCCCCCGATCCGGCCGCCGCACTGGAGGCACTGGCCCTGCGCCTGGCCGCCGAGGCGCAGCCCGAGGACCCGGTGATCCGCGCGGTGGCCGCCTCCCTCGCCGCCGGACGGTCCGTAGCCGCGACGGCCGAGACGGTCGGCCTCGGCGCGCGCCAACTCCACCGCCGCTCGCTGTCCGCCTTCGGCTACGGTCCCAAGACCCTCGCCCGGATCCTGCGCATGCGGCGCGCCCTCGCGCTCGCCCGCTCCGGCGTCCCGCTCGCCGACACGGCGGCTCGGACCGGCTACGCGGACCAGTCCCACCTGGCCCGTGACGTACGCGAGTTGGCGGGCATGCCGGTCACCGCGCTGCTCCTCTAGCGCTACAGCGGAGCGAGCAGGTCCACCCCGTTGCCGTCCGGATCGTGCACCACGGCGTACCGCTGCCCCCAGAAGGCGTCCCACGGCTCCAGTTCCCCGTGGTGCCCGGCGCCCGTCAGCTCCTCGTACAGCGCGTCCACCTGTGCGGGACCCGCGCAGCGGAACGCCAGCGCGGCCCGCGTACCGCCACTCGGCGGCCGCCGGCCGGGGTGGAACGACCGGATGGTGGCCTCGCTGTCGAGCACCAGAAGCGGCCCGCCCGGCAACCCGCCCTCGACGTGCGGCTCCCCCTCGACCCCCTCGGGGAACCCCACCCCCAGCCGCCGGTAGAAGGCGACCGAGGCCGCCATGTCCGAAACGGCCAACCCGACGAAGGCGAACCGCGGTGCAGATGTGCTGTCCATGCCCGCCACGCTAGGCGCCCCCACCCGCCCGGTCTTGAACGAATCGGACACCGGGCCCGCCTCGCACCGGGCGCCACTCCCGGGCGCTACCCCGTCGCCCAGCGGCGCAGGGTGGCAGTCGCCGCCGCGGCGTCGGCGGCGGGCAGTTGGGCGATGCGTGCCGCGTGGGTGCCGCCCGGCACCTGGTACAGGTAGGAGTCCCGGGTGCCCTGTCCCAGCCGGAACGGCTCGGCCACGGACGGGTCGGCGGCGCCGTTGACGAACATCAGCCGGTCGCCGCGGGTGCGGACCCAGCGGTCCACGTCGCGCATCGCCTGCGGCCGGTAGCGCAGCGGGATGTCGCGGGGGACGAAGGTGCGCGGCTCGGTGGCGCCGGGGTGTCGGAGCAGGTCGGCCAGGTGGGCCGTCTCGACCGGGAAGTACCCCAGCTGGGTGCCCAGCTGGTAGAAGTACGGGACGAACTGGTTCGCCACCGAGTCGGCGTAGACCGGGAGTTGGGCGACGTCGGAGAGCCAGGTGTACAGCGCGTCGTCGGTGGCGTCCGGAGCCGGTACGGCCGGGCAGGCGCCCTGGCCGCGCCCCTGCCAGAACATGAACGGGGCCCGCAGCACGGCGATCTCGAAGGCCTTGTCGGCGCTGCCGACCAGTTGGAAGCCGTCGCCCCGGGAGTCCGCCCAGGCCTGGTACCTGGCGACCAGGGCGGTGCGGCGCTCCAGCAGGGCCCGCTGCGCGGCCTGGAGGGCGTCACGGCATCCGGGGGTGCCGACGGTGCGCAGGAAGTCGAGGTAGGCGGAGTCCTCGTGGTCGTCGACGTTGTTCGGCGCGGAGTAGGCGACCGAGCCGGCCACGTCCTGCGGGTAGAAGCGGCGGTGGTAGACGGTGGTCATGCCGCCCTTGCTGCCGCCGGTGGAGATCCAGGCCGCCCGGTAGACCTGGCGCAGGGCCTCGACCACGTGGTGGTGGTCGGCCGCGGCCTGCCGGACGTCGAGGTCGGTCCAGTCCGCGGGCTCGGGCCGGGAGGCGCCGAAGAACCTCTGCTCGGTGCTCACCTGGTTGGCGTCCAGCAGCTCGGTGGGCTCCGAGCGGAACTGCGCGGTGGGGACGGTGTAGCCGCTGGTGAACAGGACGGTGGGCCGGTCGGTGCCCCGGTGCAGGAGGGTGAGGCGCTGCTCGAAGCCGCCCTTCTCCGGGTGCTGGTGGTCGGCGGGCTGGTGCAGGGTCAGGACGAAGAACCGGAACCCGGGCGCGGCCGGCTTCTCCTCCACGACGCGCAGGCCCGGCACCGCCTCGACGGCCGCCCGGATGTCGGCCGGCCCCGTCCCCGGTGCGGCCGCGGCGGGCACCGCGGCCGCACCGGCCAGCAGGACCGCCACCCCGGCCTGAGCCAGTAGTCGTCCGATTCGCTTGCGCGGCATGGTTGCCTCCCCGGTCGTCGATGCCCCGAGTCAACCGGGGAGGCGAGCCCCGCGGATCCCGCCGGGGCGGGGCCGCGCCTCCCTCCCGGGAGGGAGCCACGGCGGTGGGACGCCCCTGCCCGCCGGCGGTCACCTCAGCCGGTGGACGGGGCGGCGAGCTCGGGCGCGGTCCAGTCGCTCAGGAGCCGGAGTGCCCGGGCGGTGTCGGAGCCGGGTTCCACGTTGTAGACGCACAGGGTCTGCTCGCTGTCGCCGGTGACCTGGAACGACTCGTAGGAGAAGTGGAGTTCGCCCGCGACCTGGTGGACGTAGTGCTTGGCGCCGTGGGTACGGCGCAGCACCTTGTGGTCGTTCCACCACCTGGAGAACTCGGGGCAGCCAAGGGTGAGTTCTCCGACCAGGTCGGCGAGCCGGCGGTCGCCCGGGTAGCGGCCGGCCTCCAGCCGCAGGACGGCCACCGTCTCCGCGGCGATCCGTTCCCAGTCGCCGACGCGTTCGCGGGCCTGCGGGTCCAGGAGGTAGTAGCGGGCGAGGTTGCGCCGGGTGGCGGGCAGGGCTTCGAAGTCGGTGAGGACGGCCCTGGCGAGGTGGTTGGCGGCCAGCACGTCGGTGCGGCGACCGAGGATGAACGCCGGCACCCGGCTCAGCGTCTCCAGCATCAGGTACAGGCCGGGCCGGACCCGCTGGGGCCGGTTCGGGGTGCGGCGCGCCGCCTGCGGGTCGGGCAGCAGCAGGTCGGTGAGGTGCTCGCGCTCGGACGCGTCGAGCCGCAGGGCCTGGGCCAGGGCCGCGACGACCTCGGCGGAGGGGTTGCGGGCGCGCCCTTGTTCCAGGCGGGTGTAGTACTCGGTGCTGACCCCGGCCAGACGGGCGACTTCGTCCCGGCGCAGGCCCGGGACGCGGCGCACCCGCCCGTCGGCGGGGAGCCCGGCCCGGTCCGGCCCGATCGCGGCGCGACGGCTGCGGAGGAAGCCGGCGATCTCCTTGCTGCGGTCCATGGTCCCAGTGTGGATCGGCGGTGTCCCGCCGGGGAGCCCCGGGGTGGCCCTGCCAGTACCTGCCTGGCCAGGGCCTGTTGTGGCGCCCCGCCGGGGGAGGCGGACTGGTGTGCTTGAGCTGTGCCCGGGACGACCCGACGGCACGAACCCGTACTTCGTCCACTTCGTCCGGAAGGTACCCGCACCATGTCAACGCAGAGCAACGCCAAGGCACTTCAGGGCCGCGTCGCCGTCGTCACCGGAGCCTCCAGCGGCATCGGCGAGGCATCCGCCGAGAGGCTGGCCGAACTCGGGGCCCGCGTCGTCGTGCTGGCCCGCCGGGCCGAGCGGCTCGGTGAGCTGGTCGCCCGGATCGAGAGGAACGGCGGCAGCGCCGTGGCCATCGCCGCCGACGTGACCGACAAGGCGGCCGTCCAGGCGGCGGCCGACCGGGTCGAGACCGAACTCGGCGGCGCGGACCTGCTGTTCAACAACGCCGGCGTCATGCTGCCCGCCCCCGTCGAGGAGCTGGCGACCGACCAGTGGCAGCACCAGATCGACCTGAACATCGCCGGCCTGATGAACGTCACCGGCGCGTTCGTCCCGCAGCTGGTGCGGGCGGCCGGGGAGCGCGGCGTGGCCGACCTGGTCAACACCTCGTCGATCGCGGCGCAGAACATCTTCCCCAACTTCGCCGTCTACTCCGCCACGAAGGCGTACGTCACCCACTTCTCCCGCCATCTGCGCACGGAGCTGGGCCCGAAGAACGTGCGGGTGGCCGCGATCGAGCCGGGCATCGTCGGCACCGAGCTGCAGAGCCATGTCACCGACGAGGGCGCGCGGGACTGGCTGGCCGGCTCGAAGGAGACCATGGAGTGGCTCACCGCGCAGGACGTCGCCGAGACCATCGGCTTCCTGGCCTCGCTGCCGCCGCGGGTGAACCTCCAGCAGGTCACCATCATGCCGACCGGCCAGCTCACCTGAACCGGCACCAGGCGCGGGCCTACCGGCCTACCGGCAGGCCCGCGTCCGCGGCGGTTGCCCCGGGCCCGCTGCGATCGAATCCGGTATCGACCGAAACAGGAGGAATGATCATGCGTGCCCGCACCCTGGGCCCGGGCGGGCCGAAGGTGGGCGGCCTGGGACTCGGCTGCATGGGGATGAGTGAGTTCTACGGCCCCGGTGACGAGGGCGAGGCCGTCGCCACGATCAGGCGGGCCCTGGAACTGGGCTTCACCATGTTCGACACCGCGGACATGTACGCCTGCGGAGGCGACGAGAAGCTGCTCGCCACGGCACTCTCCGGCCGCCGGGAGCAGGCCTTCGTCGCCACCAAGTTCGGCTTCGTCCGGGACGAGGACGGCGTCGTGCGGGGCGTCGACGGAAGTCCGGCCCACGTCCGTCGCCCTACACGCGCACCCACGGCGTCACCTACTTCCACGGCTGCTACTCACTCGGCGACGACACCCTCTGGGGCGTCAACCACCGCCGTAAAGGCATCGCCAACACCCTCGCCGCCCTGAGATCCATCCGCGCCGTCCGTCCGGACGGGGCCCCGGTCTACGTGATCTTGGACAACCTCTCCGCCCACAATGGCAGGAAGATCCACCGTTGGGCGGGGAACAACAACGTCCACCTGTGCTTCACCCCGACCTACACCTCCTGGGCGAACCCGATCGAGGCGCACTTCGGACTTCTGCGACAGTTCACACTCGCCAACTCGAACCACCCGAACCACACCGTCCAGACCCGCGCACTGCACCGCTACCTGCGCTGGCGCAACGCCAACGCCCGTCACCCCGCCGTCCTTGCAGCCCAACGCCGAGAACGCGCCCGCATCCGCAGCGAGAAAGGAATCCGCTGGGGCGGTAGACCCTCCCTCGCCGCGTGATCCAACCCGGCGAACCTATTCGGTCACAGCACTAGGGCCTGTGTGAGGTTGTGATCAGTCTTCGGGTTCTGCCTTCGTCCGAGGGTGAAACCCGGTACGACTGTGTCTGTGACGCGTAGGCAACTC